>NZ_JBFUIM010000009.1:0-303346 GCF_056401875.1 Roseateles sp. P4_D2 | reverse complement strand
GGATGAAAGTCGTTCGAGTCCGGATGCCGTTACCCTCGAAGGACCAAGCGACCGTGCCAGACAACTGCGTTGGCGGACTGGCCACAAGATCCCAGACCTTGAGAAGGTCGGCGCCGCTGAGATCCGAAAGGCGAAGGAGGTTCATTCGGGTCTAACTTGTTGTAGGTGGATCGTTAACGATTTCTGCCCAACATTCGAGCATGCGATCAAGGTGTCCGCTGGACTGTCGACGCGACAGCAAGCCGACATTGACCACAGACCGCTCCTGGCCGGGACCCGGTTTCCCTTTGGGGCGCCACCAGCAGACATTGACCTTGACCGGATACTCACGTTCGAAACAATTGCTGGCCGTAGCTAGTAGTACTGCAGCACAAGCCAAGCGTCCTGGAACTTCCCTTCGCGGGCAGGCGCCTCTCGCACCCAGGAGTACAACGTTCCAGCATCACCCCACATGACACCTTGTGCATCGACTTCGCGGACTGTTTCACTCAGCGGATGATGCTCGATCCCGCTGCCCAGCAGCTGCTCGACTCCTTCTGATGGTCGCGAACCCTTGTAACAGCCGTGCGTCGCTGCGCTGCCCCCGTACACGCAGCGCGCCGACTCTCCAGCGAGCGCTTGGCCTCCTGACCCTGGCCGCAGCCTTCGCGCACAGCCCGGCGGCCCTGGCTGCCGACGCCAGCAAGAAGGCCACGGGCGCGAGCAACGTAATCCCGATGTCCTTGTTCAAGCTGATCGAGGAGAAGAAGTACGCCGCTGCGCTGCCGCGAGTCACCAGCCTTGCTGCTCAGAAGAACCAGCACGCCCAGTTCGTGCTGGCCAGCTACTACTCCTGCGGCAAGATCGTGCCGTTCAGCTGCAGCAAGGCCGACGAGCTCTTCAAGGCCTCCATGAATCCGAGCAACGGCGCACCGGAGAACGGCGCGATCTCGCAGGCTGCGCCCAACGAGGTGGCCTGGCTCCACGCCACGTGCACCCAGGACGGCTTTGAGCGCGATCTGGAGACGGCCAAGACCTATGCGATGGAGGCCATGCAACGCGACAACAACGCGTTCGCCCTGGACACGCTCGCGGCTGTGGCAGCTCGCGCCGGCGAGTTCAAGGCGGCAATGAGCTTCCAGCGCATGGCCATCTCGAAGCTGGACGTCATGGCCAAGGCCGAGCCGATCCCCGCAGCTGCCTTTGTCGACTTCAAGAAACGCCTAGCTGGCTACGAGCAGGGCCAGCCTGCCGAGGTCACTGCGGACACCGCGGCGGCGAGCTGCAACTTGCTGCCGGACTGAGGAGCGGCTGTGGGTACGGTTGCATGTGGCCCAGCCCCTGTGGCACTCACCCGGCAAGCCGGGCGTCGCCTCTCAGGTCAAAGCTTGAGCGTCTGCTTTCTGGCGGTCTGCTCGGGCGCCGCCGATTTCCGCTCCGGGTGGGCAAGGTGAGCTCGCGGCCTTAAGAACCGGTAGCTCGAGCCCGGCCAGGCCGAACGGCAGCTTTTGGCGCAGGCCGCGAACTGGAGGTTGCGGCCAGGAGCGGTCACTCGCGGGAATCGCGCATAGCCGCCGTTCGAGGGGTCTCGCGCTGGACCGATACTGGCGGCGGACCACAGAAGATCAGAACGGTGATGACAGTCCGTCGGATCTGGCCCATCAATGAGTCCGCTTACAGCCCCTTCCGACGCGCGAACTCGGAGAGCCGCTTGAAGTGGTCGTCACCGGAGAGTGCGTCGTCTGCTGCGACGATCTCGTTGAGGCAGGTCTGAAGGTCTGTCGGGACGTACGCTTGATCGGAGATGATCGCGTTCATAAGGGTTAGCGCCTCTCTGGGGAAGCGTGGACAAAGCTTTGCACGGTGCAGCTGGTGCACGACGTAGTCCGGGTGGCTGACGGGTACCAGCCAGCTTCCTACTGCGTGAAGAGCATATGGAAAGCGGTCGCCGGTGGCAATGCTGAGGCGAGCTAGTGAGTCGCTGATGCCAGGGGATCGCAAGTTGTGCGACTTTGGCCAGATGTCGTGAAGGAACGGCGCGACACGGCCGTCCCAATGCTCTTCCTTGCGATCGGCCGCGCTCTCCTGCGCTTGCGCGAGGGAACGAGCCACGGTGTTAATTCCGTCGCCCGGCAGCGCCTGTATGGCTCCACGGAAATCGGCTGGTTCGTATCCTTCGACCTTGTCGAGCCCAGCGTAGGTTAGGAGGCTGATGTACTGATTGGCGTGATCCCCGAGCTCCGCGCAGTGATTTGCGATGGCAAGGAACTCGTCCTTGATGGCGACCATGAGGTCTGGATATAGACGTGGAGACCACAAGAACCCGTGCCAAAGCGCGGCGGCTTCGGTTGGATCGGTTGTCCAGTTGAAGCCTGAAAAAAGGTACTTTTCCGTCCAGCTTCGATCTACCCGGAACAGCGCGACAACGTTGGCCGCGAGCAGAACCCTGCCGTTTCTGTATGCACTGACTGGCGCCTCGCACAGGAGCGTAAAGAAAGGCTTGATGTCGTCTGGCAGTCCCTCGCCATCTCCAGGCTTGCGCGCAAACCAACGACTGAGCAGAGCGTTCGTGACATGCCCCACTTGGTGGTTGATCGCTCGGCCAACAGGATCAGTCGGCTCTGGCTCCTCTTCGTAGGTCAACGCAAGGATGCGGCGGCACAGCTCCAGTAGCAATGGCTCTGCATGCCGAAGAGACTTCGCGACCTCAGCAAGCCACCAGGCCAAGTTGTGAGACAGCTCCTGCAGGACTTCGGCTGGCATTGCCAGTACAAGGGCAGAGCCATGCTGCCAGGATTTGCGCACACGCCCCTCTTCCGCCCACACCTGCAAGGCGGTAACCCAGCGATGGATAGGCCAGACGTTTCGCCCTGACAGCTGACAAAGTGCAGTCAGCGATCGTGCGAAGTGGTCGCGGCAGGTCTCTCGCCAGGTATCTTCGTAGAAGGGGTAGCCTTCGCGTGGCGACTTCTCGAGCCATGCGACAAGCTCGCCACGCTTCAGCGGCGCGATGTCGACCGCTATCGTCGCTTCGTAGTCGGGGTCGCCGCTGCCGCTCATCCAAAAGGGAAACTCTTCCTGCTGGTGCGGTGAGGCGTCAGTAAAGGTACCTCCGGCAGCTAGTTTCGCTAAACGCGCTGCAGCTCTTGTGCCGAGCGTCCCACCTCCTTCGCCGATCTTTGCAAGGCGAAGCCATGTCATTCGCTGGACCGTAGATCGCCACCGGACCGCATCAGCGCCTTCGGGCTTCACGCTGTCTGGCGGCCCAGCAAGAATCAGCTTCTCGAGCCGTGCGAGCTCCTTTCGTTGGAGAGAAGCGGACTGGGTTGCCAGCAGCCGCATGACCTCGCGTTGCGACCCGTCGGACCAGAGCCAGTAACCCTCGGCGTCCGATAGCCAGAGCACCCACACGCGGCCGTCAATCGCTGCGTCCTGGCTTGCCGCAAACAGTGCCAGCCGCTTGAACGTCAGATACGGGAGGTCGAACCAGCCTTCCGCGATACGCCTGGCTTGTGCCGGGTCCTTGAGTCTGACTTCGAGCCATGCATCTCGCAGCAGGTCGATCAAAGTCACCCAATCGTGGAAGAAGCGATTTTGCCAATGCTCAGCGATGCTGGGCATGTCCCAGGTGGATCTGTCTCGCCGCTCATCGGCCTCGCCTAGCTCAACGAGCAGGTCCAAGGCATCTCGAAGAAGTAGCTGGAACTCCGGTAGCAGCGCCGGTAGATGCGCGTCAATATTTTCGGCGTGACGGTCCCTCAAGGCCGAGCGAACGTGGTCCGACGTCAGGACGAGTTCCCAGTCTGCAAGCTGCTTCAGGCGTGTAGCGTCGGCGGGCGCCTCTGCTTCCGTCCGGAACGGCTTCCTGAACCGAATCTTAGGAGCGAGGAGATCCCGCAGTTCGAGTCGCAACGTGGTCGTCAGGCCCTCATTCCGAACCCGACTCCTCCAGCCGTAGAGGTCCGTGAACCGCGACGTCTTTACGCGGTCTGTGAGGAGAAGCCGCCAGGGTGTCAGCATCAGGGGGCCGGGAATGGCATTCGGCGCCGATGCGGCGATCTCGTCCAACTCGGTCGTCCGGCCTTCCTGCTTCATTCGAGCGAGGTCCTTCAACCTCCCATCGATCAACGAGATGAAGCGAGGATGCAACTCGTTGCCGAAACGGACGAGCCAAAGCAACAGCGCAGGGTCGTTCAGGTGACGAAGCAGCCAGCGCGCCAGCTGGAACATCACGTCGTCCAACTCGGCACCTCGTTCGCCGGTAACCAGTTGCATCCAAGGAGCGTGCAGGTACGCCGAAGGCCGGCTCGCGTGGCTGAAGCGAAGCTTCTCGTCGGCTTGGGCGGTGATCGCAACACCAAATCTGGGCAGATCAACGTGCCCGTAGCGGTTCTCCGACAGCGGCTCGAGCCAAGCGAGGCTCGGAACCGGCTTTAGGTCTGCGAACTGCTTGGCTGGAAGCCCGGATCTATGGCTCAGCGCCCACAACACGCGACCTACAAAGTTGTCTTGCCTCGTGCTCGCCGAAGGAAGCGCAATCGCATTCTTGATGACGATCCGCTCGTGTCCGAGGACACCATCACGATAAGTTTCAGCCCAGGCCTTCAGCGTCTTGTGGAGGCTATCGTGGTTGTGCGCTGGTGCTTCGTAGAGGACCGGTACCACTCCTTTGGCCTCCCAAACTGCCTGCTTCGCCGTCTCCTCGCCCGTAGGGAAGTCCGCGAACGCATACGCATGCGGCGTCGCCTCGCCAAGGATGCGATCCGCAGCAAGCGCATCCATCATGTAGCGCAACACGGGATCGTTGATGCTGTACCCGACGAAGCAGACAACGTAGTTGCGAAACAGGTCACTGACGAATCGTGCGGCCCATCGCTCCGTGAGGTAGGCGAGGCCAAAGTCGCCGCTGGTGACCACCAGCCGATGCAGCGCCTCATCATCTGGAACTTTCGGCAGCAGTCCATGGAGGTAGACCACCCCGTTCCACCGGCTGCTCTTGGGTATCGGAAGCATGGGCGCTGCAAAGGTCTGGACTAGCTGCCCCTTCGCATCAGCCACATCTTCGAAGATGCGGTCGAAGTTGGTGGTGACCAGTCTCAGGGAGCCTCCCTCGACGCGAGAGAGTTGGAGCAGAGCTTCGTGTGTGTCGGTCGCGCCCGGCCTGGCCAGATCCGGACGAAGAACCTCGGCCATCGCTCGCTTCACCGTGAGCCGTTGGCCGGCGACCCGCCGTCCAAGTAGATCTAGCGTCGCGTCGAATTGAAACAGGCGCTGGGTCTCCTTCTCCGCGTCATCGGGCTCGATTCCGATGTGGGCGTAGATCTTCTTCACCAGGTCTCCGAAGCCGGGAAGGCCCGCAGGGTAGGAGATTCCTGCCCCACAGAAGAAGACGACGCGTCCATCCGCATGCGCCCGGAGCAGTTCTTCTGGGACGTCAGGACCACCGACGATGAATTGCATGGACCCTCCTCGTGTTCATTCCCATCAGGATAGAGGTGGATGTGGCGGTCCGATACTGTGGCGACCTACGGCCAGAACCGACCCCGCGTAGCCGCGACCCAATCAAAGTTGGGGGCGAGTAAGCAAATCGGGGGTCGATTCGAACGACTGCTTCGCCCCCACCTGAATGTCGCTTCGGGGTCGACAGCGCCATTCCAACGCTTCGAGCAGCAGACATTCCGGCGCGAGTTGACGGCGACAGCCGCGGGCGGCCAGGCTGGATGACCGTAGCGCCCTCGACACCGGTCGTTGAAGCCGTCAGCCGGCCAGGTGCGCCGGCGACTGCTTCCTGCCAGGCAGCGTGAACTCGGCGGCTGATCGCCGATGACGGCAACCGCTGCAATGCGGCGGTCCATTGCGAGCCGAATCCTGCTCAACCCATCGCCTCCAGATACGCAATCCGCCGAATCGGCGTGAACAACGCCCCTAACGCAACCACCCCCAGCAGGCACAACGCCGCCGCCGTGAACAGCTGCGTCACGTCCAGCACCCGCAGCGCCGCCCCGGCTGCCGCCGAAGCCAGCGGTGCCAGCCCCATGACGATGAACATGAACAGCGCCATCGAGCGGCCCAGCATCTCCGGCGGGATGCGCTTTTGCAGCCAGCTGTAGACCGCGACCTGCACAAAGCCGCCCAGGGCGCCCAGTGGCAACAGCAGCAGCGCGCCCTGCCAGGCCGCATGCACATGGCCGAAGGCGAGGAAGACGCAGCCGGCGACGGTGTCGATCAGCAGCACCGTGCCGCCCAGCGTGGACAGGCGCCAATGCGGCTTCAGACCTGACACCGCCATGCCCGCCAGCGCGCCCAGGCCGTGCACGGCCAGCATTGCGCCCAAGGCCGCGGCGCCACCGGGCAGGCGCTCGGCGGCCAGCACCGGCAGCGCCACCTGGATGGGGCCGCCGACGAAGAAGGCTATTGCCGAGAAATACATGAAGAGGGCGCGCAGCTCGCGGTCCTGCCAGCAGCTCTTCAGCGACTCGGCAATGGCCGCGAAGACGGGCTGAGGCGGCCTGGCCTCGCTGGCTGCCACCTGCACGCGCGACAGCGTCCAGGCCGAGATCGCAAAGCTCAGCGCATCGAAGCCAAAGGCCAGTGCCAAGCCGTGGCCGCTCAGCGCCGGCTCGCTGCCCGCCGTCACCAGCAGGCCGGCCAGCACCGGCCCGAGCAGCAGCACCAGCTGGCGCGCGCCCATCAGCACGCCGTTGGCCGGCTGGATCAGCGTGGCCGGCACGGTCTGCGGCAGGATGGCGCTGCCGGCCGGATAGCTGAAGGCAGTCGCCAGGCCGATGGCCAGCGTCAGGCCATAGACCCAGGGCAGCGTGACCGCGCCCGTGGCGGTCAGCGCGGCCAGCAGGCCGAGCAGCGCGAAGTTGATCCACTTGGTCAGCAGCAGCACGGCCTTGGGCGAGTGGCGGTCCACCAGCGCGCCGCCAACCAGGATGAAGATGGCGCGCGGCAGGCTGCCCAGGGCCAGCACGGTGCCCAGCACCAGCGGGTCGCGGCTCAGGCCCATGACGAGCCAGGGCAGGGCCAGCAGCGTGAACTGGTCGCCCAGCATGGACAGCAGGCCGCCGCCGATGATCCAGCGGAAATTGGCGTTGCGAAAGAGGTCGCGGCGCGGGTCGCTCATGACTGTTCCCCGAGGGGCAATGTTTCTTTGGAGCGGCGCAGGTAGGCGATCAGTTCAGGCGTCACACCGGACTGGCGCGCCAGTTCGGGCTCGGCGGCATACATGCGCTGCATGGTGTCCTTCATGCCGGGCGCCACTTCCAGGAACTGCTTCTGCAGCGCCAGCCAGCGCCGCACCAGGGCCTGGACCTCGGGCGCGGCCGGGTCGAGGCCGGCGTCCATCGCCGCGCGAGCTTCTTTGATCAGCTGCGGCCATTCCAGCTCGACGGCGTCGCGCTCCGGCTCGGGGATGGCTTCCCATTGCCGGCGCATGGCGCGCAGCTGCTCCGGGCTGAACCAGCGCTCGTGCACGCGTCGGATGGCCATGGCGTCCAGCAGCACCTGCACCGCATCGCCGCCATCGACCTGCAGTTCCAGCCGCTTGGCAGCATTGCGCAGCGTCAGCAGCAGGCTCTCCTGCGCCTGCAACTGAGCCTCGACCTGTTCGATCTGGGCCTGCAGCACGTCAGCCAGCGGCTGCGGCGCCTCGCCGTCCAGCAGCGGCGCTATGGCCTTCAGCGACAGGCCGGCGTCGCGCAGTGCCAGCACCCGGTGCAGGCGCAGCACGTCGGCTTCGCCGTAGCGGCGGTAGCCAGCTTCGCTGCGGCCCGAGGGGCGCAGCAGGCCGAGTTCTTCGTAGTGGTGCAGGGTGCGCACCGTCAAACCGGCCCGTTTGGCCAGCTCTCCCACCGTGTAGTCCATATCCAGGCTCGTGCATGAAACGGGCCGGATGATGAAGCCTCACGTGACGTGAGGGTCAAGCGCCGCGCCATCGCGAGGCGTGGTGTCGCGATGCGGGGCGCTCAGGCCCAGACCTGGGGCGAATACTGATTGAAGACGCCGTTTGACCGTGAAGTTCTTGGCATTTTGAGCTGGCATGGGGTTTGCACTATGGCTTGTGCCGAGGCGACTGGCCTCGGGGAACCTAAGGAGTACCTCACCATGAAGACCTGGACGAATCTGCGACCCCTCACCCTGTCGGCCGCTCTGCTCGCAACCATGACGCTGATCGCGCCCGCGAGTGCCCAGGAACCCACCGTCCCCGCCATGACCGGCCGCGCCATGCTGCGCGACGCACGAGGCGAATTTCTGCTGGACGATGGCCGCACGCTGAAGGTCCATGTCGGCGTGCGCAGCCTGGGCGTCAGCCTCGACGAGAGCCCGCTGGAGACCTGGCGCGCCGAGAACACCGAGCTGCTCGTCAGCCCCGACGGCATGCGTCGCGTGCGCCTGTTCCGCAACGTCGACGGCAGCGTCGATCGCATCGCATTCGAGACCGACCGGATGCGCTGAGACGGCAAGTTATCCCAAGCCGGCGCGCGCTCGCGGAGTGCGCCGGCTTCGGCGGCATCTCTCCTCCATTCAGCGGCGAGGCTGGCCGTCCATCCACGCGGCGCGGATCTCGCGCCCGCAGTTCACCGAAGCCACCGCCGGCTTGTCGCTGGGGTCGTCGCCCAGGGCGCCACGGCGCTGCTCGCGAGCGACGATGCCGTAGAAGCGCCGGTCGGCGCTGATCCACGGATAGAAGCCGAAGGCGCCCGGGCTGCTGAAGGCACCGTCACCGACCTGCGGGTCGTCCTCCACCCAGTGGCCGAGGCTGTAGTGCCAGCTCTCCGTCGCAGGGATGGGCGTCTTCACGGCATCGCTCGGGCAGACCTGTGGGTTGGTGCAGACGGCCTCCTTGCCCAGCAAGCGGCCGAGTTGCAGCTGGCCGCCCAACAGGGCGCGCAGCAGGCGGCTGTAGTCTGCCGCGCTGGTCTGGCCGCCGCCGGCCGGCATGGCCTGGCTGTAGCTGAAGGACCAGTCCGTGCCGAGCGTGGGTGCGAGCGACTGCCGCATCGCAAGGGCCAGACCCTCCGGGCCCAGCGAGCCCAGGCCCATCAGGATGGCGTGCTGCTGCATGTGGCCGCCGTTGTAGTCGAAGCGGTTTTCGGTGGCCGGATTGAGGCGACCGCGGCCGTTGATGAGGCTTTGCTGGCAGGCCGCCACGCTCTGGTTCTGGCGGCACACGTGGTAGTAGGTGTAGCCGGACTGGAAGTGCAGGAACTTGACGTCCTCGGCGCTGAGCTGGCCCTGGCGGCGCTCGGCCACGAAGGCGGCGTAGACCCATTTGGAGGCGGAGGCGATGGCCATCTCGGTGTGGCGCTCGGGGCCGTTTTCGCCGGCCTTGCCGCCGGCCAGCGGCTGGGTGGCGTTGCCGATCTCCCAATAGAAGGGCTGGGCGGCCACGCAGGCCGCAGACTTCTCGGCCGTCAACCGTGCGGCGCCGGCGCGCTGCAGTGGCGTTGGTTCGGCTTGAGCAATGAGCGGGGCGGCAATCAGCAGGGGGAGCAGGGTGAAGGCGGCGTGGCGCATGGCGATCTCCGTTTGAGGTGGGGCCATGCTGCCCAGCTGTGGCCGCGCAAAGGTTGCCGCGCGGGTTGCAGTGCTTGCAGGGTCTAACGGACGCGCAGGCTTGCAACGGTTTGTCATTGTTTTCCGGCAAGGTGGGGCGCGGGCTTCTCCCTAACATCCCCCTATGAGCCGCATCCTGATCGCCGACGACGAGGCCGAGTTGCGCGGCCTGCTGCAGCGCTACCTGACCGAGCAGGGGCACAGCGTGCGCGCCGTGCCCGATGCCGCCACCGCCGCGCAGCTGCTGGCGCGCGAACGCTTCGACGTGCTGGTGCTGGATTTGATGATGCCGGGCGAGGACGGCCTGTCGCTGTGCCGCCGCTTGCGCGGCCAGGGCGAGACCATCCCCATCCTGATGCTGACGGCGCGCGGTGACCTCGTCGACCGTGTGCTGGGCCTGGAGATGGGCGCCGACGACTACCTGGCCAAGCCCTTCGCCCCGCGTGAGCTGCTGGCGCGCATCCAGGCGATGGTGCGTCGCCAGCAGCAGCTCGGTGCCCACCTCGGCCCTGCGGGCGAGGAAGCGGTGCGCTTCGGTGACTTCACCCTCTATCCCACGCAACGCCGGCTGGAGCGCGCTGGCGCGCCGGTGGAGATCAGCACCGTCGAGTTCCAGCTGCTGCGCGCGCTGGCCAGCCAGCCCAACCGGCCGCTGGGCCGCGAGAAGC
The DNA here is from genome assembly GCF_056401875.1 of Roseateles sp. P4_D2. Classification (NCBI taxonomy): domain Bacteria; kingdom Pseudomonadati; phylum Pseudomonadota; class Betaproteobacteria; order Burkholderiales; family Sphaerotilaceae; genus Roseateles; species Roseateles sp. P4_D2. The sequence continues at coordinate 293,138 of NZ_JBFUIM010000009.1, read as the reverse complement.
TGCTGGCCCTGGCGCATGGCGACGAGCACGGCGTCAGCGACCGCAGCCTGGACGTGCAGGTCATGCGGCTGCGCCGCCTTGTCGAGGCCGACCCGAGCGCCCCGCGCCACATCCAGACGGTGTGGGGCCTGGGCTACGTCTTTATTCCTGAGCCGGGCGCGCGATGAAGTTCGGCCTGTCCACGCTGTTCGGCCGCAACCTGTGGCTCATCGTCTGCCTGATCGTGCTGGGCCAGTTGGTCAATGCGCTGGCCTATGCGCAGTTCGTCGCCCGGCCGCGTTTGCAGCAGTCGGCCGAGGCGACCGCGCGCAGCCTGCAGGCCGTCGCCGAAGGCATGCGCCTGTTGCCCGAGGCCGAGCGCGCCGGCTTCGTGGATCGCTTCAATGCGCGCGCCGGCTCGGGCCAGCAGCAGCGCTTGCTCGACCGGCCGACCTGGGTGGAGCGCGGCTTCCTGGCCGAACTGGCGATGCAACTGGGCCTGGAGCGCGGCGAGCTGCCGTGGCGGCGCGAAGCCAACGGCCTCATCGCGGTGCAACTGCCTGGCGCGCCGGCCTGGCTGGTGCTGCCTGCCGTGCAGCCGGCTCACCATTTCGCGCGCACCTGGCTGATCGCCAGCGGCGTCAGCGCCGTGCTGGCCTTGCTCGGCGCCTGGTTGATCCAGCGCCGCATCAACCGCCCGCTGGCCCGCCTCGTCGACGCGGCCCGGGCGGTCGGTGCCGGCCAGCGCCGCTTGCTGCTGCCCACTGACGGCCCGGCCGAGACCGCGGCGCTGGCGCGCGGCTTCAACGACATGGCCGAGGCCCTGGCGCGCGACGAGGAGGAGCGATTGCTGATGCTGGCCGGTTTGTCGCATGACCTGCGCACGCCGCTGGCAAAGATTCGCCTCGCCAGCGAGTTGCTGCGTGGTTCCTTCGATCGAGCGGGCCAGGGGGACAGGGAACTGCTCGACACGCTGGACCGGAGCCTCCACGGCCTGGACGGGCTGCTGACCCAGTTCCTCGACTACGCGCGCGCCGCCCACCCCGCCGAGCAGGAGCTGCCGGCCGTGGACGTCGAGCTGCGCGAATTCCTGGCCGAGACGCTGGCCCTGGCGCCGGGCCTGCCGCAACCGGTGCTGGCCAATGGGCAGGCAGTGCATCGGCGCGCACGGCCGCAGGCGTTGCGCCGCCTCGTCCTCAACCTCATCGTCAACGCGCAGAACCACGGTGCGCCGCCGATCGAGCTGGCCTGCGGTGAAAACGCCGGTGCCGCCTGGATCGAGGTGCGCGACCGCGGCCCGGGCATCGCGCCGGCCCGGGTCGACGATCTCAAGCGCCCCTTTCAGCGCGGCGACACGGCGCGCGGCGGCAAGCCCGGCTCGGGCCTGGGCCTGGCCATCGTCGAGCGCATCGCGCGCGCCGAAGGCGCCGAGCTCAGGTTGATGCCACGCGATGGTGGCGGCCTCATTGCCCGTGTCAGCTGGTCTGGATCGTGACGAAGCAGTATTCGAGCAGTCGCCAGTGCTGAGTTCAGCTCGCGTTGATCGTCACCGTCACGTTGCCCGTGCTCGTCTGGCCGAGGTTGTCCTTCAGCGTGATGACGAGGTTGGTGCGGCCGGCTACCGGGTTGGCCCAGTTCAGGGCGAGGCCGCTGCTGGTGGCCGAGAAGCTCATGCCGCTGGCGGCGCCGCTGATGCTGATGCTCAGCGAGCTCGCGCCCGGCGCCGAGTAGCCGATGGTGGCGGCGAGAGCCTTGCCGGCCGTGCCGCTCAGGCTGGTGGTCGTCAGCGTGGGGCCGCTGCTGGTCGTCGGCGTGGGGGTGGTCGTCGAGGTCGTGACGCTGGCGCCGCTGAGGCTGCTCAGCAGGGCGCTGACGTTGGGCGTGCCCCAGCCGGTCGGGGTGTCATAGCCGGTCTTGGCGGTGCAGCTCGTGCATGTGCCGTTGCTGCCGCTGGCCACGTCCTTGAAGGCGGCGGCGTACTGCGTCGGCACGGCGCCGATCTGCTGGTAGAGGGCCGCGTGCGGTTGGCCGAGCAGGGCCTTGCTGGCGGCGGCGCGCATCGCGTTGGCCACGGCCAGCAGGCCGGCCCATTGCGGCGTGGCCAGGCTGGTGCCGCCGGCGCTGACCCAGCGCGTCGTCGTCGTGCCCTGTGCAATCAGCGCCACGTACTGGCCGGAGTTGGGGTCGGCGTTGAAGGCGACGTCGGCGACGGCGCGCTTGGCGTAGCCGCCAATGGTGCCGCTCTGGTAGCTGGGCAGGGCCACATAGGCGCTGGTGCCGCCGCCGGTGCCGGTCCAGGTGGTTTCGCTGCGCGCACCGCTGCTGTAGCTCAGCGTGGTGCCGCCGACGGCCACGACGCGGGTTGACACCGAAGGCCAGGACACGGCCGCGCCGTTGTCACCGGTGGCGGCCAGGTAACTCATGCCGGCGGTGGCGAAGGCGCTGTCATAGCTCGACGTCCAGCTGCCCTCGGCGGCGCCGAAGCTCATGGACACCACGCCAGCGCCCATCTTGTTGGCCAGGGCCACGGCCTTGGACAGGCTGCCGACGCCGGCGTCCGGCGCTTCGATGAGGACGAGGCGCGCCAGCGGTGCCGTCGCGTGGGCCCATTGCACGTCCAGCGCAATCTCGGTGGCCCAACCGCTGTCGTAGGCGGGCGCCGTGGCGGTCAGGGCGCCGGCGGTCGTGCTGTAGGCAATGACCAGCTCGCAGCTGGACGCGGAGGCTTTGGCCAGCGGCAGGCTGGCGTTGGCCGCCAGGTTGCGCGAGCTGCAGGCCGGCAGCGCGAACTTGGCGTTGAAGGCGGCCAGCTCGGCGGCGATGTTGGGGTCGTGCTTGGCGTTGACGATGTAGATGGTCTGGCCGGCGCCGAGCTGGGCGGCCTGGGCTGCGGTCAGGCCGGCGGTGCTGGCGGGCAGGGCCGGCTGCGCGTAGGCGGCGCGGATCTGTGCCGGCGTATAGGTCGTCACCGCAGTGGACGTCGCCATCGGGGCGGCTTCGCCTGCACCCGCCGCGAAGGCGCGAGGCCGCATGGCGTCGTCCAGGCGGTCGCGTGTCAGGCCTTGGGTGGCGACACCGGCCAGGGCGTGGCTGCGGTGGGGTGCGGCACCGTTGTCGGGTTCTTCGAGATCGACGGCGGCGGTGTGGAAGCTGGGCTGGGCGACGACATTGGTCGCGGCAGTGCTGCCTTCCTCAAGATCCACGCTCAGGTTGATGACCGAGCTTGCCTCGCTGACCTGGACGGTCGGGCTGTCGCTGCTGCCACCGCCGCAAGCGGTCAGGGCCGCGGCGGTCAGCAGGCTGAAGGTCCAGGAAGTCCAGGAGACAGGGCGGGTACTGCGCATGGCCGGGTTCTCGTACGAAGGAGGGCCACGCCGATCAAGACCTGCCGGTCTTGGTGGCCCCGCTGCCGTGGCGCTTGCGCGCTGTAGGCCGGTGGCTTTGCGTCCCCGCCTTTCGACGGGTTTGCCCTCTGGGTTGTGAAACAGGTTCAGTCTAGGCGCCGGGGTGCCGAGATACGGGGCCCCACAAAGGCGCTGCGTGACTTCTGACTCGGCGGGCAGCGCGAGCTTTCGATGCCGCCAGTCTGCGTTTCGTGAGTTACTGCCCTGTGGTTGCTTTGTGTCACGCAGGACACAAAAGCTCAGGAGGGCTGCGGCGGGTGCAGCGGGATCCAGACCGTGAAGCGCGTGCCGACGCCGGGTTGGGAATCCACTTCGATGCGACCGCCGTGCTTTTGCACGATGGAAAAAGACAGGGACAGGCCCAGGCCCGTCCCTTGGCCGACGGGTTTGGTCGTGAAGAAGGGCTCGAAGATGCGCCGCTTGACCTCCTCGCTCATGCCGCTGCCCGTGTCTGCGATCTCGATGCGAACCCAGCCATCCTCGGCGCGCGTGGTCAGCGTGATCGTGCCCCGCTCCTTGATGGCATGGGCCGCGTTGACGATCAAGTTCATGAAGACCTGGTTGAGCTGTGCGGCGATGCAGTGCACGGGGGGTAGCACGGCATAGTCCTTGCGAACCTCGGCCTTGTACTTGACCTCGTTCATGACGACGTTGAGCGTCGAGTCCAGCCCGGCGTTGAGGTCGGCGTCCTGCCAATCGGCATGGTCGACGCGTGAGAAGTCCTTCAGGTCCTGCACGATCTTCTTGACCCTCGACAGCCCCTCCTCGCTCTCGTCGAGCAACTGGGGCAGGTCCTCCTGCACGAAGCTCAGGTCGACGGCGGCATCCACCCTGTCCAGCTCTTCTCGCACATCGCCAGGCAGCGCGTCGGCCGGCGTCTTCCTCAGCAGCGCGAGCAACGCGAAGACGGGTTGGACATAGCCGCGCAGCGAGCCGAGGTTGGAGCTGACAAAGCCGATCGGGTTGTTGATTTCGTGGGCGACACCGGCGGCGAGCTGGCCGATGGAGGCCATCTTCTCGGCCTGCAGCAGCTGGTTCTGCGCTTCCTCAAGCCGGTTGTTGGTCTGCTTGATGCGCTCGTAGTTGAGCTCCAGCTCACGCTGCACGCGGCGCACCTCCGTGCGGTCCTGCAGCAGCCACCAGGTGCCCGCTGTCGGCTCCTCGGGGTTGGATACGTAGGCAATGATCTGCACCCACAGCGTGTTGCCGGCCAGCGTGCAGACCTCCATCTCGTGCAGCAGCGAGCCGCCCCGCGACAGCACCGGGATGGCGATCTGGCTCAGCGCTTCGAAGTCTTCGTCGCTCTTGAACAGGCGGCGCGTCGGCAGTCCATGGGGCGGGACGTCACCGAGTTCGAACATCTCGATGAACTTCTTGTTGCCGCGCTGGATCTGCTGATTGGACGTCGCGATGATGCCTACCGACGCGTTCTCGAGAAAGGCTTCGAGTTCATGATGGGTGCTCAGCAACTCGGCCGTGCGGTCCGCGATCATGTTCTCGAGTTCGTTGCGATGGCGGCGGAGTTCGTCCTCGGCCTGGCGCCGTCGCGTGATGTCCTGGAGTGTCTCGATGGCGCCGACGACTTCGCCGTGGGCATCGACAAGCGGGGCAGCCGTGAAGTAGAGCCAGCGCCCTTCCCGGCCGAAATTGGGGAAGTAGCCCTCGACCTCGTAGGCGTTGGCGATGTGCGGCGACGGTTGGCAGTGCCGGCCGTACAGGCGCTGGCGCTCCTGCTCGACATTGCCGTCCAGGATCAGGTCGACCAGCAGCGGCCTGGCTTCGGGGTAGAAGGCGCGCCAGGTGTCGTCGCGGCCCAGCATCTCGGAGGCGTCGCGGCCGGTGAGCTGGGCGCAGGAGGCGTTCCAGTGCGTGACGCGGTGAGACTTGTCGATCACGAGCGTGGCCACCGGGTTGTTCTCGAGGATCTGGTAGAGCACGCGGCCGATGTCCAGCAGGCTGGTCTGCACGTGGCGGATGTCGCTGAGGTCCTGCCCGGTCAGCACCGCACAGGGTTGGCCGTCGAGCATGACGCGATGCGCCTTGACTTCCAGCACGCGCAGCGAGCCGCTGCCCGTCAGCGCCTCGATCTCGATCGCGGGCAGCTCGCCTTCCTCGGCCAGCGCCCGCTGGCCATAGCGCCGCAACTCATCGGCGAACTCGGGCGCTGCCCAGCCGTGCGGCGGCATCTGCTGCAGCGCCTCCAGCCCATAGCCCAGCAGGCGTTCCATCGCCGCGTTGGCGAACAGGATGCGGTCCGATCCATGCACCAGGACCGACGCACTGACGGCCTGCAGCGCCAGGCTGAAGTCGACCGTCAGTACGGTCACCACTTCACCTCTTCATCCGGGTCCTCCAGGATGAACGAGCCGTCGCTGCCCCATTTCACATGGGTGATGCCCGGTTCGAGCCGCTCCAGGCGGCGCAGCTCCGCCTCTTGGGCGGTAAGCACGCCCATCTGCTGGCGCACCTGGTCAGCCAGGCGCTGGTTCTCCATCGTCAGCTCGCGGATGCGCAACACCTGGCGCACGGCGCTGAGCAGGTCGAAGTCGGCCCAGGGCTTGGAGATGAAACGGGCGATCTCGGCCTCGTTGATGGCCGCCACCAGCGCGTTCAGGTCGGCATAGCCGGACAGGATGATGCGCCCGCAGTCGGGCTGCACCTGACGCAGCTCGCGCAGGAATTCCACGCCGGTCATGCCCGGCATGCGCTGATCGGAGATGGCCAGCGCGAAAGCGCACTCGCGCGCCCGCGCCAGAGCCACGGCGCCGTCGGTGAAGCTTTCGACGTCATAGCGCGCGCCGCCGGTGTCCTTCAGCCCGTTGCGCAGCAGGCGCTGCAGCGCGCTGAGGATGTGAGGCTCGTCGTCGACGAGCAGGATGCGTTCGCTCACGTCGCACCTCCTTCAGGCAGCTTCACGAAGACATGCAGCTTTGCGCCTTCACGGCCGGCGAATTCGCGCAGCTGCCTGACGACCCGGTTGTCGAAGACGAAACCCGCGGCCAGCAGCAGCGTGCCCTGCGGCGACAGCAGGTCGCGGGACAGCACCATGCCCGGCATCACTTCGTGAGGCTGCAGCTCCCGGTCACGCGGCTTCTCGGAGGGCTCGTCCTTGAGCGCCAGCTCGAAGGCCTCGACAACAGCCTTCTCGTAACGCGTGCCGGCACCGCCGAGGATCAGCGAATGCGCCTCGGCCGCCGAATGGCGTTTCAGCGACAGCCGGCCGGACTGTGCGGCGTAGTAGTCGCAAGCCACGCTCACCACCTGCGCGCCGAGCGGCACCTCGTCGCCGCTCAGCGCATCGGGGTAGCCCTTGCCGTCGATGCGTTCGTGGTGCGACCGCACCAGGCGCGCCACGCGTTGCAGCCGCCCGAGCGGCAGCAGCGCCGCCTCGCCATTGAGCGGGTAGCGGCGGTACAAGGCCAGCTCATCGCTGGACATGGCCGAGAGCGGCTTGCGCAGCATCGTGTCCGGAAGGCCGATCTTGCCGACCTCATGCAGCAGGCCGGTGATGTAGATGTCTTCCTCTGCCGCTGCACCCAGGTTGAGCCGCCGCGCCGTGCGGCGAGCCAGGTCGGCCACCTCGCGTGAATAGCCCGCCATGCCACCACCACGCAGCTCGATCAGACCTGAGAACACGTTGATCGACAGCAGGAAGTTCTCCTGCAACTGCGCGAACGAGGTCTCCAGCATGGCGTTGACCTGTTCCAGCTCGCTGGTCCGCGCCTTGACCCGCGCCGCCAGGTCGGTGTTCAAGGCCTGCAGTTCGTCGTTCTGCCTTTGAGTCAGCAGCTGCAGCGCGCGGTTTTCCTTCTCCAGCCGGCGGCGCTCCAGGCCGTCCTGCACGCACATCACCAGCTCGCGGTCGTCCCAGGGCTTGGCGATATAGCGGTGGATCTGCCCGCGGTTGATGGCTGCGACGGTCGAGCCGATATCGGCATAACCCGTCAACAGGATGCGCCCGACGGTCGGCCAGCGCTGGTGGACCTGTTCGAGCAGCGCCGCGCCGTCCATCTCCGGCATGCGCATGTCGGACACGACGAGATCGACCGGCTCGGTCTCCAGCATGGCCAGCCCGGCCTTGGCGCTCTCGGCCAGCAACACCCGGTAACCCTGGGGCCGGAACAGCCGTCGCAGCGCGCTGAGGATCGACACCTCGTCATCGACGAACAGCACGACCGGAGGGTCGGCAACTTTTGCATCCATCAAATCGCTCCCGCTGGCGGATGCGTCGCGCCATCGCCGTCCGTGGCGAGCGCGCCAGGGACGACCGCCGCTTTACTGGGAGTTTAGGCAGGTCGGCCCGGCGATGCTTGACAAGTTGTTCGCAAAATGTGGCTGGTCGTCGCGGTCCCGGCAGGTCAGGCGGGTGCAATCTCCACGGCGATGCCGCTCAGCACCGCATTGCCGCTCAAAGGGTCCCGTGCCGCGTCGTCCAGCAGCTCGTTCATGTTGACGCCCGGCCGCTCGCGCGCCACGCCGAGCTGCACGCCGTCCAGGTCATGCCCCCAGCCATGCGGCAGGCTGACCACGCCGGGGCTCATGTCGGCGCTGCGCTCGACGCGCGCGATCAGCTCACCGACCGCGCTTTTGATCCGGGCAAACTCGGCCAGGCCCAGGCGATCCGCGTCACCCGGGTTGACCAGCAGCGTGCAGCGGTCCGGCCCCTTGGCCAGCACCGGCAGGTTGTGCATCCAGCTGTTGCCCGAGCGCGTGTCGCGCCGGCCGATGAGGCTGAACTCGGGCGCTGCCTCGGTCTTCACTTCTGCCAGGTCGGCCAGCACCGAGGGCGGTGCGAGTTCGATCCTGCCGCTGGGCGTGCGCAGGACCTCGGGAATGCGGGCGGTGAGCGCACCGAGGTCGATGCCACCGCCTTCGACGGTGCTTGCCGCTTTGACCTTGGCGAGGTTGATGCCGTCGGGCTTGCGGCCGAACTGGTCGCCATAGGGGCCGACGCGCAGCTGCAGGTCGATCAAGCGCTCGGGGCCGCGCCAGGGTCGCAGCGCGGCGAGGATGGCCGGTGTGTTGTCACCGGCAAAGCGCTTCACGTCGGCCTCGATGGCGTCGTCGTCGAGCTGGGCCACGTCGACATCCAGGCCGCGGCCTTCGAGCAGGGCACACAGGCGCAGGATGGTCTGCCACTCCTGCGGCGTGCCGGCCGGCGCGTCGAACACCGGGCCGGAGAAGCGCGCATGGTTGCGATGGCTGAGCTGTGGGAAGGCGACGTCGAAGTGCAGGTCCTCCAGCGGCGACAGGCCGGGCAGGATGACGTCGGCATGGCGGCTGGTCTCGTTGACGTAGATGTCCAGGCTGAGCATGAAGTCCAGCTTCTCCAGCGCTTTGGCGATGCGCGGGCCGCCGGGGGCCGACAGCACCGGATTGCTGGCGATGCTGATCAGCGCCTTGATCTGGCCCTCGCCAGCGGTCTCCATCTCCTCGGCCATCACGGTGATGGGCAGTTCGCCGAACACTTCCGGCGCACCAGATACGCGGCTCTTGCGCCGGCCCGTCGTGATGCCTTTGCCATTGCCCGGCTTGCCTTGGGTATTGGACGCGAAGGCGGCGGCCTTGGCGAACATCGCACCGCCCTCGCGGTCGAGGTTGCCGGTCAGCGCGTTGATGAGGTCGACCAGCCAGGAGTTGACCGTGCCGAAGCGCGTCGTGCAGGTGCCGATGCGGCCATAGACGGCGGCGCGCGGCGCGCTGGCGATCTCGCGGGCGATGCGGCGCTGGACCTCGGCCGGGATGCCGCAGCCGGCGGCCGTCACCTCGGGCGCGAAAGGCTGCACGGCGGCGCGGGCTTCGTCCAGACCGTTGATGTGATCGGCCAGCCGACCGAGCTTCAACAGGCCCTCGTCGAACAGCGTGTGGGCGATGCCGGCCAGCAGCAGCGCATCGCCGCCGGGCCGGATGGCCAGATGCTCGTCGGCCGCCGCGGCCGTCTCGCTGCGGCGCGGGTCGACGACGACGATGCGCCCGCCGCGCGCGCGCATGGCCTTGGCCTTGCCGCGGTAGTCGGGCACCGTCCACAGGCTGCCGTTGCTGATCATCGGGTTGCCGCCGAGGATGAGCAGGTAGTCGCAGCGCTCGATGTCGGGCAGAGGAATGGACAGCCAGTGGCCGAACATCAGGCCGGCGCTGAGCTGCTTGGGCATCTGGTCCAGCGTCGAGGCGCTGAAGGCATTGCGCGTGCCCAGGGCGCGCACCAGGCGCGGTGTGTAGGCCAGCAGGCTCACCTTGTGCGCGGCCGGGTTGCCGATGGTCAAGGCCACCGAATCCGGGCCGTGCTCACGCCAGATCGGCAGCAGGCGCTTCTCGATCTCGGCAAAGGCCTCGTCCCAGCTCGCCGGCACGAACTTGCCGTCGCGCTTGATCAGCGGCGTGCGCAGGCGGTCGGGGTCTTCGTGCAGGTCCTTCAGGCTCACGCCCTTGGGGCAGAGATAGCCGTGACTGAAGACGTCGTTGTCGGCGCCGCGGATGCTGATGACCTTGGCACCTTCGGTTTTCACTTCCAGGCCGCAGCAGGCCTCGCACAGCGGGCAGATGCGGTAATGGCTTTCGGGCATGGCATGTCTCCAGGGCTGTCATCGGCTTTGGGGCCGATTCTGCGGCGCGAAGACTAGCCCTGGCGTCAACCCGGCGACATGCCCCGACAGGTCATTGACCGGGCGGCGCCAGGTTCTCGAGTTGCTCGAACCCGCGCTTCATGACGCCGGCCAGACGATCTCGCGCCCGTCACTGCACCGCAGCGTGTAGACGCCGGCATCGACCCCGGCCCGCAGTTCCCGGATGTCCGGGTGCCCGCATGATCGCGGGGTGTCTATGGCGGTGACGCCGACCCAGACGTCGCGGCCGCTGGCCTTGGCGACGTACAGGCATTGGTCGGCCAGTGCCACGGTGTCGTTCCAGTCCGCCGGCGCCGCGCCCTGGGCATCCGGTTGCAGGGGGTGGCAGGCGTAGCCGATGGAGCAGGTCTTGCGCAGCACCTGGCCGTCGTCCAGCACGAAGTCGTGGGCGGCGATGCTGGCGCGCAGCCGCTCGGCCAGCACGTGGATCTCACCGGCATTGGCCTGGCGGGCGAAGACGAGGAACTCCTCGCCACCCCAGCGCACGAGGGTGTCGGACTCGCGCAGCTGTCGTTGCAGCACGGCGGCGCATTGCCTGAGCACCGCGTCGCCGGCCGCGTGGCCGTGCACGTCGTTGACGGCCTTGAAGTGATCGACGTCGATCATCATGAAGATGATGTCGGTGTTGGCCGGCCCGACGCCAGCGCCAGCGTTGGCACGCAGGCGCCGTGCTCGCGCCATGTCCTCCTGCACGTTGCTCACCAGGTGGCGGCGGTTGCGCAGGCCGGTCAGGGGGTCCGAGAACGCCATGTCGCGCATCGCCTGGTAGGCCCGCTTGACGTGATGGCGGCTGACGGCCGCGACGATGGCCGCCACCAGCCCGGCCACGGCGGCCAGCGCCAGCAGCCAGTGGAAGCGTTGCTGATACTGCTGCTCATGCTCCAGCGCTTGGATCTGACGCTGGCGCTTGTCGGCCTCATAGGCGGCCTGCGCCTGGGCGATGCGCTTGTGGTCGGCGGCCTTGCGCACCTCGTCGCTCAGGCGCTTGAACTGCATCGCCGCCTCGTAGGCTTGCGGGTAGTCGTGGGCGAAGGCCAGCTCCTCGGCCAGCAGGCCCTGGACGTCAGCCGCGTTGGCGGCCATGCCGGGTGTCGCGGTGAAGACGGCGATGGCCTTGCGTATCCAATCGAGGCCGCCGGGCCGCCCCAGCCGGTTCAGGGCAATGCCCTTGTTGACCCAGCAGATCCAAAGTGACTCCTTGTCGCCGCTGCGCTCCACGAGGGGCATGGCCTCCTCGGCATAGCTCAGCGCGGCGCGGTAGTCCTTCTTCTGCAGGGCGACGTCGGCCAGGTTGGTCGCTGCGACGGCGAGGTTGTAGTTCCTCAATTCGTCCCGCGCGGTGGCCCGGGCCTTGAGCAGCGCTTCATGCTGTTCGTCGGGGCGCCCGAGCAGGCCGAGAAAATAACCCTTGCGCAGGTAGTAGCTGGACAGGGCGGAGCGATCCCCTGCGGCCTCCGAGACGTCGATGGCGCGTTGCACCGTGCGCAACGCTTCGTCGACGCGACCGGAACGCGAATGCACGAGGGCCGTGTAGGTCAGCGCCTGCGCGAACTCGTAGACGGCGTCGGGGCGCTCATCGAGGATGCGCAAGGCCTGTGTCAGCAGTTCCGCGGCCTCGGGCAGCCGGCCGACGCCAAACGTGGCGATGCCGGCAAGCCGCCAGATGTCCGCCGCGATCAGGCGCGCTTCGGCATTCGCTGCGTCCCTCGCCAGCGCTGGCAGCCGGGGGGCGACGCTCTGGTAGCGCTTGAGCACGTCGTCGTGGCGGTGCGCATCCACCAGCGCCATCATCTCCAACCGGTCGAAATGCAGCCGTTCCTGCTCGTCGCGAGCTTCCCGCCGGCCGATGCCGGCCTGGGCGACGGCCTCCTCCGTCCGGTCCAGGCGGTCCAGGTCGCGCACCAGGCGCGTACGCAGCCAGCGGCGATCCTCGGGCGCCAACCCGGCTGCTGCGAGCGCCTGTTGGGCCAGTTCGATCGAAGCGGCAGGCCGCCGGCGGTCGTCCGAGGCGATCCTGGCCTTCAGCTCGGCGATGTCCAGGGCGGGCGCCCGGGCGCCGGGAGCGGAGGCCGCACTTGTCGCCGCAGCCGCCTGAGCCTGGCCGGCGACCGGCGTGCCGAAGGCTGCGCATCCGGCCAACAGGGCGGCCGCCAGCCGCGCAGCGCCTCGCATCGCAGTCCTTCTGATGCGAAACCGGTCCGTTCGAAGATTTCTTTGCGCCATAGCCTGGCGAATGCGCGCCCTCGATGCCGTGGGCAGCTCCGCTGGCCGAGTCTATGGTGGCCTCTGCCGCCGCGCGCCACTGCCGTTGCCTTTGGAAAAACGGATGCGTGCAGCTTTCCTCGCTCGGGGTGCTCCTGAGCTACCAGTTGCCGATGCTCGGGTTCACATAGCTGAACTCGTTGGGCACGCCGGTATCGAAGTTGGTGTACGAGAAGGACATGCTCATCTCCAGCGATGACACCTGGTGCCACCAGCCCAGCGGCAGGAAGAGGGTGTCGCCCGGTTCCAGCACCGTCTCCAGCACGACGGCCTCGCGCAGCCGCGGGTAGCGGGCGTAGTCGGGGGCATCCAGGTCGATGGGGCTGTAGACGCCCATGCGGTTGTAGAGCGCCGGCGTCTGCAGCGGCGACACGAAGCGCCAGCGTTTGCGGCCGACCACCTGGGTGTGGAAGAGCATCAGCGTGTCGTGATGCAGCGGCGTGCGCGTGCCCGCCGGGCCGAACCAGAAGGAGGCGGCCGTGTGCAGCAGCGCCGGATCGCAGATGGGCGGCATGCGGCCGATGTCCTGCAGCAGCGGCATGAACTCGGGCCGGCGCAGCATCTCGTCGTTGGCCGTCAGGTAATGGTCGTTGGTGGCGCCGCCGCTGACGACGAGATCGACGAACTGCGACACCTTCATGCGCTGTCGCAGCTTTTCCTTGTTCTGCTCGAACAGGGTGTCGGTGTTGCGGCCCACCTGCACGTCGACCTCCAGATGGCCGAAGCGCTGGCTCAGGTCGGCCGGCGACCAGCGGCGCATGGCCGGCCAGTCCTCGGCGATGTCCGTCAGCACGACGGGCCGGCAGCCGTAGACATAGCGTGCCAGGAACTCCTCGCGGCCCACGCCGCGGCGCTTCTCGACGACGGCGTAATTGGGGTCCTGCTGCCAGACCTTCTGCAGATTGCCGCAGACCGACTCCAGCTTGCGCAGCATCTGCTGGTGGCGGCGAGCGGCCTGGAAGACCGGGTCCTGGTCGATCTGGCCGATGGCGGCGGCGGCGGTCTCGGTGTCCTGGCCGGCGGTGACCATGGTGTCCAGCATGGAGGCGGGCGCGCAGTCCCAGAGCCGGTTGTCGGCCAGCCATTGCAGCCAGTCGGGCGTCAGGTCGAGCAGGGCTGCCGGCCGGGGCCGGGGCGGAGGCTTGATCGGAGAAAGCGTCATGGCGGCAAGGGTGGAAGCGGGCCAGCGAGCGGCATTGTGGGCCTGCTGCAACTGGTATTGCCGGGCGGAAGTTAGGGGCCCGCCCTGCCTTCCCGACGGGGACCACCTCTGGCGGCCGGCTGGTACGCGGCAGCTGTCGCGATCATGGCTTCAACCAGCGCTGCAGTTGATCCAGCACGGCGGCGTCGGTCTGCAGGCCCAGATGGCCCAGACCGGTGAAGAGGGCGGTGTCGGTGAAGGCGAGCCGGCGCGCCGGCGAACGGTGCTGGCCCAGCGCGCTGGCCACCGGCACCAGGCCGTCGCCGAGCCATCGAGCGGGTGAGCCGCTGGCGGACTTGGACGTGGTGGCCGCCACGGCGTAGCAGGCCACGCCTTCAGGCAGCGGCAAGGCGCTGGCCTTGCCGGCATCGGCTTCAAGCAGGCTGGCATGGCGCAGGTCACGGATGCCGGCACTGCGCCGCGCGGCCAGCAGGGACAGCGGGCGCGAGTAGGCGCTGATGTTGAGCAGCTGCTGCACCTGCTGGCCGCCGCGTTCCAGCGGCGCGCCCTGGTGCGGCGTGCCGAGCGTGACGAGGGCTTGCAGCCGCTTGGGCCAGCGCCGCCGCCCGGCCTGGGCAATGGCGCTGCGTGCCACCAGGCCGCCCATGCTGTGGCCGAGCAGCGTCAGCGGGCCGGGCACGTCGTCCATCAGCTTGGCCAGCTCGGCGCCGTTGCGCCAGATCGGTCGGCCGCTGTTGTAGCGCAGGCCCAGCGGCTGGTAGCCGAGTGCCGCGAGCGCGGCGGGGAAGTCGGCTCCGTCGCGGCGCCACTGCGCCTCGTTCATGCACAGGCCGTGCAGCATGATGAGGGCCGGTCCGGTCGCACCGTCCACCAGCGGGCGCAGGCTCATCGCCGTGGCCAGCGGGTTGAGGGTGTCTTCGAGGTAGTCGCCCAGTACGCCGTTCAATGCGGCCTGCGCGGCGTTGGCCCGATCGGCCTCGGCCTGGCCGAGCAGTGGGGTCAGGGCGCCCAGCGCGATGTCGAGGCCACCGCCCACCAAGCGGGTCACGCCGCGCACGCTGCGATAGACCAGGCCGGTGATGCCGGAGGTGCGTTCGCGTTGCTGGGTCAGCGGCAGCCGGGCGATCTCGGCGTGCATGGCCTCGACGAGATTGGTGACGCCGGTGGTGGCGTCGACGGCGAGGCGGCTGGCGCCGCGGAGAGTGTGCGCTGATTGCATGGGTGAATCATGCGTTGCTTTTGCGATGGGTGTGGCTGCTCGATGCATTGCCGGGAGTCCCGCCCGGCAGCGGGGTAACTTTCTTCTGCGGGGCCAGAAGAAAGTCACCAAAGAAGAGGCCCTGAACCGCACACCAGCACCACGTGCACGAGCTGCGCCGTGCAACAGCCGCTCGGTGAGTGGGACGAAGCGAACCGCTGCGCTCTCGCGTCTGACTTGTCGCCTACACCATCCATCGGAGCTTCAGCCCGTTCGACGCGCGGCTGCACGCCGGGCTCACCAGGAAACCAAATACAGCGTCGCTCGGGCGACGCGATCATTGCGCAGCATTACCGAGGCGTCGCCCCAGCGACGCGGTATTCCCTGATGAGTTCGGCGTGCAGCCGACGTTAAGCGGCTTGAAGGGGCGATCAATGGTGCTCTTCACAGGGACAGCAGCGAGAGCGAAGCGGGTCGCGTCTGCCCTAAATGGAAGTGGAGGTTTTCGCGCGCCGCTCCCGGCGGCGCCGCGATCGTGTGCGGTTCAGGGCCTCTTCTTTGGTGACTTTCTTCTGGCCCCGCAGAAGAAAGTTACCCGGCCGCCGGGACGGACTCCCGGCAATGCATCGAGCAACAGCGCTCTACGCAAAAGCAACCCAACCAAACCTCACATCTGCCTGAACAGATGCGCACAACTCTCCGCCACCAACAGCATCTCGGTGCCGTGCTTCAACTTGATCTGCATGCGCCCCCGAAAGTCCCGGCTGACGGTGGCGATCGAGTTCACGTTCACCAGCGTCGAGCGGTGGATCTGCCAGAACTGCTGCGGGTCGAGCTCGTCGATGAGCTCCTTCAGCGGCTTGCGGATCAAGGCCTCGCCGTCCTTCAGCCCCAGCCGCGTGTACTTGTTGTCGCTCTGGAAGAACATGACCTCGTCGACCGTGATGAGGCGCAGCGTCTGGCCCACCGAGGCGTTGATCCAGCGAAGCGGTGCGCGCGCGGCAGACGGTGTGGCGGCGGGGCGAGCGACAAGCTCGTCGAGCACGCCACCGAGCTGGGCCGGTGCCTGCCCCAGCCGCGCCTTCAACCGCGAGATGGCCGTGAACAGGCGCGCGCCGGCCAGCGGCTTGAGCAGGTAGTCGACGGCGCCCTGGTCGAAGGCGGCGATGGCGTACTGGTCATAGGCCGTCACGAAGACGACATGGGCACGGCCATTGACCTGGCGGGCCACGTCGATGCCGGTGGCGCCGGGCATCTCGATGTCGAGGAAAAGAATGTCGGGCTGGTGCCGGTCCAGCAGGCGCAAGGCCTCCAGGCCATCGGCAGCTTCGCCGACGATGCTGAGTTCGGGCCAGAGCTTGCCGAGCTGCTCGACGAGTTCGCCACGCAGCGCGGCTTCGTCCTCGGCAACGACGGCGGTGGGGGCAAACAGGCTCATGCAGAAAGTTCTAAGGTGAATTCGGTGCGGCCATTGCCACTCGTGCAGACAAGTTTCGCGCCAAGCACCGCCAGGCGCTCGCGCAGCGACGCGAGGTCGGCGTCATCGCTGCACAGGCCCTCCTGGTCGAAGCCCAGCGTGATGCTGCCATTGACGCTGAGCCAGCAGCGGCTTGGGTGACCCAGCCGCACCGCACGCTGGACCAGGGGCAGCAGCAGCATCGGTGGCAGCTGGGTCGCGCCGTGCGGGCCGAGTTCGCAGTCGAAGGCGGGCGGGTCGCCGTTGAGATCGCGCAGAAGGTCAAGGTAGCTGGCGATCAACTCGGCCTCGCTGCCCAGCGTGGCGCCGGCGTCGCGAAGCCGCGGCAGGGCCACGCGCAGATGGCGGATCAACCGCTCCAGCCGCGCGCTGGCGGTCGGGTCCTCGCGGCCATAGGCCTGCTCGACGGAGACGAGGGCGTCGAACAGCAAGGCCGGGTCGACCTGGGCCTGCAGGGCGGCCAGGCGCGAGGCCAGCGCGTGGCGGCGCAGCTGGCTGTGCTCACGCAGCAGGTCCTGCGCGGCCTGGTCCTGGCGGCGGCGCAGCGTGCGGAACTCCAGCACGCCGACGATCATCAGTGCCGGCATGAAGACCCACAGCGTGTCGCCGATGACGGCGTTGACGCGGAACATCGTGCACTTCATCTTGCCGTGGGTCTGGGCATAGATGTCGCACAGCGACGGCCAGGGCAGGGCGGCGGCCAGCGGGTAGATGACGGCCATGGCCAGCACGGAGCCCAGCAAGGTGGCCGCCACGAGGCGCTGGCGGCGCGCCGGGTGGATGGGGCTGCTGCGCGCGGCCGGCAGCCAGCACAGCAGCAGCACGGCGCAGCTGACCAGGGGCAGGCTGAGCTGGCGGGCCAGCACCTGGGGCAGTTGGTCGCCGACACGCAGTTCCAGCAGCGAGGTCAGGTCGATGGCGCCGAACAGCAGGGCCGCGCTGACGAAGACCAGGGCCTCGTTCAGGCTCAGGGAGCGCCAGGACTGCAGCACATGACGCAATGCATTCATACCAGAGCTTCTGCCGGCAGATGCACGCGGGCCACGACGCCGCGCGGCTGGACGGCCTCCAGAGCCAGCGTGGCCATGTCGCCAAAACGCGCCGCAAGCCGTGCGCGCGTGTTGGCCAGGCCGACGCCGGCGCCGCCGCTGGCCGTGCCGAAGCCCTGGCCGTTGTCGGCCACCTCGACGGTCAGGCCGCCTTCGGCCGCGTGTGCAGCGCGGATCTCGATGCGCCCACCCTCGGGCAGCGGCGACAGGCCGTGCTTGATGGCGTTCTCCACCAGCGTCGGCAGCACCAGCGTCGGCAGGCGGGCCGTCAACAGCTCGGGCGGCGCGCTGATGTCGAAGGACAGGCGCTCGCCCATGCGCATCTGCAGGATGGCGAGGTAGTGGCGCACCAGCTCCAGCTCTTCGGCCAGCGTGGATTCATGCCGGCGCATGCCGGGCAGGGCAGCGCGCAGGTAGGCGATCAGGGCCACCAGCATGTTGCGGCCACGCTCGGGCTGGGTCTCGTACAGGCGCTTGACGTTGGCCAACGTGTTGAACAGGAAGTGGGGCTCGATCTGGGCGTTCAGCGCCGACAGCTGAGCCTCGGTCTGCTGCGTCTTGAGCGCCTCGCGCTCGCGGAACAGCCGGGTCAGCTCGTCGCGGCCCTGGCGCTGGGCGCGGCTGACGAGCAGCAGCGCATAGGCGATACCGCCGAGCAGGGCCCACAGCAAGACGGTGGACATCACCCAGGCGGGCTTGACCTTGTTGCCGGGGTCGCCCATCGACGAGACTGCATAGCGCAGCCAGGTGCCGAGGGCCGCGCCGAAACCGACGGCGCCGGCCTGCACCGTCAGCGCGGCAGGCAGCTTCCAGTGCCGGCCGGCCAGCAGCGCTTCGGCCAGGGCCACCATCAGCAGCAGGGAGATGCCGGTCAGCAGGCATTGGCGGCTGAAACGGATCAGGTCGAAGAGGGCGTCGTCCAGGCCCCCGTCGCCCTCGCCGAACCAGGTCAGCGCGCGCGAAATGGCGTAGAACAGGCAGAAGTAGTAGACGCCCGCCAGCATGCGCAGATTGCAGACGCGGCGAAAGGCTTGCAGCGGGCTGAGGTCCTCCATTCGGGCGATTCTCGGTGGGCCATCGCCGCCCGGTGTGGGATGCGACGAACTGCCCTCAGGGGCTGCCGGCCGCGGCAATCAGCGCCTTGAGTTCCCGCTCCGATGCCGATGGATCGCCGAGGTTCACTTCGATGAGGCGGCGCAGATGGGTGATGGACTCGATGTCGATGCTGCGGCACAGCACGCCGGCATGGCTGCCCTCGACATGGGCCAGCTCGCCCGCCATCGAGATGACGATGTCTCCCGGGGCGCCGGCGCCGAGGGGGAGCTTGACGAGGCAGGGCATGCCGACCTGCGGCGGGTGACCGGCCGGCAGTTGCAGCAGAACGCCCTTGAGGGAAATATCCAGCACCTGGCAGCGCAGGTGTTCCTGGGTCGTGATCAGCTCGGCGCCCGAGGCGAAGGCGACGCGGGTGAATTGGCGGCGTTCGGTGCTGATGATGGTCTCCCTGATCGGGCGAGCCCGGGCGAATGGGTTCGGCCGATCCTAGATGAAAGGTTCCAGCGCGGCACTGCTGCTGAAGACGGTGCTGTGCTCCACCGCCTGCTGCAGCCGCTCCGGCGCCAGCGAGGCCAGGCCCATGGCTTCCAGCATGAACCAGGCGGCGCGCAGCAGGGCGACGATTTCGTCGCGGGTGCCGTCGATTTCGACCGGGGAGTCATCCCAGCCGCGCTCCTGCTGGGCCTGGCGTGGCGCGACCACGGCGGGCCGGTGCGCCCGCGCGATGCGGGCCAGCAGCTCGCGGGTGTCGACCGTTGCGCTGGGGGCATCAATGAGCCTGACCAGATCACCGAGCTGCTGCTCGGCCGCGGCGGCCAGCAGCCGGGCGGCCTGGTCGGCCCCGCCCGCCAGATAGAGGCCGGCGGCGAGGTCGGCGTATTCGAGGGCGGCGGACAGCCGCTGGAGGTCGGGGTTGGACGACATGATCGTCGAGTCTAGGTTGTGTGAAGGGGCAACGGGCGGCCAAACTTCACGCTGTTTTGTTTATGCTGGCCCCTCCAATGAGGGCCTCAAGGAGAGCTGCCGTGATCGATCGTCGCCAGCATCTGCAACACCTCGCCGCCCTGGCATCTGCTGCGGCTGTGCCTGCTTTTGCCGCGGATGACAAGGACGGCACCTATGACGAGGAGTCCGTCCTCAAGGCTGCCACCGATTTCTTCGGCCAGACGACGGAGGGCCTGGCCAAGGTCATCGAGAAAGCCTTCAAGGAGCAAGGGCGGCCCAATGCCTACATCAAGGGCGAGGAAGCCGCCGCCGCCATCACCGTGGGCCTGCGCTATGGCGACGGCGAGTTGCTGATGAAGGGCGGCGGCGCGTCCAGGGTCTACTGGGCCGGCCCGTCCATCGGCTTCGACCTGGGCGCCAATGCGTCCAAGGTCTTCACGCTGGTCTACAAGCTGCCCAAGGCCAGCGCGATCTACCAGCGCTTTCCCGGTGTGGACGGCAGCCTTTACTACATCGGCGGCGCCGGCATCAATTACCAGCGCCTGAATGGCATCACGCTGGCGCCCATCCGCCTGGGCGTGGGCCTGCGCGCCGGGGCCAGCGTCGGCTACATCCACTACCGCCGCGAGAAGAGCATCAACCCGTTCTGAGCGGCCATTCCGCGTCCGCGCCGGCAGGCGTAGACTGTATTTTTGTACAGCATTTTCCGGGGCCAACGTGAGCACCACCAACGACCTGTCCGTGCAGGACATTTCCAGCGAAGTTCTGATCGAGAAATACGCCAAGGGCGGCGAGCAGACGCCCGACGAACTGCGTGAGCGCGTCGCCCGCGCCCTCGCCCAGGCCGAGAAGCCGGCCGACCGCGCCCACTGGACGGCGGCCTTCCTCGACGCGCAAAAGCGTGGCTTCGTGCCGGCCGGCCGCATCATGTCCGCCGCCGGCACCGAGCTGTCGGCCACGCTGATCAACTGCTTCGTGCAGCCGGTGGGCGACTCCATCGCCACGCCCGAGGACGGCGTGCCCGGCATCTATACCGCGTTGACCGAAGCCGCCGAGACCATGCGCCGTGGCGGCGGCGTCGGCTACGACTTCAGCCGCATCCGCCCCATGGGCGCCTGGGTGGGCTCCACGCGCAGCCATGCCTCAGGCCCCATCAGCTATATGCGCGTCTTCGACCGCAGCTGCGAGACGGTGGAAAGCGCCGGCAGCCGCCGCGGCGCGCAGATGGGCGTGCTGCGCTGCGACCACCCCGACATCGAGGCCTTCATCCACGCCAAGGACCAGGGCGACCTGCGCAACTTCAACATCTCCATCGGCGTGACCGACGCCTTCATGGAGGCCGTGCAGGCCGACGGCACGGTGGAGCTGGCGCACAAGGCCCAGCCCAGCGCCGAGCAGATCGAGGCCGGCGCCTACCAGCGCGGTGACGGCCAGTGGGTCTACCGCAAGGTGCGCGCCCGCGAGCTGTGGGACCAGGTCATGCGCTCCACCTACGACCACGCCGAGCCGGGCGTGCTCTTCCTGGACCGCATCAACGCTGACAACAACCTGCATTACTGCGAGACGATTGCGGCGACCAACCCGTGCGTGACGGGCGATACGCGGCTGGCGACCCAGCACGGCCTTGTGCCCATCGCCTGGCTGCAGGCTAATGGCGCGGCGTTGGATTGCACGGTGGATCGGCGTGCCCTTGGCGCCGAAGAACGCGGCACCGTGGTTCGCCCCGCCGTACCCGCCTTCCTGAGCGCCGGCCAGGCCGAGGTCTTCAAGATCACGACGGCCGAAGGCTATGAGATCAAGGCAACGGCTTGGCATGAGTTCTACACGGCACGCGGCAAGCTCAAGCTGTCCGAATTGGAGCCGGGCGACGAGCTGTGGGTGCAATCGGGCAAGGGCCAGTTCGGCATTCAAGGCAGCGAGGCGCTTGGCACGCTGCTTGGCTTGATCACCGGCGATGGCCACTTCACCAATCGCGGCAAAGGCGAGCAGGCGGCGGTCGTCAACCTGTGGAACGAAGAGCGCCAGCTCGCCGATGGCATCGCCAGCTTCGTCAACACCTTGATTGCCGGCATCGCGCAGGCGCCGCGCGAGTACCAAGTCAAACCGGTCGCCATTGCCGAACGCAATCTGGTGATGATCCGTTCCATCATGCTGGCCCGTGTGCTGGACGGCTATGGCTTCAACGCACAGACCAAGCTGGCTGTGCCCGAGGTGATCTGGCAAGGTAGCGAGGACTGCATGCGCGGTTATCTGCGCGCGCTGTTCCAGACCGATGGCACGGTCAACGTGTCGTCCAGCAGCCAGAGTTGCTCGGTGCGGCTGTCCTCCGTCCACCGGCGGCTGCTGCAGGACGTGCAGGTGCTGCTCGCCAACTTCGGCGTGTTCTCACGCATCCACGAGCGGCGCCAAGGCGGCGCGCGCAGCCTGCCGGATGGCCACGGTGGCCGACGCGACTATCTCTGCCAGACGCTGCATGAGCTGATCGTCGATGGCGAGTCGCGCGAAGTCTTCATGCGCGAAGTCGGCTTCCTGCTACCAGCCAAGCGAGAGAAGTACGAGGCCTGGGTTGAAGGCAAGGCGCTGCTGAAGACCCAGCGCTTCGCCGCGAAGATCACATCCATCGAGGCTGCCGGCATCGAGCCCGTCTACGACACGACGCAAGCCGACGGCAACACGGTCATCTTCAATGGCCTGGTGACCGGGCAATGCGCCGAACAGCCACTTCCGCCCTACGGCTGCTGCTGCCTCGGCTCCATCGACCTGACGCGCTTTGTGCGCGACCCCTTCAGCGCCAAGCCCGCGTTTGATGAAGCCGGTTTTGCCGAGGTCGTGGCCGTGGCCACGCGCATGTTGGACAACGTGCTCGACGTGACGCCGTGGCCGCTGCCCGCACAGGCGCAGGAGGCGTCCAACAAGCGCCGTGTCGGCCTGGGCTTCACGGGCCTGGGCGATGCCCTCGTCATGCTGAACCTGCGCTACGACACGCAAGAGGCGCGTGACATGGCCAGCCATATCAGCGAGCTCATGCGCGACGCGTCCTATTCGGCTTCGAGTGACATCGCCGCCGAGCGAGGCAGCTTCCCGCTGTTCAATGCCGACTTGTATCTCTCCGGCGGCAGCTTTGCGTCGCGCCTGCCGCAGGGGTTGAAGGACAAGATCCGTTCGCAAGGTCTGCGCAACTCCCACCTCTTGTCCATCGCGCCCACCGGCACCATCAGCCTGGCCTTTGCCGACAACGCGAGCAATGGCATCGAGCCGGCCTTCTCGTGGACCTACACGCGCAAGAAGCGCCTGCCGCAGACCGAGGGCGGTGGCTTCAAGGAATACGCGGTCGAGGACCATGCCTGGCGGCTGTACCGCCACCTGTTCGGCGCCGACGCGCCGCTGAGCGATGCCTTCGTCACCGCACTCGAACTGAGCGCGGCCGACCATGCCTCCATGGTCGCGGCCGTCGCCCCGTACATCGACACGTCGATCAGCAAGACGGTCAATGTGCCGGCCGACTATCCGTACGAGGACTTCCAGAACCTCTACATCCAGGCCTGGCAAACCAAGCTCAAGGGCCTGGCCACCTATCGGCCCAACAGCGTGCTGGGTTCGGTGCTGTCGGTCACGCCCGAGGTCAAGCAACCGGAGCCATTGCGAGCCGACGTCGGCGGCGCCAACCAGCGCTTGCGCGTGGAGCGCCTGCCCAATGCGGTGGTGGCCTCGCTGCGCTGGCCCAGCCGCCCCGACATGCCCGGCGGCAACCCGGCCTGGAGCTATCTGATCCAGCACCCGCACGGCGACTTCGCCCTCTTCATCGGCGAGCTGCCGCTGGAGGGGCCTGACGCCGGCCTGTTCGGCCGCAACCTGCCCTTTGAGGTCTGGGTCAACGGCGCCGAGCAACCGCGTGGCCTGTCGGCTCTGGCCAAGACCCTGTCCATGGATCTGCGCACCAACGATGCGGCCTGGCTGCGCCTCAAGCTCGATGCGCTCGCGACAGTCGCCGAGGAGCGCGCCTTCGAGATGCCCATGCCGCCCAGCGGTGAGAAGCGCCTTTTCCCCGGCGTCGTCGCCGCGACGGCGGCCGTCATCCGCTGGCGCTGCGAGCAGCTCGGCGCGTTGGCCGAAGGCGGCGCCACGCCCGTGGTGGACGCCATGTTCAGCCGCAACGAGCCGCGCACCGGCGTGTCCGGCACCCTGGCCTGGGCGGTGGACGTGGACAACCCAGCCACCAACGAGCAGTTCACACTGACGCTGAAGGAAGTGGTGCTGCCCACGCCCGAAGGCGGCAGCGTCATGCGGCCGTGCGCGATGGGCTTCTCGGGCAATTACCCCAAGGCCCTGGACGGCCTGGCGCGACTGCTGTCGCTGGACATGCGCGTGATGGACCCCGGCTGGATCGCGATGAAGCTGCGCAAGCTGCTCAATGTCGGCGAGCCGCTGGGCCACTTCATGGCGCCGGTGCCGTCACTGAACGGTGAGCGCCGCCAGCAGGTCTGGCCTTCGACCGTGGCTTATGTGGCCCGCCTCGTCATCCATCGCTACGCGATGCTCGGCATCCTCGACGAAGCCGGCCAGCCACTGAGCGACATGGGCCTGCTGCAGACGCCCGCACCCAAGCTCGCGGCGGCCGCTGGCACCCTGCAGGTCCAGGCCGGCAAGCCCTGCCCGGAGTGCGGCAACGCGACCATGATCCACAAGGATGGCTGCGATTTCTGCACGGCTTGTGGGTATGTGGGGCAGTGCGGGTAAGGGTGTGCGCCGCACCTATTTGTGAAAGTACCCGCGGGCCATGAGGTTGCCGGCGAAGGCAGTCGCTGGCTCGAGGCGCCGGGAGGTCTCGCATTCTCGAGAGCGCCTCGAGGAATATGGGCGGGCGGCCGCAAAGCTCGTGGCCGCGGAGATGGTCTCGCCGACCCGGCCAGCCCGCCGAATCGTCAAGGAATAGCGGCTTCAGGCGCCCGTGCCGGGCGCTTCGGTTTGCCAACAGGGAATCAATGGAGTTACCTCGCCTCAATTTACGAGCCCTTGCAGTCGGGCTCATCAGCATGCTCGCCTTGGACGTCGTCTCGGGCTTTGCCGTCCTTGCTCTTTGGCCAGGCAGTGTTTCGACGTCGGCTGACGTCGCGGCGCTTGCCGCCCAACCCGAGTACTTGGCAGTTGTCTTTGTGCTCGGGACGTTGACGACTGCCATGGGTGGCGCAATCTGCGCCCGCCTGGCTCCAACCGTGCCGTACTGGCACGCAGCTGCGTTCGGCGTACTGAGCATTGCCACCGGCTTGCTGCTCTCCGACGCGGCGCAGTCGGCTTGGTTCACGGCGCTGGCGACCCTCGTCACCATCCCCGCGGCCATTTATGGGGCCTGGGCAGGCCTCAAGGCACGTCGGTAAACGAAGGCGCCTATCCCGGCGGCTGGATCAAGTTCACCGCCACCGGCTGCCGCCCATCCAGCACATCCGTCGTGACCTCCCGCAGCACCACGGCGCCATGCTGTTTGCGCCAGCTGTCCCAGAGATGGGCCGCGTCGGCATCGATGCTGGGCGGCCCGTTGAGCGCATAGGTGCGGCCCGTCTTGGTGGTCACTTCCTCGGTGTCGATGTGCACAAAGGCCACGGCCGACGAGACCTTGGCGCAGTGCTCGTCCTCGATGTAGCCGACGAGATGCCAGGTGGGGGCGTCGTAGCTGGGCACCTGCACCTCCCAGGCCCGCCAGCGGACCAGCACGATGCGCGGCTCCTGGGAGAAGGGCGTGGAGATCCAGAAGCCGCTCATGGGCGTGCCGGCAGTGGTGGTTGCGTGCGAGTGGTGGCCGCCGGCGCCAGTCGGCGCGTTCTACGGCGCTGTTCAATGGCGCGACGCCACAGCGGCCTCGGCGCCGCGTGCGACCGGAGCAACTCGGAGCCGAGGTTGTCGAACCAATTCGGCACGTTCAGTCGGAAGGGGGTTCTCATGCCTGAGACCTGCACTGCTCAACCTTGAGCGCCCCTCAACAATGTCCTCAGCGCCAGCGCGTGGCTGTAGGACGTTGAGCCGCTTACATACCGGCGGGCCGGCAACGGGGTAGTCCGAACTGCCGGTGCACCCCTGGTGCGCTACCGCACCGACACGACCGCATCGCGTGGCTACCTTGTGCTGGAGCACCTCCCGGTGTGGTCTGTCGCAAAGGAATCTTCATGTCTTCACGCTCAACAGCGCTGGCCCTGTGCTTGCCCATGCTGGCGCTGCTGCTGGGCGGTTGCCAGCGCAATGAACCACCGCCCACGGTCATCGTCGCCCCCGGCCCTGCGGGCGAACCGGGGCCGCCCGGGGCCACCGGCGCCACGGGCGAGGCCGGCAAAGCAGGCGCCGCCGCCGTTGTCGTCGTGACACCCGCCGCTTCGGCGGCGTCGGCATGAATCAGGCCGAGCGCCTTCGCTCAAGGAGAACGTCATGAGCATCTCAACCATTCTTTTGATCGTGCTGATCCTGCTGCTGGTCGGCGCCTTTCCGACCTGGCCGCACAGCCGCAGTTGGGGCTATATGCCCTCGGGCGGCATCGGCTTGCTGCTGTTGATCCTCATCGTGCTCTGGCTGATGGGCCGGCTGTAGGCGCGCCTCATGCCTTCCACGCTTCAGGTCGTGTCCCTGAAGGGCGTTTGCGGCACTGACGGTTGCAGCGTGATGCAGTTGTTGACGCCGGCAAGACCGGGCAGATGGCGCACGCAGTTGACCGCGTCCTGGCGCTGGCAGTGCCAGCGCACTTCACCCGACAAGGTCAGCCAGCCGGCTTCAACGCGGGCCCGGATCCCGCCCGGGGGCAGGGATGGGTTCCACATCAATGCCGCCTGCGCCATGTAAGCGAGATCGGCATCGCTGGGTGCGGGCATCGCGGGCGGACGGCGCTGTGGCTCTGCTTTCATGGTGGCCTTTGCTGCAAGGGCACTGGGAGCTTGGGCGTGCACGCCGCGGCGGGTCTGTGCGGCAGCGCACGCGGCCCGGTACGCGGCGTGTGCGCTGCCGCACAGTCAAGCGCGCGCGGCCGTCCTAAGGTCTGGGCAGTCCTGGCCAGAAATCCTTCGTCGCCTGGACCTCAATGCCGGAGCACCCCATGAAGCAGTCGATGAAGGCCAGGAACAAGCCCGCGGAACCCGCCGGCCACCCGCCCGTGCTGGATATCAAGCCCGAGCTGCCCAAGCCGTCGACCCACATGCCCGAGCGTCACAAGCACGCCGGCCGCAAGGGCCAGAAGGGGTCGCGTTGAATGCCACCCTCCAAGCCGATCCTTCGGCTCGTGTTCGCACACCGCACCGATGGCCCGTGCGCCCCCATCAAGCGCTGAAGCGGTAGCGCAGCTTGCCCAGGCGTCCGCGCCAATAGGTCTGGCGCCCGCTGAGCAGCAGCCAGGCCACCTCGCCGGCCAGAGGCACGCGCATGCCGTCGCGGGTCGTCCACTCCTTCCAGCGCCCTTCCCAGGGGGCCATTTCAGTCATCCGGCCAACCTTGCGCCCGCGCGCCTCGGCGCGCACCGTGTCCACCAGGCCGGCATCGCCGAACTTGAAGCGCAGCGTCACCGAGACGGCGCCGTCGGCCAGCGTGGCATCGGCTTGGCGCGCGTCCACCGCCGCCCAGCTCACGCCCTGGCTGGGCAGCAGGGCCGTGGGGTACCAGGGCGCCTCGGCCAGGAAACGCATCAGCTCCCCGCGTGCCAGCTCGCCCCCGCCCTGCTGGCGAGCCATGTCGAGCACGCCAAGCAGGGCCGCATGCAGCAGGCCCGCGCCGGCCAGATAGCTGTCCTGCACGCGCACGCTCAGGCCGGAGAACAGCCCGACGCGGGCATTCCACAGAAAGCCCGGTCCGCGCGTGGCGACCTGCTGCTCGGCCGTGAAGGGCTGCCAACGGTCGCCGGCAGCCGACAGGTTGAGGAAGCCGCTCTGCGTCAACCTCACGCCGCGCACCAGTGGCTGGCCGGCGGTCAGCGCGATGCGCAGATAGCGCTGCACCGGTGCCGGCAAATGGATGAGTTCCGCGGGGTCGAAATGGGTGACGCCCGCTGGGCCCGGCTCGGCATTGAGCTTGGCGATCAGCGCCCTGGACTGTGAGCGCCAGCGGCGCTGGCGACGCGCTCCCAGAAGCAGCGTGATCGCGAGGGCCAGGGCGGCGAGAAGGACAAAAGCGGCGAGCAGCCAGTCCATGCGGTGTTTGCCGGTTTGTCGGGTGACGGGCCGCAAGGCTCGCCGAGCCTGGGCCAACGGTCTGTGCGCTGCCGAACACTGGAGCGCTCGCGCGTCAGTGCTTCAGCGCCGGCTGGGTCCGCCACCGTACAGACGGGTTGCCCGACACGGCACAGACTTTCCTCACGGGCCTCGCCCCGACACCGGAGAACGCCATGCATACCCCCCAAACACACTCCCTGCGCCGCAACGCCCTTGGCCTGCTGCTGGCCCTTTCGGCCAGCACGCCCGCGCTGGCGCAGATCACCTTTTATGAGCAAGCCAACTTCCAGGGCCGCTCCATGACCAGCAACGGCAGCGTCAGCAATTTCAGAAGCAACAACTTCAACGACAGGGCCTCGTCGGTGGTGGTGCGCAGCCAGCGCTGGGAGGTCTGCGTGGACCAGCGCTATTCGGGCCGTTGCCGCGTGCTGCGCCCCGGCCAGTACCCGTCGCTCGAAGCCATGGGGCTGGACGAGCAGATCTCGTCGGTGCGCGCCGTGCAGCGCAATGCCCGCGATGACGAGCTGAGCTATGCGCCCTACCCGAGCGTGCCGGCCGACTACCGCCGCCGCGACCGCGAGCGCCTGTACCAGGCGACCGTGAGCGATGTGCGGGCGATCTACGGCGAGTCCGGCCAGCGGCGCTGCTGGACGGAGCGTGAGCAGGTCGGCGACGGCCGCCGCAGCGACAACAGCGTGCCCGGCACCGTCATCGGCGCGGTCATTGGCGGCATCCTCGGCCATCAGGTCGGCGGCGGCACGGGGCGAGTGCTGGCCACGGCCGGCGGTGCAGTGGCCGGTGGCGTGGTGGGCAACAACATCGGCCGCAACAACAGTGGCGAATCGGTGGTGACCCGCGACGTGCAGCGCTGCGATGACCGGCCGGTTGCGCAGAACCCTGCCTACTGGGACGTGACCTACAACTTCCGCGGCCAGCAGCACCACATGCAGGTTGCCACGCCGCCCGGCGCCACCGTGACGGTCAATGCCAACGGCGAACCGCGCGCCTGAACCACGGGCGGGTGCTCCAGCGCACAGACCCCGGCAATCCTGAGGGGCAGCATTTGCATGCATCCCTCCACCAGAAAGCTCTCATGATTGCCGCCGTCGTCACCAACAACCCGAGCAAGGCCGCCCTGCAGGACAACCTGCTGGCCACGGTCCACAGGACCGGCCACTTCAAGCACCTGATGGCGGCCGTCAAGGCCGCCGGCCTGGCCGACGTGCTCGACGGCTCGGGGCCTTACACCTTCTTCGCACCCAACGACAAGGCCTTCGACAAGCTCGCCAGGAACGAGCTGGTCGACCTGCTCAAGCCCGAGAGCAAGGCCAGGCTGACGGCCATCCTGCTGCTGCACGTGGTGGCGGGCCATGTGAAGGCCGCTGCGGCGGGCGGCCAGCCCGCCACGCTGAAGTCGCTGCAAGGCGAAGACCTGGCCATCGACATGACCCCGGCCGGCCTGCGCGTGAACAAGGCCCGCGTCGTCGAGCGCGACATCGAAGCCACCAACGGCGTCATCCATGTGATCGACACCGTGTTGATGCCGGCTGCAAGCTGACCCGTCCCGGCTTTGCCGCAGTGCCGCCGGTGCAGTTGCGGGATGCGTGGCCTCATGAGGGAACTCCGCGGCGTCATGGGATGACGTGGCTTGCAGAAAACGCGGCCACCGGCGCATGTTCGTCAGCGTGCGGAGCGCCGTTTCCAGGGGGGAATTTCATGCCGGCGCGGTAGCTCGCCCGGTCCTGCGCATAGCAGCCGCAGGCCGCCGCCTCCAGGCCGGCGCGGTCGCTGACCGTGACCCAGCCCCGGTGGTAGCGGATCAGGCCAGCCTCCTGCAGCGCGCCCGCCGCCACCGTGACGCCGACGCGCCGCACGCCCAGCAGGTGGGCCATGCCTTCCTGCGTGACCGCGAAGCCGTCGCCCTGCGCTCGGTCCTGCCCCATCAGCAGCCAGCGTGCCAGCCGCGCCTGCAGGGCATGGAAGTGCAGGCAGGCCGCGGCCGTCGCTGAAAGCCTCAGCTGCACCAGTAGATAGCGCATCAGCAGCCGGCGCAGCCCCGGGCTGTCGGGCAACTGGCTGCGCAGCGCCGCGGCGGTCAGGCTCCAGGCCTGGCCGTCCTCCTGCACCATCACGCTCACCGGGCTGGTGGCCACGCCCAGCAGCAACTGCACGCCCACCACGCCCTCGCAGCCCACCATGCCCACCTGCAGCGGCGGGTGAGCGTCCATGAGCGTGACCAGCGAAAGGAAACCCTGCAGCGGGAACAGCAGCACGCGGGCAGGCTGGTCCTGGGTGCCCAACCGCTGCCCGCTGCGCAAGGGCACCTGAATGCTCTGCGCCAGCAGGCGCCGCAACTCGGCGGCGGGCAGGTGATCGAGCAACTGGTTGGCAGTCATGCACCAGTCTGCACATCACTTGTTGATTGCCGCTGTGCGCCAGCACACGCTGCGGGTCAGGGCAAGGGAATTGCCGGCCAGTTCAGCAGCCGGTCGTACTCCTGCTTGACGACGCCATAGCATTCGCAGCTGCGCTGTTCCAGCCCCGCGCGGTCCAGCACGGTGATGTGGCCCCGCGCGTAGTCGATCAGGCCGAGCTTTTGCAGGTTCAGCGCCGCCTCGGTGACGCCTTCACGGCGCACGCCCAGCATATTGGCGATCAGCTCCTGCGTCATCACCAGCTGCTCGCCGGCGATGCGGTCCAGGCTGAGCAGCAGCCAGCGGCACAGCTGCTGCTCCAGCAGATGATGGCGGTTGCAGACCGCCGTCTGCGCCATCTGCGTCAGCAGCGCCTGCGTGTAGCGCAGCAGCAGGTGCATGCCCACGCCGTAGCGGTTGAACTCCACCTTGATGGCCGCCGCGCGCAGCCGGAAGGCGCCGCCGGCGCTTTGCACCACTGCACGGCTCGGGGTGGTCTCGCCGCCCATGAAGAGCGATACGCCGACCACGCCTTCGTAGCCCACCACGGCGATTTCGGCCGAGGCGCCGTCCTCCAGCACATAGAGCAGCGACACGATGGCCGTGGTGGGGAAATACACGTGGCTCTGTGGCCGGCCGGACTCGTAGATGACCTGGCCCAGTTTCAGTGGCACGAACTCCAGCTGGTCGGCCCAGCGGTCCCATTCCTCGCCCGGCAGGGCGGCCAGCAGGCGGTTGCTGCGAGGGGCCAGGGCGTCAAGCGGTGCAGACATCAATCCTCCCGCGCTGGCGCGACTTAGAAGCAACAACTCTATCCAGCGCCTGGCCTGCCGTGTGTACGGCATCGCACATAAACATTTTTGGCATGCTGGGGGCGTCGCCCTTATTGCGTCAGCGCCAGCGCCAGCGCCAGCGGTAGCCGAGGGCCGATGAAGGTGCTCACCTGGGTGCAGGCAAGCAACGGAGGTTCCACGCCGTTGGGCGTGGCTGGACGACGTACATGGGCTGACTCCCGCTAAGACGTCGATCCTGACGGTGCCTGTTGGGTAGGACCGTGCGCTATCGCACAGAGGCGCCGCCGGCCGCCGTGCTACGGCTGGGCAAACCAGGCACGGTTCCCAGGCTCGTTCGCGGGGCCGACGGCGCCGCCATGCTGCAAGGGCATGGCCGCCGGCGTCTGTGCGGTGTCGCACATGGGCGGCAGGCCGGCCGCCAGCGCGGCCAGCAGGCGCATCTGTTCGGCCTGCAGCGCCAGCAGTTCGCTCCATTGCTGCTGGCGCAGCTGATCCAGCTTGTCGTGCAGCAGCATGATTTCGAGTTCGGCCTTGAGGTTGACCTCGTAGTCATGCCCCGCCGTGACGCGGTCCTTCTCGGACTGGCGGTTCTGCGACATCAGGATGATGGGCGCCTGCACCGCCGCCAGCATGGACAGGAAAAGGTTGAGCAGGATGAAGGGATAGGGATCGAAGGTCTGGCCTCGTGCGGCCAGCAACACGACGTTCATGCCCACCC
The DNA here is from genome assembly GCF_056401875.1 of Roseateles sp. P4_D2. Lineage (NCBI taxonomy): Bacteria > Pseudomonadati > Pseudomonadota > Betaproteobacteria > Burkholderiales > Sphaerotilaceae > Roseateles > Roseateles sp. P4_D2. Next base: position 261,880 of record NZ_JBFUIM010000009.1, on the reverse strand, counting down.
ACACCAGCATCACGGCCGCGAACAGGCTGACGAACAGCCAGGAGCCGCCAAACGCGGTGACCGCATCGGCGGCGCGCTGGCCCCGGGTCGGCGGCGTGGTTGCCGCGGCTTCCGGATGCTGCGTGATGGGTTGGCGCAGGCCGATATGCCGAGCCACGCGCTGCGCGCGCACGTCGAGTTCCGCAAACGGCCGGCCCAGCAGGGCGGTGGCCTGCGCGTCGTGGGCATCGTCTGGCGGGAGCGACATGGGGGACGAGGAAGCGGGGGTGACGGCGAGTCTGCCCGCGGCCTGGCCGGCGCACCGTCTGCTGGCGCACACAAGACGGCGCCTGGCCGGGCCGCTGGCGGCCGAATCCCAGGGCGCTTACGGCGCTTTCGCCGCACTCGGTGGGCTGATCGACCATTGCTGGCGGTACTCGGCCCGGTAAGGCAGCAGGTCATCGACCTCCAATTGCCCGAGTTGCCGCAGCAACTCCGTCGTGATGGCGATCGGGCGGGCGACGCGGCCGCTGGGGGGCTGCCTGGCGAAGGCGCGCTTGAGCTCATCGGCCAGTTGCCAGCCCTGCTGGCCAGTGGGCTCGGCGATGGTCGCGAGCTGCTGTGAGCGGCCCGAGCGGATGCGGCTCAGTGCCGTGCGTGAGCCGTCGCCGGCCGCGATGCCAACGACGTCGCGGCGGCCCAGGGCCAGCAGCGGAAAGTGCATGGAGTCCATGTAGACGTCGTTGATCGCCAGCACATGGGTCCAGCGCGTGCCGAACTGCCGATGCAGCCGTTCCAGCGCGGCCGGCATGTCCTTGGAGGCGTTCGAAATCGGCAGGTCTTCCACGGCGAGCAGTTCGCATGAGGCGCAACGCGACAAGGCCTCGCGCATGCGCAGGGTCTTGACGTTGGCGATGTCGAAGCGGCTGTCGTTGAAGATGACGACGCCCGCCCGGGCACCGCCGGGCTGGGCGACCAAGGCCGCGGCCATGTCGGCCACGACCGCGGGGTCGGTGCTGACGTTGGCGAACAGATGAGGCGTCGACCCATGGCGCGGGGCCGCGTGCCAGCCCACCAGCACGGGAAGAGGCCGCGAAGACAGGGCCAGACGGTCGGCGATATCGGCTTCGTCAAAGCCGCCCAGCACGATGCCGTCAGGGCCGGCACGCAAGGCTTCGTCGAACTGACGCCTGATCGTCGCCTTGTCGCCCTTGCCGTTGACGATGCTCAAGGTCCAGCCGAGTTCCTGGCAGGCCTGCTCGAAGCCACGGTAGACGGCGGTGATGCCGCCGTTGCGGAAGTCCTGGGCCAGGAAGACGACCCGCCTCGGGGCCTCGGATAGCGGCGGTTCGGCCTGCGCTGCCGATGCCATGGCCGCGCAGGCAGCGAGCAGGATCAGCACCGGTAGGCGCAGCCACAGCCACAGCGGCGGCAGGCGGGGCGCCGAGCGCGGTTCGGAAGAAGGGGCGGCCATGGGCGCGAGCCTAACTTGCCATGGCCCGATATGCGCGCTTGAGCATCGGACCTCGGGTAAATCACATCGCCCGACGGCGAGCCAGTGCTTGCTCGACCGTCAATTCGCGACCAGCGGCGTGAACAGCGGTACGGCCATGCGCACCGGGATGACGTCCAGGCGAGCCTTCAGCACCGTGTAGTCCTCGCCGCCGAGGGCGCCGCTGAACCAGCCGACGAGCCCAGGCCCCTTGTAGAGGCGGAACTCGAAGCCGAGCTCGGGGGAGAGGTCGCCGGGGCGGGGTTTCGCGCGGTAGGCGAGGCCGCGCACCTCGGGCGCGCGGCCGTCCAGCAGCTGGGCCATGGCCGTGACGATGGTGTTGTCGGCCAGGATGTCGAGGAAGTAGTTGTCGTTCTGCAGATAGGGCTTGTAGTCGCTCGCGGCCGGGTCGATCTTGGGCTCGCGCAGCTTGTGTGCGGCGGGTATCGTGACGCCGGTCTTGAGGTCGTGGCGGTCGCCGCGGTCCAGGTAGCTGATCAGCGCGCCACGCAGGTTGAAGGCCGGCAACTTGGTGTCGGCGCTGGCCTCGGACAGGTCCACCAGCAGTGCACCGCGCGCGCCGACGATCTCGACCTCGCTGCCCTTGACGACGGCGGCTGTGTTCTCTTCCACGCCCAGGCCCAGCGTATAGCCGAGTGCCCGCATGGCTGGCAGCATGCGGCCGATGCGGCCGCGCTTGAGGAAATGCTGGTCGACGAACAAGTCCGGTCCGATGAAGCCCAGGCCGCGGTCGAACTCCCGCCTGTCGCGCCACTGGCCCTTGAGGACCTGCATGTTGTCCGGTGCGTCGCGGAACATCATGCGGCTCATGATGGCCGCGCCGGCGCTCGTGCCGGCCACGACGCCGCCGCCGTCGAAGACCTGGCGGATGGCCAGCAGCATGGCCGTCGGCTCGCCGCCGGGCTGCAGTGTGTCGACGATGTGCTCCTGCGCGCCGCCGGAGAAGAACACGGCTTTCGAGGCCGCGACCTTGGCGATCAGTACCGGGTCGTTGAGGTTGGCCTGCAGGTCGATGTCCTTCTGGCGCGGCGCAACGGGAATGGCCTCGGCATTGGCGCCGCGGCGGTTCAGCGCCGCGACGATGAGGCCGGCGCTGCGCTCCGGGTTGGCCGCCGCCGTGGCGAACACGGCGATGCGAGCGCCGGCGCCGCCGGACTCATCGACGATACGCTGCCAGACGGCATCGTTGTCGTTCTTCAGGGCGCCACCGATGACGATGGCGGTGCCGGCATGGGCAGTGGCGCTCAGCGCGAGCGCAGCGGACAGGAGCAGGGCAACGAGGAATCTCATGCGCCCATCTTGTCAGCGTCGGGGCGACTGAACCAGCGGGTCAGGCCCGGGCGGAAAATCATGCCATCAAGGCAGGTTGCCGCACCCGAAGCGCGTCCGGCAGGCCTGGGCGGCCGCTCATGTCTACGCGACCTTCGCCCTTGAGTGGCGGCCTAGCGGCGCGACGACGGGATGTCATGCCGTTGCCGCGCTGATGCAATGCGCAGCGTCAACTGTTTGGCAACGGCAGGCAGGCCCTGGACAGGCCGCTGCAAGCTGGTGCGCCGCCGCGGCTCAGGCGCCAATCAGGCGCCGCAGCCACGGCCGCAGCGCGAACAGCGCGGCGCCCGTGACCAGGCTGCCGACGGCGAGCTGCGTGAACAGCGTCGCGTAGGCCGCGTTCGTCGTCAGCGGTGAGCCATCCACCGGCTGGGACACCACTCCCGAGAAGTCGCCCGCGAACAGTGACGCCAGGCCGGTCACCAGCATCCAGCTGCCCATCATGACGCCCTGGTATTGCCGCGGCGCCAGGCGGCCGATCATGGCGTAGCCGATGGGCGAGATCAGCAGCTCGCCGACCGACTGCAGCACATAGCTGAGGAAGAGCCAGGAGAAGTCAGCACGGCCCGAGGCGTCGGCAAAGTGGATGCCCACAGGCAGCACGAGAAAGCCCAGCCCCATCAGCACGATGGCCGCGGCGAACTGCATCGGGATGTCCACCGGCCAGCCCCGGGCACGCCAGCGGGTGAAGAGGGCAGCCAGCAGCGGCCCGCCGATGACGATGGTGACGGTGTTGATGTTCTGCACCCACTGCGGCGCCACGGCCACGCCCCAGACGTTCATCAGCACATTGCCCACCGCATAGAGCTGCAGGCCGTTCGGGGCCATCTGGTAGAGCGACCAGAACACCAGCGAGCCCAGGGTCAGCACCAGATAGGCCTTCATGCGCTGCTTCTCAGCCTGCACCGGATGACGAACCGTGATGACGACAAGGGCGATGGCAACCAGAGCGCAGAAAGCCTTCATGCCGATGGCGGTGTCGCCCGGCTGCTTCAGCAGCCAGACCAGCAGCGGCACCAACCCCACCAGCACGGCGGCGCCGACGGCGAAACGGCCCCAGAAGGCCAGGCCACGGCGGTGGGCGAGCGACGTGTTGCGGTCGGCCAGCGTGCGCCAGAAGATCAGCGCCACTGCGATGGCCGCGGCATTGCCCAGCGTCGCGAACCAGAACAACGACGGGTAGTCCTCGCTGAGCTGGAACACGCCCGACACCGTGAAGCCGATGAAGAAGCCGACGTTCATGCCGGCGTAGTTCCACAGGAAGGCGGCCTCGCGGCGGTTGTCCTCGGGGGTGAAGCGCTGCGTCAGCATCATGTTCACGCAGGTCACGTTCAGGCCGCTGCCGGTCAGGAACAGCGCCATGCCCCAGTACAGGCCTTCCAGGCTGCCGCCGGCGACGGTGCCGCAGCCCAGCACCTGCAGCAGCATGCCGCCCACGAACAGGTTGCGGTTGCTCAGGAAACGGCCGCCCAGGTAGCCACCGAACAGGTGCAACCCATAGTTGAAGGCGCCGAACACGCCGGTGATCAATGCGGCCTGCTCGCTGGTGAACCCGTGGTGGCGCGTGGTGTACAGCGTCAGCGTGAACTGCAGGACTGCGAAGCCCAGCGTCGCGAAGACCTGGATCAGGAAGAGCACGGCAGACCCTTCGGGAATGCGTGCCTGGAGTTGTTGGAGTCGGCTCATGGGGCGCGGATTGTCCTGGCGCGAAGCGAGGTTTCGTGTGGGTGTCATCCCGTGCCTCGGCGATCATCCAGCCCTGGACAACCACCGTTTCATGGACAGCTGGCGATGACGGACCGACTCGACCTCGTGCGCGCCTACCTGGCCGCCTATGCAGCGCGCGACCTCGCTGCGATTGAGCCCATGTTCGCCGACGCCATCACGCTGCGCGACTGGAAGATCCGCGTCGTTGGCAAGGCTGCGGCATTGGCCGAGACGCGCAGGAACTTCGAGTCCGTCGCGAGCCTGGCGATCGATGTGCTGGCGGCCTACGAACGACCGAACGGCGCCGCTGCCGAGCTGCAGATCGTCATCAATGGCCGCGACACGATTCACGTCGTCGACGTGTTCGAGTTCGAGCCCTCGAACCGCATCGCGGCCATCCGCGCCTACATCGGCCGCGGCGACGACTGAGAGGGCGAGAGCTTTTCATCCACGCCCGCCTTGCACGCCAAAACACCCTCGCCCGTCGTTGCAAATGCTCGCCATAGCCCGCTATGGCTGTGCTTTGCGCCTAGTTCGAGGGCGTTTTGACGCGCCTTTCGGGCGCGTCTGAAAAACTCTCACCCTCTGAGCCGCACGCACGGCCCCGACGCACCGGCTCGGCTCAGCGAGACGCCGCTGCGTCCGGCTTGTAGTCCACGCCGTGCGCGGCCAGGTAGTCGCGAATCAGGCGCCTCACCACCTGCGAGGGTGTCTGGTCCTGCTGCGCGCACAGGGTCTCGAAGGCCTTCTTCTTGTCCGGATCAATCAGCACCGTCAGGCGGGCGGTCTTTTGTTCCATGCCGGCTCCTCATGTTCATCAAATGATAATTGCAATCATATTGAATTCAAACTAAATTAGCGCTGTGACCATCAGCTTCCTGCACCGCCTCACCGGCAGGCACCGCACGCGGTCGGCCAATCGGCAGCTCGGCGCGGTGCTGGCCTTCGTGGCCGGGGCGGTCAACGCGGGCGGTTTCCTGGCCGTGCAGCGCTACACCTCGCACATGACGGGCGTGATCTCCGGCGTGGCCGACGATCTCGCCACCGGCGGCGTCGCGCTGGCGTTGACCGGGCTCGCCTCGCTGCTGGCCTTCATCGCGGGGGCGGCCTGCTCGGCCCTGTTGATCAACTGGGCGCGCCGGCGCCACATGCACAGCCGGTATGCGCTGGCCCTGCTGCTGGAGGCTGCGCTGCTGCTGGCTTTCGGCCTGCTGGGGGCCCACCTCGACACGCTGGCCTACCTGCTGGTGCCGACAGCCGTGCTGCTGCTGTGCTTCATCATGGGCCTGCAGAACGCCATCGTGACCAAGATCTCCCAGGCCGAGATCCGCACCACCCACATGACGGGCGTGGTGACGGACCTGGGCATCGAGCTGGGCCGGCTGCTGTACTGGAACCGCGCCACGTCGCCCGACTCGGTGCACTTCGTCCGCGCCAATCGCGACAAGCTTTTCATCCACAGCCTGGTGCTGGGCCTGTTCTTCGTCGGCGGCCTCGTCGGCGCGCTGGCCTTCAAGCACTTCGGTTTCTCGGCCACCCTGCCCATCGCGTTGCTGCTGGTGCTGATGGCCTCGCCGCCGCTGATCAACGACCTGCAGCGCGCCTGAGCGCCGCCGCCTTTCCCGCACGCCATGCCCGACACCGCCGACCCACACCAGTTCGTCAAGCCCTTCGTCTACGAGACGCTGGATACCCGGGCCATGCATTTCACGATCTGCGAAATCCAGAGCCGCATGAAGGTGCAGCACCCGCATGCGCTGGACCTGGCCTACACGCGCACGATGATGGCCTTCCTGCTGTTCGTGCCGCGGCCCGAGACGCTGGCCATGATCGGGCTGGGCGGGGGCTCCATGGCCAAGTTCTGCCACCGCGAGCTGCCGGACACGCGCATCGAGGTCGTCGAGATCAACCCCCACGTCATCGCGTTGCGCGAGCAGTTCCAGGTACCACCGGACGATGCGCGCCTGCGCGTGCGGCGCGGCGACGGGGCCGACTTCGTGCGCCACACCCAGGACCGGCTGGACGTGCTGCTGGTGGATGGCTTCGACCATGAAGGCCAGCCGCCGGCCCTGTGCTCGCAGGCCTTCTACGACGACTGCCGCACGGCGCTGCGCGAAGACGGCCTGCTGGTGGTCAACCTGCACACCGCCCACCCCGAGTTCCAGCGCCATGTGGCCCGCCTGGATCGCGCCTTCGACGGCGCGGTTCTTCTGGTGGGCGACAAGGAATGCAGCAACACCGTGGCCTTCGCTGGCCGGCGAGCGCTGCGGGCGCCAGCGCAGGCCGGCGCGATGCGCAAGCCGCGGCCGCTTGCTCGCCAGGCCTGGGACGAACTCCTGCCCGCGTTTGCCCATGTCGCAGCCACGCTGCAACACCAGCGCGAAGGTGGCTGAGCCCGAGGGCGGGCAACGTCTTGATGCCGCCCTGCAGTCAGGTACGCGGTGATGGCGGCCTGACGGAGCGATACACGCCGCGCCGCTCCGGCCGGCTCAGCACCAGCTGCCACAGCTGGCCCTGGCGGGAGCGGAAGAAGCCGGCGCAGCTCAGCAGGTAGTAGCGGAACATGCGCCGGAAGCCTTCGTCGTAGCGGGCGGCCAGGCGGGGCCAGGCCGCCTCGAAACGCTCGGCCCAACTCATCAGCGTGCGGTCGTAGTCGGGGCCGAAGTTGTGCCAGTCCTCGATGATGAAGCGGCCCTCCAGCGCGCCGGCCAGCTCGACGGGTGAGGGCAGCTTGCCGTTGGGGAAGATGTAGCGCTCGATCCAGGGGTCGGTATGCGGCGCACGCTGGTCCACGCCGATGCTGTGCAGCAGGAAGAGGCCGTCCGGTGCCAGCAGCCGGCGGGCGGTGTCGAAGTAGACGCCGTAGTTCTTCAGCCCTACGTGCTCGAACATGCCGACCGAGACGATCTTGTCGAAGCGACGGTCATCGGCGCATTGGAACGAGCGATAGTCCTGCAGCAGCAGCGTGACGGGCAGGCCTTCACAACGCTTCTCGGCCAGGGCCAGTTGTTCCTTGCTGATGGTGATGCCGGTGACGCGCACGCCGAAGCGCTCGGCCGCATGGCGCGCCAGGCCGCCCCAGCCGCAGCCGATGTCCAGCAGCGTCTCGCCGGGCTGCAGTTCGAGCTTGCGGCAGATCATCTCCAGCTTGTGCGCCTGAGCCTGCTCCAGATCCTGGGCATGTTCCCAGTAGGCACAGGAATAGATCATGCGCGAGTCCAGCATGGCTTCGAAGACATCGTTGCCGACGTCGTAGTGGTGCTCGCCAACCTGGTGGGCGCGTGCCTCGCTCTGCAGATTGAACAGGCGATGGCGCAGGCTCTCCAGCAGCAGCTTCCAGCGCGCCGAGGCCGGCGCGGTGCGGTCGAGCTGGGCGCGCAGCAGGCGGTCGAACATCATGTCCAGCCGCTCGCAGTCCCAGTCGCCGTCGACATAGGCCTCGCCGGCGCCCAGTGACCATTGCGTCAGGATGCGGCGGTAGGAGCGGGCATCGTTGACGCGCATGTCCCAGGGCCGTGCGCCGTTGATCTGCACATCGGCGCGTGCCAGCAGCTCGCGCAGCACGGTGGGCGGCTGCGGTGCCGAATGCGGCTTGGGGCCCTCGGGGCGGGATAGCGTGGCTTGCTCCGCTGGCATGCGCAACGACTCCTTTCAACGACGCCTTCAGTTTGCCGTCGCTTTCGCCGCGGTGCAGCCCCAAGTTTCAATGACTCACGAAAGCGCGGGGATATCGCCAGGGCCTCTGTTGGCGCTACGGCAGGCCCCAGCCGAACGGGTCATCTGGCGCGATCAGCAGCGTGGCCTCAGCGCTGATGTAGGCCTGGCCGCGGATGGTGGGAATGATGCTTGCTCCTTCCTTCTCGAACCAGCCGTCGAAGACGCTGCCGATGACGCTGGCCTGGCGCCACACCTCGCCGGCGCTCAGCTTGCCCGCGGCCGCGAGGCAGGCCAGCTTGGCGCTGGTGCCGGTGCCGCAGGGCGAGCGGTCGTACTGGCGGCCGGGGCAGAGCACGAAGCTGCGCGAGTCGGCGAGGGCCGGGTCGACGTCGGCGAAGAGTTCGATGTGGTCGATGACGGCTTGGTCAGTGCCGCGGTGGCCCTGGTCCTGCAGGGCCTGGCCCAGCATGGCGGCGTAGTCGGTCAGTGCCGCGACGTGCGCGGGCGCGATGGCCTGGCCATGGTCGGCGCACAGGAAGAACCAGTTGCCGCCCCATGCGATGTCGCCCGTCACCGTCTGGCCTGTCGGCAGGTCGACGCTGACACCGGCCGCCAGGCGGTAGGCCGGCACATTGCGCACACTGACGCGCCCGTCCGCGTGCAGCGTCGCCAGTACCTGGCCCACAGGCGTCTCGATGATGTGCTCGCCGGCTTCGATGCGGCCCAGGTGGGCCAGCGTCGCCATCAGGCCGATGGTGCCGTGGCCGCACATGCCCAGGTAACCGGCGTTGTTGAAGAAGATGACGCCGGCCGTGTGGGCTGGGTCCTGTGGCGGGCAGAGCAGGGCGCCGACGAGGACCTCGCTGCCACGCGGCTCCAGCAGCGTTGCGCGGCGGTAGCGGTCGTGCTCGCGGGCCAGAAGTTCGCGCCGCTCGGCCATGGTGCCAGCGCCGAGATCGGGAAAGCCGTCGATGACGACACGCGTCGGCTCGCCGCCGGTGTGCGAGTCGATGATCTGGATGCGCTTCATGGTTGCGACTGGCAATGAGCCGGCCGTGTCGCCAGTGCCTTCGCGACGAGGGCCTCGATGCGCTCCCGCTCGGCGCCGATGACGGGCAGCCGTGGCCGGCGCATGTGCTCGCTGCCCACGCCCACCAGCAGGTCGATGAGCTTGAGGTTCTGCACCAGCTTGGTCGACACGTCCAGGTGCAGCAGCGGCGTCATCCAGCGGTAGATGGCGCGAGCCTCGTCCCAGCGGCCTTCCTGCATCAGGTTGAACAGGGCGACCGTCTCGCGCGGGAAGGCACAGCCGACGCCGGCCAGCAGGCCGTCGCAGCCCAGCGCCAGGCCCTCGAAGGCGAGATCGTCCACGCCCATGAAGAGCTGGTAGCGGTCGCCGAGCAGGTTGCGCAGGTCGGTGATGCGGGTCACGTCGCCGCTGCTTTCCTTGATGGCGGCGACATGTTCACAGTCAGCCAGTTCGGCGAAGTGTTCGGGCTTGAGGTCGACGCGGTAGGCGACCGGGTTGTTGTAGACCATCAGCGGCCGCTGGGCGGCATGGGCATAGGTGCGCACATTGGCCATCGCCTCGCGCGCATCGGCCACGTAGATGACCGAGGGCATGACCATGTAGCCGGCCACGCCCAAGGCATTGGCGCCTTCGATGAAGCGCAGCGCTTCGCGGGTGCTCGCCTCCGACACCGTGGCCAGCACCGGCACGCGGCCGTTGGCGGCATCCAGCGCGCAGCGGGCGACAGCCAGCTTCTCGTCCAGCGTCAGCGTGCTGGCTTCGCCCAGCGAGCCGCAGCAGACGACGCCATGGATGCCGTTGCGGATCTGGAAGTCGATGTGGCGCGCCGTGCCTGCGAAGTCGAGGCTTTCGTCGGCATGGAACTTGGTGGTGACGGCGGGGAAGACGCCGCGCCAGGGGACGTTGTGCATCTGTGGGGCTCCTGGATGGGGAGCCCCATGTTCGCTCAACTAGAACGACGTCCAGTCGTCGCCGTCGGCGGCCACCGCAACGGCGGCCGGAACCGGAGCAGCCCTGGGCGCCACCGCGCGCGCCTTCGCCGGGCGTGCGGGAGCCGGCCTGGCCACGCCGGCCGTCCTGGCCCGGCTGACGGGCGCCGCAGCCGGACGGGCCGCGTTGACGGCGTCCAGCTTGAAGGCTGCCACCGTCTCGGCCAGTTGGCCGGCCTGGATGCGCAGGCTCTCGGCGGCCGCCGCGCTCTCCTCCACCAGGGCGGCGTTCTGCTGCGTGACCTGGTCGAGCTGGTTGACGGCATCGCCGATCTGGCCGATGCCCTTGCCCTGCTCGCTGCTGGCGGCGCTGATCTCGCTGATCAGGTCCGCCACGCGGCGCACCTGGCCAACGACCTCGTCCATGGTGCTGCCGGCCTCGCCCACCAGCTTGTTGCCGGCTTCGACACGTTCGACGCTGGCTCCGATCAGCGCCTTGATCTCCCGCGCGGCCTGGGCGCTGCGCTGCGCCAGGGCCCGCACCTCGCCGGCCACGACGGCGAAACCGCGCCCCTGCTCGCCGGCCCGTGCCGCCTCGACGGCCGCGTTCAGCGCCAGGATGTTGGTCTGGAAGGCGATGCCGTCGATGACGCCGATGATGTCGGAAATCTTCTTCGAGCTGGTCGTGATCTCATCCATGGTGGACACCATCTGGCCCATGACCTGGCCGCCGCTCTCGGCCACGCGAGCCGCGCTGCCTGCCAGCTGCGCGGCCTGGTGGGCGGTGTCGGTGTTGTGCTTGACCGTCGCGCTCAGCTCCTCCATGGAGGCGGCGGTCTCCTGCAGGTTGCTGGCCTGCTGTTCGGTGCGCTGGCTCAGGTCGGCGTTGCCCTGGGCAATCTGGCCGCTGGCCGTGGCGACGCTCTCGGCATTGCCGCGCACCGCGCCGACGATGCCCACCAGGGAGTCGTTCATGCGCTGCAGCGCGTTGAGCAACTGGCCGGCCTCGTCCGTGCGGTCGGTGGACAGATGCAGGCGCAAGTCCCCTGCAGCCACCGTCTCGGCGGCGGCCACGGCCTGGCGGATCGGGCCCACCACCGAGCGAGTGATCAGCAGGGCCATGGCCACGCCGAGGGCCAGCGCGGCAGCGGCCGCGACGATGACCGCGATGCCGGCAAAGTCAACGGTCGCGTTCGCCGCGGCGGCCGCGGCGTGCATCAACTCCTTCTGATAGGCGATCAGCGCGTCGAGCTGCTGGAAATACTTGAGCTGCAACTCATGCGTCTCGCTGAGCAGCAGGTTGCGGGCCTTCTCCGTGTCGTCCTTCAGGCCCAGATCGATGACCCTGCGCACCGAGGCCACGAACAGCTGCCTGGCCTGCACGACGCCGCCCAATATTTCGCGCCCCCGCCCCGGCGGCACGCTGGCGTCGAGCTTCTCGAACAGCTCGGCCGTGCGCTTGGCAGCGGCGTCGACATCGCTCAGCTGCTTGCGTTTGCCCTCGGCATCAGACAGCAGCAGCACATTGCGCACGGCCAGTGCGTTGATGTTGACGTTGTCCTTGATCTGTTCGAGCTGCTCGACCTTGACCATCCGGTCTTCGACCATCACCTCGAGCTCGTGGTCGATGCCAAGGAGCGCCGTTCGCGCATAGGCGGCCAGCAACACGGTGAAGGCGATGGAGATGGTGAAAGCCAGGCCGAGACGCTGGCCGATCCGCAGGCGCGTGAGGAGGTTCATGGTGGGTCTCCTTGTGGGTGACGCTCCCTGATCGGCCTGGGCTTCGTGTCGAGCCGTATTCCGTGCCCCGAGTCTCTTCCTTCAGGCCGGCGCCACGCAAGGCGTTTTTAGCGGCGTTACCGCCGCGAAAAGCCAACAACTACCGCCGCTGCCCGTGCTGGGGGGCTAGCGCCCGTGGGCACAGCCGGCAGCCAATGACGGTGTGCGCGCGGCCGCAGCGCCTAGAACGAGGCAGGCGCCGCCCTGGGCCCGGCCACGGCGTCGAGCTTGAAGGCCGCAACCGTGCCGGCGAGTTGGCTGGCCTGGATGCGCAGGCTCTCGGCCGCGGCGGCGCTCTCCTCGACGAGGGCGGCGTTCTGCTGGGTGACTTCGTCGAGCTGGCTGACCGCCTCGCCGATCTGGCCGATGCCCTTGCTCTGCTCGACGCTGGCCGCGCTGATCTCGCTGATCAGGTCGGCCACGCGCTGCACCTGCCCGACCACTTCGCCCATCGTGCGACCGGCGTCGCCGACCAGGCCGTTGCCCGTCTGGATGCGTTCAACGCTGGCGTTGATCAGGACCTTGATCTCGCGCGCGGCTTCGGCGCTGCGCTGGGCCAGGCTGCGCACTTCGCCGGCCACGACGGCAAAGCCCCGGCCCTGTTCGCCGGCGCGCGCAGCTTCCACGGCGGCGTTCAGGGCCAGGATGTTGGTCTGGAAGGCGATGCCGTCGATGACGCCGGTGATGTCGGCGATCTTCCTGGAGCTGGCCGTGATCTGCTCCATCGTGTTCACCACCTGGCCCACGACCTGGCTGCCGCTCTCGGCCACGCGCGCCGCACTGCTGGCGAGCTGGGCGGCCTGGCGGGAGACGTCGGTGTTGTGGCTGACCGTCGCGGTCAGCTCCTCCATGGACGCGGCCGTCTGTTGCAGATTGCTGGCCTGCTGCTCGGTGCGCTGGCTCAGGTTGGCATTGCCCTGGGCGATCTGGCCGCTGGCCATGACGACGCTGTCGGCGTTGCCGCGCACCGTGCCGACGATGTCGACCAGCGCGTCGTTCATGCGTTGCAGCGCGGCCAGCAGCTGGCCCGCTTCGTCTCGGCGATCGGTCGTCAGATGCAGCCTCAGATCACCGGCTGCCACGGTCTCGGCAGCGCGCACCGCGTCCTGGATCGGGCCCACCACCGAGCGCGTGATCAACAGCGCCAGCGCCACACCCACGGCGCCTGCCAATGCCGCCGCGATCAGCATGGCCGCCGAGGCAAAGCTCACGGTGCCATCGGCAAGCTGCGCCGACGTGCGCATCAGCTCCTTCTGGTAGTCGATCAGGGCGTCGAGCGCGGCGAAATAGGCCTGCTGCTTGGCCTGCACATCGCCCAGGAGCAGGTCGCGTGCGGCGTCCTTTTGCTGCTGCACGCCAAGGTCGGTCACGCGCTGCAGCGTTGCGACATAGGGCGCCCGTGCTTCGGCGGTGGCGGCCAGCAGCTTGGTGCCCTGGCTGGAGGTGATCGAGGCCTGCAGCTTCTGAAACAGGTCACCCGTGCTCTTGCGGTTGCCCGCAATCGTGTCCAGTTCCTTCTGGATGGCGGCTGGATCGCTCAGCAGCACGATGTTGCGCACCGTGCGTGCCGTCAGATTGACGTTGTGCTTGACCTGTTCGAGCTGCTCGACCTTGACGACACGGTCCTTGACCATCAGCGCCAGCTCGTCGTTGATCTGCCTCAGCTGGCCACGTGCATACAGCGCCAGCGCAACGCTGAACAAGATGGAGACCGCGAAGCCGAGACCCAGGCGCAGGCCGATGCGAAGGTCCTTGAAGATATTCATGGTTGTTCTCCCTGTGTGATGGCGGCGCGTGCATCCGCCGCCAGGCTCCATGTTGAATCGAAGTTAGCACGAGGATGTGAAACTATGCGAATCTTTGATGCCGCGCAAGGGACAGTGCACGTGGTGTGCAGTTCGCGGCACTGGAGCAAAGGCATGGAGACGCAAGCCAACCTGGGCGAAAGGGTGCTGGCGCTGGTGGCGCAGCCGCCTGACACCGGATGTACGCCCAGTGCGCGGCCCCGGGATGCGGCGGCGCGTGCCATCGAGGGCGCCGCAGCCAAGGCCGGCCTGGCCGCCGGCACGCTGGCCCTGCCGCCGGGGCCGCTGGGCTGGGCCACCATCGCGCCGGAGATGCTGGCCGTCTGGCAGATCCAGCGCCAACTGGTGGCCGACATTGCCGCTCTCTATGGCCGCAGCGCCGACCTCGGCCCGGCGCAGATGCTGTGGTGCCTGTTCCGCCACACGGCTGCGCAGGCCCTGCGCGACCTGACGGTGCGCGTCGGCGAGCGCGTCATCGTGCGCCCGGCCGCGCAGGTGCTGCTGCAACGCGTGGCCGAGGCCATCGGCGTGCACCTGGGCAAGAAGGCCGCCAGCCGGATGCTGTCGCGCTGGGTGCCGCTGATCGGCGCGGCGGGGGTCGGCGCCTATGCGTATTGGGACACGCGCCAGGTCGGGCGGGCAGCGTTGCAGCTGTTCGAGAACGAACAGGTGATCGAGAACGAGGCGGGCTAGCCATCTCGGCGACAACCCTGTGTAACTTCTGTGTCGGGCCTGACAAACTGGCGTCCGTATGCAGCTTCCCACCATCCTGGACATCGAAGCCTCGGGCTTCGGCCGCGGCAGCTATCCGATCGAGGTCGGATTCGTCGCGGTGGACGGCGGGCTGTTCTGTGGCCTGGTCACGCCCGAACCCGATTGGCTGCATTGGGATCCCAGCGCCGAAGCCCTGCACGGCATCAGCCGCGAACTGCTTCAGCGCCACGGCAGACCGGTTCGCTGGATGGCTGAGCAGCTCAATGAGCGGCTGGCCGGCCAGACCGTCTATTGCGATGGCTGGGGACAGGACTACCCCTGGCTGGCGCGTCTCTACGACGCGGCCGGCATGCGGCAGAACTTTCGCCTGGATGACCTGCGCCGGCTGCTCGACGAGCAGGAGGCCCAGCGCTGGCGCGGCGTCACCGAAATCGTGCGTCAGCGACAGCGCCTGACCCGCCACCGGGCCAGCAGCGATGCGCGCGTGCTGCAGCTGGCCCTGGACGAGATCAAGAACGGCGTGGCTGTCTAGGCTCCTAGATTTCGCCGCCGCGGTGGCAGCCGCGCCCGGCACGCTTGGCTTCGTAGAGGCTGGCATCGGCCTGTGCCACCAGTTGCTCCAGGTTGACCGCGCCCGTCGTCGCGACGCAGTAGCCGATGCTGACGCCGATCTCCAGCTCCAGCTCGCCGATGTGATACGGCGTGGAGAGGGCGTGAAGCAGTTTGTCGGCCACCGTGGCGGCGTCGCTGGCCTCGTGCACCTGCGGCAGCAGCACGGCGAATTCGTCGCCGCCCAGACGGGCCACCAGGTCGCCCGGGCGCAACGCATGGCGCAGGCGCAGCGCCACGGCCTTCAGCAGCGCGTCGCCGGTCGGGTGGCCGTGCAGGTCGTTGACGGGCTTGAACTTGTCCAGGTCGAGGTAGAGCAGGGCCAGGCGCTGGCCCGGTGGGGCGGTCAGCAAGCGGCGCGCGCCCTCCTCGAAGCCGGTGCGGTTGAGCGCCTGGGTCAGCGCGTCGGTCTGTGAGGCCAGGCGCAGCCGCGCCTCCTCGCGCCGGGCTTCGGTCACATCGACCTCGATGCCGATCAGGCCTTCGATCTTGCCGCTCTGCACGCGCAGCGGCGTGTACTGCGCATCGAAGCTGTGGCCGTCGCGTTCGCTGGGGTCGACGAGATCCAGCCGGCGTGTTTCGCCGGCCAGGGCGCTTTCGATCAGCGGCGCACGGGCTGCGTAGTCCTGCACGCCGAACAGCTCGGCCAGCGGCCGGCCGACCCAGTCCTTGAGCTCGACGCGGCGCTGCTCCTCGAAGGCGGCGTTGAAGAAGATCACCCGTGCCTCGGTGTCGCCGACGAGGAACTGTGCCCGCGCCGTGTGGGCGACGGCCAGCAGCATGGCCTCGTTGCGTTCGCTCTCGCGCTGGGCGTGCAGCTGCTCGGACATGTCGCGCAGGATGACCGACACGGTCTCGACACGGCCGCGCACGTCGCGGTGCATGATGATGAGGCAGTCCATCGGCAGCTTCGTGTCGCCCAGCTGCAGGCCGATTCGGCCGCGCCAGTGGCCCTCACGCATGGCCGCGGGCAGCACCAGCTTTTCGTAGAGGTCGAGCTGCTCGGCCGAGAAGTAGTCGGCGATGTGGGCGTCGCCCAGCGGCGCATCGGCGGCCATCCCCAGGCGGGCCCGCGCAGCCGGGTTGAGATAGGTGACCTGGCCATGCTCGCGGGCCTGGCAGACGAAGTCGGGCGTCATGTCGAAGATGGCGGTCAGCGTCTGCAGGGCCTTCTCCTGCTCGCCGCGCTCGGTCACGTCTTCCACGGTGCCGGCCTGGCCGGCCACCCGGCCGTCGAAGTACAGCGGCGCCGTGCGCACCGCGATCCAGCGGATGCGGCCGTCGTCGCCGCGCTTCATCTTGCGCACCATGTCGATGGGCTCGCCGGTGGCCATCTGGTGTTTCCAGCGCTGGATCAGCATGTCGCGCTGCTCGGGCTGCACGAGGGTGGTCCAGCCCCACTCGACGTTCTCGCGCCTGAGGCCGTGCACGTGCAGATAGCTGTCGTTGACGTAGACGATGCGGCCGGTCTCATCGGTGCGGAACAGGCCCAGCGGCATGGCATTGCTGGTGGCTTGCAGGGTCGCCTCGCGCAGCCGTGCCGCGCGCTGCAGTTGGCCCAGCCAGCGCGCCAGCAGCACCAGGCCCAGCGTGGCCAGCGCCGAGGCGGCCACCACCAGGCTGCGCTGCCGCCAGAACGGCACCAGCACGTCTTCCTCGGTGCCCGACAGCAGCAGCTTCAGGCCGTAGTCGGACAGGGTGACGAAGGCGCCGGTGCGGGGCCGGCCGTCCGTGGCCGCGCCGCTGCTGGCGTAGAAACCTTCTTCACCGCTGAGATTGCGGCGGGCGGCGGGGAATTGTTCGAAGAGGTTGCGGCCGACGAATCCCGGCACCTCAGGCCGGCGCGACAGGGCCAGGCCGTCGGTGCGCAGCATGACGAGGGAGGATGGCGGCAAGGGCACGAACAGGCCCTGAATGTCATGCAGGCGCTGCAGGTCGATGGTGGCCATGACGAACTCGTAGTCGTCCAGCGGCCGCGACAGCCGCATCAGCAGCGGCAGGCGCAGCCGGCCGTCGTCGGCGCGGCCGCCCAGGCGCAGCGGCAGTCCCAGGGCGATGCCCTCGGGCACCAGGCCCGCGATCTCGCCGAAGGCCGCGGTGCCGGCGATGCTGGCGTCGTCGCCCTCAGCGCCCGCCTGCAGCCGGCGCACCTGGCCGGTGGGCGCCACCAGCACGATGTCGACCATCTGGCGCGAGCCGCTGCGCACGCTGTCGACGAACTGGCGCAGCATGGCGTCGGCCTGCGGCCGCCCCTCCTGCCCATCAGCGCGACGCGTCAGCAGCCACAGGTCCACGACGCGCAGCGCGCTTTCGGCCTGGCGCAGCACGGGCTCGGTCTGCATCGCGACGGCGCGAACGCCGGTGGCCAGCTCCTGGCGCTGCTGGGCCAGCAGTTCACGGGGCTTCTCGACGGCATACCAGCCCACCAAGGCCCAGATCGTCAGCACGACGGAACCGAAGGCCAGGGCGGGCGCCAGCAGCAGGGCACGCTCGCGCCAGCGGCGGCGGCGGGCCTGCTTCAGCGGCTCGGTGGGCGGGGTGGAGGCGCTCATCGGGGGCAGGGGTTGCGGGCCATTGTGCGCCGCGGCCTCCGCCATCCGGCGCCGCTATTTCGGCGCAAACAGCGTCGCCTGCTGCTCCCGTAGCAGCTTCTTCTGCACCTTGCCCATGGCGTTGCGTGGCAGCTCTGGCACGACCAGGATGCGCTTGGGTACCTTGAAGCCGGCAATGCGGGCCTTGAGCGCCTGGATCAGCGCCTCGGGGTCGGGCCGGCCGTTGGGCGTGATGACGGCGACGACGGCCTCGCCGAAGTCTGGATGCGGCACGCCGATGACGGCCGATTCACCCACGCCGGGCAGTTCGTTCAGGAAGCCCTCGATCTCGGCCGGGTAGACATTGAAGCCGCCGCTGATGATGAGGTCCTTGCTGCGGCCGATCAGCGTCAGATAGCCATTGGCGCCGACGCGGCCGACGTCGCCGGTCTTGAACCAGCCGTCCGGCGTGAACTCCTCGGCCGTCTTCTCGGGCATCTGCCAGTAGCCGCTGAAGACGTTCGGCCCGCGCACCTGCACGTGGCCGATCTCGTCCGCCGCGCAGGGGCGGCCCTCGTCATCGACGATGCGCAGGCTCACGCCCGGCAGCGCCGGGCCGACGGTGCCGCCTACTCGTTGGCACTGGTCGCCGTCCTCCGGGCGGCACGGGTTGGAGGTCAGCATCAGCGTCTCGCTCATGCCGTAGCGCTCCAGGATGGCGTGGCCGGTGCGGGCTTGCCATTCGTGCCACGTCTCGATCAGCAATGGCGCGGAGCCGCTGATGAAGAGGCGGATGTGGCTGCAATCCAGTGTGCGCTCCTGCAACAGCCGCACATAGAGCGTCGGCACGCCCATGAAGACGGTGGCCTCGGGCAGGCGGCGCGCTACTGAACCGGCGTCGAACTTGTTGAACCACAGCATCTTGCTGCCGTTGAGCAGCGCGCCGTGCGAAGCGACGAACAGGCCGTGGACGTGGAAGATGGGCAATGCGTGCAGCAGCACGTCATCCGGCTTCCAGTCCCAGAAGCTCTTCAGCGTCTGCGCGTTGGAGAGCAGATTGCCGTGGCTGAGCATGGCGCCCTTGCTGCGCCCGGTCGTGCCGCTGGTGTAGAGGATGGCAGCGAGGTCGGTGGCGGCCCGTTTGACGGGTTCGTGTGCGAGCGGCATCTGCGCGGCGCGGTCCAGCAGCGTGCCCGTGCGATCGTCGTCCAGCGTGAAGACCCAGCGCACGCCGCGCTGGAAAGCCAGCTTGCTGACCCAGCCGAAGTGCTTGCCCGCACAGACCACGACGCCCGGTGCTGCATCGCTGATGAAGTGCTCCAGTTCGGCCGCGTGATAGGCCGGGTTCAGCGGCAGGTAGACCAGGCCGGCACGCAGCACCGCCAGGTAGAGCATCAGGTTCTCGACGCTCTTGTCGGTGTGGACGGCGACGCGGCTGCCAGCGGGCAGCTCCAGCCGGCCCAGCCAGTTGGCGAGCATGGCGCTGCCATTGTCGAGGTCGCGCCAGCTGTAGAGCAGGCCGTCGGCGTCGATGGCGGTCGCGTCCAGGTCCGCCGGGAAGCCGGCGCGCAGGGCCGAATACAGGTTCATCGCGGCTCAGTCCATTTTTGCGCCGGAGCGCTTGACGACCTCTGCCCAGCGCTTGACTTCAGAGCTGACGAATTGCCCGAAGGCGTCGCCATAGAGATTGGGCGTCTCGGCGCCCAGGCCGTGCCAGATGTTGCGGATGTCGTCCGTCGCGAAGGCCTTGCGCAGCTCGGCCTGCATGGCAGTGATCGCTTCCTTGGGCGTGCCCTTGGGTGCCCACAGGCCGTACCAGGTCGACACCTCATAGCCCGGCACGCCGGCCTCTGCGGCCGTCGGCACATCGGAGAAGCCGACAGCACGTTTGGGAGCCGCCACCGCCAGCGCCTTGATGCGGCCGCTCTTGATGTGGTTGGCCGACGAGCCCAGGCCGTCGAACATCAGGTCCACCTGGCCGGCGATCAGGTCCTGCAGTGCCGGGCCGGCGCCGCGGTAGGGGATGTGGGTGATGAAGGTCTTGGTCTGCAGCTTGAACAGCTCGCCGGCCAGATGGTGGGAAGTGCCGTTGCCGGCCGAGCCGTAGTTCAGCTTGCCGGGCTTGGCGCGCACCGTGGCGAGCAGACCCTTGAGATCGCTGACAGGCACCTGGCCCGGGTGCACGACGATGACCTGAGGCACGCTGGCCAGCAGGGCCACGGGGATGAAGTCCTCTTCCAGCTTGTAGTCCAGCCTGGGGTACATGGACGGCGCAATGGTGTGGTGCACGGCGCCCATGAAGAAGTTGTTGCCGTCCGGCGCCAGCTTGGCGGCGATGGTGGCACCCACCGTGCCGCCCGCGCCGCCCTTGTTGTCGATGATGACCTGGCGGCCCAGCTGCCGGGTCAGCAGCGCGGTCAGCGGCCGCGCGAAGGCGTCGGTGCCGCCGCCAGCGGGGAAGGGCACGATCCAGGTTTGAGGCTTGTTGCCCTGGGCCAGCGCCAGCCAGGGGCTGCACAGCGCGGGCAGCAGCATGCGTCGCTTCATCGGCTTGTCTCCGTCAGTGTTGTGCGGCAATTATGGTTGCAGCAATGCGGTCACACGGGCGAGCAGCTCCGGCTTGGAGAAGGGCTTGTTGAGGCTGTCGCAGCGCGCTTCGTGCAGGAACTGGCGGGCGATGGGCGACAGCGTGTCGCCGGTGACGAACAGCATGCGCCGCGCCAGCGACGGGTGCCGGGCCTTGACCTCGCGCCAGAGCTGGGCGCCGTCAATGTCGGGCATGTGCAGGTCGCTGACGATGGCGTCGAAGCGCGCCTCGGCGAGCATGGCCAGTGCGACCGCGCCGGACTCGGCCGTCATGACCTCATAACCCGCGCCCGACAGCATCTCGCCGATCAGCTCGGCAATCTCGGTCTCGTCATCGACGACGAGGACGCGGGCGCTGCATTCGTCGGTCGCCGGCAGCGGTACGGGTTCGGTCTCGCTGGCCTCGGGCTCGCCGCTGACGGGCATCTGTAGGCAGAAGCAGGCGCCGCTGCCATCGTCCTGCAGCGTCAGCTCGCCGCCGTGGTCGCGTGCGATGGAGCGCGACACGGCCAGGCCCAGGCCGGTGCCCACCCCCTCGCTCTTGGTCGTGAAGAAGGGCTCGAAGATGCGCTCGCGCAGCTCGGGGTCGATGCCGGGGCCGTTGTCGCGCACCCGCATCCAGACGCGCGGCGTGCGGCGGCGGTCGCCGTCGGTCATGGGCGCCACGCCGGTGGATACGGTCAGGCGGCGGCCGTTGTCTCGAGCGCCCAGGGCCTGCTGGGCGTTGACGATGAGGTTGAGCACGATCTGGCCGATCTGATCGGCATCGGCCTTGACGGGTGGCAGGCCCGGTAGCAGGTCCAGCGTGACGGCGATGCCGTGGCTGCGCAGCACATAGCCCAGCATGTCGACGGCGGCGGTGGCGAGATCGTTCAGTGCCACCTCGCTGCGGTTGGCGGGCCGGCTGCGCGCCATGTTGAGGAAGGTTCGCACGATGCGGCCGCAGCGTTCGGCGGCCTCGTGGATGCGCTGGGCATCGGCGGCGCGCGGGTCGCCGCTCATCTTCTCGGCCAGCAAGGCTGCGCGGCCCATGACGATGGACAGCGGGTTGTTGAGCTCGTGGGCCACGCCGGCCAGCAGGCTGCCCATGGCCGTCAGCTTCTCGCTCTGGCGCAGCGCCTCGCGCTGGCGTTCGATCTCGCTCAGCGCCGTCTGGCGCTCGGACAGGTCGAACAGCGACGCCGTGTAGAAGGCCTGGCCCGCCACGTCGGTGCGCCACAGCACCATCTCGACGGGAAACTCGTTGCCGTCGGCGCGCTGGGCCTGCATCTCTATGCGCTTGCCGATGATGCGCTGTTCGCCGCCGGCCGAGACGCGCGCCATGCCAGCCTCGTGGGCCGCGCGCAGCCGGGCCGGAATCATCACGTCGGACACCGGGCGGCCGATAGCCTCGGCGCGCGCCAGCCCGAACATGGCCGCCGCGGCGGGGTTGAACTCGACGATGTGGCCGGTCCTGTCGGTGGAGACCAGGGCCGCCATCGCGTGGTCGAAGATGGAGGACTTCAGCGCCTCGCTGGCCTGCAGCTCGGTGACCTTGGCCGACAGCTCGGCGTCGCGCCGCTTCAGCTCGGTCAGGTCCAGGCTCATGACGACGGTGGCCTGCGGCACGCCGGCCTGCACGTCGACGGGAATGAGGTGCTCGCGCATATAGCGCCGACCGGCACCAGCCAGTTCGGTCCAACCCTCCCACGCGACGGTCTGGCCGCTGGCCAGGCGCGAGCGCACGGCGCCGTAGTCGGCATAGGCGGCTTCGCCAATGATGCGGCCGATGGGCTGGCCGAGCACCTGCTTGGGATGCAGGCCGGTGAACTT
This sequence comes from Roseateles sp. P4_D2, assembly GCF_056401875.1. Classification (NCBI taxonomy): domain Bacteria; kingdom Pseudomonadati; phylum Pseudomonadota; class Betaproteobacteria; order Burkholderiales; family Sphaerotilaceae; genus Roseateles; species Roseateles sp. P4_D2. The sequence goes on along the minus strand of NZ_JBFUIM010000009.1, from coordinate 239,900 downwards.
GAAGAATTCGTGGTTGGCCCAGACGAAGCGCTCGGCCACGTCGATGACGACGACGCGCGCCGGCACCGCTTCCAGCAGCTGCGACAGCAGCGGCAGCGTGGCCTTGAGCACGCTGCCGAGTTCGCCCACGCCGGCGTCCGGTGTGGGGTGGAATTGCAAGGTCTCTGTCATGCGGCGCTCTTTCCCTGGGCGCGCCGATGATAAGCAGGCTCAGGCGGCCAGCACCTCGGTAGCGGCACCCTCTTGCATGGTCCGGGCGACATGGCCGTACATCACCGTCCAGGCTTCGCGCACCTCGGCCGTGAAGCCATCGCCAAGGCCGGCGGCCAGGGTGTCCAGCAGCGCGGCACCGACGCTGGCGTAGTGGGCCTCGACGACACCATAGCCGGCATGGCGCTGGCCGAGCTTGAGCAGCACGGGGTTCAGCGAGGCGGGGCGGTCAAGCAGGTCGATGGCGGCGCCGATCATCTGCATCAGCCGCGCCCCCTGCTCGACCATGGCGCTGCCACGGAACAGCGCGCGCAGGGCGGGGTCACGGGCAAACAGCTGGGCGTAGAAGGCCTCGGCGACGGTGGGCGCCAGGGGCATGAGCGGCGCGAAGCTGCTGCGGATCAGGTGGATTTGGTGCGGGGTCATGGCAGCCTCGGTGTCAATGGATGAGGTAAGCGTCGGCGACGGGTGCGAACACGCACAGCAGTGGCAAGGCCATGATGAGGCGCTCGAGCAGGTTCCAGCGGGGCGAGGGCGCAGGGGCGTGTTCGAGGTCCTCGGCGAAGGCTTCGCTGCGGCAGCCGACGAGCATCGTTTCGGGCCAGTCGGTGGAGGGGTTGTCGCTGCGGTAGTGCATGAGGGTCTTCCGGTTGGTGTGTCGCCACTGTCGGCCGCGCCGGTTTCAAGCGCGCTTCACGTCGGCTCGACTGTGTTGCGTTTGTTTCAACACCACGCTGCCTTGCCCCGAGCAAGGCCGGCCTGCCTATCATTCGCCGCCATGCCAGACACCACCCCCACCGTGTTGCTCGTCGACGACGAGCCCGAATTGCGTGCATTGCTGGCCGAGTATTTCGGCCGCAACGGCTTCGAGGTCATGCAGGCCCAGGACGCCGCCGCGGCGCGCGCCAGGGTCGCCGAGCGTGTACCCGATGTGGCCGTGCTCGACATCAACATGCCGGGCGAGAACGGTCTGTCGCTGGCCCGCGCGCTGCGCGAAGCTCACCCGCGCCTGGCTGTGCTGATGCTGACGACGGCCGGCGAGGCCATCGACCGCATCGTCGGCCTGGAGGTAGGGGCGGACGACTACATCGCCAAGCCCTTTGAGCTGCGCGAACTGCTGGCCCGCGTGCGCGCCGTGCTGCGCCGCCTGCAGGTCACGGCCGCGCCGGCACCTGTGCTCGCACCGAGCGATCCGGAGCGCGTCGCCTTTGGCCTGTGCGAGCTCGACATGGCCCAGCGCAAGCTCTTTGGCGCGGTGGGCGAGGAGATCGACATCACGGCCGCCGAGTTCGACCTGCTGGCCCTGTTCGCCCGCCACCCCAACCGCCCGCTGAACCGCGACCAGATCATGGAGCAGGCCCACAACCGCGGCTGGGACGTGTTCGACCGCAGCATCGACCTGCGCGTCATGCGCCTGCGCCGCAAGGTGGAGCGCAACCCCGACAAGCCGGAGGTCATCAAGACCGTGCGCAACGTCGGCTACGTCTACGTGCCGGTGGCGGGCTGAGCGGGCGATTTCCCGGCGCCAGCCGCAGTTGCAACAAGTCCGCGGCCGCTGGTGTCGCAGTGGTTTTGTACCGTATCCTGACCGTCAGAGGACGCGCGAAATGCGCCGCTGCGCGCAAGCTGCAGCCGTGCATGCGCCTTGCGACGGCATGGGTCACTTTTTCTCGCTGATCAACAGATGGGCGCGCTTCGTCGCCCTGCTTGGGCTTGCATTGGGCGGCGGCGCATGGGCGGCGAACGAGCCCGCCCCCACGCCCTGGGCCGCCCGTTCGGATGCGGTGTTCCACCAGGTGCTGGTCGCGCCGATGTCCTTCACCGCGCTGGCCCAGGACGGCGAGGGCTTCCTCTGGATCGCCACGCAATCCGGGCTGTCGCGCTGGGATGGTTATCAGCTTCGCAACTACGTCAGCGACATGGCTTCGTCCGGCGCCCTGCCGGACAGCTACGTGCAGGCGCTGCATGTCGACGACCAACGGCGTCTTTGGGTAGGCACCAGCGCCGGTGGCCTGGTGCGGTATGAAGCGCGCACAGACCGTTTCGTCGCCCCGTTGGCTGCCGGCGCGGCGCTGAGCCGCAAGAGCGTGCACGCCATGCTCGACGAGGGCAACGGCCTGCTGTGGGTCGGCACCGGTGCCGGTCTGGACCTGCTGGATACCAGCCGCGGTACGGTCCAGCGCCACGCGGTACTGGCCGGGACCAAAGGCCTGCCCGATGGCGCCGTGCTGGCGCTGCTGCGCGACTCGACGGGCGGCCTGTGGGTTGGCACCGACAAGGGCCTCTTTCGCCGCGGTGCCGGCAGCGATCGCTTCGTGCAGGTCGGGCTGCCGGCCGAAGAGCACGCGCCGTTCGTCGCCAGGCTGCTGCTGGACAGCCAGCGGCGGGTCTGGGTCGGCACGCGCTCGTATGGCGTTTTCGTGATCGAGCCCGAGCCTGAGGCCGAAGCGGTGCCGTTGCACCGCCTGTTGCAGGCGGCTGGCGCCGACGTGACAGGGCTGGGCAACGCGCCGATCCGCGTGATGGCCGAGGCCGCGCCGGGTGACGTGTGGCTGGCCCCCGATGGGGGCGGCATCCTGCGCATCGACACCCGCCGCTGGGAGATGCGTCGCGTGCGGCACCGCTCGGACAGCGCGGCCAGCCTGCCCGACGACGACGTCGCCGCGATGTACCGCGATCGCAGCGGGCTGCTCTGGGTCGCCACCGACACGGGGCTCAGCCACCACGACGCGCGCCAGGTCACGGTCAGCACCTGGTTCGGCGGCCCCGGCGCAACGGCTGGCATCAGCCACCTCAACGTGCCTTGCGTGCTGCCCATGCCCGATGGCAGCGTCTGGCTCAGCACGGGCGACGGTGGCATCGACATCGTCAGGGCCGATCAGGGCCGCACAGCGGCATTGCGGCCCGACGCTGCCATACCGGCCACCGCGCTGCCGCCAGGCCGCGTGCTGAGCATGGTGCGCGCGCCCGACGGCGTGGTCTATCTCGGTACCCAGCGCGGGCTGTATCGCGCCACGGCCGATGGCCGAGCGGTGCAACGGCTGGCTATCCCCGGCCGGTCACCCACCGCGTCGGTGTGGGCCATGGCGATGCAGGACGGCCGGCTCTGGCTGGGCGGTCTCGACGGCCTGTGGGCGGTGGCCCCGGCCGATGGCCTGCAACTGGGCGTGCTGGCGCATGAGGACGGCAGCCGCCTGGACGAGCAGCGCGTCACCGCGCTGCTGGCGGGCCGGGACGGCGTGCTGTGGGTGGGCACGCGCACGGGCGTGTTGCGGCTGGACACGGCCACGATGGCACTGAGCCGGCTGGCGCCCGACGCGCCCGGCCGGGTGGGCTTTCCCGTTGGCTATGTCTCCTCCATGCTGCTGGACCGCCTTGGCCGCCTGTGGGTGGCCAGCTTCGGCGCCGGCGTGCGCGTGATGGAGGCCGCGCAGGCGCCGCAAGCCCAACCGCAGGTCAGGCGCATCACCCTGGCCGAAGGACTGCCGCACAACGGCGTCGATGCGCTGGTGCTGGCGCCGAACGGCGACGTCTGGGCCAGCACCGACGGCGGCATCGCCCACATCGCACAGGACAGCCTGCGCGTGCGCAGCCTGCGCGCGGCCGAGGGGGTGGGTATCCCCACCTACTGGACCAACGCGGGCGCGTCCAGTGCCGACGGCATGCTGCTGTTTGGCGGCATCGGCGGCTTGACCATCGTGGACCCGCGCCAGCCCGTGGCCCGCGCCGAACCGGCGCCGCTGGTGATCACTGAAGTGCGGCTGGGCGGTGTGCGGGCCGTGGTGCCACCGGCCTCGCCCGGCGACGAAGCCCTGACTCTCGAACCACAGCGACGCAGCCTGCTGGTCGAGTTCTCGGTGCTCGACTACGGCGCGCCTGAACGCAACCGCTACGAATACCGGTTGCCGGGTGTCGACGCCGATTGGGTCGCCACCGAGCCGAACCGGCGCATCGCCACCTACACCAATCTGCCGCCCGGCGACCATGTGCTGGAGCTGCGCGGCGCCGGCGCGCAGGGCGGGTGGTCCGAGGTGTTGCGGCTGCCGCTGCATGTGCGGCCGCGCTGGCACGAGATGCTGTGGTTTCGCGTCGGCCTGGGCGTGGCGGTGGCCGCGCTGCTCGTCGCGATGATGCAGGCGCGCACGCTGATCCTGCGGCGGCGCCAGCGCACGCTGGAGTTGCTGGTGGCCGAGCGCACGGTGGCGCTGGAGCAGCGCACGAGCGAGCTCCAGAGAAGCCAGCAGCAGCTGGAGCAACTCGCCTACTACGACGGCCTGACCGGGCTGGCCAACCGGCGCCTGTTCAACGACGACCTTCGCCACCTGATGGCCCAGGCGCAGCGCAACGGGCTGGGGCTGTACCTGCTGCTGATCGACCTGGACCATTTCAAGCAGATCAACGACACCCAGGGACACGACGCCGGCGACGCGGTGCTGAGGACGGTCAGCGCCTGCCTGGGGCTCGCCGTGCGGGAAGCGGATCGCACGGCCAGGCTGGGCGGCGACGAGTTCGCCGTGCTGCTGCCCGACACCATCGAGCCGGCTGCAGCGGAAGCGGTATGCCGCCGCATTGCCCAGGCGCTGGCCCAGGTGCTGCCTCAGGGGCAGTCATCGCTGACGCTGCCCAGCGCGAGCATCGGTGCCGCCTGCTATCCGCGCGACGCGCAGGATGTGGACGGGCTGTACAAGGCGGCCGACCTGGCGCTCTACGACGCCAAGCGTGCGGGGCGATCCCGCTGGCATTTGTATGCGGGGCCGCGGGTCTAGGCGCTGGGTCTGTCAGTTCGGCTCGGGCAACTGGAGCCAGCGCTGCAGCCGCGTGCGCAGTGCGACGAAGTCCAGCGGCTTGGTCAGGTGCTCGTCCATGCCGGCCTCGAGGCTGGCGGCCACGTCGGCGTCCAGCGCATGGGCCGTCAGTGCCAGGATGGGGAATGCGGGCAGCTTGCCTTCACGCTGCTGGGTGCGGATGCGGCGGGCGCATTCCAGGCCGTCCATGCCGGGCATCTGGATATCCATCAGCACGAGATCTGGGGCGGACTCGGCACAGGCCGACAGGGCTTCGAGGCCGTTCCTGGCCAGGCGGGCCTGAACGCCCATCAGCGCGAGGAATTCCAGCGCGACGACCTGGTTGATGTGGTTGTCCTCGACGAGCAGGACCTGGGCTTGTCGTTGGCTCGGGGCGGTACCGCCCTCGTCGGGCTCCGGCGCGTCAACACCCGCACCGTCGGTGGCGGCATTGAGCCAGAAGGGAACCAGCACCTGCGCCGGCTCGGGCAACCTCGACTTGTCCATCCCCATGTCCTTGTGTCAGCTTGTTCTTTTCTTATGCGGCCCTCGAGGAGCCGTGAGCCATTGTTGCCTCAGCTGGCGCCGCAGCGCAACCGGATGCCCCATGAATGCAGTGCGACTTGGGCCGCTCATGTCGCCTGAAACGACCGCTCGTCGGTCGCGGGTGCTGACAGTTTTCGTCCATGCGTCTCCCTACACTGCTCGCCTTTGTCGTTTTGGCCCCCATCAATGTCTGACGGTCTGATCCGCATCCGAGGCGCTCGGCAGCACAACCTCAAGAATCTTGACCTCGATCTGCGCACAGCGGAGCTGACCGTCGTCACCGGGCCCAGCGGCTCGGGCAAGTCCAGCCTGGTGTTCGACACCCTCTATGCCGAGGGCCAGCGTCGCTACGTGGAGACCTTTTCCGCTTACGCCCGTCAGTTCCTTGACCGCATGGACCGCCCGGCGGTGGACAAGGTGGATGGCGTGCCGCCCGCCATCGCCATCGACCAGACCAACCCGGTGCGCACCAGCCGCTCCACGGTGGGCACCATGACGGAGCTGAATGACCACCTGAAGCTGCTTTTTGCGCGCGCGGCGGAGCTGTTTGACCGCAAGACGGCGCTGCCGGTCAGGCATGACACGGCCCAGAGCATTTATGTGGAACTGCTGGCTCGTGGCGAAGCAGCCGGGGACCCCAGGATGGTGCTCAGTTTCCCGGTGGAACTGCCCGGCAACACGAGCGCGGAGCAGGTGCAGCAGTGGCTGTCCGCCAGCGGGTTCACGCGGGTGCAGGGCGAACGCGAGGTTGAGGGCAAGAAGGTGTTGGATGTGGTGGCCGATCGCTTCCGCATCCAAGGGGCCGACAAGCAGCGCGCGATGGAAGCCATCGAGCTGTGCTTGAAGCGCGGCGCGGGTCGGGTGAATGTTCACGTCGGTGACGACGGCGCCACACTCTGGCGGTTCTCGACCGGCCTTCACTGTCCCGAAAGCGACATCCGCTACGCCGACCCGCAGCCGGCGCTGTTCTCCTTCAACTCCGCTTTCGGCGCTTGCGACAGCTGCCGCGGCTTCGGCCGCGTCATCGGCGTCGATCTTGGCCTCGTCATTCCCGACGATCGCAAGACCCTGCGCAACGGCGCCATCAAGCCCATGCAGACGCCGGCGTGGAAGGACTGCCAGGAGGACCTGCTGAAATACGCCGGCGAAGCCGGCATCCCGCGCGACACGCCGTGGAAGGATCTTTCCGCCGCTCACCGCGAATGGGTCATCAACGGCACGCCGAACTGGAACGGCAACTGGAACAAGCAGTGGTACGGGGTCAAGCGCTTCTTCGAATACCTCGAAAGCAAGGCCTACAAGATGCACATCCGCGTGCTCTTGTCCAAGTACCGCAGCTATACCGAGTGCCCTTCCTGCCGCGGCGCGCGGCTGAAGACCGAGGCGCTGCTGTGGCGTGTCGGCGCCAAGGAGCTGGCCGACGCGGCGCTGCCTGCGGAGCAACGCTTCCTGCCGGTCGGCGTGGATTGGAGCCGCCAGCAACTGGAGACGCTGCCGGGCCTGTCCCTGCACGACCTGATGCAGTTGCCCATCCAGCGCCTGCGCAACTTTGTCGACGGCCTGCAACTGCCCAGCACCATGCTGGACGAAGCGCTGAAGCTGCTGCTCGACGAGATCCGCCACCGCAGTCGCTACCTGTGCGACGTGGGCCTGGGCTATCTGACGCTGGACCGCCAGAGCCGCACCCTGTCCGGCGGTGAAGTGCAGCGCATCAACCTGACGACGGCGTTGGGCACTTCGCTGGTCAACACGCTGTTCGTGCTGGACGAGCCCAGCATCGGCCTGCACCCGCGTGACATGGGCCGCATCGTGCAGGCCATGCAGCGGCTGCGCGATGCGGGCAATACGCTGGTCGTCGTCGAGCATGACCCGGCGGTCATGCTGGCGGCGGACCGCCTCATCGACATGGGCCCCGGCCCCGGCGAGCGCGGCGGGCAGATCGTCTACGACGGCACGCCCGACGACATCCGCTCGGCCGACACGCTGACCGGCGCCTACCTCGGCGGGCGCAAGCACGTCGGCATGGGTCTGAAGCGGTTGGTGGACGAGTCCACGCCCAAGCTCATCCTCGAAGGCGTGCGCGAGCACAACCTGCGCGACGTGACAGTCGAGTTCCCGCTGCAGCGCCTCGTCGTCGTGACCGGCGTGAGCGGCTCGGGCAAGAGCACGCTGATGCAGGACGTGCTGTATCCCGCGCTGGCCCGCCAGTTCGGCAAGGCCACCGAGACGCCCGGTGCGCACGAGCGCCTGCTGGGCGGCGACTTTCTCGCCGACGCGGTGTTCGTGGACCAGTCGCCCATCGGCAAGACGGCGCGTTCCAACCCGGCCAGCTATGTCGGCGCCTTCGACGAGATCCGCAAGCTGTTCGCTGTCGCGCCGCTGGCCATCGAGCGCAGCTACACGGCCGGCATGTTCAGCTTCAACGCCGGCGACGGCCGCTGCCCGACCTGTGGGGGCTCGGGCTTCGAGCATGTCGAAATGCAGTTCCTCAGCGACGTCTACCTGCGCTGCCCGGACTGCGACGGCAAGCGCTTCCGCGCCGAGATGCTGGACGTGAAGCTGGCGCTGAAGGATAGAGACCTGAGCGTGTCCGACGTGCTGGAGTTGACCGTCGCCGAGGCGGTGAACCTGTTCAGCGAGCACCGCGCCGTGCTGGCCAAGCTGCAGCCCATCGTCGACGTGGGCCTGGAGTACGTGCGTCTGGGCCAACCGGTGCCGACGTTGTCGGGCGGCGAGGCGCAGCGCCTCAAGCTTGCGGGTTTCCTGGCCGAGGCGGCGGCGTCACCGCGTTTCGGCGTCGCCAAGAAGGGCACGCTGTTCCTGTTCGACGAGCCGACGACGGGCCTGCATTTCGACGACATCGCCAAGCTCATGCGCGCATTGCGCAAGCTGCTCTCCGCCGGCCACTCGCTGATCGTCATCGAGCACAACCTCGACGTCATCCGTGCGGCCGACTGGCTCATCGACCTCGGCCCCGAAGGCGGCGAGACCGGCGGCGAGGTCGTCTGCGTCGGCACACCCGAGGAGATCACCAAGCATGCGAGCTCGCACACCGCCGCCGCGCTGCGCGACTACGCGCTGCACATGGACCGCCCGGCCATGGCCGTCGAGGAAGGCCGGCCGCTGCAGTCCATCGTGCTGGCGCGCCGCCAGACCGACGAGGCCATCAAGATCGTCAACGCCCGCGAGCACAACCTCAAGGGTCTGAGTGTCGACATCCCGCGCGGCAAGTTCAACGTCGTCACCGGTGTGTCCGGCTCCGGCAAGTCCACGCTGGCCTTCGACATCCTGTTCAACGAGGGCCAGCGCCGCTACCTCGAATCGCTGAACGCCTACGCCCGCTCCATCGTGCAGCCGGCCGGCCGGCCCGAGGTGGACGCCGTCTGGGGCATTCCGCCCACGGTCGCCATCGAGCAGCGCCTGTCTCGCGGCGGCCGCAAGAGCACGGTGGCGACGACGACCGAGGTCTGGCACTTCCTGCGCCTGCTCTATGTGAAGCTGGGCGTGCAGCATTGCATCAACGACGGTGCGCCGGTGCGGCCGCAGAGCGTCGAGTCCATCGCTGCCCAGCTGATGCGCGACTACCGCGGCCAGCACGTGGGCCTGCTGGCGCCGCTGGTGGTGAATCGCAAAGGTGTCTACACCGACCTTGCCAAGTGGGCCAAGGGCCGCGGCCACACGCACCTGCGCGTGGATGGCGAGTTCCTGCCCACGTCGCCGTGGCCGCGCATTGATCGCTTCAAGGAGCACACGCTGGAGCTGCCGGTCGGCGACCTTGTCATCGCCCCCGAACGCGAAGCCGAGCTGCGCGAGCTGCTGGCCAAGGCGCTGGACGTGGGCAAAGGCGTGCTGCACCTGCTGGCACCGCTGGACGGCCTCAGCGTGGAGGAAGGCTCGACCGGTGCCGGCGTCGGCACGGTGAAGGTGTTCTCCACCAAGCGCGCCTGCCCGGTCTGCGGCACCAGCTATCCCGAGCTGGACCCGCGGCTGTTCTCCTACAACTCCAAGCACGGCTGGTGCAAGGGCTGCGTCGGCACGGGCCTGGCGCTGACGCGCGAGCAGCGCAAGGAGCTCGACGACAGCGTGCAGTCCGACGACAACCGCGGCCGCGAGCAGAGCTTCCCTTCTGAAGAAGTCGAGGTCGAAGGTCTGACCGACGCGGTCTGCCCCGATTGCCACGGCACGCGCCTGAATCCGACCGCACGCTCGGTGGAGTTCGAGCACAAGGGCATCGGCGACGTCGCCGCCTGGAGCGTCGGCGAGGCGCACAGCTGGGTGAAGGGCCTGCACCTGCATGGCCGCGACGCCGACATCGCACGCGACGTGGTCAGCGAAATCCTCGGCCGGCTGGAGTTCCTGCAAGAGGTCGGCCTGGGCTATCTGACGCTGGACCGCGCGGCGCCCACGCTGTCGGGCGGCGAGGCCCAGCGCATCCGCCTGGCCGCGCAGCTCGGCAGCAACCTGCAAGGCGTCTGCTACGTGCTGGACGAGCCCACCATCGGCCTGCACCCGCGCGACAACCAGATCCTGCTGAAGGCGTTGGCGACACTTGGCGACAAGGGCAACACGCTGGTCGTCGTCGAGCACGACGAGGACACCATCCGCCGCGCCGATCACATCATCGACATCGGCCCCGGCGCCGGCAAGCACGGTGGCCGCGTGGTGGCTCAGGGCACGGCGGCGCAGCTGGCATTGGAGCCTGAGTCGACCACGGGCCGCATGCTGGCCCACCCGCTGATCCACCCGCTGCAGGCGCGCCGACCCATCGAGGCCGATGCGCCCAAGCTGACCGTGCTGAACGCGGCCCTGCACAACCTCAAGGGCGTGACGGTGGACGTGCCGCTGCATCGGCTGGTGGCCGTGACGGGCGTGTCCGGTTCGGGCAAGTCGACACTCGCTCGCGACGTGCTGCTGGCAGGCATGGCCGTTGCGGTGCCGTTGAGAAAGGCCCCCGCCAAATGGACCGGCTGTGACGGCATCGAAGGCCATGCGCAGGTGGACCGCGTGCTGGAGGTCGACCAGACCCCCATCGGCAAGACGCCGCGCTCCTGCCCGGCCACCTACATCGGCTTCTGGGACGCGATCCGCAAGCTCTTCGCCGAGACGCTGGAGAGCAAGGCGCGTGGCTATGCACCGGCGCGCTTCAGCTTCAACACCGGTGCGGGCCGCTGTCCCGGTTGCGAAGGCCAGGGCATGAAGACCATCGAGATGAGCTTCCTGCCCGATGTGAAGGTGCCCTGTGACCAATGCCATGGCCAGCGCTTCAACCCCGAGACGCTGGGTGTCAGCTGGCGGGGAAAAAGCATCGGCGACGTGCTGGCGATGGAGGTCGACGAGGCCGTCGAGTTCTTCGCAGCGATGCCGTCGATCGCGCACCCGCTGCAGTTGCTGAAGGACGTGGGGCTGGGCTATCTGACGCTGGGACAGCCTTCACCGACGCTGTCGGGCGGCGAGGCGCAGCGGATCAAGCTGGTGTCGGAGCTGGTCAAGGTGCGGGACGACGTGGCGCGGCGGGGGCAGAAGGCGCCGCACACGCTGTATGTGCTGGACGAACCGACGGTGGGTTTGCACATGGCGGATGTGGAGAAGCTGATCCGCGTGCTGCATCGGCTGGTGGCGGGCGGGCATTCGGTCGTGGTCATCGAGCATGACCTGGATGTGATTGCGGAAGCCGACTGGGTGCTGGATCTCGGGCCGGAGGGCGGCGATGCGGGTGGGCGGGTCGTCATCGAGGGCACGCCGGAGCAGGTCGTGGCGAGCGGCAGTCACACGGGCGTGGCCTTGAAGCCAGTGCTGGCACGGGTGGGCTGATTCAGCCGCGCTTCGGTTTTCCAGAAGTCCGGTTGCGGCTCCGCCTGCTTTGTCCGAGACATCGGACCGGACACACTGCACCGTTCAATTGACCGGAGAGGTTTGCGATGGCGTTCGTTGTGGGCTGGGTGCTGGTTTTGCTGCTGCTGGCCCTGTGGTCCAGCCTCGTGTGGGCGGTGCAGTCGTTTCTCACCGGCCTGCTGGCCCACGCCGGCAGCGTCGGCTCGGGTGGCTGGAGCTTGCCGGAGTCGCTGAGAGACTGGCTGCCCTCGGCAGTGGCGGATTGGTTGGTGTCGACGGTCGAGACGCTGTCGCCGCAGTTGCAATCCCTGGCCAGCGCGCTGCCGTCGCTGACGGGCGGCGTCACGGTGCTGGCCTGGGTGGTGTGGACGCTGGGCGCCGTGATGCTGTTCGTCTTCGGCCTGGCCATCCACGTCGGCGTAGCGCTGTGGCGCAAGTCCAAGGCTTCCACGTCGCCGCCTGCCACGACGATCCCGTGACGAATGGGGGTCGCCGCGCCTGCTTCTTAGAATTCGTTGCCCCTAACCTTAGGGAAGCGCTGAGCAGGCCGCGCGCGCGGCGCATCCCTGCTTTGGGCGATCTGCTGCGTTGCAAATCCGCGCCATAGCCGGGCTATGGCTGTGGTTTGCGCCTTGCAGCTCATCCAAAACCAGGGCGCGCCGCATCGCGCGGCCTGCTCAGCGCTTCCCTGGGGCCAACTCAGGAGACCCCCTTGAAGCCCGTGACCTTCGCTGCCATCAGCAGCCTGGCCCTTGCCGTGGCCCTGTTGGCCGCCGCCCCCCTGCAGGCACAGACCGCGCCGCCCAAGCCCGTTCCCAGTCTCGAGCAGATCTTCCGTGCTGAGCCTTATCGCGGCGAGCCTGCCAAGGAGGCCGACTTCAGCCGCAGCGGCCGTTACCTGGCCTGGCTGTGGAGCCCGTTCGGCGAGCCCGGCACCGATCTCTGGGTGCACGACACCAAGACCGGCAAGACGCAGCGCATCACGTCGCCCCAGGTCATGGCGGCCTTCGAGGCGCCGGAGGACATGGAGCGCTTCGACAAGAAGCTCCGGCAGCGCAACACCGAATACGCCGAGCGCCAGGCCCGTGAGGTGGCGCAGCAGGCCTATCTGCGCGGCGAGAAGGTCAATCTGTCGCAGTGGGAAACCGCTGCCATCGAGACGCTGAAGAAGGAGCTGGCCGAGAAGAAGGCCAAGGACGACGCGCAAAAGGCTGCGGACAAGGCCGAGGCTGAGCTCGAGAAGCAGGCCATGGCCGCGCTGGCTGCCAAGCGCGCCGGCAAGCCGGTGCCTGCGGCAGCACCGGCATCGGCCGCCTCGTCGCCCGACAAGGACAAGGAGAAAGAGCTTTGGGAACTCCGCGATGAGCTGAAGAAGAAGCTGGCCCGCGACAAGCTCAAGCCCGCCGACCTCTACCCCGGCCCGAGCCAGTTCGCCTGGGCGCACAAGGCCGACGAACTGGTCTTCCAGTACCGCGGCGGCCTCTATCGCTGGAAGGCGGACGACAAGATCCCGGCCGTTCAGCCGCTGGTGGCCACGCAGCGCGACCTGAAGCTCGTCGCCTACACGGCCGACGACAGCGGCGTCATCTACACCGACGAGACCCGCGTGCTGCGCAGCGGCTTCAAGCAGGCCGGCGTGCAGGTCATCAACCGCGAGCTCATCCACCCGGACGACGAGCAGAAGAAATACAAGATCGACCAGACGGCCATCAGCGAGGACGGCCGCTGGATGTCGCTGCTGGCCAAGGCGCCGCTGAAGACGGCCGACGACAAGCCGGCGCCGCCGCCCAAGCAGGTCGAGATCATGAACTACAGCGAGCGCTGGGCCACGGCCAAGAAGGTCAACCGCGAGGTGTCTGACGACAAGCGCAACCAGCCGCCGCTGGCCCTCTACATCCGCCAGCTGCCTACCGGCAATGAGCCGCCGCGCAAGCAGCCTGCGCCCGTGTTCACGCAGGCCGGTGGCGATGTCTGGTTCGAGATGAGCGACGTGGCCTGGGCGCGCGACGGCAGCCGCTATGCCTTCACGACCTGGGAGCGCGACAAGGAACTGCTGCGCGTCTACATCGGTAAGACTTCTTGCCCCCAGCCGTCGGGTACGACGGCTGCCCCCCAAGGGGGCGCTGCAGGCCTTGGGAGCGGCCCGGCGGCCTGCGACGAATCCGCCAAGCCCGAGATGGTGCTGGAGCGCCGCGGCGAGGTCGGCCACGAGGTCGTCAATGTGCTCAAGCCCCGCTTCACGCCCGACGGCAAGACGCTGGTGCTGGCCCTGGACGAAGCCGGCTGGCGCCAGCCCTATGCCATCGACGTGGCCACCAAGGCGCTGCGCCCCCTCGTCAAGGGCGAGTTCGAGGCCCATCAGGTGATCGGCTTCACGGCCGACAGCAAGGCCATGTTCGTGCTGGCCAACCAGGGCGACATGGCAGCCATGAATGTGCTGCGCGTCGACCTGGCCAGCGGCGCTACCCAGGCCCTGGGTGCGGCGGGCGAGTACCACCGTGCTGCGGCGGCCTCGGAGGACGGCCGATGGGTCGGCGCCGTGGCCGGCAACTGGGCCCAGCGCCCGGAGCTCAAGCTGCTGGCCACTGATGGCAAGACGCCGGCGCGCACGCTGACCGACAGCAATGACAAGGCCTGGGGCGAGTTGAAACTGTTGCGGCCCGAACGCTTCAATTTCACCAACCGTCATGGCGACCGCATCGAGGCCTATGCCTTCAAGCCCGCCAGTTGGACTGCGGCCGACAAGCGCCCAGCCATCGTCTACGTCTATGGCGGCCCGCTGAACGACCGCCACATCGTCGAGGTCGACAGCTTCCAGAACACCGCCTATCTGTTCGGCCAATACATGGCCGCCAGGCATGGCTATGTGACCATCGCCGTCGACCCGCGCGGCCACAGCAACTATGGCCGCAAGTTCTCTGACGCCAACTGGGAGCGCCCCGGCGAGCCCCAGGCCGAGGACCTGGAAGACCTCGTCAAGTTGCTGCCCACGCAGTTCGGCGTGGACGCCCGGCGCATCGGCCTGAATGGCTGGAGCTTTGGCGGCTTCCAGACCCAGTACACGATGTACACCCGGCCCGATCTGTTCGCCGCCGGCATTGCCGGAGCCGGCCCGACCGAATGGGAGAACTACAACAGCTGGTACAGCGGCCGCACCATCGGCAAGGCCACGGACCGCACCAAGCCGGTGTTGCGCAAATACTCGCTGCTGCCGCTGGCCAAGGGCCTGAAGAAGCCGCTGATGCTGGTGCACGGCATGCAGGACCCGAACGTGCTGTACCAGGACACCGTCAACGTCTACCGCGAGCTGCTGGATTCAGGCAAGGAGTCGCTGGTCGAGCTCTTCCTCGACCCCGACGGCGTGCATGCCATGGGTGGCGTCGTCAAGCCCGCTAGCTGGCACCGCAAGTACGAGGCCTTCTGGCTGCGCAACCTGGGCCGCGCGACTCCCTGAGAAAAATCAGGGCAAGGGCCGCAGTTGCGTCGCCAGCACTTCCTCGGCCACCTTCTGGCCGAGGCGGTAGCCCACGTCCACCGAGTTGCGGAAATGCACGCCGCTCCAGACGCGTGAATTGGCCAGCTCCTGGCCCATGGCCTCGGGCGAGCTCCAGCTGCGCGTCATCGACAGCGCCGAGTTGACCCAGACCAGTGGCGCCTGGCTGTCGCCGCGGAAGTCCTTCAGCAGAGCCTGCAGCGTGCCGCCGCCGACCGCGCCGCCCGAGGGGTAGTCACTGTTGGGCGGCGTGTGGATCAGCGGTTCCCAGCTCGCGTCGCGCAGCTTGGCATCGGCAAAGGCACCGCGCAGCGCGTTGTAGGGCCGCCAGTGGCGGTACTTGGTCTTGATGCCGGTGTAGACGATGCGCGAGTCCAGGTCGGCCATGTCCATCAGGGCCAGCATGCGCGCGAACTCAAGCGGCGTGGCCTTGGTGCTCTCGGCCAGCTTCTTGAGCATCGCCACGGCGTCCTCCCCCTCGCCGGAGTTCCAGAACAGCGCGATGACCGACTGCTCGCCCGTGCGCTGCGTGCTGACGCGCCCGCCGACGGCCTTGACCTCGGCCAGGTCGCGCAGCGCCACGGCGCTGCCCACGGCCGGCGGCGGGCCAGGGTCGTAGGCCGCCACGTCCTTGATCGCGAAGGGCTTCATGCGCGCCAGGCCGATGCCCGACTCCTGCTTGTACTCGGGCGTCAGCACATGGATGCCCGGCGCCGGCTCGACCTTGGGCGGCTCGACGCGCGCGAAGCTGTCATCCGCCCGCGCGGCCAGCAGCGCCAGCGCGACGCGCCGGCCCAGCGCCACGCCCTTGGCACGCGCGGCCGCGTCGGTCACGGCTTTCAGCGAGGCCTCGTAGGTCTTGTCGAGCAGGGCCTGGTCGGCGCCCGGCACGTTGCCGAGCACGACGCGGGCGGCGGAGGCGACGGCCGCCTCCGGCGAGGCATCCGGCACCGCCGCCGGCGCTGCGCCATAGGCCTGGTAGCGCGGCGTGATCGCATTCAGCGCGTTGAACATCGCCAGGTCGGTCAGCAGCGTCGCGGGCAGGACCTGACCACGCGGCGACTTCTGCAGCACCTTGGGCGTGGCTTCGGCCCAGTCGCTGACGACATCGGCGCGCACCGGCGCGATCAGCAGCGCCAGCAGCAGGGCGCAGAGCTTGAGCATGAGGTTCTCCCTGGAAGAAAGACGGCGACGCTACGCCGCGCGGACGGCCTGCGCAATGAGGAGCGACGCCCTGACCTGCCCTAAGCTGTCGGCCATGGTGACCCCGCCCCTGCCGCCCGACGAAGACCGCCGCCTCGCCCGCCTGGCGGCGCTGAGCGTCATGGACACCGAGCCCGAGCCGCTGTTCGACCACCTCACCGCCCTGGCGGCGCAGATCTGCGGCACGCCCGTCGCCCTGCTCGGCCTGTTGGACGAGCGCCGTCAGTGGTTCAAGGCCGCCGTCGGTTTTGGCCGCAGCGAGACGCCGCGGGCCCAGACCTTCTGTGCCCACACGCTGCTGGCCGATGGCCTCTTCGAAGTGCGCGATGCCCGGCTGGACGCCCGCTTCGTCGACCACCCCGATGTGCTGGCCCGCCCCGCGCTGCGCTTCTATGCCGGCGTGCCCATTCGCCTGGACGACGGCAGCCACCCCGGCACCCTGTGTGTCGTCGACTTCCAGCCGCGCGAGCTGACCGAGGCGCAGCGCGAGGCCCTGACCCGCCTGGCCGACGCCGCAGCCGAAGCGCTGATGATGCGCGAGCGCGCCTTGCGTGGCGCCGACCTCGAGGCGGCGGAACAGCCCTTCCAGGTGCTGGCCGAGACGGCACCGCTGGGCATCTTCCGTACCGACGCGGCAGGGGACTTCATCTTCACGAACGCAAACTGGCAGCGCATCTGCGGTCTGCCGGCGCGTGCTGCCCTGGGTGAGGGCTGGGCAGCCACGCTGACGACCGAGGACAGCACGTCGGTGCTGGCCCACTGGCGGCGCTGCGTTGCCCAGCGTCAGGCATTCGAGATGCGCTACCGGTTGCGCCGCGGCGGCAACGGCCACGGCGTGCGCCAGGTCTGGACCCGTGCCCGGCCGTTGCTGGCGCCCGATGGCGGGTTGCGCGGCTATGTCGGCATCACCGAGGACGTCACCGACCGCATCACCGCCGAACGCGAGCTGCGCGACAGCAAGGCCCTGCTGGACCGCACCGGCCGCGTCGCCGGCATCGGCGGCTGGAGCCTGGACCTGCAGACCGAGGAGCTGGTCTGGAGCGACCAGACCTGCCGCATCCACGACCTCGAGGCCGGCCACCGGCCAACGCTGCAGGAGGCCATTGGCTACTACAAGCCCGAGGCGCGCGCCGCCATCGAGGCGGCCGTGCTGCGCGGCATGCAGCACGGCGAGCCCTGGAGCCTGGAGCTGCCGCTGGTGACGGCCAAGGGGCGTGAGATCTGGGTGCTGTCCCAGGGGCAGGTCGACTGGCAGGACGGCGTGCCGGTGCGGCTGGTAGGCGCCTTCCAGGACGTCACCGAGCACCACCGCGCGGCTGTCGAGCTGGAGCACAACCGCCAGCGCCTGCGCGCGCTGTACGAGTCGACGCCGGCGCTGATGCATTCGGTGGATGCGGCCGGCCGGGTGCTCAGCGTGTCCGACCGCTGGCTCGAGCGCCTGGGCTACAAGCGCCAGCAGGTCATCGGTCGCGCCATGGACGACTTCATGACACCGGAGTCGTCGCAGCAGGTGCGCGAGGTCTACCGCCCGGCGATGTGGCGCGACGGCCATGTCGGCGACTGCCCCGTGCAGCTGATCTGCGCCGACGGCCGGCTGCGCGACGTGCTGGTCTCGGCGGTCGCGGAATACACGGCCGACGGCCGGCCACTGCGTGCCCTCGCCCTGGTGGATGACATCACCGAGGACCTGCAGCGCCGCGCCGAGCTGGCGCACGAGCAGCGCATGCGCCGCCAGACCGAGCGCCACGTGCAGGAGCTGGACCAACTGCTGCATGAGCGCTCCGAGATGCTGGACGTACTGGCCCACGAGGTGCGCCAGCCGCTGAACAACGCCAGCGCGGCCCTGCAGGGCGCGGCCGCCAGCCTGGCCGGCCGCGGTGAGCGCCAGGCCCAGGAGAGGCTGAACCGCGCCCAGGCCGTGCTCGGCCAGGTGCTGGCCGGCGTCGACAACACGCTGGCTGCGGCCAGCCTGCTGGCGGGCGGCGGGCGCATCGCGCGCGAGGACACCGACATCGACACGCTGATCGCCGTCACCATTGCCGACCTGCCGCGCGAGCAGCGCGACCGCATCGTCGTGCATCGCCACACGGCCACCCGCACGGCGCTGATGGACATGAGCCTGCTGCGCCTGGCCTTGCGCAATCTGCTGTCCAACGCGCTGAAGTACGCGCGCGGCGTCAGCCCCGTGACCCTGCATGTCATCGATTTTGATGAACCCGCCGTGCTGCAGTTCGAGGTGGCGGACGCCGGCCCCGGCATTCCGCGCGAGCTGCTGCCCCGCCTCTTCACCCGCGGCGCGCGCGGCAGCGGCGGCACTGAGTCGGCCCACGGCCTGGGCCTGTACATCGTGCGCCGCGTGATGGACATGCATGGCGGCACGGCGGAACTGTTGCGCACCGGCCCATTGGGGACGGTCATGAGGCTGACGCTGCCCCAGGCCGACTAGAGCGGACTAGACTCGCGCGGCCCCTCTCCGGAGTGGCAACGCATCCGATCCCCGTGGTGTGAACAGGCCCTGTCCCGCGATGCCCTTGCGCCCCGATGTCGCCGTGTTGGAGGATTTGGCCGACCTGGCCTGGTCGGGCCAGCACCAGCGTCTCATCGACGTGAGCGCGGGCTGGCGCGGCGACGCCCGGGTGCTGGAGCTGCGCGTCGAGAGCTTCATCGCGCTCGGCGCCCTGGCTGCTGCGGCCGATGCCGCCGCGGCCTTGGCCAAGCTGGCCGAGGGCCGTCCCGCCTGGCGGCTCCGCGCCCGCCTCGCGCTCGGGCTGGTGCAGATGCGCCGCGGTGAACTGCTGGCGGCCATCGCCACCGCCGAAGCCGCATTGGCCGAGGCCGGCACTGACGCACTCGACCGTGCCTATGCGCTGGCCCTGCTGGCCGAAGCCCAGTGCCGTTGCCAGCTGGAGCCCGAAGTGGCGCTGGGCCGGGTGCACGAGGCCGCCAAGCTGTTTGCCGCCGCCGGCAAAACTGTGCCCCGGGGCCGCTGCGGTTATATCGAATCCCTGCTGCTGGGCATGCTGGGTTTCGTTGCCGAGGCGCGCGCGGCGGCCGAGGCCGCGCTGGCGCTGGCGCTGGCCACTGGCGACCTGCTGGGCCAGGGCAATGCCTACAACGCCCAGACCTTCAACAACCCCGACCTGGCCGACTGCCTGCATCTGTGCAAGCTGGCGCTTGCGGCCTATGCCGCGGCCGGCTATGCCGAGCGCCAGGGCACGGCCATCCACAACATCGGCAACCATTACGTCACGCTGGGCCTGACGCGCCGCGCGCGCCGCCACTACCTGGCCGCGCTCGCGATCTGGCGCCGCAGCGGCGCGACGGCGCTGCTGCCCTACACGCTGACGGCGCTGGCCCGGCTGGACCTGGAGGGCGGCGCGCTGGCCGAGGCGCGCGCCTATGCCGGCGAAGCCGAGTCCCTGAGCCTGGCGCGCCAGAACCCGGGCTTTCGCTCCGAGATCGCGCGCCTGCAAGGTGAGCTGGCGATGGCGGAAGGCGATGCAGCGACTGCAGCGGTGCAGTTCCGCCTGGCGCTCGACCATTCGCCATCGGCCGCCCAGCGCATGGCCGACCTCGGCCTCATCGCCTGGGCCGAACTGGGCGCCGGCGACCTGCAGGCGGCGTTGAATGCCAGCGCCGAGGCCGCCCGCCTGCACTGGGCCCAAGGCCTGGCGCCGCTGGAGAACCTGGACCTGCCAGCCCTGTGGTGGCGGCGCTGCGAGGCGCTGCGTGCGGCCGGCCGCCGCCGCGAGGCCGGCGTGGCGCTGGCGCGGGCCTATCGCTTCGTCTGCCTGCGCCTGGCCGGCTTGTCCGACGAGGGCTTGCGGCGCAACTCGCTGAACAAGCGGCCGGTGGCGCGTGCCGTCGTGCAGGCCTGGCTGGCCGACGGCGGCAGGCCGCGTCATCTCAATGGCGCCGCGCATCTGGACGAGCGCTTCGCCCGCCAGGTCGACGTCGGCCTGCGCCTGGCCGAGCTGGCCACGGGCACTGAGCTGCATGAGTTCCTGGTCGACGAATCGGCCGAGATCAGTGGCGCCGAACGCGTGCTGCTGGTGCTGGAGTACGGCGGCAGCCTGCGCCACATCGCCAGCCATCTGATGCCGCAAGGGGAGGCCGGTGGCGAGGAGGCGCTGCTGACCGCCATCACACCCTGGCTGGATGAAGCGCGCGGCAGCCGCGCGGCGGCCCTGCGCATCGGCCCCGAAGGCGTGCCGGCCGTGCAACAGCGCTCCTGCCTCATCGCGCCGCTGATCGCCGAGCGCGAGCTGGTCGGCTACCTCTACGCCGACCTGGACGGGGCGTTTGGACGCTTCCGCGAGGGCGACCGCGATCTGCTCGTCATGCTGGCCGCCCAGGCCGCCGTCGCGCTGGCCAACCTGCGGCTGCGCGAGGGCCTGGAGCAGCGCGTTGCCGAGCGCACGGCCGAGCTGCTGGCCAGCAAGGCGCAGGTGGAGCGCCGCGTCAACGAGCTGGCGATGCTGAACAACCTGCAGCAGAGCCTGTCGCCGGAGCTGAGCTTCGAGGCCATCATCCAGCGTGTCGGCGACCGCCTGTGCGAGCTGCTCGAGACCCGGGACATCGGCATCCGCTGGTATGACCCGGCCAGCGGCCTCAACCACTACCTCTACGAGCTCGAGCACGGCGTGCCCATCCAGCTGCCGCCGGAGCGGCCGGCGCCGGACGGGCCCTTCGAGCAGATGCGCCGCACGCGCCAGCCGCTGGTCTGCCGCAACGTGGCCGAGATCGCCGCCGCCGGCCTGCTGGCGGTGCCAGGCACCGACCAGGCGCTGTCCTTCGCCAACGTGCCCATCATCGGCAACGACCAGGTGCTGGGCGCCATCCTGGTCGAAAGCTATGAACGCGAGAACGCCTTCAGCGAGGCCGACGTGCGCTTCCTCAGCACGGTGGGAGCCAGCGTCGGCGTGGCGCTGGAGAACGCGCGCCTGTTCGACGAGATCCAGCGCCGCACGCGCGAGAGCGCGGCCCTGGCCGAGGTGGGCCGCGAGATCTCCTCCACGCTGGACCTGGCCACGGTCATGAACCGCATCGCCGTGCATGCCAAGGAGCTGCTGGACGCCGACAACAGCGCGGTTTTCGTGCCGGAGGAAGAGGGCGGGGGCGCGGCGCGGCGCTACCGCGCCATCGTCGCCGTCGGCAGATACGAGAGCGAGGTGCGCGACGCCGTCATCACGGCCGGCGAGGGCATCATCGGCTCGCTGATCGCCAAGGGCGAGCCCGGCGTCATCAACGCCGCGCGCGACGACCCGCGCGGCGTCCGGATGGAGGGCACCGAAGAGGACCCCGACGAGCGCATGATGGTGGCGCCGTTGCGCGCCGGCCAGCGCGTGCTGGGCGCCCTGACCGTCTGGCGCCAGGGCGGCCAGCCGTTCCGCGACAGCGAGCTGAGCTTTCTGGTGGGCCTGAGCCTGGCGGCGTCGGTGGCGATGGAGAACTCGCGCCTGTTCGGAGAAGCCCAGGCCGCCAAGGCCGTGGCCGAGCAGGCCAATGCGGCCAAGAGTGCCTTCCTGGCGACGATGAGCCACGAGATCCGCACGCCGATGAATGCCGTCATCGGCATGAGCGGCCTGCTGCTGGACTCCACGCTCGACGGCGAGCAGCGCGACCACGCAGCCATCATCCGAGAGGCCGGCGAGGCGCTGCTGACCATCATCAACGACATCCTCGACTTCTCGAAGATCGAGGCGGGCCGCATGGACATCGAGAGTGCGCCCTTCGTGCTGCGCGATTGCGTGGACGCGGCCGTCGACCTGATCGCGCCGCGCGCCCGCGAGAAGGGCCTGGCGCTGGCCGTCGACATCGCGCCCACTGTGCCCGCTGGCATCAATGGCGACGTGACCAAACTGCGCCAGATCCTGCTGAACCTGCTGTCCAACGCGGTCAAGTTCACCGAGGCAGGCAGCATCACCGTCGAAGTGGAGGCCGCTCCGGCCGAAGGCGGCGTGGAGCTGCGCTTCCTTGTGCGCGACACCGGCATCGGCCTGGGCGCTGAAGCCCTGGCCCGCCTGTTCCAGAGCTTCAGCCAGGCCGATGCGAGCACCTCGCGCAAATACGGCGGCACGGGCCTGGGCCTGGCCATCAGCCGGCGCATGGCCGAGCTGATGGGCGGACGCATGTGGGCCGAGAGCGACGGCCCGGGCCGCGGCGCGCGCTTCGGTTTCACGCTGCGCGCCACGGTGGCGGCCGACCTCGTGCCCAGCCCGCGCCGCCAGCGCGCCCAGCCGGTGGCGACGCAGCACCTCGCCGAGCGCCACCCGCTGCGCATCCTGCTGGCCGAAGACAACGTCGTGAACCAGAAGCTGGCGCTGCGCCTGCTGCAGCAGATGGGCTACCGGGCCGACCTGGCGGCCAACGGCGTCGAGGCTCTGGAAGCCCTGCAGCGCCAGACCTATGACCTCGTGCTGATGGACGTGCAGATGCCCGAGATGGACGGGCTGGAGGCCAGCGCAGAGATCAACCGGCGCTGGCCCGAGAGCCGGCCACGCATCGTGGCGATGACCGCCAACGCGATGGCCGGCGACCGCGAGGCCTGCCTCGCCGCGGGCATGGACGACTACGTCACCAAGCCCATTCGGGTCGAAGCCCTGGTCGATGCCCTGTCGAAGGCGCCGCAGCGCCAGGACCATTGATATGAAAGTCAGCCCCTCGCCCGGTCTTGCGCCGCTGGACGCGGGCCAGCCCAGTCGGTTCCCCGGGGGGACGGCGATGCTTGCCGGATCGACCGGCAAGCACATCGCCCACCGGGCCGGCTTGGGGCGGCCCGGCGCTCGGCCCGCATGCTCTTTCATGCATCGCGAGTGCCGCGAATGCGGAATGGATAGCTGACATGACGACCGCCCGCAGCGCCGACCCGACCGACGTCGAACAGCTCCGACACGCGCTGGCGCAGCGCGAGGCCGAACTGGCCGTCATCAACGCCGTGCAGCAGGCCCTCGTGGGCCAGCTGAGTCTGCAGGGCATCTATGACCTGGTCGGCGACAAGTTGCGCGAGATCTTTCGTGGCCGCGACGTCGGCATCCGCGCCTTCGACCTGGATCGTGGCCTGCAGCACTTCCCCTACCTCGTCGAACGGGGCCAGCGCCTGTGGCCGGATTCGATGCCGCTGCAGTCGCAGGGCGTCGCCCACCACTTGATGACGACCAGGCAGACCCTGCTCGTCAACCGCGATGCCAAGGCGGTTCTGCTCGGCCTCGGCAGCGCCCCGCCGGCGGGCACGGAAATTCCGCGAGCCGTCGTCCTGGTGCCGCTGGCCAGCAACGGCACCGTGCGCGGCGCCATCGAACTCAACGATTTCGAGCGCGAGGACGCCTTCGGCGACTCGGAGGTACGCCTGCTGGAAACCATTGCCGCCAGCACCAGCCTGGCGCTGGACAACGTGCAGTTGTTCAACGAGACGCAGGGTGCGCTGCAACGCCAGACGGCCAGCGCCGACATCCTGCGCGTCATCAGTTCCTCGCCCACCGATACGCAGCCGGTCTTCAATGCCATCGTGCTGACGGCTGTACGCCTGCTGAGCCTGGACTGGGCCGCTTTCGTGCGTGTCGAAGGCAGTCAGTATCTGTCCCGGGCCGTGGCCACGCCCGCCGGACTGGAAACCGGGCGATGGACCGAGCCGGTGACCATCGACCCGGAAGCCAACTTCCCCTCCCAGGCCATCGCCTGGAAGCGCACGGTCCACATCCCGGACTGGGACGCGATCGAACTGCCGCCACGCCAGCAGATGATTCGGGCCGTCACCGGCGCGCGTACTTCGCTGTGCGTGCCGCTGCTGCGCGAAGGCGAGGCTGTGGGCGCAATGATGTTGTTCCGCAAGCGCCCGGGCGGCTTCACCGCCAAGGAGATTGCGCTGGCCGAGTCCTACCGCGACCAGGCCTTGATCGCCATCGAGAACGTGCGGCTCTTCCACGAGGTCCAGGCAGCCAAGGCAGCTGCAGAAGCCGCCAACGAAGCCAAGAGCGCCTTCCTGGCGACGATGAGCCACGAGATCCGCACGCCGATGAATGCCGTCATCGGCATGAGCGGCCTGCTGCTGGACACGCCACTTAATGACGAGCAGCGCGACTTCGCCGCCACCATCCGCGACAGCGGCGACGCGCTGCTGACCATCATCAACGACATCCTCGACTTCTCGAAGATCGAGGCCGGGCGCATGGACATCGAGGCCCAGCCCTTCGACTTGCGCGACTGCGTCGAGTCGGCCCTGGACCTGGTGGCGCCGCGCGCCGCCGAGAAGCGGCTGGACCTGGCCTATCTGTTCGAGGGCGATGTGCCGACCTCGGTGAACGGCGACCTGACGCGGTTGCGCCAGATCCTGCTGAACCTGCTGTCCAACGCGGTCAAGTTCACCGAGGCGGGTGAGGTCGTGCTGACGATCACCGCGCAGCCTCGTGGCGAGCAGTACGAGGTGGGCTTCACCGTGCGCGACACCGGCATCGGCATGAGCGAGGCCGCCCTGGCCAAGCTGTTTCAGAAGTTCAGCCAGGCCGATGCCAGCACCAGCCGCAAATACGGCGGCACCGGCCTGGGCCTGGCCATCTCGCGCCTGCTGGCCGAGCTGATGGGCGGGCGCATGTGGGCCGAGAGCGCCGGGCCAGGCCATGGCTCCAGCTTCCACTTCACGATCGTGGCCCCGCTGGCGGAGCCGCAGACGATGGCGCGGCGCGAGTTCTTCGGCCCGCAGGTTGCCCTCAAGGGCCACCGCCTGCTGGTGGTCGACGACAACGCCACCAACCGGCGCGTGCTGGCCCTGCAACTGGCCAAATGGGGCCTGGTGCCGCTGGACACCGAGTCGCCCGAGCAGGCCCTGCAATGGCTGCAGGCCGGCGAGCGCTTTGACCTGGCCATCCTGGACATGCACATGCCGGGCATGGATGGCGTCGAGCTGGCTCGCCGCATGCAGCCGCTGGCGCCCGCGCTGCCACGGGTGCTGTTCAGCTCGCTGGGCCGCAAGGAGATTGGCGATGCCGCAGACGCCTTTGTCGCCTATCTGCACAAGCCCCTGCGCCAGAGCCAACTGCACGACATGCTGATGGCCTTGCTGGCCGGCAAGGCGGCGGCGGCAGGCGATGCCCCGGCCGCGCCGCGGCTGGACCTGGGCCAGGCCGAGCGCCACCCGCTGCGCATCCTGCTGGCTGAGGACAACGTCGTGAACCAGAAGCTGGCGCTGCGCCTGCTCGGTCAGATGGGCTACCGGGCGGATGTGGCCAGCAACGGCATCGAGGTGCTCGAAGCGGTGGCGCGCCAGACCTATGACCTGGTGCTGATGGACGTGCAGATGCCCGAGATGGACGGGCTGGAGGCCGCGCGGCGCCTGCGTGCGTTGCCGCAGTGCCCAAGCATCGTCGCGATGACGGCCAACGCCATGCAGGGGGACCGCGAAGCCTGCCTGGCGGCGGGCATGGACGACTACGTGACCAAGCCGATTCGGGTGGAGGCGCTGGTACAGGCCTTGCAAGCCGTGCCGGTGCGGTCATGATGCGGTGCCCGGTCCGGGTGCAGTTGAAGGTGCACGGCTGCATGGATGGGGCGCAAAGGAGGGGGTCATGGCGGTGATCGACGACGACGTGTTCGCGGCACTGGTGGACAGCGCCGGGGCCGACTTCATGCCCGAGCTGATCGACTCCTTCCTGGAGGACGTGCCGCAAGGCCTGGCGGCGATGCGGTCGGCCATCACTGCCGGCGACGCGGTGGCCTTCAGACGGCATGCGCATTCGCTCAAGAGCAACGGCGTGACGTTTGGAGCCACGGCTTTCGCCGAGGCGGCGCGCGCGCTGGAGCACACGACGCTGGCCGAGCTGGGCGCTGCTGCCGCCGGCCGGGTCGATGCGCTGGCCGCGTTGTTCGACCCCGTGGCCGCCGAGCTGAAGGAGCGCCGCCATGCGTGACCGCCGTGCCAAGCGTGCGCGCATCCTGCTGGTGGAGGACAACCGGGTCAACCGCCTGCTGCTGGCGCGCCACGTCGAGTTGCTGGGCCACGAGGTCGTGGCGGTCGAGGACGGCCTGGCGGCGCTGCAGCGCGTGCAGCAGGAGGCCTTCGACCTGCTGCTGGTGGACATCCACATGCCGGGCATGGACGGCATCGAGCTGATGGAGAAGCTGCGCGCCCACCCCGAGCTGCGCGAGCTGCCGGTCATCGTGACCTCGGCCGTCGAGGGCATGGACAGCATCGTGCGCTGCGTCGAGCTGGGCGCCGAGGACTATCTGCACAAGCCCGTCAACCTCGTGCTGCTGAAGGCGCGCATCAACGCCAGCCTGGAGCGCAAGCGCCTGCGTGACCAGCAGCGCGAGCTGGTGCGGCGCTTCGCGACCCGCGAGGTGGCCCAGGACCTGGAGGCGGAGGGCTTCGCACTGGGCGGGCGCCGGGTGCAGGCGACGGTGCTGTTCTGCGACATCCGTGGCTTCACGACGCTTGCCGAATCGCAGCCGCCCGAGGACATCATCGAGCTGCTGAACACCTACTACACGCTGATGTTCGCGGCCATCAACGGTCATGGCGGCGTCGTCAACCAGATGATCGGCGACGGTCTGATGGCCATCTTCGGCGCGCCGCAGCCGCTGCCCGCGGCCGGCCAATGCGCCGTGCTGGCGGCGGCCGAGATGATCGAGATGGTGGCCCAGTTCAGCGAGGAGCAGCGCGCCGCCGGCCGGCCCGAGATCCGCATCGGCGTGGGCATCGCCAGCGGCGATGTCGTGGCCGGCTACACCGGTACGCGCCAGCGCGCCACCTACACCTGCATCGGCGACGCGGTCAACGTCGCGGCGCGCATGGAAGCTCACACCAAGGTGGCCGGCCACGCCGTGCTGTTCGACGCCGCGACCCAGGCCCAGCTCGCCGGCGCGCTGCCGAGCGAGCCCATCGGGCCGGTGCAGTTCAAGGGCAAGACGAGCTCGGTCGACGTGTTCGCCCTGACCTTGCAATGACCGAGGGCTATCACGACCGCCTGCTTGGCGAGCTGCTGGCCCAGGCCTTCGGCGAGCTCGACGCGGCCACGCTGGCCCTGCTGCGCGAGCAGCTGACCTGGGTCGAGGTGGCTGGCGGCCAGACGTTGATGCAGCAGGGCGAGCCGGGCGACTCGATGTATCTGTCGGTCAGCGGGCGCTTGCGGGCCTATGTGTCGAGTGATGGCGAGACGCCGCGTGTCGTGCGGGAGCTGGGCCGCGGGCAGGTCATCGGCGAGATGAGCCTGTACACGGCGGCGCCGCGTTCGGCCACCGTCGTCGCCATCCGCGACTCCGTGCTCGTGCGGCTGGACAAGGATCCCTTCCTGCGCCTGATCGAGCAGCAGCCACGCGTCGGCATCGCGCTGACGCGCCAGATCGTGCATCGGCTGCAGACCGAACATGCGCCCGCGCCCTTCGCTGCGCCGGTCGTGCAGGCGCTGCTGCCCATCACCGCCGGCGTGGACGCGGCCGGGCTGGCACTCGGCCTGGCGGCGGGGCTTGGCCGTTTCGGCCGCGTCTGCGTCATCGACGCGGCCGCGGTGGATGCCGCCGTCGGCGCGGCGGCCGACGAAGGCGAGCGCTATCGCCAGGTGTCGCTGTGGCTGGACGAGGTCGAGGCCGCCCACGACTTCGTGTTGCTGCTGGCCGACGACGCGCCCACGCCCTGGACGCAGCGCTGCTGCCGCCATGCCGACGAGGTGCTGCTGCTGGCCGATGCCGGCGCCGCGCCGGCCGTGCACCTCAGCGAGACGCAATGCCTGGTGCAGCGCCCGCCACGAACGGAGGCCGACGAGATCCTCGTGCTGCTGCACGCGGCCGACACGCCGGCACCGCGCGGCACGGCGGCCTGGCTGGCGCGCCGGCCGGTGGCCGATCATTTCCACGTGCGCCCCGCGCTGGCAGGCGACCTGGCCCGCCTGGCACGGCTGCAGGCGCGCCGCGCGGTCGGCCTGGTGCTGGCCGGCGGTGGCGCGCGCGGCTTCTCGCACCTCGGCCTGCTGCGCGCGCTGCAAGAGCAGGGCGTGGTGGTGGACTGCGTGGGCGGCACCAGCATGGGCGCGGTCATGGCGGCGCTGGCCGCGACCGACCAGCCGCTGGCGCACACCACGGCCGTTGCGCGCGAGGCCTTCAAGGTCAACCCGACCGGTGACTTCAACCTGCTGCCGCTGATCTCGCTGATCCGCGGCCGGCGCCTGCGCGGCATCCTGGACCGAGCGCTCGGCCGGCTGGCCGGCCCGGGCGCCGGCATCGAGGACCTGTGGAAGCCTTTCTTCTGCGTGGCCACCAACTATTCCCAGGCCAGCGAGGCCCTGTTGACCCACGGCCCGCTGGAGCGTGCGCTACGCGCCAGCACGGCCATCCCCGGCGCGCTGCCACCCGTCGTCGTCGATGGTGACCTGCTGTGCGACGGCGGTAGCTTCAACAACTTCCCCGTCGACGTGATGCGCGCGCGCCGCGGCGTGGGCCTGGTCATCGGCGCGGACCTCAGCCTGCACAAGGCCCGCAAGCTCGACTTCGACGAGGTGCCCGGCCCCTGGGCGCTGCTGCGCGACCGCTGGCGCGCGCGCTCGCGGCGGCGCTACCGGCTGCCCGCGCTGTCGGCCTATCTGCTCAACGTGACCATCCTCTACAGCAGCTCGCGCCGCCGTGCCGCGCAGGCCGCCTGCGACGTCTATTTCAACCCGCCGCTGGAGCGTGTCGGCCTGCTGGCCTGGCAGCGTTTCGACGCCATCGTCGAGCAGGGCCACGCGCATGCGCTGACCGTGCTGGCCCAACCCCAAGTTCAGGCGCTGCTCCAACCATGACCGACACCCTCGCCACCATCCTCGGCTTCATCGGCGCCACGCTGATGCTGGCCAGCTATCTGATGAAAAGCATGCTGCCGTTGCGCATCGCGGCACTGACGGCCTGCTGCTTCCTCGTCGCCTATGGCGCGCTGAAGTCGGCGCTGCCAACGCTGCTGCTTTATGGCGCACTGATCCCGATCAACATCAAGAAGACGTTGCAGATCAGGAAGCTCGTCAAGGCCATCGAGAACGCGCGCGACGGCACGCCAGTGTCCGAGTGGCTGCTGCCGCACATGCACCGCCGGACCGTGAAAGCCGGCACCACCTTGTGGCGCCAGGGCGATGCCGCCACCGAGATGCTCTACCTCGACACCGGTACGCTGCGGCTGGCCGAATACGACGAACTGCTGCCGCCGGGCAGCCTGGTCGGCGAGATCGGCCTGTTCGCGCCCGACAACCGCCGCACGCTGACGCTGGAGGCTCCGGGCGATTGCGTCGTCTACAGCCTCACAGCCGAGGAGATGGCCTTGCTCTACTACCAGAACCCCAAGCTCGGTTTCCACGTCATGCGCCTCGTCGTCGCGCGCCTGATGCGTGATGTGCAGCGCCATCGACCCGAAAACGGGTTGCCGTCGGCATGAGCGGCGTGCTGGACCGCTGAAGGCGGCCGAGGCCGTGGCCTGGATCACGCCGCAGCGGGGTCTTGAGGCGGCCCGACAGACCCGGTCAAGAATTCCCCGCAGCGGCGGCTGTCGGCAGCTCCTAGGCTTGGAGCCATGTTGGCCGTCGTCCTTTCCACCCCTCAGGCGGGCCAGCGCGTCAGCTGCCGGGGCAGCCTGCCGATGGAGATCGGCCTCTACACGGCCGTCGAGCAGTTCGATGCCGCCGGTGCCGAGAGCCTGCAGCTGACGTGGGCCAGCAACGTGCCCGCCGACGCCTGCCGCGCTCTCGGCCTGGCCGATCTCATCGCCACGACGGCCCGAGAGGACGCCTGAACGATGGGCTTGCCGGAATTGCGCGAAGACACGTATGTGCGGCTTGGTGGGCTGATGCAGGAGAACCTGGGATTGGGCTTTGCGACGGTCAAGAGGACCGTGGTGGCGTCCCGTCTGGCGCCGCGGCTGCAGCGCCTCGGCCTGGACAGCTATGAGGCCTATGTCACGCTGATCGCCACGGCGGACGATGGCGGCGAATTCCAGATGGCTGTCGACCTGCTGACCACCCCCGAAAACCATTTCTTCCGTGAGTTGATGCATTTCGACCTGCTGGAGTCCGAACTGAGCCGTGTCCGTCCGCAGCGCCCGCGGCTGTGGAGCGCGAGCACTTCCTTCGGCGACGAGGCCTACAGCCTGGCCATGCTGCTGGCCGACCTGCAGCAGGCCGGGCGCGTCGGCGCTGATTGGCTGGTGCTGGGCACCGACACCAACGAGCGCCGTCTGCGCAGCGCCGCCGAGGGCCTCTACCCGCAGGCGCAACTGCGCGGGGTCACGCCGGAGCGGCTGCGCCGTTACGGCCTGGGCGGCGACCCGGCAAGTACCGGCCTGGTGCAGATGCAGGCCGGCCTGCGCGAGCGCGTGCGCTTCGAGCGCCACGACCTGCGCGCACCGCTGCACGGCGCTCAGGGCTTTGATGCGATCTGGCTGCGCCAGGTGCTGGTCTATTTCGATGCGGCGACGCGCCAGACCGTCCTGGCGCAAGTGCTGGCGCGGCTGCATCCCGGGGGCTTGTTCTTCGTTGGAACGGCCGAGCAGGGCCTGGTCACGACGCCGGGCCTGGATGCGCTGGCCCCAGGCGTTTTCAGAAAACAGGTCTAGATCAGCTGCAGCGGCGCGCGGAAGACATAGCCGACCCGCGACTTGCTCTGCAGCGGCACCAGGGTGGGCGTGGCGCGCTCGATGCGGCGGCGCAGGCGGTAGATGGTGGCCGACAGGCCGTCGTCGGTCTCGCCCTCGGGCACCTCGCGGCCGAGCTTGTTCAGCAGAGTCTCGCGCGTGACCGGTTCGCCGCCGGCCTGGGCAAAGCATTCCAGCAACTGGCGGTCGGCCTCGCTCAACTGGATGCGCGTGCCGTCGGGCACGACGAGCTCGCCACTGGCGCGGTCCAGCTTCCAGACCGCGTCGGCCGCCGAGGGCTTGGCAACGCGGCGCTGCACGGCGGCAATCGCCAGCGACACCTGCTCGAACTGCACCGGCTTGACGAGATACATGTCGGCGCCAGCCGTGATGACCTCGCGGAAGACTTCCGGCCCGAGGCGCCCCGACACGACGACGACGCCGGCATCGGTGCGCCGGCGCAGGATCTTGATCAGCTCCACGCCGTTGACGCCGGGCAGCATCAGGTCGACGAGATAGAAATCAAAGCCAAAGGCATCGGGTGAGGCCAGCAGCGCATTGCTGTCGTCGAAACGGCTGACCGCGATGCCCTGCTGCTCCTGCAGATGCTGGGTCAGGAACTCGGAGTACTCAGCGTCGTCATCGATGAGGGCGAGGGTCTTGGGTTGCATGGTGGCGGGGGACACGAGAGCAGCCGCGGAGTTTGCCGCATGACTGGGGCGTCAGCATGCCTCGGAAAGCCTCTTGAACGTGGTTTGCTGCACGTTTTGGGTCATAAATGACTGACACTAGGCGGACGCTGTGATAAATCAAGCCGCCAACGAGCGGCACGAGGAGACCGCGATGGCCGATGACGTGCAAGCCGAAGGCCCAGACGAGTTGACTTGGCTGCATCCGGGCCAGCGCGCGGCGCCGCCCGAGGCGCTGCGACGCATCCAGGTGCTGTGTGGCAGCCGGCCCGACCTGTTCGCCGCCATGTTCCTCGTGCTGGCAACCCACCAGGAGCTGCCGCGCGACATGCTGGCGGCGGCGATCAAGCAGTTCCGTGCCGACCTGGATGCCTACAGCCGCGACGATGTTGTCAGCTTGCTGACAGCCATCTGGAATGGCGGCAAGAGCGGCTTCGATGCCGTGTTGCGCACACGCGCCAATTCGCCCAAGAAGGGCGGCGGCGCGTTCTCCTGGGTGAAGGAATGAGCCTCAGCCCTTGAGGCCGAGCTTGCGCCAGCCCTCCACGCCCAGCTTGTCCAGCGTTTCTAGGTTGTTCTCGTAGATGGACGCCGTGTCGGGCATGGACTCGACGGCGCGCTCGATGCTGTCTTCGCGCAGGATGTGCAGCGTCGGGTAGGGCGAGCGGTTGCTGTAGTTGGCGATGTCGTCGGGCTCATTGCCTTCGAACTGGTATGCGGGGTGGAAGTCGGCGATCTGCAGGATGCCGTCGAGCTTCAGTTCTTCCACCAGCGCGTCGGCCGCGTCCAGGAAGTCGTTGAAGTCGAGGAAATCGGTCAGCACATGGGGATGGATGACCAGCGTCGTGTCGACCTCTTCCGGATCGGCACGGTTGAGCGCCAGCAGTTCGCGGGCCAGGTCCTTCAGCAGCGCCTCGGGCTCGGTGGCGTCGCTGACGACGTAGCGGATGCGCTCGTTGACGTGGACGGCCTTGGCGAACGGGCAGAGGTTCAGGCCGATGACGGCCTTGACGACCCAGTCGCGGGTGTCCTGGATGATTTGCTCGTGATTCATCGCGGTGTATTCAACCAGGCTTCAGCCATCCTGACCCACATCGAGCCGCCCAGCGGAATCAGCTCATCGTTGAAGTCATAGCTCGGGTTGTGCAGCATGCAGGGCCCCATGCCATGGCCACCGACGCGGTGGCTGCCGTCGCCGTTGCCGATCAGGAAGTAGCAGCCGGGCTTGTCGAGCAGGTAGTAGCTGAAGTCCTCGGCGCCCATGGTGGGCTCGAACTCCTGCACGTTGTCGGCACCGACCATGTCGGTCAGCACGCGGCGAGCGAATTCGGTTTCTTCGGGGTGGTTGATCGTCGGCGGGTAGTTGCGTCGGAATTCGAACTCGGCAGTCAGCTCGAAGGCGCCGGCGAGCTGCTCGGTCATCTCCTTCATGCGGCGCTCGAACAGGTCCAGCAGCTCCAGCGTGAAAGTGCGCACCGTGCCCTCCATGACCACTGAGTCGGGCACCACGTTGGTCGCCTCACCGGCGTGGATCATGGTCACGGAGATGACGCCGGGGTCGATGGGACGCTTGTTGCGCGACACGATGGTCTGGAAGGCCGTGACGAGCTGGCAGGCGGCCGGCACCGGGTCCAGGCCGAGGTGGGGCATGGCGGCGTGCGAGCCCTTGCCGCGCAAGGTGATCTTGAACTCGTTGCTGCTGGCGAACACCGGGCCACTCTTCAGCGCGAACTGGCCGGCCTGCATGCCGGGCCAGTTGTGGGCGCCGAACATGGCCTCCATCGGGAACTTGTCGAACAGGCCGTCCTTGATCATCTCGCGCGCGCCGCCGCCACCTTCCTCGGCAGGCTGGAAGACGAGGTAGACGGTGCCGTCGAAGTTGCGGTTCGTCGCCAGGTGCTTGGCGGCGGCCAGCAACATGGCGGTGTGGCCGTCATGGCCACAGGCGTGCATGCGGCCCAGGTAGGAGCTGGCGTGCGGGAACTCGTTGCGCTCGGTCATCGGCAGCGCGTCGATGTCGGCGCGCAGGCCGACGGCGCGGTCGGACGAGCCGTTCTTGACGATGCCGACGACGCCGGTCTTGCCCAGGCCCCGGTGCACGGGGATGCCCCAGTCGGTCAGCGCCTGGGCGATGACGTCGGCTGTGCGCTGCTCGTGGAAGCAGAGTTCGGGGTGCTTGTGCAGGTCACGGCGGATGGCCGTGATGGCCGGCGCGTCGGCCAGGATGGTGTCGATGAGCTTCATGAGAGGGTGACTTCAGGCTCTGTAGAGGCCTGAGTTTAGGATCGGGGCCTGTTACCAGGGCAAAGGTCGGGTGCGTTGCCACTCAAAAGCCTGCGAGCAAGGCGCGAAACGAAGCTGGGGTCGTCCCCAGCGAGGCTTCGCAACGCCGCGCGCAGGCTTTTGAGTGACAACCCTTCGGGAGAGGGTCTGCGCGGGCGCATGGCGTTGTTGCGCGCCTGGCCTGGGCATGAGCCCTGGCGGCGCCGCGCGTCTAGCCCTGCACCCGCGCAGACCCTCTCGCACCGATCTTTGCCCTGGTAACAGGCCCCTCCGTGAACGTTCGTCGTTGGTCAAGAAACTGGCTGTTGTGGCTGGCGCTGCTACTCCCCCTCGCGCAAGCGATGGCCGGGGTGCATGCGCTGTCGCACGTCGGCAGCGACCGCCAGGACGACGGCATCGCCCACCTGGTTCACTGCGACCTCTGCCTGACCGCCGCCGACCTCGGCGCCGGCGCGCCAGTGGCCGAACCGGTGGTTCTGGCTGTCGGCTCGGCCACGCATGCCGCGCCGCTAGTGGCCCGCGGCGGTGTACCGCGCGCGGTCAGCCTCGGCCTGCCCCCGGCCCGCGCGCCGCCCGCTTCCGCCTGAAGTCCAAGCCTTCCCGCGCCCAAAGTTGGCGCGGGTGTTTGCGTTTTCTTGCGGAAGTACCTTCATGCGTTCCTTTGCCCTGGCGCCCCTTGCGGCCGCCTGTCTTGTTTCCCTTTCTGCTCAAGCTGAGCCCGCCGAATCCCTCGACAAGGTCGTCGTCACCGGCAACCCGCTGAAGAGCCAGGTGCTGGCCCAACCCAGCGATTCCCTCAGCGGTGACCAGCTCGTGCTGACCCGCGCCGCCAACCTCGGCGACACCCTTCAAGGCCTGCCCGGCGTGGCGGCCACCAACTTCGGCCCCAACGCCAGCCGGCCCAGCATCCGCGGCCTGGATGGCGACCGCGTGCGCATCTTGAGCAACTCCGGCGCGTCGGTGGACGCGTCCAACCTCAGCTTCGACCACGGCGTGGCCATTGACCCGCTGGTCATCGACAAGGTCGAGGTGCTGCGCGGCGCGGCGGCCCTGCTGTACGGCGGCAACGCGGTGGGCGGTGTCGTCAACACGTTGGACAACCGCATCCCGCGCACGCTGATCGACGGCCTGAGCGGCGCGGCGGAAGTTCGCCTCGGCGGCGCCTCGCGCGACAAGAGCGGCGCCGTGGTGCTGGACGGCGGCAGCGGCCAGCAGCACGCCGGCTTTGGCTGGCATGTCGACCTGGCCGGGCGTGACGCCGGCGACCAGGTCGCCCCGCGCTTTGACAGTGATGGCGAAACCCGCACCAGCGTGCGCAACTCCGCGGCGCGCAGCCATGGCGGCGCGGTGGGCGGCTCGGTGTTCTTCCAGGGCGGCTATGCCGGCGTGTCCGTGGACGACTTCCACACCAACTACGGCACCACGGCCGAGGAGGACGTGACCATCCGCATGCAGCGCCAGCGCCTGGCGACGGCGGGCGAGTGGGCGACGGCCGACGGCCCCATCCACCGCGTCAGCTGGCAACTCAGCCGCAACCGCTACGAGCACCAGGAGGTGGAGGGCACGGGCGAGGTCGGCACGACCTTCAAGAGCACCGGTACCGATGGGCGCCTGGAGGTGGAGCACGCCGCGATCCAGACCCCATGGGGCCCGGTCAAGGGCTTGGTCGGCCTGCAGACCGAGTCGCTGGACTTCTCGGCCCTGGGCGAGGAGGCCTTCGTGCCCAGCACGCGCACCCGCAATACCGGCGTCTTCGTGCTGGAGCAGGCCAGGCTGGGCGGCGTGGACTGGTCGGCGGGCGCGCGCAGTGAGCGCGTGACGGTGGACTCGGACGGTGGCGAGCGCTTCGGCACCCCGGCGGACAGGCGCTTCAAACCCGTCAGCGTCGCGCTCAGCGGCGTCTATCCCTTGAGCGACGCCTGGAGCCTGAGCGCCAACCTGAACCGCACCGAGCGCGCACCGGCCTACTACGAGCTGTTCGCCAACGGCCTGCATCTGGCCAGCGCGGCGTATGAGCGGGGCGATGCCAACCTGGGCCTGGAGCGGTCCAAGGGCCTGGACGTCGGCTTGAAGTGGGAATCGGCGCAGAGCCACGTCCACGTCAATGTCTACGAGACGCGCTTTACCAACTACATCGCGCTGCAAGCCACCGGTGCGACGGTGGACAACGACGGCGAGGCGGTGCCGGTCTACAACTTCCAGGCCGTGCCGGCGCGGCTGCGTGGCGTCGAGCTGGAAGGCCGCTGGCAGCTGCATCCCACCATCGCGTTGCTGAGCCAACTGGACGCCGTGCGCGGCGACAACCGTGCCACCGGCGAGCCCCTGCCGCGCCTGGCACCGCTGCGCGCCATGCTGGGCCTGGAGGCCCGGCAGGGCGACTGGTCCGGCAAGCTGGAATGGCGCGGCGCCGCCCGCCAGACCCGCGTCGCCGAGTTCGACACGCCCACGCCCGGCTACGGCACGCTGCGCCTGTCCGTCGCCCGCCAGCTGCGCTGGGGGCAGACCGACGCCCTCTGGTACCTGAAGCTCGACAACCTGGGCAACAAGCTGGCCTACAACGCCACCGCCGTGCCGACCATCCGCGACCTGGCGCCCCAGGCGGGCCGGTCGGCGAGTACAGGGTTGCAACTGCGTTTCTGAGGCCTCGACCCGGTGTACAACCGTGCATGCCGCCCATGTACCGGGCGGTATGCACGCAAGTCGTGCGTGCACGCACCAGAAGCTTCTTTCTAGCGCGGGCGCGGAACTTGCGTCGCGAGGCAGGGAACAGGAGCAACG
The DNA here is from genome assembly GCF_056401875.1 of Roseateles sp. P4_D2. Lineage (NCBI taxonomy): Bacteria > Pseudomonadati > Pseudomonadota > Betaproteobacteria > Burkholderiales > Sphaerotilaceae > Roseateles > Roseateles sp. P4_D2. Next base: position 203,504 of record NZ_JBFUIM010000009.1, on the reverse strand, counting down.
ATGCAGACCGCCTTTGACGAGATGAATGCCGCTGCGCTGCAGTGGCAAGGCGCCACCGGCCAGGCCCAGCAGGCCGGTGGCGTGCGTGCTCACTACGAGAGCTATGCCCGCTGGCTGGCCGAGCAGCCCGAGTCGCTGATGCGCGAGCGGCGCGAGCAGGCCGAGCTGATCTTCCGACGCGTGGGTATCACTTTCGCCGTCTACGGCGACAAGGACTCGGGCGAAGGCACCGAGCGCCTGATCCCCTTCGACCTGATCCCGCGGGTCATCCCGGCCAGCGAGTGGACGTCCATGCAGGCCGGCCTGGCCCAGCGCGTGACGGCGCTGAATCGCTTCATCCACGACGTCTATCACGACCAGGAAATCCTCAAGGCCGGCATCGTGCCCGCCGACGAGATCCTGAACAACGCCCAGTTCCGCAAGGAAATGATGGGCGTGGACGTGCCCGGCGGCGTCTACAGCCACATTGCCGGCGTCGACATCGTGCGCGCCGGCCACGCCGACGGTAGCGGCCACTACTACGTGCTGGAAGACAACCTGCGCGTGCCCAGCGGCGTGAGCTACATGCTCGAGAACCGCAAGATGATGATGCGGCTCTTCCCTGAGCTGTTCGTCAATCACCGCATCGCGCCGGTGGCGCATTACCCCGACCTGCTGCTGGACACGCTGCGCAGCGTGGCGCCCTCGGGCGTGTCGGACCCGACCGTCGTCGTGCTGACGCCGGGCATGTACAACTCGGCCTACTTCGAGCACGCCTTCCTGGCCCAGCAGATGGGCGTGGAGCTGGTCGAGGGTCAGGACTTGTTCGTCGACGGCGGCTTCGTGTACATGCGCACCACGCGCGGCCCCAAGCGCGTCGACGTGATCTACCGCCGCCTGGACGACGACTTCCTCGATCCCAAGGTGTTCCGCGCCGATTCGCAGCTGGGCTGCGCCGGCCTCGTGGACGCCTACAAGGCGGGCAAGGTGACGCTGTCCAACGCCATCGGCACCGGCATCGCGGACGACAAGTCCATCTACCCCTACGTGCCGAAGATGATCGAGTTCTACCTCGGCGAGAAACCCATCCTGCAGAACGTGCCGACCTATGTCTGCCGCGACAAGGAAGACCTGGCCTACACGCTGGCGCACCTGTCCGAGCTGGTGGTCAAGGAGGTGCACGGCGCAGGGGGCTACGGCATGCTCGTCGGCCCCGCGGCTACCAAGGCCGAGGTGGAGGCCTTCCGGGCGCAGCTCATTGCCAACCCGGGCAACTACATCGCCCAGCCGACGCTGTCGCTGTCGACCTGCCCGACCTTCGTCGAGTCGGGCATCGCGCCGCGTCACATTGATCTGCGACCCTTCGTGCTGTCGGGGTCGAGCGTGCGCATGGTGCCCGGCGGGTTGACTCGGGTGGCGTTGAAAGAGGGGTCCTTGGTGGTGAACAGCAGCCAGGGTGGTGGAACCAAGGACACCTGGGTTCTTGAGGACTGAGGGAGGACTGATCGATGCTTTCAAGAACCGCTGACCACCTGTTTTGGCTGAGCCGCTATATCGAGCGGGCGGGTCGAGCGCGCAGCGCTCGGGGCGAAGCCACAACACGGCAGCGCGCATCAGCGCGCGCGGTGTTTTCGGCCAACGAAAGGGAGTCGAAGCATGCTGTCTAGGACTGCTGACCACCTGTTTTGGCTGAGCCGCTACATCGAGCGGGCGGGTCGAGCGCGCAGCGCTCGGGGCGAAGCCACAACACGGCAGCGCGCATCAGCGCGCGCGGTGTTTTCGGCCAACGAAAGGGAGTCGAAGCATGCTGTCTAGGACCGCTGACCACCTGTTTTGGCTGAGCCGCTACATCGAGCGGGCGGGTCGAGCGCGCAGCGCTCGGGGCGAAGCCACAACACGGCAGCGCGCATCAGCGCGCGCGGTGTTTTCGGCCAACGAAAGGGAGTCGAAGCATGCTGTCTAGGACCGCTGACCACCTGTTTTGGCTGAGCCGCTACATCGAGCGGGCCGAAAACACCGCTCGGATGCTGGACATCGCGTACCAAACCTCCCTCCAGCCGCAATCGGCGACGGAATCCGAGCAGTCGTGGAGCAGCCTGGTGTCGATCTCCGAGCTGAACAGCCTCTACAACACCAAGTACCCGCGCATCAACAGCCGCAGCGTCATGGAGTTCATGGTGGCCGACGAGAACAATCTCTCGTCCATCTTCAACTGCCTGCGCGCGGCGCGCGAGAACGCGCGGGCCGTGCGCGGTGCGCTGACGACCGAGGTCTGGGAGACGATGAACCAGACCTGGCTGGAGTTCCGTCGCCTGCTGCGCGAAGGCCTGCTGACGCGAGATCCGTCGCAGCTGTTCGAGTGGGTCAAGTACCGCTCGCACCTGTCGCGTGGCGTCACGGTCGGCACCATGCTGCAGGACGAGGCCTTTCACTTCATCCGCATCGGCTCCTTCCTGGAGCGGGCCGACAACACGGCGCGGCTGCTGGACGTCAAGTTCTATCGCCACGACGGGGAGATCGTCTCCGAGCGCGACACGGCGCGCGATTTCTACTACTGGTCGGCCGTGCTGCGCTCGGTGTCGGGCTTCGAGATCTACCGCAAGGTCTACAGCAACGTCATCCAGCCCGACAAGGTGGCCGAGCTGCTGATCCTGCGCCCCGACATGCCGCGCTCGCTGTCGCATTGCGTGACGCGCATGCTGGCCAACCTCAAGCGCGTGGCCAATCCACAGTCGGGCGAGACGCTGCGCCGCGTCGGGCGGCTGGAGGCGGAACTGGCCTTCGGGCGCATTGACGAGATCCTGGCCAAGGGCTTGCATCCCTTCCTGGACGACTTCCTCGCCGAGGTGGCCGATCTCGGTGCCGGCATCAGCCGCGACTTCCTCGTTCCTTCGACAGGATGACAGTGCCCCTCGCCCTGTCCTGCCGCGCTGAACGCGGGCGGGTCCGGTCGGTCCCCTTAGGGGACGGCGATGCTCGCGGCATTGAGCCGCGAGCACATCGCCATCGCGGGCCGGCTTGGGAGCGGCCCGGCGCTCGGCCCGATAACTCTATGCGTCGCGATAGCCGCGAATGCAGAACGGACAACTGACATGAGCATCCACGTCGCCCTCAAGCACGTCACCCGCTACAAATACGACCGCCCCGTCAGCCTCGGCCCGCAGGTCGTGCGGCTGCGGCCGGCGCCGCATTGCCGCACGCCGGTGCTGAGCTACTCGCTGCGCATCGAACCTGCCGACCATTTCATCAACTGGCAGCAGGACCCGTTCGCCAACTACCTGGCGCGGTTGGTCTTCCCCGAGAAGACGACCGAGTTCACCGTCACGGTGGACCTGGTGGCCGAGATGTCGGTCTACAACCCCTTCGACTTCTTCCTCGAAGAGCACGCCCAGACCTTCCCCTTCAAGTACGACGAGGTCCAGCAGATCGAGCTCGCGCCCTATCTGCAGGTCGAGCCGCTGACGCCCTTGCTGGCCGCCTACCTGAAGGAGATCCCGCTCGACCGGCGTTCGACGAATGACTTCCTCGTCGAGCTCAACCAGAAGGTGCAGGGCAGCGTCTCCTACCTGATCCGCATGGAGCCCGGCGTGCAGACGCCCGAGGAGACATTGGAGAAAGCCTCCGGCTCCTGCCGCGATTCCGGCTGGCTGCTGGTGCAGTTGATGCGCCACCTCGGCCTGGCGGCGCGCTTCGTGTCGGGCTACCTGATCCAGCTGACGCCCGACGAGAAGGCGCTGGACGGCCCCAGCGGCACCGAGGTCGACTTCACCGACCTGCACGCCTGGTGCGAGGTCTATCTGCCCGGCGCGGGCTGGATCGGCCTGGACCCGACCTCCGGCCTGCTCGCCGGTGAAGGCCACATCCCGCTGGCGGCCACGCCCACGCCTGGCAGCGCAGCGCCCATCAGCGGCGCCGTCGACAAGGCCGAGGTCGAGTTCGAGCACGAGATGAGCGTCACGCGCATCTACGAATCGCCGCGCGTGACCAAGCCCTACACCGAAGAGCAATGGGCCGAAGTGCTGAAGCTCGGCGAGCAGGTGGATCGCGAACTGGCCGCCGGCGACGTGCGGCTGACGATGGGTGGCGAGCCCACCTTCGTGTCCATCGACGACCGCGACGCCCCCGAATGGAACACCGAGGCGCTCGGCCCCACCAAGCGCATCCACGCCCAGCAGCTCACGCACAGGCTGCGCGACGAATATGGCCAGGGCGGCTTCCTCCATTTCGGCCAGGGCAAGTGGTACCCGGGCGAGCAGCTGCCGCGCTGGGCGCTGTCCATCTACTGGCGTGCCGACGGCCAACCCTGCTGGCGCAACCCGGAGTGGTTCGCTGACGAACGCGAGGGCCACGCTTACACGAGCACGCATGCCCAGGCCTTCATGAGCGCATTGACGCGCCGCCTGGCCCTACCAGACAGCCATGTCGAGCCCGCTTACGAGGACACCTTCTACTACCTGTGGCGCGAGCGCCGCCTGCCGGTCAACGTCGACCCCTTCGACTCGCGGCTGGACGACGAGATGGAGCGGGCGCGCCTGCGCCGCATCTTCGAGCAAGGCCTGGCCGAGGTCGTCGGCTATGTGCTGCCGATCGCCCACAGCGGCGACTCGCCGGCCCTGGCCGGCACGCGCTGGCAGACGGGGCCCTGGTTCTTCCGCGACGATCGCCTCTACCTGCATCCCGGCGACTCGCCGATGGGCTGGCGGCTGCCGCTGGACTCGCTCCCCTGGGTCAGCAAGGGCGACTATCCCTATCTGATCGAGCAGGATCCTTTCGCACCGCGCGGCATGCTGCCGGCCGCGGCGGCACTGCGGGTGCAGACGCTGGGCGTGACGTCGGCCGGGCCGGTGCCGGGCCTGCGGCTGGGGGGCAAGGCCGGTGCTGCTGCGGGTGGCGCCGGCATTGGTGGGGCAGGGGCAGGCGACGCCTCGACCCAGGCCGCACCAGGCCGCTTCGAGAGCGCCCGTGACGTCACGCGCACGGCGCTGTGCGTCGAAGCCCGCGACCCGCGGCGCGCCAACGGCCCCGCGGCCGAACGCAAGGGCAAGGCCAGCGGCGTGCTCTACGTCTTCATGCCGCCGCTCGAAAAGCTCGAGCATTACCTGGAGCTGTTGACGGCGGTGGAGGCGGCTTGCGAGGACACGGGCTACAAGATCGTGCTGGAGGGTTACCCGCCGCCGCGCGACCCGCGCCTGAAGCTGCTGCAGGTCACGCCAGACCCCGGCGTCATCGAGGTCAACATCCACCCGGCCCACAACTGGCGCGAGTTGGTCGACCACACCGAGTTCCTGTACGAAGCCGCGCGCCTCACGCGCCTGTCGAGCGAGAAGTTCATGATCGACGGCCGCCACACCGGCACCGGCGGCGGCAACCACTTCGTGCTCGGCGGCGCCACGCCGGCGGATTCGCCCTTCCTGCGCCGCCCCGCGCTGCTCGCGTCGCTGCTGGCCTACTGGCACAACCACCCGTCGCTCAGCTATTTGTTCAGCGGCCTCTTCATCGGCCCCACCAGCCAATCGCCGCGCGTGGACGAGGCGCGCAACGACCAGTTGCGCGAGCTGGAGATTGCGCTGGGCGAGATCCACAAGCTCGGGGACAACGTCGCTCCTTGGCTTATCGACCGCACGCTGCGCAATGTACTGGTCGACGTGACCGGCAACACCCACCGCAGCGAGTTCTGTATCGACAAGCTCTACTCGCCCGACTCCGCCACCGGCCGCCTGGGCCTGCTGGAGCTGCGCGCTTTCGAGATGCCGCCGCATGCGCGCATGAGCATCGTGCAGCAACTGCTGCTGCGCGCGCTCGTCACCCGCTTCTGGAACAAACCCTACCGCGCACCGCTGGTGCGCTGGGGCACGGAGCTGCACGACCGCTGGCTGTTGCCGCATTTCGTGCGCGAGGACTTTGCCGACGTCATGCAGGACATGCGCGAGGCCGGCTATGCCTTCGACGCCAATTGGTTCGCGCCGCACTTCGAGTTCCGCTTCCCGAAGTACGGCGAGTTCGTGGCCCGCGGCGTGCATGTGACGCTGCGCGGCGCGCTGGAACCCTGGCACGTGATGGGCGAGGAAGGCTCGGCCGGCGGCAATGTGCGCTATGTGGACGCGTCGCTGGAACGGATGGAGCTGCTCGTCACCGGCCTCGTCGACCCGCGCCACCGTGTGACGGTCAACGGCGTGCCCGTGCCGCTGCAGCCCACGGGCCGCGTCGGCGAGTTCGTCTGCGGCGTGCGCTACCGCGCCTGGCTGCCGGAGTCGGCCCTGCACCCCACCATCCCCATCCACGCGCCGCTGACGCTGGACCTTGTCGACACCTGGCAGAACCGGTCCTTGGGCGGCTGCCGCTACTCGGTCGCGCACCCGGGCGGGCGCAGCTACGAGACGCTGCCGGTCAACGCCTACGAGGCCGAGAGCCGCCGCCTGTCGCGCTTCGTGGCCATGGGCCACACGCCGGGCCAGGTCGAGGTGGGTGAGCCGAAGCGCAGCCTGGAGTTCCCGTTCACGTTGGATCTGCGCAAGGTGGGCTGATGTAGCACAATTGCGCTACAACATTGGAGCCCCCCATGTCGACGACGACCATTCGCCTGGAAGACGACTTGAAGGAACGCGTGAGCGAAGCCGCCGCGCGGGCCGGCAAGACGGCGCATGCCTTCATCCGCGATGCCATTGCCGAGTCGGTCGAGCAGGCGGAATTCGATGCGGAGATGGACAGGATCTGCGAGGAGCGCTGGACTGAGTTCCTGAAGACTGGCGAAGCCGTCAGTCTTGACGAAGCCAAGGCGTACTTCGATGCCAAGGTTGCCGGTAAGCCGGCGGTACTGCCGAAGCCTCGCAAGATTCTCGAATGACGAGTGTCGAGCTTGGGCGCGGTGCAATTGACGATCTGGATCGCATCACGGACTTTCTGATGGCGCACGATGCTGACAACGCCGTCGAGCGCAAAGACGAGTTGCTCGATGCGCTGCGTGTGTTGACTTACGCGCCAGAAATCGGACGCCGTGCCGGCACCGGCACGCGTGAACTGGTCGTCGGCCGGGCTGCACGAGGTTACGTCGTCCGCTACCGATACGTGCCGCGCGCTGATGTGGCCGTTGTAATCTCGATTCGCCACCAGCGCGAATCGCGCTAAGACCCGAAACATGCGCATCGAAATCGAACCCGGCGTCCGCCTCTTCGTCGACATTGAGGGCCTGGGCCATGAGCCCGTCGGCCCCGAACTGCGCGAGAAGCCGACGCTGATCCTCATCCATGGCGGCCCGGGTTTCGACCATACCGCCTTCCGGCCCTTCTTCAGCCGCTTCACCGATCTCTGCCAGGTCGTCTACTTCGACCAGCGCGGCCATGGCCGCAGCGACCCGCGGCCGGCGGATGAGTGGGTGCTGGACGTCTTCGCCGACGACATCGTGCGGCTGTGCGACGCACTGGGCGTCGTCAAGCCCATCGTGCTGGGCCAGAGCTTCGGCGGCTTTGTCGCACAGCGCTATCTGGCCCGCCACCCGGAGCACCCGGGCAAGGTCGTGCTGTCCAGCACCTCGCATCACTTCGGGCTGGAGCGCAAGATCGAGCGCTTCGGTGCGCTCGGCGGGCCGGACGCCGCGGCCGCCACGCGCGAGTTCTGGGAGAACCCCGGCCCGGCCAGCTGGGCCGTGTATGAAAAGGTCTGCCGCCGCCTCTACAACACGCAGCTCAAGAACCCGAACGCCGGCGGCTGGATGATGTTCAAGCCGGAGATCCTGTTCGCCCACACCCGCACCGAGCTGCGCGACATGGACCTTCGCCCGGGCCTCGCGAATGTGCAGTGCCCGGTGCTGGTCATGGCCGGCGAGCAGGACCCGGTCACGCCGCCGCAGGACGCCGAAGAGATCGTTGCCGCGCTACCGGCGCAATGGGTGCAGTTCGAGCGCTTTGCCAACGTGGGCCATGGCGCCTGGCGCGATGACCCGGAAGCGGCCGAACGCGTGTTGCGCGCCTTTCTGTCGCCGCGTGGCCAGGTTGCCAGCGAGCCGGGCTTACCGGCGCCCTGAGCAGTGACCGGCGCCAGCCGGCGCACCCCCCGCAGCCCCGGGCCGGCGCCGCGCGGACATTGCTCGACAATGCCCTTTCCGCCTTCTTCGCGCCGCATGACCGCATCGATCCTCCTCGCCCATGTCTGAGCTCACCCCCAGCCAGTGGAGCCTGCTTCCCGACGAGCCCGAGGAGGTGCTGGCGCCCGACCCGCTGGCGCTTGCCGCTTCGGCCGCGTTGCGCAGCCGTGACGGCCACTTCTATGAGCTGACCGGCCAGGTCAACCAGCCCGGCGAGCCCCAGGGCGGCCTCACCGAGCGCTGGCGTCGTTTCTTCGCGGCCGGCGGTGCGGCGGGTTGGCAGGAGCTCAGCGCCAAGGCCCTGCGCGTGCAGCGCCGCGTGCTGGAGGACGGTGCCAGCTACAACGTGCACAGCGATGCCCCACCGCTGCCCGGCCAGGACGAGAGAGAGGGTGCGCCGCTGGCCCGCCACTGGCCGCTGGAACTGCTGCCCATGCTCATCGAGCCGGACGAATGGCGCCATATCGAGGCCGGCATCGCCCAGCGCTCGCGCCTGCTCAACGCCGTCATGGCCGACACCTACGGGGAGCGCAAGCTGTTGAGCGAAGGCCTGCTGCCCGCGTCACTGGTGCTGGCCCACCCGCAATACCTGCGCGGTATGCATGGAGCCAAGCCGGCCGCTGGCGTTCACCTGCATGTGCTGGCCTTCGACCTGACGCGTTGCGCCGACGGCCATTGGTGGGTGGTCGGCCAGCGCACGCAGGCGGCGTCGGGCCTGGGCTATGTGCTCGAGAACCGCCTCATCGTTGCCCAGCAGTTCCCCGAAGCCTTCCGGCAGATGGCCGTGCAGCGCCTGGCGGCGAGCTACCGCGACTTCATCCAGACCCTGACCCAGCTGTCACCCGCCGGCGAGCGCAGCCGCGTCGCGCTGCTGACACCGGGGCCGCGCAACGAGACCTATTTCGAGCAGGCCTTCCTGGCGCGTTATCTCGGCATCACCCTCGTCGAAGGCGCCGACCTGACGGTGCGCGCGGACAAGGTCTATCTCAAGACCCTGGCCGGCCTGGAGCGCGTGCATGTGCTGCTGCGCCGCGTTGATGACACCTGGCTGGACCCGCTGGAGCTGCGCCCCGACTCCATCCTTGGCGTGCCGGGGTTGCTGCAGGCAGCGCGTGCCGGCGAGGTCGTCATCGCCAATGCGCCGGGCGCCGGCTGGCTGGAGAGCCCGGGCCTGTCCGCCTTCTGGCCCGGCGTGGCCGAGAGCCTGCTGGGCGAGGACCTGACGCTGCCAGCCATCCAGAGCTGGTGGTGCGGCGAGGACAGCGCCTGGCGCAGGTTGCGCCCGCGGCTGGCGGAGTTTGTCGTCGTGCCGACCTTCTCGGCCAGCAGCACGACGCGCAGCTTCTCGCCCATCGTCGCCGCGGAACTGACCGACGAGCAGCTCTGGGAGCTGGCCGAGCGTATCGACGCCGACCCCACCGCCTACACCTTGCAGGCCCGCGTCAAGCCCACCAAGCAGCCGGTCTGGACGCGCGGCGCGCTGGAGCCGCGCGTGGCCGTGCTGCGCGTCTTCGCCATGACCGACGGCCAGGGCGGCTGGAAGGTGCTGCCCGGCGGCCTGGCGCGCGTGGCGCCCAAGCGCGACCCGCTGGCCGATGCCTGGCTGTCCATCCAGCGCGGCAGCTTGAGCGCCGACACCTGGGTCATGACCGACGGCGAGGTCGACCCGACGACGCTGCTGGCCCAGCCGCTGCAGGCCGCCGACCTGCGCGACGTGCACTGGACGGTGACCAGCCGCGCCGCCGAGAACCTGTTCTGGCTGGGCCGCTACACCGAGCGTGCCGAGAACAGCGCCCGGCTGGCGCGTCATGTCATCGAGGCCAGCGTCATGGTGCAGCGCGGCGCGATGCCGCCGCCCATGCTGCCGCTGCTGGACGCGCTGGCGCGCCGCCATGGCCTTGTCGGCGCCAAGGCGCCCGCGGCCGAGGACGACCCGCGTGGTTTCGAGCGTGCGATCCTGACGGCCCTGCTGCCGGCGTCCGGCGAGACCAGCGTCGGCTGGAACCTGCGTGCGCTGCAGTCCTGCGCCCAGGCGCTGCGCGAGCGCCTGTCGCCCGAGGCCTGGCGCCTCATCCACGAAACAGCCGCCCAGTTCGAGCAGCATCTGCGCGCTGTGCTGGACCGCCCCGGTCCGGGCACGCCGGTGACCGATGTGCTCAATGTGCTGGCGCGCGCCGACACCCACCTGGCCGCCATCACCGGCGCCCAGACCGACCGCATGACGCGCGATGACGGCTGGCGGCTGCTGTCCATCGGCCGCCAGATCGAGCGCCTGTCCTTCCATGCCGAGGTGCTGGCCGAGACCTTCGAGCATGGCTTGGCGCTGACCGAGGACGGCTTCGGCCTGCTGCTGGGCGTGTTCGACTCGACCATCACCTACCGTGCCCAGTTCCAGGCGCGCCGCGAGGCACCGCCATTGCTGCACCTGCTGGTGCACGACACCGACAACCCGCGGTCGCTGGCCTGGGTGGCGCGCACGCTGCGCGACCGCTTCGCCAAGCTGGCCCGCCACGATCCCGGCTGGGCCGCCGACATCGCTGCCGAGCTGCCCGTGCCCGAGGCCTGGCCGCTGGCCGAACTGGCGGCGTCAGGGCCGGCCCTTGTCGAGCATCTGACGCGCGCGGCGGCCCAGGCGGGCGAGTTGTCCAGCCTGATCAGCCAGCGTTATTTCGCGCATGTGCTCGGCGCAGAACAGCGAGTCTGGCAATGACAGGCATCCGGCTCGCCGTCCATCACGTCACCGAGTACACCTACGACGACTCGGTGGAATGGGCCTATCACGCCGCCTGCCTGGCGCCGCGCCACACGCCCTGGCAAAAGGTCAGCGACTGGCGGCTCAACATCGACCCGTTGCCGGACGGCTGGGGCGTCGAGGGGCTGGAGCTGGATACGGGCGAGCTGGCCCGGCATCTGCGCCGCGACCCCTGGGGCAACCAGCACCTGAGCTTTGGCCATGCGCGCGTGCATGAACGCCTCGTCGTCGACAGCCGCTTCGAGGTGGAGCTCAGCGACCGCCCGGTGCCCGAGCCCGGCCGCGGCCAGGCCTGGGAGGCCGTTGCGGCCGGCCTGCGCTACCGCGCTGGCCGTGCGCTGCAGGAGGCCGACGAGTTCGCGCTCGCCTCCAACTACGCCGCACCCGACGAGACGCTGCGCGCCTATGCGCGCCGCGCCTTTTCGCCCGGCCGCACGCTGGCCGCCGGCGGCCTGTCGCTGATGCACCAGATCCACACCGACCTGCGCTATCTGCCGCAGAGCACGACGGTGGCGACCCGCGCCGCCGACGCGCTGGCCCTGCGCAGCGGCGTCTGCCAGGACTTCGCCCACGTCTTCATCGCCGCCTGCCGCTCACTGGGCCTGGCGGCGCGCTATGTGAGCGGCTATCTGCTGACACGCCCGCCCGAGGGCGTGACCAAACTTGTCGGCGCGGATGCCTCGCATGCCTGGGTTGAACTGTGGTGCCCCGAGCAGGGCTGGCTGGCCCTGGATCCGACCAATGCCGTGCCTGCGGGCCTGGACCACGTCACGCTGGCCTGGGGCCGCGACTATGCCGACGTGGCGCCGCTGCGCGGCGTGCTGCGCGGCGGCGGCGTGGCGACACTGGGCGTGAGCGTCAGCGTAGAGCCGATGGCCGACTGAGCGGCGTCAGCTCCGCAGCAGCGGCAGCACCGACACCACCATCAGCGCCGCGGCACCCCAGTTGAAGGCCTGCAGCGCGCGCGGCCGGTGCAACCAGCGGCGCATCTGCTCGCCCAGCAGGGCCCATGAGCCGCAGCAGGGCAGGTTGACGAGGACGAAGACGGCTGTCAGCGCCGCGATGCCGAGTTCGCCATAGGCCGTCACGGCCGTCAGCGCCATGGCCCAGGCCTTGGGGTTGACGACCTGGAACAGCGCCGCAGCGCCAAAGCCCAGGGGTCGGCCCTGGCCGCCGCCTTGAGCGGTCGGTGGCGCGGCGCTGGCGATCTTGACCGCGAGGTAGAGCAGATAGGCCAGGCTTGCCCACTTCAGCACCTCATGCAGGCCGGGGTAGCGCGTGAACACCTCGCCCAGCCCCAGGCCGACGAGCACCAGCATGACGCCGAAGCCGAAGCTGATGCCCAGCAGATGCGGCAGGCTGCGCCGCCAGCCGAAGTTGGTGCCCGAGGCCAGCAGCATCAGGTTGTTGGGTCCGGGCGTGATGGACATGACGAAGGCGAAGCCGGTGAGGGCGGCCAGGGTGCTGAGGGTGGTTTCCATGGCGCGCAACTCTAGGCAGGTCGGCACCGAATGGGTTTGCGTTGTGCAGTGCGTTGGCTCGCCAATGTGCAATCATCTGCGGCCATGGATGCGATCGACGACAAGATCTTGCGCGAGCTGGCCCGCGACGGCCGCATGACCAATGCCGAGCTGGCCCAGCGCATCGCGCTCAGCCCGTCGGCCTGCCTGCGGCGCGTGCAAGAGCTGGAGAGAGTGGGCGTCATCAAGGGCTACCGCGCCGTGCTGGACCCGGCGCGGCTGGGCCTGGGTTTCGTGGCCTACGTGGCCATCGGCCTGTCGCGCCACACGCTGGACGAGCAGCTGAGCTTCGAGCAGGCGATGAAGGACTGCCTGGTTGTGCGCGAGTGCCACAACGTGACCGGTGCCTTCGAGTACCTGCTGCGTGTGGAGGTGGCCGACCTGCCGGCCTACAAGCGCTTCCATGCCGACGTGCTGGGCGGCCTGCCCCAGGTCAGCATGATCACCAGCTACATCGTCATGGACTCCCCCAAGGACGATCGCGGTTGAATCTTGGTGCCCCTCGCCCAGTCTTGCCCCGCTGGACGCGGCCAAGCCTGGTCGGTCCCCCGAGGGGACGGCGATGCTTGCGGCATCGAGCCGCAAGCACATCGCCAGCGCGGGCCGGCTAGGGAGCGGCCCGGCGCTCGGCCCGCAGAGGGGTCAACGTTTCACTTTTCCGTCGCCCGTGAGCATCGACAGCTCCACGAAGCTGGAGCCGGTGTGCTTGGTGGGCGAGAAGTTCAGGTGATAGCCGCGTGACTCGTAGCCGGACAAGGTCTCCAGCGCGGCGATCAGTGCTTCGCGGGTGGGCCGGCCGCCCAAACGGCGCAGGGCATCGACGATGACGCGCGCCGCGACATAGCCTTCCATGCTCGTGTAGTTGGGCTCGGCCTTGGCGTCGAGCTTGCGCAGGGCCTGCTGGTAGTCGTTGACGAGGCCGACCGCGGTGCCGAAGGGCGACGGCATGACCTGCGAGACGACGATGCCGGCGGCGTCCTTGCCGAGCTCATCGGCCAGGGCCTGCGTGCCGACGAAGGACACGTTGTAGAACTGGCCGAAATAGCCTGCCTTGCGGGCCTCGCGGATGAAGGCGGCGCAGCTCTTGTACGCGCTGATCTGCACGATCGCCTCGGCCTGTGCCGGCACGAGGGTCTTGATGGCCGCAGCCACGTCGACACTGTTGCGCTCCACCGTCGCAACGGCCACCGGCTGCAGGCCACGTTTTTCCAGCGCGCGAAGCACGCCCTTCAGACCGGCCTGGCCATAGGCGTCGTTCTGGTGGAAGACGGCGATCTTCTTCAGGTCGAGCTGGGTCAGCTGTTTGACGATCAGCTCGGTCTCGTCGTAGTAGGACGCGCGGATGTGGAAAACCAGCTTGTTGAACGGGTCGCGCAGCGCCTCGGCGCCGGTGAAGGGGGCGATGAAGGGAATCTTGGCGGCCGTCGCCAGCGGCAGCGCCGCCACCGATGTGGGCGTGCCCACATAGCCGAACAAGGCGAAGACATCCTCCTGGATGAACTTCTCGGTGTTGGCCTTGCAGCGCGCGGGCTCGTAGCCGTCGTCCAGCGTCTTCAGCACGATGGGCAGGCCGCCCACGCCGCCGCTGGTGTTGACGGCATCGAAATAGGCCTTGGCGCCGAGCTGCATCTGCAGGCCGAGCTGGGCGGCGGGACCGGTCAGCGGCACGGACTGGCCGAGCACGATGGCGCGGCGTTCCTGGGCGCGAGCGGATGTGGCCGGCAGCGCGAGGCTGGCCAGGGCGAGATGGGCTTGGCGGCGGGTCAGCATGGGCGCGAATCATGCCCCAAGCCTGGGGAGGCTGTTACAACCGATCGGCGCACAGTGCCCGCCGGGCGTGAATACATCCCGGCGGAAACGTTTGCTAACTTGTGCGTGCGCGGGCGCGGCCGGCGCGTTTGTTGGCGAACATGGCCTCGTCGGCGAAGCGCATCAGCGCATCCGCCGTCTGGCCATCCACCGGGAAGTGGGCCAGGCCCAGGCTGCTGCCCACGGCCACCTGCTCGCCCGAGCCCAGCGTGATCGGCTGGGACAGAGCGTCCAGCAGCCGGTTCAGCACCGGTTCGGCGTCGGCCGGCACCAGGGTCGGCGTCAGCAGCACGACGAATTCGTCGCCACCCAGGCGGGCCACCGTGTCGCTGGCGCGCAGGCCGGTGTGCAGGCGGGCGGCCACGGCCTTGAGCACTTCGTCGCCGGCGTCGTGGCCATGGCTGTCATTGATCTGCTTGAAGCCGTTCAGGTCGAGATAAGCCAGCGCAAAGACATGGCCGCTGCGCTCGGCGGCGGCAATGGCCTGCTTGAGCCGGTCGCCCAGCAGCAGGCGGTTGGGCAGGCCGGTCAATGCGTCGTGCAGGGCCGCGCGCTCCATGCGCGCCTCGTGGGCCTTGCTCTGCGTGATGTCGACCATCATCCACAGCGACTCGCCACCCCGTTCGCTGGATACGGCGGGCAGCTCGACGCCGGCCAGGTCCACCCAGATCAACGAGCCGTCCTTGCGCCGCATCTGCAGCTGGGTGCGAAAGCGACCGCCGGCCTTGAGCTGTGGATAGGCCAGCGCACCCAGGGTCTCGTAAGCGGTGTCGTCGACGTAGAGCTGGCGCACCGGCGCACCGAGGAGTTCGCCCTCGGCGTAGCCGAACATGCGCTCCAGCGCCTGATTGCGCCAGACGGTCACGCGGTCTCGCAGCTTGACGATGCCGACCAGATCGCTCTCCAGCATGGCCTCCTGGTCCAGCGTCAACTGGTGCAACTGCTGGCGGATGCGATGGGTCTCGCTGATGTCGAACATCACGGAGCGGCTGCGCAGGTAGTTGCCGTTGGCGTCGTAGACGGCCGTGGCCGACAGGCTGACGCGGCGGGCTTCGCCCTGGCGGCCCTTGACGCTGAACTCCAGCTCCGAGATGCGCCCTTCGCGCATAAAGCGGGGGAAGGCCTGGCTGAACAGCAGGCGGCCCTCGGCATCGAAGAAGTCCGCCGGGCTGGCCTGGCCGATCAGCTCTTCGGCCGTGCAGCCCAGCCAGCTCAGGCCCAGGGCGTTGATCTGCAGGAAGCGCCCGTTCTCGTCCAGCGCGTAATAGGCACAGGGCGCGTTGTCGTAGAGGTCCTGCAGGCTCTGGCGCGCCTCGTCGGCCTGGGCCTGGAGCTGCTTGCGGGCCGTGATGTCGGACTCGATGACCATGAAGCCCGTCAGCGCGCCCTCGGCGTCGTGCAGGGGCTGGACCTCGACGTCCACCCAGTAGTCGCGGCCGTCCTTGGCGCGGCGTATCAGCTCGACCTTGCAGCCCAGTCCAACGCTCATGGCCTCGCGCATGCCGTGCACCGTGTCCTCGTTGGTCAGCTCGGAATGCAGCAGGTCGCTCGGCCGCTTGCCCACGGCCTCCGCACTGGTGAAGCCGCTGAGCCGCGTGAAACCGTCGTTGACCCAGTTGATGCGGCGATCCGTGTCGGTGATCAAGACGGCATTGGTCGTGTGGCTGGCCACCATGGCCAGGCGCGCCAGGTCGGCGGTCATGCCGCGCGCCATCTCCTCGGCGCGT
Source organism: Roseateles sp. P4_D2 (assembly GCF_056401875.1). Lineage (NCBI taxonomy): Bacteria > Pseudomonadati > Pseudomonadota > Betaproteobacteria > Burkholderiales > Sphaerotilaceae > Roseateles > Roseateles sp. P4_D2. The sequence continues at coordinate 187,637 of NZ_JBFUIM010000009.1, read as the reverse complement.
GTGCGGCCGGCGGCCAGCAGATAGACCGTCACGGCCAGCAGCAGGCTCAGCAGCGCACCGCCCAGTTCCAGGCCCAGGCCCGACAGGCCCAGCAGCCGCATGGACGCCTCGCGGGTCAGCGCCGTATCGAGCATGAACTCGCGGCCGGCGACCGTGAAGCGCAACGAATCGGCCGTCGGCGCGTCACTCAGCTCGTAATCGGCCGCCTCGGCCGGTGCCAGCGCCTGGCCCGCGCGCGTCGCCAGCAGGGGCTGAAACTCGGCGTCGGTGGTCCGGACGGACAACTTCAGGTCCAGCAGCGACGACGCCGGCTCTGCCACGCCGCGCAGCAGGTCGCCCGCCACCAGCGGGGCATACAGCAGGCCGAGCAGCGCGGCGCGGCGTTCGGCCGGCGTGCCGGGGTCATGGCCCTGCAGATAGACCGGCACGAGCAGCAGGAAACCGGTGCCCTTCAGAGGGTCCTGCACCAGGCGCACGGGGCCGGAAAGAGTCGCCTCGCCGCTGTCGATGGCCTGTTCGATGGCCTGGCGGCGCACCGGGTTAGCGCCGGAGTCGATGCCCCAGGCCGAGAAGTTGTGCGAGAACGGCGAAATCTGCGTGACGACGTAGAGCGTCGGGTCCTGGCCCGAGCCATGCACGCGGAATTCGGTGCCCCCCTCGCGCTGGCGGGCCGCGACGAAGGCGGCCAGGTCGCGGCGCGCCACCCTCTCGATGAAGCCGAAACCACGCACGCCGGGGAACTCGCGGGGCAAGTCGCGCGACTCGACATAGGCGTCAAAGGCCGCGCGGCTGAACTTGCCCTCCAGCGCCGCCAGCGCGCCGCGGGCGCCCTTGAGGCCATAGACCGGCATGGTCAGCCGCTTCACGACATCGGCCTGCAGCCGCTCAACCTGGCGTTCCTGCAGGCCGCGCGCCTCGGCGCCGGCGCGCTGCTGCTGCCAGATGACGGCGCCCGCTGTCAAAGCCAGGCCGATGGACAGCACGGCCGCGGCCGCCACCCATGCAGCCGTGCTGACCTTCTCTGACCCGGTATAGCCGTCTCCGATGCGCAAGCCTTGACTCTTTTGTGGCGCGGCATGCTGCCTGCGTGGCGATTGAAGCATGTCCGGTCCGCGCCGTCAGCCCCATGGCGGGGCCGCCCGAGCACAATGCCAGCCATGAATATCTTCCTCATTCAGGCCCGCGCCAACCGCCTCGCCAACCGCCGCCTGCTGGGTGCGCTGGCAGCGCTGTCCGATGCCGATTTCCACGCCCCGCGCACCAGCTTCTTCCCCAGCCTGGCGCTGACGGCCAATCACATCCTCAATGTGGACCATTACTACCTTGCCGCCCTGCAGGGTGACGCAGCCATGCGCCACATCTGGGCCAGTTATGTGCCGGCGCAGACGGCGGCCGAGCTGGCGGCGCGGCAGGACGAAAGCGACGAGAAGCTGGTGGCGTTCTGCTCAGGCTTGCAGCCGGGCGACGAGGAGCGCATCGTCGCCTTCGACCGCGGCGCCGGTATCGAGAACGGGCCGCGCGAGCCGGTGGGGCGGGTGCTGGCGCACCTCTTCATGCACCAGACCCACCATCGGGGGCAGGTGCATGCGATGCTGGCCGGCACGGCGGTGAAGCCGCCGCAGCTGGATGACTTCATCATGCTGGGCGATGACAAGCATCGTGTGGCGGACATGGCGGAGCTGGGTTGGGCCGAGCCGGTGTGACGGCAGACGCAAATGGCGGGTATGGCGGTAAGGCACAAATCGATCGCGTCCAACATCGAGCTGATCCGGCTCCTGAACTTCGGTGAGCATGCCCTGGCCGTCGACTGCGCCCAGGCCGCGCTGCGCAACCGGCCCTCCGACAGCAAGCTCTGGCAGTTGCTCGGCCTGGGCCATATGCAGCTTGGCCAGCATCGCGACGCGCTGGCGGCGCTGCGCCGTGCGGCCGAGTTGGCGCCGGGCGATGCCGAAATCCGAGACAACCTGCGCATTCTCGGAACGGCGGCCGGGACGATGGCCTGGCAGGCTTTTGCCGCGGCGATGGAAGCAGGCGACCTGCCGCAGGCGTTGAGCCTGGCGCGCCGTGCGGTGCGTGACGAACCGCAGGAGGCGGCGCGTCACAACAACCTGGCCGTCGCGCTGGCGGCTTCGCAGCGCATGTCCGAAGCCATCGATGCCAGCCGGCGCGCGGTGACTTTGGCGCCGCAGTCGGTGGAGTTTCAATTGAACCTGGCCCGCTTCCTGACGGTCACCGGGCAGGAAGCCGACGGACCGGCCAGCTATCGCCGCGTCCTCGAACTCGATCCCGAGAACGTGGAAGCGCGCCGCCTGCTGGCCTGGCACGCTGCGCACCGGGGTGACCCGGCCGAGGCTGCGGCCTACTGCAGCGCGAGCCGCGATGAGTTTCCTCGCGACCTGTCCCTGTTCAGCAACCGGCTGTACTACGGCACGCTCGATGGCAGCCTGGCGCCCGAGCAGAGCTTCGCCGCGCATGTCGAATACGGCCGGCGCGCCGAGGCCGCGGTGCCGGCTGCCGGCTTCGCCTTCGCGCAGCCGTGCGACCCGGCGCGGCGGCTGCGCGTGGGCTTCGTCTCGGGCGATCTCTACGATCATCCCGTGGCCGGCTTCATCGAGCCGGTCTGGGCGGCGCTGGACCGGACGCAGATCGAAGTCTGGGTCTACGCGGGCGGTGCGAAGCGCGATGCAGTCACCGAGCGGCTGCGCCCGCTGGCCCAGGTCTGGCGCGACGTGCGGGACCTCGGCGACGAGGCGCTGGCGGCCCGCATCCATGCCGACGCGATCGACGTGCTGTTTGACCTGTCGGGCCACACGGCCGGCCACCGGTTGCCGAGCTTTGCGATGAAGCCCGCGCCGCTGCAGGTGACGTGGATCGGCTATCCCAACACGACCGGCCTGCGTGCCATGGACTACGCGCTGTGCGACCGTTTCAATGCGCCGCCGGGCCTGTACGAGCACTTCTACGTCGAGAAGTTCGCGCGCATCCCCTGCTCGGGCACGTTCACGCCGCTGGTTCGGCTGCCGGAGGTCGGTCCGCTGCCGGCGCTGGCGGCGGGGCGGGTCTGCTTCGGCAGCTTCAACGCGGTGCGCAAGATCGGCCCGGAGGTCGTCGCTGGCTGGGCCCGCGTGTTGCACGCCGTGCCGGATGCGCGCCTGCTGATCGGCTACGTCGCCGCGCAGGCGCAGGCGCAGCGCCTGGAGGCTGAGTTCGCGCGGCAGGGCATTGCCGCGGCGCGGCTGCAGTTCCGGTCGCCCGTGGCGCTGGCCGACTACCTGGCCCTGCACGGCGAGGTGGACCTTGTGCTCGACAGCTGGCCCTACGGTGGCGGCACGACGACCAACTATGCGCTCGCGATGGGCGTGCCGGTCGTGACGTTGCGCGGCCCCGGGCGGGCGCATTGCCAGTCGGCCGGCGTGCTGGGCCGCATCGGGTTGGAGGACTGGGTGGCGCGCGACGTCGAAGAGTTCGTCGCCATCGCTGCCGCCCGGGCCGGCGACCTGCCGGCACTGGCGGCCTTGCGTGCGGGCCTGCGGGATCGCTGGCAGGCCACGCCGCTGCGCCGGCCGGCCACGGTCGCGCGGGGCCTGGAGCGAGCCGTTCGCCGCATGTGGCAGCGCTGGTGTGCAGGCCTGCCGGCCGAGCACTTCGAGATCGGGCACGACGAGGTGCCCGGCCTTGTCCCGGCGCCGGCGCCATGAGCATGCGGCTGCTGATTCCCGACCTGCCCTGCGCGGACGCGCTGATGCCCTGGCTGCGCCGCATCGACGCCGCACGCCAGTACAGCAACTTCGGCCCGCTGGTGCGGGAGCTGGAAGCGACGCTCGCGGCGCACTGGCCGGTCGCGTCGATCGTGCCGGTGCGGTCGGACCTGCATGTGCGCACGGCGAGCAGTGGCACCGCCGCCCTCGAACTGGCGATGGCGGCGCTGGACCTGCCGCGGGGCGGCGAGGTGCTGATGCCCGCCTTCACCTTTCCCGCCACCGCAGCCGCTGCACTGCGCCAGGGGCTGCGGGTGCTGTTCGCCGACGTCGCCGAGGGCAGTTGGCAGCTCAGCCCGGTGCTCGCGCGCGAGGTCGCACGCCACCGCCGCCTGGCGCTGGTGATGCCCGTGGCCACCTTCGGCCGGCCGTTGGATGCGGCCGCGTGGGATGCCTTTTCCGAGGACACGGGCGTCCCGGTGTTGATGGATGCCGCGGCGGCCTTCGGCAACCAGGCCGTCGGGCATCGGGCCTGCGCCGCCTTCAGCTTGCATGCGACCAAACCGTTCGGCATCGGCGAGGGTGGGCTCATCGCCACGCGCGACGCCGCCCTGGCCGAGCGTGTGGCTCGGCTGTCCAACTTCGGGTTCGAGGGCGGGCGGGCCGCCGCCGTGGCGGGCAACGCCAAGATGTCAGAGTACGCGGCTGCCGTGGCCCTGTGCCAGTGGGCACGCCGTGGCGCGCTGCGCGAGCGGCGCCGGGCGCGGTGGCCGGCCTACAGCGCGCTGCTGGACGGCTTGCCCGGCGTGGGGCGGCAGACGGGCTTCGATGCCGGCGACGCGCTGCCGGCCAACCTGGTGTTGATGCTGCCCGTTCCCGCGGCGCCGGTGGCCGCAGCCCTGGCCCGCGAGGGCATCGAGACGCGCCGCTGGTATTGCCCGCCGCTGCCGGCGCAGCCGGCCTTCGCGGCCTGCCCGGTCGTTGGCGATCTGCCGGTCACGGCCGCCCTGGCCGGGCGCAGCCTCGGCCTGCCCTGGCATGGCTTCCTGACCGAAGCAGACCTCGATCAGCTGCGGTGCGCCCTCGCCACGCATGTCGTGCCTACCCTGATGCAAGAACCAGCCGGCCATGCATGAGAGGCCGCGCCTGCTGGTCGCCAGCGTCGGCAGCCTGGTGGGGCAGAACCTGCTCGAAGGGCTGGCTGGGCGGCGCGAGGGTGTCGAGGTGGTCGGCTTCAACTCACAGGCCGACGCGGTCAGCAACTTCCTGTGCGACCGCGTTCACCTCACTCCCGAGCTCAACAACGCCGGCTTCCTGGCCCGCTTCGAAGCCATCGTGGCGCAGGAGGCACCCGACCTCATCCTGCCCGGTCGCGACGACGACGTTGTCTTCCTAGCCGGATGGGCCGAGCGCAACCCCGGGGTGCGCTGCATGGTGGGCAGCGCAGCGAGTGCGCAGGTGCTGCGCGACAAGCGGGCGACTGCCGCCTTCGCGACGGCACGCGGCCTGCCCTTCGCACCGACGCTGTGCGATCAGGACGGTTGGGCCGCCGTGTCGGGGCTGGCGTCTGGATGGGGCTGGCCGCTGGTTGCCAAGCCGCGCCGCGGCAACGCGTCGCGCGGCGTCGTGCTGGCCACCGGGCAGAGCGAACTGCGCGCCGCGCTGGCCTGGCCGGACTACTGTTTTCAACCCTGGCTGGGCGCACGGCCCGAGCTGGCGGCCTGGCAGCGGCTGCGCGAGGGCGGTGTGCCGCTGGACTGGTCCTTGCCCGGGGTGGAGAAGCTCAGCCTGGACGGCTGCGTGGCGCCCTCGGGCCGATTGCTGGCGCCGTTCGCGACGCGGCACACGCAAGTCAGGCTCGGCCGCACGGAGCGGGTCGAGGCGCTGGCCCTGGACGGCGAACTGCGCCCCATGCTTCAGGCCTTCGGCGCAGCCTTGGCCGACCTGGGCTGGTGCGGCCCCTTCAACGTGCAGTTGGGCCGCACGCCGGACGGTCGGCTGCTGGCCTTCGAGATCAATGGCCGCTTCACCGGCAGCGCGGCCACGCTGGGCCACCTCGGGCTCGACTACATCGGCGAGTGCCTCGGCGCCTTCCTGGAGGGTGCGCCGCTGCCTGGCGTGCGCCCGGCCACCGCGCAGCGCGTCGACAAGCGCCTGGGCAACTGGGCGCTGGACCTCGACGCCGCGGACACGCTGAGGCGCGCGGGAGTCTGGGAGCGCTGAGGGCTACAGCTCCGCCACGCCTTTGACCCGCACAGGCATCGCCACCGGCTGCGCCGCAACCTCGACCGTGCGGCCATGGAAGCGATCCAGCAGTGCCTGCCATTGCTTCTTCACCGCAATGACGTTGGCATGCTTGACATGCCCATAGCCGCGGATCTTCTCGGGCAGGCGGGCCAGTTCGACGGCGGTGTTCAGGTTGTTGGCCGTCAGTGAAGCGAGGATCTCGTCGACCAGCTTCTCGTAGTCGGTGATGAGCTGGCGCTCCATGCGGCGCTCCTCGGTCTTGCCGAAGATGTCCAGCACGCCGCCGCGCAGGCCTTTCAGCTTCGCCAGCCACTTGAAGGCGGTGAAGGTCCACGAACCCATCTCGATCTTCTTCGCACGGCCGTCGGCGCCGGGCCTGGAGATCAGCGGCGGGGCGAGGTGGAAGGACAGGCGCTCCCAGTTCTCGAACTGGTCCTTCATCGCCTTCTCGAAGCGGCCGTCGGTGTACAGGCGCGCCACTTCGTACTCGTCCTTGATGGCCAGCAGCTTGGCGTAGTAGCGGGCCACGGCCTGGGTCAGGCGCTGGCCCTTGCCGAGTGCAGACTCGGCGGCGCGCACGCGCTCGACCAGGGCGCGGTAGCGCTGGGCGTAGGCCGCATCCTGGTAGTCGGTCAGGAACTGGGCGCGCCGCTCGATCAGGCCGTCAGGGCCGTCGAGCTGGTCGAAGTTGAAGAGCTTCACCACGTTGACGTCGCCGGCCAGCCTCGGAATAGCGTCCGGTGCAGCGATGGCCAAGCGGCCGAGCGCAAAGGCGGTCTTGTTGGCTTCGGCCGCGACACCGTTCAGCTCGATGGCGCGCATCAGCGCCGCCTCGCTGACGGGAATGAGGCCGCGCTGCCAGCAGGCGCCCAGCATGATGATGTTGCTGGGCAGCGTGTCGCCCATCAGGCGCTGCGAGATGTCCTGCGCATCGATGGTGCTGAGCTCGCCGTGCTCACCGACGGCGAACTTCATCTTGGCGATCAGCGAGTCGCCCTGCAGCGATGCATCCGGGTTGCGCACAAAGCCGGCCGTGGGCAGTTCATGCGTGTTGGCCAGGATGACGGTGCGACCGGCCTTCACCGTGCCCAGCGCATCGGGCGAGGCGCCCACCACCATGTCGCAGGCCAGCAGCACGTCGGCCTGCTGGGTGTCGATACGCACCTGGTTCAGCAGGTCCAGCGTTGGTGCCACGCGCACGAAGCTCAGCACCGCGCCACCCTTCTGCGCAAAGCCCATGAAGTCCAGCACCGAGGCCTGTTTTCCCTCGAGGTGGGCGGCCATGGAGACCAGCGCGCCGACGGTGACGACGCCCGTGCCGCCGACGCCCGTGACCAGCAGATCAAACGGGCCCGTCCACTGCCAGGGTGCGGGCGGAGTGATGGCGGCAAGCTCGCGCGCCAGGTCTTGCGCCGTGTAGCTGCCGCCGGCCTTCTTCTTCAGCACCGGTTCGTGCACCGACACGAAGCTCGGGCAGAAGCCGTTCACGCAGGAGAAGTCCTTGTTGCAGCTGCTCTGCTCGATGGCGCGCTTGCGGCCCCAGTCGGTCTCCACCGGCACCACGGACAGGCAGTTCGATGCGACCCCGCAGTCGCCGCAGCCCTCGCAGACGGCCTCGTTGATGAAGATGCGGCGCGGCGGGTCCGGGAATTCCTTCTTCTTGCGGCGACGGCGCTTCTCGGCGGCGCAGGTCTGGTCGTAGATCAGTACCGTCACGCCTTCGATCTCGCGCAGCTCGCGCTGCACGGCATCCAGCTCGCTGCGGTCATGGAAGCTCGTGCCGGCCGGGAACAGGCCGTGGTGGCCGTCGTATTTGCCGATCTCGTCGGACACGACCACGAGGCGCTTGACCCCCTCGGCCTCCACCTGGCGCGCGATCTGCGGCACGCTGGTCTGGCCGTCCACCGGCTGGCCACCGGTCATCGCGACGGCGTCGTTGTAGAGGATCTTGTAGGTGATGTTGGTCTTGGCCGCGATGGCCTGGCGGATGGCCAGATAGCCCGAGTGGTAGTAGGTGCCATCGCCCAGGTTCTGGAAGACGTGCTTCTCCTTGGTGAAGCGCGATTGCGCCGCCCAGTCCACGCCCTCGGCGCCCATCTGGATCAGGCCGGAGGTGCCGCGCTCCATCCAGCTGGCCATGAAGTGGCAGCCGATGCCAGCCAGCGCCCGCGAACCCTCGGGCAGTTTGGTGGATGTGTTGTGCGGGCAGCCCGAGCAGAAATAGGGCTGGCGGCGCACCGCGTCGGCGGCGTTGCTCAGCAGTTGCGGTGTCAGGAAGTCGACGACCAGGTGGCGGCGGTCCAGCGCCGGGTTCAGCCGCGCCAGCCAGTCGGCCACCGTGCCCATGATGCGGCTGGGGCGCAGTTCGCCCAGGGCGCTCAGCACCGCGCAGCCATGCTCGTCCGTCTTGCCGACGACGCGCGGGCGCTGGAAGTCGGGCAGGTGGTAGAGCAGCTCCTTGATCTGGCGTTCGACGACCGGGCCCTTCTCCTCGATGACCAGCACGTCGGTCAGGTTGGAACAGAACTCGGTGATGCGGGTCGGCTCCAGCGGGAAGACCAGGCCCACCTTGTAGACGCGCACGCCGGCCGCGGCCAGGGCGTTGGGGTCGAGGTCCAGGCGCCGCAGTACCTCCATGAAGTCGTAGTGCGCCTTGCCCACCGTCACGATGCCCAAAGTAGCCGCCGGGCTGGTGACGATGTGCTTGTCGATGCTGTTGACCTTGGCGAAGGCCTTCACCGCTTCGATCTTGTGCGCCAGGCGCGACTCCAGCTCCAGCGAGGGCAGGTCCACCGAGCGGATATGCAGATTGGTCGGCGCCGTGTAGTCGACGGCATGCTCGAAGTCCAGCGGCACGGCGTCCAGGTCTACCGTCATGCCGCTCTCGACAACCTCGGAGATCGCCTTGAAGCCCACCCAGGCGCCCGAGAAGCGCGACAGCGCCCAGCCATACAGGCCGAACTCCAGGTACTCGGCCACATTGGCCGGGTGCACCAGCGGCATGCTCCAGGCCTGCAGCGCCTGGTCGCTCTGGTGCGGCGTGCTGCTGGAGACGCAGCCATGGTCGTCACCGCAGACGACCAGCACGCCGCCCTGCGTGCTCGTGCCGTAGACGTTGCCGTGCTTGAGCGCATCGCCCGAGCGGTCCACGCCCGGGCCCTTGCCGTACCACATCGCAAACACGCCATCGACGGTGCGCTGCGCATCCAGCGCCACCCGCTGCACGCCCAGGCAGGCCGTCGCGGCCAAGTCTTCGTTGATGGCGGGCAGGAACTCGATGTGGGCCTTCTCGAGGAACTTCTTGGCCTTCCACAGCTGCTGGTCCACCATGCCCAGCGGCGAGCCGCGGTAGCCGGAGACGAAGCCGGCCGTCTTCAGCCCGGCGCGCTCGTCCTGGGCTTTCTGCGCGAGCAGCAGCCGCACCAGGGCCTGCGTGCCGGTCAGGAAGACGGCGCCGCTGTTGGCGGCGAGGTTGTCGCTGAGCTGGTAGGGGCGCAGGCTGGGCGTGACAGAGGTGTCGGACATCGGATCTCCTAAGGCGGGAAATTCTTCCCTCCATACGCCGGAAGAACTTGCCTCAATGCCGGGTTGCGGCGGGCCGAATGAGATGATTCTTCTCCAAAGAGGCTATTTAACGAAACGCCCCCACGCCCGCGTTGCTGGCTGCCCCCCGAGGGGGCGCGTCAGTGGCTTCGGGCGGCCGGGCACCACTGACATGGAAACAAACGAGTTCGACCGGGCCAGCCTGCAGATCCTTGAGGCGTTGCAGCTTGACGCGCGCCTGTCGACTCAGGCCCTGGCCGAGAAGGTGGGCCTGTCGGCCACGCCGGTGTGGCGGCGCGTCAAGGAGATGGAGGAGCGCGGCGTCATCCGCGGCCAGGTCGTGCTGGTGGACCGCGAGAAGATCGGCCTGTCCATCCTCGTGCTGGCCAATGTCAGCCTGGTGCGGCACAGCGAAGGCGCGGTGGAGCAGTTCGAACGCCTGGTGGGCACGCGACGCGAGATCATCGAATGCCATGCCATCACCGGCGAGGCCGACTACGTCATCAAGGTTGTTGCGGCCGACATGAAGGCCTATGACCTCTTCCTGCAGCAGCACATCTTCAAGCTGCCGGGCGTGAGCAGCGTACGCAGCAACGTCGTGCTGCGCGAGGTCAAGTACGAGACGGCCCTGCCGGTGGGCTGACCGCCCCGCAACAGGCTGGGCGTGATCGATTGCAGCCATAGACGCTCTTCGCCCTGCTTTGCGAATCCGTCTCGACGGCACGCACTCTGGCGGCGCTGGCCCAGTCCGATGCGGCGATGCAGCGCGTCAAGCTGGTGCGTCGGCAATGGAGCTGAGAACAGCCAGAGCCGCCTCGAAATCCAGCCGGTCCAGCGCGTGGCGCAGCCGCTCGAAGCCGGCCTCGCCGCAGGCCGCGCGCAGTGCCGGGGCGAGGGGCTGGAACTGGTCCAGGGCGGCCAGGTCATGCGCCTGCAGGGCCTGCTTCAAGCGCACCAGCGCCTGCGCATCCAGCGGGCGGGCCGCGGCGGTCGCCGGGCCGGGCTGGCGACCTTGCAGCCAGGGTCGGGCCTGCGCCGCCAGTGCCGACAGGCGCTGCGCCACTTCGGCCAGCGCGGCCTGGAAGTCCTGTCCGGCGCGGGCCTGGACTTCGCCACGCTGGGCTGCCTGGCGCAGGGCCGCAGCCGCCAGCAAGCCGGCGCTGCCGCCCAGCTTGTGCAGGCGGGCGGCGGCTTGCGTGGCATCCAGGGGTGCCAATGCCGTCAGGTCCACGAACTCGTCGAGCAGGCGCTGTAGCAGACGGGCGAAGAAGTCCAGGTCGCCCTGCATGCGCTGGCTGGCCTCGTCGCTGTCGATGCCGTCCAGCGCCGGCCAGGCCTCGCCCGCCGGGCTCTCTGCGGCGCGGGCGGCCACCGGCAGGCGCCGGCCCTGCATGCGTTCGACCTGCTCGCGCAGCTGCTGCACGAGGCCGGCCGGATCAAAGGGCTTGCTGATGAAGCTGTTCATGCCGGCGTCCAGCGCGCGTTGGCGCTCGCTGAGCAGGGCGCCGGCAGTCAGCGCCAGGATGGGCAGCTCGCGCAGGCCGAGTTCGGTGCGGATGCTGCGCGCGGCGGCCAAGCCGTCGAGCACCGGCATCTGCACGTCCATCAGCACCGCGTCGAAGCCCCTCGGTTCGGCGCGCAGCCGCGCGACGGCGGCGGCCCCGTCCTGGGCCAGCGTGACGATCGCGCCCTCCTGCTCCAGGATGCGCCGGGCCACCTCGAGGTTGATGTCACTGTCGTCGGCCACCAGCACGCGCACGCCGGGCAGGCGCTGCACGGCTGTGGCGCTGGGGCCGCTGGCCAGCAGCGGCTGCGTGGTGCCGCGCGCGGCCAGCGCCGCCTGTACGGCGTCGAAAAGGGCCGACACATCGGCTGGCAGGCGCAGCTGCCCCACGCCGGCACCGCGACTCATCAACACGCAGGGCAGGGTGGCCAGGCGTTCCTGCAAGACGCGCTGCCCGGCCAAGGGAAGGGTCTGCAACAGGCGGTGGTCGAGCAGCACCAGGTCGGGTGCGGCGCGGCCCAGGCGCTCCATCAGCGCCGCGGCGGCGTCCAGCGGTTCGGCCTGCCAGCCCAGGTCGGCACACAGGCGCTGCAGCGCGTCGCGCTGGGTGGCATCGTCGCTGGCCAGCAGCAGCGTCAGCGGGCGGATGGCCGGGCCCGGGCCGGCCGCGGGCTCGAAGGGCAGGCGCACGATGAAGCGGGTGCCGGCGCCGGGGCTGCTGCTGACGCCGACCTGGCCGCCCATCAGCTCGCACAGCTGCTTGACGATGGACAGACCCAGGCCCGTGCCGCCGTAGCGGCGCGACGTGGAGCTGTCGGCCTGGGTGAAGGGCGTGAAGATGCGCGACAGCGCCTCGGCCGGAATGCCAATGCCGCTGTCCTGCACGGCAATCTCGAGCTGCAGCGGCTGGGCACCGGCGTCGGCGCAGCGCGCGCTCAAGGCGACCTCGCCCTCGGACGTGAACTTGATGGCGTTGGAGACGAGGTTGCTGACGACCTGGCGCAGCCGCGCCGCGTCGCCGAGCAGAAGCGGTGGCAGGCCTGCGTCCAATTCGAGATTGAGCGCGATGCGCTTGGACTCGGCTTGCGACTGGAACAGGCTGGCGACATCGCGCAGCAGCGCGCGCGGGTCGAAGGGCGTGGCTTCCATGACCATCTCGCCGGCCTCGATCTTGGACAGGTCCAGCACCGCGTTGATCACGTCCAGCAGCGAGCGGCTGGCGCTGCTGACCTTGGCCAGCAGGTCGCGCTGGGCGGCGTCCAGCGGCGTGCGTTCGAGCAGGAAGGTCAGGCCCATGACGGCGTTCATGGGCGTGCGGATCTCGTGGCTCATATTGGCCAGGAAGTCGCTCTTGGCCGCGCTGGCCGCGTCGGCCGCCTGCATCGCGCGGCGCAGGGCGTCGGCATCGGCGCGGCGCTCGGTGATGTCCTGCACGGCGCCGACAAGACGGACGACGCGGCCGGCCTCGCGGCCTTCTTCTCGTTCGGTGGCGCCGACGGAATGCAGCCAGCGCAGCCGACCGTCCGGGGCCAGCAGCTCCAGCTCCAGGTCCCAGCCCTCGCCGGTGCGAGCGGCCGTGGCCATGGCCTGGCGCAGCTTCTGCTCGGAGTCGGGCATGAAGCCGCGCAAGACCGCCTCGCTGTCCGGCTCGGTGCCGTCCGGCAACTGGTGGATGGCGTGGGTCTGGCCCGTCCAGCTCAGCCGGCCGCTGTCCACATCCAGCTCCCAGCCGCCGACGCCCGCCATCTGGCCGGCGCGCTCCAGAAAGGCCTCGTTGCGTGCGAGTTGGCGGTTGCTGTCGCGCAGGGCCGTGTCGCGCTGCTGCAGGGCGGCCGTCATGGCGTCCAGGGCCTGCGACAGCTGGCCGAGCTCGTCCTTGTCTGCCAAGCCGCTGCGGGCAGCCAGGTCACCGCCTTCGACGGCCTTGGCCACGCTGCGCAGCTTGTCGATGGGCGCGAGCACGCGCTTGAGCAGCAGGCCGGCCAGCAGCAGCGTCAGTGTCAGCAGCGTGGCCTGCGTGGCGACCGCCAGCCAGCGCTGGCGCACGGCGTCGCGGCGGCGCGACTCGACGAGGTCGCGCGACAGTTCGAAGGCGCCGTCGCTGACGCGGCGCGTTTCGTTGACCAGCTGGTCGGTCAGCATCTCGCGGCGGGCGACATCATCGGCATCGACGGCTGCCGACTGCGAGGCCTGGCGCAGCGCGGCGAAGACCTGCGGCAGGCCGCGGGCCGTGTCCTGCAGGTCGCCGACCTGCTCGGCGCTGGCCGCGTCCGCGCCGGCGTAGTTGGCCAGCGCCTGGCTCAGGCGCTGGTGCACGAGGTTCCACTGCCGGGCGGCGCGTTCGCTGTGGTACAGGCCGTAGTCCTGGGTCAGCACCAGCAGGCCGGCGGCGTCGCGCGCAATGACCTCGACCGTCGTGCGCTGCGCGTCATTGCGCTCGGAGGCTTCGCGCTCGATGGCGATGCTCGTCAGCCGCGTGCCGACGACCAGCAGCGCCGCGATCACACAGGTCATCAGGGCGGGGCGCAGGCGCATCAATGACTCCGCGGATATTTGGGTTCGGCGGGCCGAGCGCCGGGCCGTTCCCTAGCCGGCCCGCTCTGGCGATGTGCATGCGGCTCGACGCCGCATGCATCGCCGTCCCCCAGGGGGACCGACTGGACACGCCCGCGTTCAGCGAGGCGGGGGCGGTCGAGGGGCACCATCATTACTTGACTATCGTCATCGAGCGCGGATCCAGCGCGCGCAGCGGCTCGACGCGCATCAGCTCGAGATAGTCCGGCACGGCCTTGTTCTCCACCAGGCCTTCGCGCACCGCCCAGCGCGACTCGGCCTCCAGTGTCGACAGCAGGTTCTGGTCGAGGCCGAGGTGGAACTCATAACCGTCAAGCTGGGCGGCGGCATTGCGGGCGCCGACCTTCCAGCGTGCCCCGAGCAGCTCGTGGGCGCGGCCCGGTTGGTTGTTGAGCAGGGCCACGCCGCGTTGTGCCGCCTTGAGCATGCGCAGCAGCGTGGCCTGGCTGAGCCCGGGCTGGGCAACGAGGTTGACCATGACGGTGTAGGGCCGCAGTGTCGACAACTGCACGCCCTTGGGGCCGAGCTGCTGCAGCGCCTGGGGGCCCGCGGGGCGGTAGAGGCCGGCCGCGTCCACCTCGCCGCGCAGCAGCGGCTCGGCGCCGCGATCGGGGTCGATGAAAACGAGGTTGACCGAGTCGCGCGGCACGCCATTGACGAGCAGGAAGACGTTGGTGAAGTAGTGGGCGCTCGTGCCGCGCACGACGCCGATGCGCTTGCCGGCGAGATCGGCGGGCGTGCGGATGCCGCGATCAGTGCGCGCCACCAGTGCCGTGTCGCGGGGCGTTGTGCCGAAGGTGGCGACGATCTCGAAGCGGTGGCCGGCATGCAGGGCGAACACCATGGGCGTGTCGGCCACCGTCGCGATCTGGGCCTCGCCGTCGGTGAGGTGTTTGAGGCAGCGCCGGCCGTTGATGCAGCCGATGACTTGCACGTCCAGGCCCTCGGCCGCGAAGAAGCCCTCCTGCGCGGCCAGCTGCAGCGGCGCGAACAGGGTCGAGTCGCCAATGGCGATGACCAGGGGAGCAGCCGGAACCGCGAACGTGGTCGCAGCGAGCAACAGGCCGGCGAGCCAGCGGCGCAGCGTGAATGGGGCACAGGAAGTCAGGGACATGTCGGGTCCTGGTCTGGCGCAGTGTGTGGGCCGCTGAGCCGCGGCTGGCGCTCAAGCGTGGGCATGGGCCTCGCTGGCTTCGCCGATGCGGCCGCGGCCGGCTGCCTTTGCGGCATAGAGGCCGCGGTCGGCCGCTTCGACGAGGGACTCGCCACGTGTCAGCACGACGCTGGCGTCCAGATCCGGCCGGGCTGCGGCCCAGCCGACCGAGACACTGACGAGGCGGCTCGGTGTCGCATCGGCATGCGCCAGCGCCAGGCCGGCCACGGCGTCGACGATGCGCTGGGCCATGGCACGCGCGCCGGCCGCGTCGGTCTGCGGCAGCAGCACGGCGAACTCCTCGCCGCCGTAGCGCGCGGCCAGGTCGGCGGGGCGGCGGATGCAGCCGCGGATGGCGGCGGCGATCTCGCGCAGGCAGGCGTCGCCGGCCACATGGCCGTAGCGGTCGTTGTAGCGCTTGAAGTGGTCGACGTCGATCAACAGCAGGGCCAGGCTCTCGTGGCCGCGGCGGGCGCGCTCGCATTCCAGGCGCAGGTCCTGGTCGAAACGGCGGCGGTTGGCCAGGCCGGTCAGGCCGTCGGTCAGGGCCGAGGCGCGCAGCGCGTCGCCCAGGGCCTTCAAGCGCAGCTGGGTGCGGGCGCGCGCGACGACGACCTCGGCCACCGGCGGCTTGCGGATGAAGTCGGAGGCGCCAGCCGCGAAACCAGCCACCTCGACGGCGACCTCGGTGTGGCCGGTGATGATGATGACGGGCACATCGGCCAGCCGCGGGTCGGCACGCAGCGCGGCACAGACCTCGAAGCCCGAGAGGCCGGGCATCTCGGCGTCGACGAGGACGAGGTCGGGCGGGCTCTCACGCGCCAGGCGCAGCCCGTCCTCGCCGGACAGCGCGAAGCGCAGTTCGCCCAGGCCGTTGAGCATGCGCGCCAGCACCTGCACGCTGGCGGCGTCGTCGTCGACCAGCAGCAAGCTGTGGCGCGTGTCCAGCTGGGTGGGCCAGCTGTCGGGAGCGGGCAGCTTCATGTGGCGAGCGGCAGCTCGTGGCCGTCGGCAGTCGCAGCGCACACGCAGACCCGGCCCGGACCGGCCTCGAGCGCCGCGGCCAGCGCGGCGGCGGCGGCCACGCTCGGGTCGCCTTCGCTGGCCAGCAGCCCGATGCCGATGGCCAGGGTCAGTTCGGCATCACCGGCCAGCGCTTGCTGCAGGCGTGCGGCCAGCGCCGCGGCGCCGGCGGCCGTGGTGTCGGGCAGCAGCAGCGCAAAGACTTCGTCGCCATGGCGCGCGACCAGGTCGCCGGGCCGCTGCAGTGCCTGCTGGGCCAGGCCGGCGACATGACGCAGCGCGTTGTCGGCGGCGCCTTGGCCATGGCGCTTGCGGTAGGCCGCCAGGCCTTCGAGGCCGGCCAGCAGCAGGGCCAGCGGCTGGCCGCTGCGGCGGGCGCGGCGGCATTCCAGGTCCAGCTCGTCGTCGAACTGGGCGCGTTCGGCCAGGCCGGTCAGCGCATCGCGGCGGGCCAGGCGCAGCAGGCGCTG
Source organism: Roseateles sp. P4_D2 (assembly GCF_056401875.1). Lineage (NCBI taxonomy): Bacteria > Pseudomonadati > Pseudomonadota > Betaproteobacteria > Burkholderiales > Sphaerotilaceae > Roseateles > Roseateles sp. P4_D2. The sequence continues at coordinate 171,425 of NZ_JBFUIM010000009.1, read as the reverse complement.
GGCGGTGCGATGCAGGCGCAATTGCATGGCGACGCGGGCGCGCAGGGCCGGGCCGGCGACGGGCTTGGCGACGAAGTCGGCCGCGCCGAGCTCGAACACGGCAGCCTCGACGCTGGCGCCGGTGTGCTGGGTGACGAAGATGACGGGCACCTCGGCCAGCAGCCGGTCGGCCTTGAGCTGGCGGCAGACCTCGAAGCCGTCGATGCCGGGCATCTCGGCGTCCAGCAGCACCAGCTCGGGCTGCCAGCTCCGCGCGATGGCCAGGGCCTGGGCGCCGTCGGTGGCGAAGCGCAGCTGGCTGTAGCCCGACAGCAGCCGGCCGAGCATCTGGATCATGCCGGGGTCGTCATCGACGAGCAGCACGCGGGCATCCGCCAGGGCCGGCAACAGGCTGTCGAGCCGGCTGGCCTGCGGGCTGGGCGCGGCGGGGTGGAGAGGGCTGGGGAGGGTCAAAGGCATGGCGCGGCCCATTTTGGGGCCGCGCAGCGAGGCTGAGTCAATCCGGGTTGTCTGTGGGCTGGCTGGCCGCCAGCAATATCTCGAAACGGCAGCCGCGGCCGGGCTGGCTGCGCACCTCCAGCCGCCCGCCCATGGCCTGCACCAGGTCGCGCGTCAGCGTCAGGCCCAGGCCCGTGCCAGGGATGGCGCCGCCGTCACGGCCGAGGCGGTTGTAGGGTTCGTAGAGGTGGGCGAGCTGGTCTTCGCTGAGGCCGCAGCCGCGGTCCTGCACGGCCAGCACGACCTCGGGGCCGCGGGCTTCGATCTCGACCGCGATGCAGATGCCGTCGCCGGCGTACTTGATGGCGTTGGACAGCAGGTTGTCCAGGCATTGGCGCAGGCGGCGGGCGTCGGCGCGCACGCGCACGGGCGGTGCCGGTGGCGGCGCGCTCAGCAGCATGCCGACGGCGGCGGCCTGGGCGGCGGCCGGTTCGCAGGCCTGCCCGGCCAGGGTGTGCAGCTCGACATCCTGCAATTCGACATGGAACTGCCCCGACTCCATGCGCGCGACGTCGCTGACGTCGCCGAGCAGCCCCGACAGCTGGCCGACGGCGTCGAGGATGTGGGCGAGCTTGTCGGCCTGGCTGGCGCTCAGGCGTTCGGCCTGCATCAGCTGGGCGAAACCCTTGATGACGTTGACCGGGTTGCCGATCTCATGGGCGATGTAGGAGAGCATGGACGCGGTGGCGCGGCGCGTGGCGGCGGCCTCGGTCTGGCGGCGCGCCAGGGCCTGCTCGCGGTCGCGCTCGCGGGTGTCGCGCAGCACGTGCACGGTCAGCGCGTCCGCGCCTTCGCCTTCGGTCGAGGTGCTGACCTCGACCGGTACGCGCTGGCCGCTGGCGCGCTGCACGCAGTGGCGGCCCAGAGCGTCGATGATGAGCAGCTCATCCAGGCGCAGGCTGAGCGGCTGTGCTCTCACGTTGAGCAGGGCGCAGGCGGCGGCATTGGCCATGACGACGCCGCCGGCCGCGTCGACGACGAGGATGGCGTCCTTGCAGGCCTGGACGATGGCGGCAACCCGACCGTCGCTGATCTGGCGGTGGTCGTGGTCGACCTGGCGGCGCTCCAGCGAGCGCTTGCGCTCAACCAGGCGGCGCACGCGGGCGCAAAGCACCGGTGCGCTGAAGGGCTTGCGCACGAAGTCGTCGCCGCCCAGAGCCAGCGCGCGGGCCTCGTGGCCGAGGGTGTGGGACTGGGTCAGGAACATGATGGGCACCTGACCCAGCGCGGCGTCGGCGCGCAGCCGCTTGCACAGGTGAAAGCCGTCGCTGTCGGGCAGGTCGATGTCCAGCAGGATGAGGTCGGGCTTGAGCTCGCCGACCAGGCTGAGGGCCTGGGCGCTGTTCAGCGCGAAATGGCATTCGCCGACGTCGGCCAGCAGGCTGCGCACCAGCTGGATGCTGGTGGCGTCGTCGTCGACGATGAGGATGCGCGTGCGGCTCTGGGCGGTGGCCTCGGGCTTGTCTGTGCGCTCGGCGGCGGCGCGCAGCTGGGTGCGCAGGCGCGCCAGCACCTGCACGTCGTCGAAGGGCTTGCGCAGGAAGTCGTTGGCGCCGAGGCTGAGGGCACGGGCCTCGATGCCGGGATCGACATGCGAGGTCGCGAAGATGATGGGCAGCTCGGCCAGGCCGCGCGTGGCGCGCAGGCGGCGGCAGACCTCAAAGCCGTCCATGCCAGGCAGCTCGACATCGAGCAGGACCAGGTCGGGGCGATGCAGCTCGGCCAGGCGCAGCGCATCCTCGCCATTGGTGGCGAAGCTGATCTGCGCGAAGCCCTTGAGCAGCTGGCCCAGGTACTCGATGGCGGCCACGTCGTCGTCGACGACGAGCAGATGGATGAGGCAGGCGCGCTCGGACGGTGTGCGGGCCACGGCCGCGGCCGAGGGCCGGGTCACGCGGGGCTGGGCGGGCGGGGGGGCGGGCCTGGGGCTCGTCGCGAGGGCGTTCATCATGTTCTCTCCCTGAGAAGCAATCGAATCAGCGGCCGCCGTGCCGGGCAAGCGCATCGGCCAGGCGGCCGGCGAGCTCGAGGATGTCCAGCGGCTTGGTCCAGTAGTCGTCGAAGCCGGCCTGCATGGCCCGCTCGATCTGGCCCGGCGTCGCGTCAGCGGACAGCGCGATGCACAGCGTGCCGGCCAGGGCGGCGTCTGCGCGCAGCTCCCGGACGACGTCCAGGCCCGACAGGCCAGGCAGGTTGATGTCGGTCAACACGACCTCGGGCTTCTGGGTCTTGGCCAGGGCCAGACCGGCGCGGCCGTCGCCAGCGTGCAGCACGCGCCAGTCGGGGCGGTCGCGCAGGGCTTCCTGCACGAGCAGGGTGTTGAGCGGCTCGTCTTCGATGTAGAGCAGGGTGAAGGCATCCTCGGCCCCGGAGCCCGCATCGAAGCGGCTGGGGCGGCCGGGCTCGGCGCGGTCGACGTCGAGCAGGCCGTCGACCAGCTGGTGCAGGCGCTTGGCGGAGTCCAGCACCCATTCGATGCGCTCCTGCTGGCGCGGCGTCAGGGGCTCTTCATGGTTGAGCAGCAGCAACTGGCTGAAGCCGATGACGGCATTCAGCGGCGTGCGCAGCTCATGGCTGGCGCGCGACAGGAAAGCGCTCTTGGCGGCGCTGGCCTGTTCGGCGGCGAGCTTGTCGCGGCGCAGGTTCTCGATCTCGATGTGCTCGTCGACGTCGGCGATGAAGCCATGCCAGAGCACGCTGCCGTCGGCCTGCAGCGAGGGGCTGGCGCGGCCGGAGCGCCAGGCCGGCCGCTCGGCGCCGGGCAGGCAGACGCGGAACAGCCGCTGCCAGGCCTGCTGGCCGGCCTTGGCCTCGCGCATGCCTAGCAACAGCCCGGGCAGGTCCTCAGGGTGCACGCGCTCGGCGAAGACGCGCAGGCCCTCAGGCTGCAGCGGCGCCATGGGGCCGAAGATGTGCTCGGCCTGGCCGCTGATGAAGCCGAGTTCGCCACCGCCGCCGGGCGCGCTGCGGTACTGGAACAGCATGCCGGGCGTCTCGCTGCTGAGGCGGCCGAGCAGCTCGGCCTGGGCCTGCAGATGGGTGCGGCTGGCGAGCAGGTCGACATGCTCGCGGCGGTGGGCGAACCAGGCGCCGACCGCGTTGGCAATGTCGGCCAGCAGCGTGGCCTGCACGGCGTCCAGGCGGCGCGGCACGGTGTCGCCCACGCACAGGGCCCCCAGCGTCAGGTTGCCCAGGCGGATGGGCAGGCCGGCGTAGGCGCGCAGGCGGGTTGCACCGATCACCCAGGGGCTGGTGGCGAAGCGGGGATCGGTCGTGGCGTCGGGCACCTCGAACAGCGTCTCGCCGAGGATGGTGTGGGCGCAGAAGGAGGCCTCGCGCTCGCAGTCGACCACCTCGGTGCCGTAGCGGGCCTTGAACCACATGCGGCGCTCGCCGACGAGGCTGATCAGCGCGATGGGATAACCGAGCAGATGAGCGGCGCAGCGCACCAGGCCGTCGAGCACGGCGTCGGGCTCGGGCTGGGTGGGCGGCTGGCTCAGGCCCAGCTCGGCCAGGCACTGCAGGCGCTCGGCCTCGTCGGCGGGGAGTTCATGCGCCCGCATGGAGGGCCTCTGAGCTTTGGGGGACGGGCATCTGGGACTTTCGCCGACCGAGGGCCGGTGACTGTCAATCTAGGCGCCCCCACCCGGCGGCGCTGCCGGGAGTTCTTGATGCCGGTTGCCGGGGCGCTCAGGTCCGCGCCGCTCAGGCGTCGTTGCTGATCAGACCGTGACGTATTGCCAGCTTGACCAGGGCCGTCACATCGGACGCGCCGAGCTTGGCCATCAGCCGGCTGCGGTAGCTGTCCACCGTCTTGGGCGACAAATGCAGGGCGGTGCCGATCTCGTTGCTGGAATGGCCATCGACGACCATGGTGACGACCTGGCGTTCACGCACCGACAGCGCGGCGAAGGGGTCGTCGCCCGTGCCTTCAGCCAGCGCCCGCGCGGCGAGTTCGCCCACGCCCTGGCCGAGATGGCGGCGGCCGCTGCGCAGGGCTTCGATGGCCTGCAGCAGTTCCTCCGATGGCGAGCCCTTCAGCACATAGCCGCAGGCACCCAGCTTGAGGGCCATGCCGACGTGGCGGGGCTGGGCCGACATGGTCAGCACCAGGGGCCGCACGGGCAGGTGGCGGCGCTGCAGCTCGGCCAGCAGCTCCATGCCGGAGCGCGGACCCAGCGACAGGTCGACCAGGACGATGTCCGGCGTCAGCTGCTGCAACTCGGCCAGGGCGGCGGTGATGTCGCCGCTGTCGCCGACGACATCATGGCCAGCCTCGGTCAGCAGCGCGCGCAAGCCCTGGCGCACCATGGCGTGGTCGTCGACGAGGTAGATGCGAGCGGCTTGCGTCATTCCGGGGTTTGCCATCGCAGGGTCAATTGCGTGCCGCCGCCCTCGCGCGGGCCCAGCTCCAGCGTTGCGCCGATGGCGCGGGCGCGCTCGCGCATGCCGATGAGGCCGAGGTGGCCGGGGCGACGCTCGAAGTCGGCGTCCAGGCCGCTGCCGTCATCGGCCACGCCGAGTTCGATCTCTTGCGCACAGCCGTAGAAGCTGAGCCTGACCTCGGTGGGCCGGGCGTGGCGCAGCGCGTTCTCCAGGCCTTCGCGGGCGATCATGAACAGAGCGTACTCGACCTCCACCGGCCAGCGCTGCGTCAGCAGCTCGTCCTCCGCGTCCAGCACCAGGCGCACGCCGGGGTGCAGGGCGCGGCGCTGAGCGACCTCGTTGTCCAGCGCCGCGGCCAGGCCTTCGTCCTCCAGCAGCGGCGGGCGCAGGTCGACGAGCACCTGACGCACCTCGCGCAAGGCCTGGTCGATGAGGCCGCGGGCCTGCTGGCGGGCGTCCGCGGCGCCCAGGTCCAGCATCAGGCGCAGGGCGGTCAGCGTCTGGCCGAGCTGGTCGTGCAGGGCCTGGGCCAGGCGCTGGGTGGTGCGGCGCTCCTGGTCCATCAACTGCTCGGCCAGGGCCGACAGCGCGGCCTCGGCGTCGACCTGCACCGAGATGTCGACGACGGCGCACAGCAGCAGCGCCCGGCCCGCCAGGTCGACGGGTTCGGCGACGAGTTTGGCGTGCAGGCGACAGCCTGAGACCGGGTGCAGTTCGCGGTCGTCGATCTCGGTGCGGCCCTCAGTGCCGGGCAGTGGCGCCAGGCCCAGGGCCTCGGCGGTCTGGCCGACGACGGACAGCGTCGGCCAGCCGAGCAGGCGGCCGAGCTCGTCGTTGGACTCGATGACGGTCTCGCTGGCGACGTCGAACAGCGCGATACCAACCGGCACCGTGTGGAAGAGGGCGCGGAACTTGGCCTGGCTGTCGGTCAGCGCCTGTTCGGTGAATTTGGCGATGGTGATGTCGGACAGCGTGGCCAGCACGCGGGCTGGCTGGCCGCGTGCGTCGCGCTCGGTCCAGCCGCGGCAACGCAGCCAGCGTGTCGCGGCGCCGGCCAGGCGCAGGTCGATGTCCAGCGGCGCGCCGTGCTGCAGATGGGACTGCAGGGCGGCCCGCCATTGGCCCTGGTCGTCGGCGTGCAACTGCTCGGCGAGGCGGCCGGGGCGATCCAGCAGGGTCAGGGCACGGGGCGACAGGTATTCGCTGTCGGCAGCGATGTCCCATTCCCACAGGCCATCGGCGGCGCCCTTCATGGCCCGGGCATAACGCGCCTGTTCGGCGTCGGTGCTGCCGAGGTCGCGGGCCATGCACAGCCAGCCCGTGCCGTCCGGCAAGGGGGCGATGCTGGCCTCGAAGCGGGCCAGGCGGCCACTTTGGGTGCGCAGCGCATAGCGCAGGCGCTGGGAGCTGGGCGCGCAGGCTGCCGCGAACTGCTGCGCCAGGGCGGGCGGGCCGATGCTTTGCAGCGATCGACCCTGCAGCGTTGCCCAGGGTGCGTGCAGATCGGGGTGATCCGGGTGGTTGCAGGCCGCGAAACGCAGGTCGGGCCCGATCAGGAAGCACAGGTCCGGCAGGGCGGCTGCGATGGCCGGCGCAGCCTGCGTCCAAGGCTCGCGGTCCGGCGTTTCAGGCATCGCTACAGCGTACCGTAGCTGTGCAGGCCTGAGAGGAACATGTTGACGCCCAGGAAGGCGAAGGTCGTGACCAGCAGGCCCACCAGCGCCCACCAGGCCGAGGCCATGCCGCGCAGGCCCTTCATCAGGCGCATGTGCAGCCAGGCGGCGTAGTTGAGCCAGACGATCAGGGCCCAGGTTTCCTTGGGGTCCCAGCTCCAGTAGCCGCCCCAGGCCTCGGCGGCCCAGAAGGCGCCGAGGATGGTGGCGATCGTGAAGAAGGCAAAGCCCAGCGCGATGGACTTGTACATGAGGTCGTCGAGCTGGGGCAGGTCGGGCAGGCGCGCCGTCAGGTGGCCGCGCAGCGCGACGGCAATGCCCAGGAAGGCGGCGACACCGGCGATCTTGTAGGCCCAGCCCTGCAGGCCGGCGACGGTGGCGGCCTCCAGCGTGGCACCGAAGCGCACCGCCAGGATCAGGCTGACGATGCCCAGCGGCATGGCAACGAGGCCGATGACGAGGGCGCGTGTCGTCGCCGTCTTCAGCAGAAAAGCCAGGGCCACCATGGCCGCCAGCGCGAAGCTGCCATAACCGACGAAGTTGGCGGGCACGTGGATCTTCATCCACCAGCTCTGCAGCGCCGGCACCAGGGGCTGGATCTCCTGGGCCTCGCGGGCCAGCGTGTACCAGAGCAGGAAGCTGACCGCGCCGCTGACGACCAGCATCACGTAGGCGCCCAACGAACGCGTTGCGAAGCGGGCCTCGTAGTAGAGGTAGAAGGTGGTCGTCAGCCAGCAGAACAGCACGAAGACTTCGTAGAGGTTGCTGACGGGGATGTGGCCGATGTCGGCGCCGATCTGGTGGCTCTCGTACCAGCGCACCAGCGTGCCGACCAGGGCCATGAAGACGCCGCCCCAGGCCAGCTTGGAGCCGACCACCTCGGCCACGCTGTTGCGGCCGGCGCCGGTGAAGAAGCCGCCCCAGTAGAAGAGCATGCTCATGTAGAACAGCAGGCTCATCCACAGGATGGCGCTCTGGCTGGACAGCATGTACTTCAGCCAGAACACCTTCTCGCCGGCGGCCAGGTCGGCGCCGAAGCCGTCGGTGTGCTGGGCATACAAGCCGATGGCGATGAGGGTGGCCGCACCGACGGCGACGCTCAGCCAACGCAGCGGCTTCCAGAACCAACCCAGCGCGATCAGCGCCGGCATGGCGCACAGCAGGATGCCCTGCTCGTAGACGTCCATCGACGCGTGGTAGCGGCTGAAGGCATAGCCGCCACCGAGCAGCACGAGGGCGGCGAACAGCCAGTCGAGAGTGTCACGGCGCTGCAGCGCGTGGCGGCGCGGCAGGTCAAAGGTGGTGGTGTTCATGAGGGCTCCTTCAGCACGGCGGCTTTGAGCTGGGCGAACATAACGGCGTTGTCGGGCGACTCACGGGTGCTGGACATGGCCATGCGCACCTGCGAGCCGCCCGGGTCGGCGCTGGGCACGAGCCAGACCCACAGCCTACGCTCCTTGATGTAGAGCATGGAAAAGACGCCGACGATGAGCAGGAGGGCGCCCAGATAGACCAGCTTCTGCCCAGGCGCGCGGGCGACCTGGAAGACGCTGGCCTGGACCTGCTCGAAGTTCTCCAGCTGCAGCAGCGTGGACGACGGGTAGTAGAGGCTGTCGGACAGGGACAACACGGCCTGGGTCATGAAGCCCTGGGCGGCGGCATCGGTGCCGGCGGGCTTGAGGCCAGCGCGCTCGCGGGCGATCTGGTGCAGCTCGAACAGGCTGCCGTTCAGGATGCGCAGCAGCACCTCGGAGACGCGCTGGCGGTCGGCCTCGGGCACGTCACGCTCGATGAACTGCGACAGCGCCGGCAGGCCGCCCTTGACTTCGTCGCCGGGCTTGGCGGCGGCGCCGGAGAACAGCGTCAGCGCACGCTGGGCCGTCAGCTGCAGCTGCGGCGTCAGCTGGGGCTGGTTGGGCGGCGTGGCGGCGGCGGCATAGCGGCGCGCAGCGACGTCACGCTGGGCGGTATCGGCCAGGGCCTGGCGAAGGCGCAGCCAGCCGCTCAACTCGCCGTTCTCGTCGGCCGGCATGCGCAGATAGCGGAAGGTCTCGGCCGGGGTGTCGCGCACGCCGGCGAGGAAGAGCTTCTGCCCGTCCAGCTCGACCGGCAGCATGTAGTTGTTGTACTCGCGGGCCTGGCCGGCGGCGTCGCGCAGCTTGTAGCTGAAGCTCGGGCCGACGTTGTGCAGAACTTTGCTGCCGTCCGACTTGGCGCCGCTGCCGAGATGCTTGCCAAGCGCCGCGCCGAGGTCGACCTTGCGCACGTCGGCGCCGCTGGCATTGGCGCCGCTGCTACCGTCATTGGCGAGGTTCTCGACATTGATCACGCGCAGGCCGTCGAGCTCCAGCGTCTGCTCGCCAAAGGCCATCTTCGTGCCGACGCGGCCGGCAAGCTTCACGGGCGTGCCGGTGCTGGCCAGCGGCATGGCCTTGAGCTCGAGCTTGCTGCCGCCGTCCTCGAAGCTGCTCTGGTAGATGGCCAGGCCCTTGTGGATGACGGGTTCGTTGACCTTGACCGTGGCCTCGCGCCGTGTCGTGCCGTCATGGATGACGATGTCGCTGGCAAAGCTCTTGGGCATGCCCGTCGGGTAGTAGTCGACCTTGAATGCCTTCAGCTCGATGTCGAAGGGCAGGTCCTGCAGCACGACGCCGCTGGGCAGGCTCAGCACGGCGATGCCCTGGCGCTGCTTCTCGGTGACCGACACATTGCCGCGAAAGCTCGGATTGCCGGTGGAGAGCCGGTGTTCGGGCCGGATGTCCGACACGAAGCCTGAGCCGGTGTAGAGCTGCTTGCCCTGGGCCCACATGGCCAGCTTGACCATGGCGTTGCCGTCCAGCACGCCGCCGATGAGGATCAGCACGATGGCGGAGTGGGCGCAGAGGTAGCCGATCTTGTTGGCCGCGCCGCGGCGGGCCGCGATCATGATGCCGTTGTCGCGCCGCTGCACGCGGGCCTTCCAGCCGTGGGCCGCCAGCGTATTGCCGATCTCGGCGAGGGCCATCGAGGGGTTGCTGGGCAGCTCTCCGATGGCCTTGTGGTGGTGGGCCTGCAGGGACTGCTCGCGCACGCCCTCCTTGTAGCTCTTCAGGTCGACCAGGATCTTGGGCGCGTTGCGGGCGATGCACAGGCTGGTCGAGAGCACCAGGAAGGTCAGGATGACCAGAAACCAGGGCGCGCTGTAGACCGTGTAAAGCCCCAATTTGCCGAATACCTCAGCCCAGAAGGGGCCGAACTGGTTGACGTAGTTGCCCATGGGCTCGCTCTGGCGCAGCACGGTGCCGATGACCGAGGCGATGCAGATCACGCTGAGCAGCGTGATGGCGAAGCGCATGGACGCGAGCACGTCCAGCAGTTCGCGGGCGGGTGAGGAGCGAGAGACAGGGACGGCGGACATCAGCGATCAACAAAAAAGGCCGGTGGGGTTCACCGGCCTTTGTTCCTCAAGGCAAGCGCCGCGTTCAGCGCAGGCCAGCGATGTAGTCGGACACGGCCTTGATTTCCTTGTCATTCATCTTGGCGGCGACGGTGACCATGACGGGATTGTTGGCGCGTGCACCGCTGCGGAAGGCCACCATCTGCGCTTCGACATAGTCGCCATGCTGGCCGCCCAGGCGCGGGTACTGGACCGGCAGGCCGGAGCCGTTGGCACCGTGGCAGCCGGCACAGGCCGGCACATTGCGCTCGGCAATGCCGCCGCGGTAGATCTTCTCGCCCAGGGCGACCGTGTCCTTGTTCTTGGCGAAACCTGGCTTGGCGGTCTTGGCGGCGTAGAAGGCGGCCACGTTGCGGATGTCGTCCTCCGACAGCGGGGCGGCCATGCCTTGCATGACGGGGTTCTTGCGCTTGCCGCTCTTGAACTCGGCCAGCTGCTTGGCCAGGTATTCGGCGTGCTGGCCCTGCAGGATGGGATTGGCCGGGCTGCCACGCGAGCCGTCCGCCGTGTGGCAGGCTGCGCAGACCTGGGAAGAAATGGCACCGCCCTTGGCCGAATCGGGCTTGGCAGCAACAGCAGCGGGCTCGTTCGCGTGAGCCGTGGCGGCCAGCAGCAGACTCGACAGGAGGAGGGCGACAGTCTTCATGGATTTATACGGTCTCAAAGGGCGTAACCCGAGAATTTTACAATGCTGAACCACAGCGTCCGAGCTAGACATGACCGACAAGATTCCTGAGGCCCTGCCGGCCGAGCCCCTCACCGAGAAGCTCGCCCTGGCCTGGACGCATACCACGCGCTTCCTGACCACCGCCAGCCAGCTGGTGCATCTGCCCGCCACCGAACTGCCCGAGATCGCCTTCGTCGGCCGCTCCAACGCCGGCAAGTCCACCGCCATCAACACGCTGGCCCAGCAAAAACGCCTGGCCTTTGCTTCCAAGACGCCGGGCCGCACCCAGCACATCAACCTCTTCGAACTCGGCCCGAAGGACGCGGCCGACGCCCTGTTCGCCGACTTGCCGGGCTATGGCTACGCGGCCGTGAACAAATCGGCCAAACTGCGCTGGCAAAAGGTCATGGCCGACTACCTGGAAGTGCGCCGCAGCCTGTCGGGCGTCGTGCTGATGGTCGACTCCCGCCTGGGCCTGACCGACCTGGACAAGCAGCTGCTGGAGTTCGTCGCCGCGCGTGTGGCCACCGGTGAGATCAAGTTGCTGGTGCTGCTCACCAAGTCCGACAAGCTCAATCGCAAGGAAGCAGACGCGGCCTTGCGCGCGACGACGGAGTTCCTCGCTGCGATGACCACCGAGAACTCCGACGTGGCGGTGACGCTGTTCTCGGCGCTGAAGAAGAGCGGCGTCGGCGACGTGGCGCTGGCGCTGCGCGAATGGGTGCTGGCGCATCGGCTGCCCGACGACATGCCGGCGGTCGAGCCGATTCACTCGGCGGGCTGAAGCTCAGCCGCCGTCCAGGTCGCTCATCAGCGTGTCCACGGCGCGTTGGACGACGTTATCGTCTTCCAGTGCCGTGATGAGGCCGTTGGACAGCAGCGCCTCCAGCGCGCGGCGGGTCAGCGGCAGGCGTTCGTCGGAGTCGCGGCCGACGAACAGCAGGAACTGCCGGCCCTCGCTGATCCAGGCGATCTGGGTGGTATGCCAGTCGCCCTGGATGAAGAGATGGAACCAGCGGCCGATCTGCAGGCCATCGATCCAGCGTTGCAGCGCCGCGCGCGCATCCGGCGAATCGTGCTGGTTGTAGAGCTGCACCGGCACAGTCGGCAGTTCGCCGCGGTCGACGTCGACGCTCAGCCAGTGCGAAGGCACCTGGGAATCGCGCTCCTCCATCAGGCGCTGGACGATCTCGTCGGCCGAGGCGGGCGCGGCACTGCTCGCCGTGGGCGAGGCGGGCGGCGGGGCGGCGGGGCGGCGCTCGGCGGGGTCCAGCGCCGGCAGGCCGCGCAGCAGGCGGGCATGCTGGGCCATCAGTTCGGACAGGGCCGGCTCGCGCTTGGCTTCGGAGAGCTGGATGCTTTCGCAGCCGGTCAGCAGGCGCTCGATGAGGACGGGCAGGCGCATGCGCAGGGCCTCGCGGTCGGCGAGGTCGCGCGGCGTGATGAGGCTGTCGAGCACGGCGTCGACCATCTCCATCGCCGCGTGGGCTTCGTGCGAGTCGCGGCCGTGGCGCACCATGGCCGCGACGATGATGTCCACCCAGGCCGTCTGCAGGAAGCGGTGCATGCGCGGGCCCAAAGGGGCGCCGGTGATCTGGTGGTCGATCTGATCGCGGATCAGCTCGCGCCAGTCGCTGCGCAGCTGTTCCCGCTCCAGGGCCGCCAGCGCGACGGCATTGCGTTCGCTGCTCTGGCGGGCCTGCTGGTCGATGTGGGCGTCGACGCGAGCCAGCACCTGCTGGAAGAGCAGGGCGTTGGGCGTGGGCGCGTCGACGAGGAGCTGGGCCTCGGCTTCCATGAAGCGCAGGAAATCCACAAGGCGGGCGTCATCGGCGCGCTCGAAGGCCATGCCGTGGGCGGCGACGCGGTTCAGCAATGCCCAGGTGGGATGGTCCTGGCGGCGCAGCAGCATGCTGTCGCTGCGTGCCAGGCGCACGACGGCGATCTGCAGTCGCGCCAGCAGCGCCTTCAGCGGCGGTAGCAGGCGCGGGTCGGCCAGGATCTGGTCATAGAGCCGGCTCAGCATGTCCGGCCCCGTCGAGCGCACGAAGGGCGCCGGGGCCAGCGGACCGCGCTGGGTGACGGGGCTGTGGGGCGCCAGGCCCTGCGGCCGGGAGTTGACCGCGTCGACGCGGCGCGACAGGCCGTCCAGCGTGCCATGAGCGGCTGGCCGCGTACTGACGCCGCGGGCCGCGGCCAGGCGCTGGTGGGCCAGCGGGTCGGTCTGGGCATGGCCGTGGGAGGCCACCATGTCGCTGATGTCGGCGGCGCGCAGCGTGGCGCAGGCCTGGGTGTAGAGGCGGTTCAGGGCGCGGGCCAGCGGTGTCGCGGCCACACGCATCAGCTCGTACTGGGTCTGGGCGCCGAGCGGGCTGGACGCCAGCGCATGGTGAAGTGCGTGAGCGTAGAGGGCCGGGCGCAGCGGGTTGTCGCGCTCGCGGGCCCGTGCGATGCCGCGCAGCGCCGCGAAGAAGTTGCCGATCTGGTGCAGCTCGGCCCGGCTCATGTCCTCGGCCGCATGGGCGACATGGGCGATGGCCACGTCCTGCAGCGCCTGGTGTTCGTCGACGAGGCTGAGGCTTTCCAGGCCGCCGAGCTGGGCGGGCGAGCGGTGCAGGGGATCGTCGCCGCGACGGCCGGCCTGCAGCAGCTCGATGAGCTTGCCCTCGAAGTCGGCCGCGAAATGCGCGCGCACCTTGCGCCAGGCCTCGCGCAGTGGATAGTGCTGGGGCTGCGCTTCGAGCTCATCCTGCACGCTGTTGAGCAGGTCGCGGGCCATCGGGCCGGCTTCGGTCAGCGCGTGGTCAAGCAGGTCGTGAGGATTCGGGCTGAAGGGCATGGACGCTATCGAGGGGCGTGATGAGATTATCCGGCGCCAGGCTGGTGCACCCCGATGTGTTGCCCCCTCTTACCGACCCCTCAACCACATGGCAAACGCCGCACTTCAGAACCTTTTCACGCTTTTCCAGGCTGGGCGTCATGCCGAGATGGCCGCGCAGGCCCGCGCATTGCTCGCCGAGCATCCCCAGGACGGCACGTTGTGGAAGGCCCTGTCCGTGGCCCTGCAGATGCTGGGCGAGGACGCGCTGCCGGCCTTGGAGCGCGCCCTGGCCCTGTTGCCGGACGATGCCGAACTGACGGCCAATCTCGGCGCCCTGCTGGCCTCGCGGCAGCGTTGGCCCGAGGCGCGGGCCGCCTATGAGCGAGCGCTGGCGCTGCAGCCGCGCCTGCCTGGCGCCCACAACAACCTCGGCAACGCGCTGCTGGCCCTGGGTGAGCCGGCCCAGGCCCTCGCCGCCTTTGAGGCCGCCCTCGCGCTGCAACCCGGCCTGGTCGCCGCCCTGGGCAACCGCGGGCGGGCGCTGCTGGCACTGGGGCGCCACGCGGATGCGGCGCAGGCCTTCGAGCAGGCGATCGCAGCACGCCCGGCGGACGCGGGTCTGCGCGGGCATGCCGCAACGGCCTGGGCCGCAGCCGGGCGCCCTCGTGAAGCGGTGGCCAGGCTGCGCGAGGCCGTGGCCCTGGCGCCGGCGGATGTCGCCCACCGCTTCGCGCTGGGCAACCTGCTGCAGGAGGTCGGCGACGCGGTGGGTGCCGTTGACGCTTGGGAGGCCGTGCTGGCGCTGGATGCCGGCCATGCCGAAGCCGCCTGCAATCTGAGCCTGCTGCGGCCGCAGCGCGGCGAGGCGGTGTTGACGGCGGCCCTGGCCACGGGCCTGGCCGGCGAGCGCCGGGCCGCGGCGCTGGCCAACCTGGGCGGGCTGCGGCTGCGCGAGGGACGGCATGCACAGGCTGTGGCCGCCTACCGTCAAGCGCTGGACGACGCGCCGACGTCGCCCCAGGCGTTGAGTAACCTCGCCCAGGCTTTGAAGCAGCAGGGCCGCCTGGACGAGGCCGATGTGGTGCTGAGCCGCCTCATTGCCCTCGATCCGACGCTGCTGACCGCACGCAGCGACCGTCTGCTGCTGCGTGCATATCGCCAGCAGGGTGCCGAGCTGCGGAGCGAGGCGCAGGCCTTCGGTCAGGCTGTGGCGGCGCCTGCCGTTTCGCGGCCCGCGCGCGCGGCTGGGCCTTTGCGCGTCGGCTTGGTGTCGGCCGACCTGCGCGGCCATCCGGTCGGGCGGCTGGCCGAGGCCTGGCTGCCGGCGCTGGCGCGGCGTTGCGAGCTTTTCGTCTACGCCAACCATGGTGCCGACGATGAACTGACCCTGCGGTTGCGGGCCGCCGCGCCGCGTTGGCTGCACGTGGCCGGCTGGGATGACGCGACGCTGGCGCAACGCATCGCGGCCGATGGCATCGATGTGCTGATCGACCTGAACGGCCACACGGGCGGTCATCGCCTGGGCGTGTTCGCGCGCCGGCCGGCGCCGCGACAGTTGAGCTGGCTGGGCTATGCGGGCAGCACCGGGCTGGCCGAGATGGATGGCTTCATCGGCGACCGTTGGCTGTTGCCTGAGGGCGCCGAAGCCGGTTTTGTGGAGCCTTTGCTGCGGCTGCCCGACAGCTTCACGGTCTATGCGCCGCCCGCCGAGGCGCCTGCCGTGGCCATGCGGGGAGGACCGATGTGCTTCGGCTGTTTCAATGCCCTGCACAAGCTCGGCGACGAAGTGCTGGCGCTGTGGGCGCGCGTGCTGGAGGCGGTGCCCGACAGCCGGCTGCTGCTGAAGGCGCCCGGTCTGCAGCACGAGGCGGAGCGCACGGCCCTGCTCGGCCGCTGGCCGGGCGATGCGGCCCGGCTGGACCTGCAAGGGCCGGGGCCATTGGCCGACTATCTCGCCGACTTCGGGCGCATCGACATCGCCCTGGACCCCTTCCCGCACGGCGGCGGCATGACGACGCTGGACGGGCTCTGGATGGGCGTGCCGGTGCTGACGCTGCCGGGGCCGGCGCCGATCTCGCGTCAGGGCCTGAGCTTCATGCAGACGCTGGGGCTGGCGCCGGACTGGGTGGCGTCGGACGCGGAGGACTATGTGCGCCTGGCGGTACGCTGGGCCGCAGATCGCGCGGGCCTGGCGGCGCTGCGCGCCGGGCTGCGTGAGCGCATGGCAGTCAGCCCCCTGGGTGACGCCGAGCGCTTCGCAGCGGGCTGGGTGGCGCAGGTGCAGGCATGATGCGCGCCGTCGCCATCCACCTCTCGCCCATGAAATGCCTCCTCGGTTTCAGCCTGGCCTGTGCGGCCACCCTCGTGCATGCCGATGACGCCGCGACCAAGCCCTCCGAACTGCCGCTGTGGGAGCTCGGTGCGGCCGCCGGCGCGCTGTCGCAGCAGGCCTATCCGGGAGCAGACCAGCAGGTCACGCGCACGCCGGTGCTGCCCTACGTCATCTACCGCGGCAAGGTGCTGCGGGCCGATGACGCGGGCGCGGGGTTGCGGGCGGTGCGCACCGAGAGCTTCGAGCTGGATGTGTCCTTCGCGGGCTCGCTGAGTGCTGGCGGTAAGGAGCTGCGGGCGCGCGAGGGCATGCCGCGGCTGCGTTCGCTGGTGGAGTTCGGGCCCGTCGGTCGCTGGTATCTGAACGGCCGCAAAGCCGCTGACAGCCTGACTTTCGAGCTGCCGCTGCGCGGCGTGTTCGAGGCGAGCGACCTGCGCCGGCATCGCGGCATGAGCCTGGAGCCGGAGCTGGCTCTGGAGCACCGCGCCAGGGCGGGCTGGAGTTATGGCGTCAGTGCGGGAGTGCTGTTCGGCGACCGTCGCCTCGGGGCGACCTATTACACCGTCGCGCCGAACGAGGCGCTGGCGGATCGGCCGGCCTATGCGGCTCGCGCCGGCTTGATTGCCTGGCGGCTCAAGGGCGGGGTGTCGCACCAGCTGACACCGGATGTGCGTCTGTTTGCCATCGGACGTGTCGACAGCGTGGCTGGGGCCGCCAATCGCGACAGTCCGCTTGTGCGTCAGACCACGGGCGCGAGCATCGGCATCGGGCTGACCTATACGTTCGCGCGCTCAGCCGCCCGCGCCAGCGACTGAGAACCTCAGGCACAAAAGAAAAGGGGCTGCTCGCGCAGCCCCTTCCTGAATGCTTGATCAGTTGGGGACAGAGCTGTCGGGCGAGTACGCCCGCCAGGTCTGTCCCGCAATGTCTTACATATCCATACCGCCCATGCCACCCATGCCGCCCATGCCACCAGGCATGCCGCCACCGGCTGCTTCGTCCTTGGGGGACTCGGCGACCATGGCTTCGGTCGTCAGCATCAGCGACGCGACGGATGCGGCGTTCTGCAGGGCAGTGCGCGTCACCTTGGTCGGGTCCAGGATGCCCATTTCGATCATGTCGCCATAGGTGTCGTTGGCGGCGTTGAAGCCGTAGTTGCCCGAACCGGCCAGCACGGCGTTGACGACGACGGAGGCTTCGCCACCAGCGTTGTAGACGATCTCGCGCAGCGGTGCTTCGATGGCGCGCAGGACCAGCTTGATGCCGGCGTCTTGATCAGCGTTGTCGCCCTTGATGGCGCCAGCGGCTTGCTTGGCGCGCAGCAGCGCGACGCCACCACCAGCCACGATGCCTTCTTCAACGGCTGCGCGCGTGGCGTGCAGCGCGTCCTCGACACGGGCCTTCTTTTCCTTCATCTCGACTTCGGTGGCAGCACCGACCTTGATGACGGCAACACCGCCGGCCAGCTTGGCCACGCGCTCTTGCAGCTTTTCGCGGTCGTAGTCGCTGGTGGCTTCCTCGATCTGGATGCGCACTTGCTTGACGCGGGCTTCGATGTCGCCCGCAGCGCCGGCGCCGTCGATGATGGTGGTGTTTTCCTTGCCCACTTCGACGCGCTTGGCCTGGCCCAGGTCGGCCAGCGTGACCTTCTCGAGCGTCAGGCCGACTTCTTCGGCGATGACCTTGCCGCCGGTCAGGATGGCGATGTCTTCCAGCATGGCCTTGCGGCGGTCACCGAAGCCAGGCGCCTTGACGGCGACGACCTTCAGGATGCCGCGGATGGTGTTGACCACCAGCGTCGCCAGCGCTTCGCCGTCCACGTCTTCCGAGATGATCAGCAGCGGGCGGCCCGACTTGGCCACTTGCTCCAGCGTCGGCAGCAGATCGCGGATGTTGCTGATCTTCTTGTCGTACAGCAGCACGAAGGGGTTGTCCAACAGCGCGGCTTGCTTTTCCGGGTTGTTGATGAAGTAGGGCGACAGGTAGCCGCGGTCGAACTGCATGCCTTCGACGACGTCGAGTTCGCTGTCCAGGCTCTTGCCGTCTTCAACGGTGATGACGCCTTCCTTGCCAACCTTGTCCATCGCCTCGGCAATGATGCGGCCCACTTCATGGTCGCTGTTGGCGGAGATCGTGCCGACTTGCGCGATTTCCTTGGAGGTGGTGGTGGCCTTGGAGGCCTTCTTCAGCTCGGCGACCAGGGCGGTGACCGCCTTGTCGATGCCGCGCTTCAGGTCCATCGGGTTCATGCCGGCGGCCACGTACTTCATGCCTTCGCGAACGATGGCTTGAGCCAGGACCGTGGCGGTGGTGGTGCCGTCACCGGCGTTGTCAGACGTCTTGGAAGCGACTTCCTTGACCATCTGCGCGCCCATGTTCTGCAGCTTGTCCTTCAGCTCGATTTCCTTGGCCACGGACACGCCGTCCTTGGTCACGGTCGGGGCGCCGAACGAGCGCTCGAGCACGACATTGCGGCCCTTGGGGCCCAGGGTCACCTTGACCGCGTTGGCCAGGATGTTCACGCCTTCAACCATGCGGGCACGAGCCTCGCCGCCAAAGATCACGTCTTTTGCTGCCATTTGATTCTCCGAATACTTAAATTGGGGTCAGAGTCGAATTCTCTGAATCAGTTGGGGACAGAACTCGCGCTGCGCGCTTCGGTCTGTCCCGCAAGCTATTACTTTTGCACCACGGCGAAGAGGTCTTCCTCGCGCATGACCAGCAACTCGTCACCGTCGACCTTGACGGTCTGGCCGGAATACTTGCCAAACAGCACGCGGTCGCCGACGACGACGTTCAGGGCCACGAACTCACCCTTGTCATTGCGCTTGCCCGGGCCGACGGCCAGGACTTCACCTTGATCAGGCTTCTCAGCGGCGTTGTCGGGGATGACGATGCCCGAGGCGGTCTTGGTTTCTTGCTCCAGACGGCGAACGATCACGCGATCGTGCAGGGGGCGCAGCTTCATGGAATCTCCTTGAGAGTTGGAACCGGAGCGGCCGCGGCAATCGCGGCTCGCCGAAAAAAACGGGGCCGCCAGCGGAAAACCGGTCGGCCCGACTCGTTAGCACTCGAATGAGTTGAGTGCTAGCAGAAAGCCATTATAGGGACGGCGGATGACGATTCAAGCCTTGCGGAACTGGGGCTTGCCATATACCGGCGAAGCGCGCCTTTGCGCCACCCGGGCAGCCGTTTGCCGCAGTCATCGACCGCGCATGGGTGGGCCCCAATGAAAAACGACCGCCGTAGCGGTCGTTCTTGAGGCGTGAGGCGCTTGCTTTAGCGAGCGACGCGACGGCGTGTCCAACCCAGGCCCGCAAGGGCGCCCAGGGTCAGAGCGATGCTGGCGGGCTCGGGCAGGCGGCCAGGAGGCTGCGTGTCGACGGTCTTGAAGCTGAGGTCATCGAGCAGAACAGCCTGGTCGTTCGCCGAGAACACCACTGTGCGGCCCACGCCCTGGAACGTCAGTGTGATTTGGTTGGACCAGTTGCAGAACACGTAGCTGTTGCATTCAGCGCCGGTGAGACCGTTCAGGCCGCCGCCGAGTTCCTTGCCGCTGGCGTCGTAGACGTGAACCGAGAGATTGATGCCCAGGGTGCTGCCCGAGTAGACGAAAGACAGGGCGTCGACGAAGCCGTCCGCGAGGTCCAGCGTCAGGCTCTGGATACCTGCCACCGCAGGCTTGGTCCAGTCCTGAGCGAGAAAGAGCGCGCCGCAGCTGCCGGTGCGGGAAAAGCTGATGGCGCCGGCATCACCATTCGGGCCATAACTGCAGGCTTCAGACGTGGACGCCCAGGCGGCGCCACTTCCCACGACACCCTTGGATGCGTAGCGGGAGGTCAGTTGCTCCATGGTCTGCACGTCCTCGAAGTCCAAGAAGACCGCACCGGCCATCGCCGATTGCATGGTGGCCGTCAAGGCGAGTGCCAGAAGTTTGCTCGTCGCGCGCATGGCGTTCTCCGTCCGGGTTTGTTCGAGTTGGGTTGTTGGGCGGACTGTAAACAAGCACCTGCGCGCCGGGCCGCGTTGTGCCCCTTCAGTTGAGGGGGAGTCAAGCACCTAGGGGCCGCGCTTAGGGGGGTGAAGAGGTAATGCGCGCGCATATATGAGTTGCCGAGATGACTCGCTAGATCGCGCGGCTGGCAGAAGGCCTTGGCTACACTGCCTCGGGTGGAAACCAAATGGCTTGAAGACTTCGTCAGCCTGGCCGAGACGCGCAGCTTTTCCCGCTCCGCCCAGCTGCGCCACGTGACCCAGCCGGCATTCTCGCGCCGCATTCAGGCCTTGGAGGCCTGGGCCGGCGTCGACCTGGTGGATCGATCCTCCTATCCGACCCGGCTGACGGCCGCTGGCGCAACCTTGCTGGCCCAGGCCGTCGAGCTGCTGGGCAATCTGCAGGCGACGCGCAATATGCTGCGCAGCCATCAGGCGGCCGACCAGGACATGATCGAGTTCGCCGTGCCGCACTCGCTGGCCTTCTCCTTCTTCCCGCATTGGCTGATGGGGTTGAGACGCGGCTTCGGCGCCATCAAGTGCCGGCTCAACGCGGCCAATGTGCATGACGCGATGCTGCAGCTCAGCGAAGGCAATTGCGATCTGCTGCTGGTCTATCACCACGCCAGCCAGCCGCTGCAGCTGGACCCGGAGCGCTACCAGATGGTGTCGCTGGGCCACGAGACCTTGTCGCCGTATGCCAGGGCCGACAGTCAGGGCGAGCCGATGTTCCGGCTGCCCGGACGGCCGGGCCAGAAGATTCCCTTCCTGAGCTACGCGGCCGGCGCCTATCTCGGCCGCCTGGTCGAGCTTATCGTCAAGGAGGCGGACTGCGCGCTGAACCTGGACGCCATCTACGAGACGGACATGGCCGAAGGCCTGAAGGCGATGGCGCTGGAAGGCCATGGTTTTGCCTTCCTGCCCGCCAGCTCGGTGCAAAAGGAGATCGCCAGTGGCCGCCTCGTGCCCGCCGCTGCGCCGGGCACCTTCAGCGTCAGCATGGAGCTGCGCATCTATCGCGAAAAGCCCGAGCTTTCGCGCCGGCTCAAACCAGCCTCCTTGGCTTTGTGGGACTATTTATCGTCCGCGGCATGACCTCATCCAGCTTGCGCATGCATCGTGTAAACCCGTATTCGGGCTGAGCGTGCGGCGTGGTCTGCTCGCGGCTGTTATCGATATCCACTTCCTGTTGTTGGAGTCTCCATGAAGAAAGTTCTGCTCGTCGCAGCCCTGTTCGCCGGCGTTTCGGCCGTGCATGCCGAAGACACGCTGAAGAAGATCAAGGACAGCGGCGCGATCACGATGGGTGTGCGCGAGTCGTCGGGCCTGTCCTACACCATCGGTGATGGCAAATACGTCGGCTACCACATCGATGTCTGCGAGCACGTCGTTGCCGACCTGCGCAAGCAGCTGGGCAGCAAGATCGAAGTCAAGTACCAACCGGTCACATCGGCCAACCGCATCCCGCTGACCGTCAACGGCACCGTCGACCTGGAGTGCGGCTCCACGACAAACAACGCCACCCGCCAGAAGGACGTCGCCTTCGCCGTGACAACCTATGTCGAGGAAGTGCGCATCGCCGTGAAGGCCAACTCTGGCATCACCGGCATCGGCCAGCTCAACGGCAAGACCGTCGCAACGACGACCGGCACCACGTCCGTGCAGACGCTGCGCAAGCACGAGCGCGCCAACGGCGTGGACTTCAAGGAAGTATTCGGCAAGGACCACGCTGACAGCTTCCTGCTGCTGGACTCCGGCCGCGCCGACGCCTTCGTCATGGATGGCTCCATCCTGGCCAAGAACATCGCCACGTCCAAGAACCCGGCCGACTTCAAGATCGTCGGTGAGGTGCTGTCGGTCGAGCCGATCGCCATCATGATGCGCAAGGACGACCCGGGCTTCAAGACCGCGGTCGACAACAGCATCAAGGCCATGATGAAGTCGGGCGAGATGGCCAAGATCTACGACAAGTGGTTCATGCAGCCCATCCCGCCGACCAACACGAAGATTGGCCTGCCGGTGTCCACTGCGACCAAGGACGCCTGGGCCAACCCCAACGACAAGCCGATGGAAGACTACGCGAAGAAGTGATTCGCGCATCGACCTGAACCACCGCAAAGCGGGTGCCTGGCACCCGCTTTGCTTTAGCTAAGAGGCTTGAGGAGAGGGCCATGAGTTGGGACTGGCAGTTCTACTGCAATGACACCGCCACCGGGGAGGCCGTTGCTGGCTGCTTCGGCCCGGGCGGCAAGGAGCAGACTTATCTGCAATGGATGCTGAACGCCTGGGGCTGGACGCTGAGCGTCTCGCTGCTGGCCCTCGTGCTGGCGCTGGTGGTCGGTTCGCTGATCGGCATTGCTCGCACCGCGCCGAACAAATGGCTGGCGCGCTTCGGCGAGGCGTGGACCGAGCTCTTCCGCAACATCCCGCTGCTGGTGCAGGTCTTTCTCTGGTACCACGTGCTGCCATCGCTGTTCCCGGTGCTGCGTGAGGCCGTGCCGTCCTCCGTGCTGGTCGTCTTCGCCTTGGGTTTCTTCACCAGCGCGCGCATCGGCGAGCAGGTCAAGGCCGGCATCAAGACCCTGCCCACCGGCCAGCGCTACGCGGGCCTGGCCATGGGCCTGACGCTGCCCCAGACCTACCGCCACGTGCTGCTGCCGATGGCGTTCCGCATCGTCATTCCGCCGCTGACGAGCGAGAGCATGAACATCGTCAAGAACTCGGCGGTCGCCTTCGCGGTCAGCATCCCCGAGCTGGCGCAGTTCGCGCAGCAGGCCTCCGAAGAGACGTCTCATTTCGAGGAGATCTACATCCCTGTCACCGCGCTGTATTTCGTCTCGGCCTTCGCCATCAACCGCATCGCCAAGTTCATTGAGGCGCGCGTGCGCATCCCCGGCCAGTCGGGAGGCAAGTGATGCTGAATCTCGACTATTCCTTCGTGAACTGGGCGGTCGTCCAGAGCTTCGTCGCCAAGGGCTTCTGGTTCTCCATCCAGCTGACGCTGGTGGCCATGATCGGCGGCATCATCCTGGGCACGCTGCTGGCGATGATGCGGCTGTCCAGCAAGCCCTGGCTGTCGGTGCCGGCGGCGTTTTACGTCGACACGCTGCGCTCCATCCCGCTGGTGATGGTGATCCTGTGGTTCTTCCTGCTGATCCCCAAGCTCGTCGGGCCGCTGGGCGGGCAGATGTCGGCCTTCATCACCTTCACGCTGTTCGAGGCCACTTACTACTCGGAGATCATGCGCGCCGGCATCCAGTCGGTGTCGCGCGGTCAGGTCAACGCCGGGTATGCCGTGGGCATGACCTACGGCCAAAGCATGCGTTACGTGGTGCTGCCCCAGGCCTTCCGCAACATGCTGCCGGTGCTGCTGACCCAGACCATCATCCTGTTCCAGGACACCTCGCTGGTCTATGCCGTTGGCGAGTACGACCTGCTCAAAGGCTTCGAGGTGGCCGGCAAGAACTTCAACCGCCCCGTCGAGACCTATCTGGCGGCTGCGGTCGTCTACTTCGTCATCTGCTTCGGCCTGTCCCGCCTCGTGCGGGAGCTGCAGAAGAAGATCGCCATCATCCGTTGAGTCGAATCGAGTCCGCCATGATCGATATCAAGAACATCTCCAAGTGGTACGGCAGCTTCCAGGTGCTGACCGAATGCACCACGACCATCCAGAAGGGCGAGGTTGTCGTCGTCTGCGGGCCGTCCGGCTCGGGCAAGTCGACGCTGATCAAGACCGTCAATGCGCTGGAGCCCTTCCAGAAGGGCGACATCGTCGTTGACGGCATCTCCATCGCCGACCCCAAGACCAACCTGCCCAAGCTGCGTTCGCGCGTCGGCATGGTGTTCCAGCATTTCGAGCTGTTTCCCCATTTGTCGGTGACCGAAAACCTGACCATCGCGCAGATCAAGGTGCTGGGCCGCTCGGCGGCCGACGCCAAGACCCGCGGCCTGAAGATGCTGGACCGCGTCGGCCTGAGCGCCCACAAGGACAAGTTTCCCGGCCAGCTTTCCGGCGGCCAGCAGCAGCGCGTGGCCATCGCGCGAGCGCTGTCGATGGACCCCATCGTCATGCTGTTCGACGAACCCACCTCGGCGCTGGACCCTGAAATGGTCGGCGAAGTGCTGGACGTGATGGTGCAACTGGCCCACGAGGGCATGACCATGATGTGTGTGACCCACGAGATGGGCTTTGCCAAGCGGGTCAGCAATCGCGTCATCTTCATGGACGCGGGCAAGATCGTCGAGGACTGCAGCAGCAGCGACTTCTTCACCAAGCCCGAGGAGCGCTCGCCGCGCGCCAAAGACTTCCTCGCGAAGATTCTCCAGCACTAGGAACGGAGCCCGTGATGAGCAGCGTCGGCACGGGATGGAGAGAAGTCATCGCGGCCGACGAAGCTGCTCGCCACGCTGCCGCCGCCAAGGCCATGGCCGAGATGCAGAAGCGCAAGGACGAGCGCTTCGGCGCCGGCCGTGCACTGCACCGCAAGGGCGTTGCCGCGGTGCGCGGGCGGCTGCGTGTGCCGCAGGGCCTGCCAGGGCATGCCCGCCACGGCCTCTTTGCCGAGCCGGGTGAGCATGAGGTCTGGGTGCGGCTGTCCAACGGCGCGATGGACAAGCAGAGCAACCGCCGGCCCGACATCCGCGGCTTTGCGATGCGGGTCTTCGGCGTCGATGGTGAGGCGGCCCTCGGCGGCCGCACCGATCACCAGGACCTGTCGCTGATCAACCAGACGGCCTTTGCGTTTCCCGACAGCCGCCATTTCTTCGGTCTCGTCGAGGCAGCCGGCCGCAGCCCGGGCGCCGTGATCGGCTGGATGTTCAAGGCCTTCGGCTTCATAGGCGGCTTCAAGCAGCTCAAGAAGCTGGCCGCGACGGCCGGCAAGCCTTTCACGGGGTTCGCGACCGAGGCCTTTGCCAGCACGCTGCCCATCAGCTGCGGCCCCGCCGCCGTCAAATTGCGCCTGCTGCCGCCCGCCGGGCTGAAGCCGCGTACCGAGGTCAACGGTGACTGGGCCGGCGATCTCGCTGCCCAGGCGGCGGCCGGCCCGTTGAAGTACCGGCTGCAGCTGCAATTCTTCGTCGACGAGGCGCGCACGCCGCTGGAGGACGCGTCCGTCGAATGGCCCGAGTCCGTCGCGCCCTTCGTCGACGTGGCCGAGCTGACGCTGGAAGCGCCGTCGACCGACGTCGACTTCATCGCTCGCGTCGAAGCCGGTGTCTTCGACCCCTGGCAGGCGTTGGTGGCGCACCGGCCTCTGGGCGAGGTCATGCGCGCGCGCAAGGTGGCCTACTTCACCAGCCAGCAGGGCCGCGGCGCCGCCTAGCCGCGCCGCGCCATCTCGACGCGCTGATTCAAAGGAACATGCCGCCCGAGGCTTCGATGCGCTGGCCGGTGATCCATCCCGCACCGGGGCGCATCAGCGCGGCCGCAGCGCCACCGATGTCCTCGGCCTCGCCGACCCGGCCCAGCGCCGTGACCGAAGCGACAAAGCGGTTCAGCTCCGCGTTGTCGCGCACCGCGCCGCCGCCGAAGTCGGTCGCGATCGCACCCGGCGCCAGCGTGTTGACGCGGATGCCGCGGGCCGCCAGCTCCTTGGCCTGGTAACGGGTCAGCACTTCCACCGCCCCCTTCATGGCCGCGTAGGCGGCATAGCCCGGGATGGTGAAGCGGGCCAGGCCGCTGGAGACGTTGAGGACGCTCGCGCCGTCGGCCAGCAAGGGCAGCAGGGCCTGGGTCAGGAAGAAGGGGCCTTTCAGGTGGATGGCGAGCATCGCGTCGAACTGGGCCGGCGTTGTCTCGGCAAAGCTGGCATGCGCGCCGGCGCCGGCGTTGTTGATGAGGCCGCCGAGCTGGCTGGCGCCCCAGGCTTTCAGGCCCGCGTCCAAGCGCTCGGCGAAGGCCGGGAAGCTCGTCGGGTCGGCCACATCCAGCGGCAGTGCCAGCGCGCGGCGGCCCAGGGCCTGGATTTGTGCAACGACGGCATCCGCCGCTGCGGCGGCTTCACGGTAGGTCAGCACGATGTCGTGGCCGTCGCGGGCCAGGGCCAGCGCCATCTGGGCGCCAAGGCCGCGGCTGCCGCCGGTGATCAGGGTGATGGGGGAAGAACTCATATCAGCTCCGTCAGAGGATGGGGTTTGTGGACGGAGTGAAATTTATTGTTCGTTCTGATGTGGATAAAGTCGCCGCAGCTGAAATGACTGTGCTTTGAATGACATCCAATCTCGACCTCGCCTCGTTGCGTGTCTTTTTGCAGGTGGCCGAACTGGCCCACTTCAGCCGGGCTGCCGATGAGCTGGGCCTGCCCAAGGGCCGGGTCAGCCAGGTGGTGCGCGACCTGGAGGCGCAGCTCGGCACGCGGCTCTTCCAGCGCACCACCCGGCGGGTCAGCCTGACGTCGGATGGCGAATTGCTCGCGGAGCGGGCCCGCGCGCTGATGGCGGACGCCGGCGAGATCGAGGCGCTGTTCCAGCAGGACCAGCAGCTCAGCGGCCGGCTGCGCGTGGATATGCCGGTGCGGCTGGCGCTGGACGCCGTGCTGCCGGCCCTGCCGGAATTCCTGGCCGCCCACCCCGGCGTGACCGTGGAGCTGAGCTGCACCGACCGCCGCGTCGACCTGGTGGAAGAGGGCTTCGACTGCGTGCTGCGCGTGGGTGCCGTGCACGACCCGCTGCTGGTGGCGCGGCCGCTGGGGCAGATGCGCATGGTCAACGTGGCCAGTCCCGGCTACCTCGCCGCGCATGGCACGCCGGCCACGCCGGACGACCTGGTCGCGCAGGGCCACCACCTCGTGCACTACAGCCAGAGCTGGGCCGACCGCCGCCCGCGCTTCGACTGGGTGGACGCCGCCGGGCAGGAGCGCACGCTGACCCTGCCGTCACGCGTCACCGTCAACAACACCGACGCCTACCAGGCCGCGGCGGTGGCAGGCGCCGGCGTCGCGCAGTTCCCCCTGCAGGGCGTGCGGCATCTGCTGGCCGACGGCCTTCTGGTCCAGCTGCTCGACGGTTTCGATGCCGCGCCGCTGCCCGTGCGACTCGTGCTCAGCCAGCGCCGCCACACGCCGCGCCGGGTGCGCGTGTTCATGGACTGGCTGGCGGGCCGGCTGGCCGACCGGCTTGATGCCCAGGGGAGCGCTGAATAGGTCCCGCGATGCGGCGCGCCCTGGTTTGGGATGGGCTGCAAGGCGCAAACCACAGCCATAGCTTGGCTATGGCGAGGATTTGCAACGCAGCAGACCGCCCAAAGCAGGGATGCGCCGCGCGTGAGGACTTGTTCAGCGCTTCCCTATAGCTTGACCGGCCCGTCGATGGCCGCCGCGCCCGACACTGCCGCCTTGGCCTGCTGCTGGCGCACGCGGTCCAGATAGCCCTCGGAGCGCTGCAGCTGCTCCTGGATGAGCTTGTTGTTGGTGCCCATGGTCTCGATGGCCTTGCTGCGGAAGTTGTCCATGGCGTCCATGGCCTGGAAGGTCTGGTCGAACATGGACTGGATCTGCTGGATGCCCAGCATGGGGTTGGCCGAGAACTCGGCCGTCGCGTCCACATGCTGGTTCAGCGCCGTGCCGGTCTGGTTGATGAGGTCGCCGATGGTCTTGTTGACGCCCTGCAGCATCTGCATGACCTCGATCTGGTTGCCGGTGGCGCGCGCCACGGTCTGGGCCACGGCCAGGGCACTCATGCCCGTCGTCGCGACGCGATCGCAGCCAATCATCATCTCGCGGCCGGTCTTCTTCAGCACGTCCAGCGCCAGATAGCCGTTCACGCAGACGGCCTGCTGGGTCTGGATGTCGGCCAGGTTCTGACGGGCATAGAACAGCACCTCCTGTTCGAGTGCCTTGGCCTTCATCGGGTCGGTCGGCTGCAGCTCCTGCACGCGCGTGGCCAGGCGTTCGTCCAGCACACGAGCAAAGCGCGCGGCGGCGGCGAGCTTCTGCATCGCCTCCCAGAGCTTGCTGCGCGTGGCCTCGACGTCGATGACGTCCTTCTGGATGTCGTCCTTGGCCGCGTAGAGCTGGGTCATGGCCGTCTGCAGCTGCGAGCTGGCGGACTGGAAGCGGCGGAAATAGGCCTCCAGCTTGTTGCCGAAGGGGATGATTCCGAGCAGCTTGCGCGGCTGCAGCAGGTCGCCGTCCTTGCCGGGGTTGAGCTCGTCGAGCTGGCCGCGGATGGCCGCGATGGCCTTGTAGGCCGGCGTGTCGGTCGCGCCGACGAAATTGCGCTGCATCAGGCTGCCCTGCATCAGCCCGGCGGCCAGGCTGATCTCCTGGCGGCCGAGCTGGAAGGCGCTGTCCAGCTTGGCCTTGAAGGGTTCGCTGTGCAGGTCTTCCTTCCCCAGCGCCTCGATGAAGCGCTGCACCTGCGCATCCACCTGGCTGCTGACCTCGGCCTTCAGCGGCACGGCCTCGACGGCGGCGGCCGGTTGCACCGGCGTGATGACCTCGGGCGGGGTCAGCGTGAACGTGGGAGCGGCGGTTGTCGTGGTCGTGGTGTTCATGCGATGTCCTTGCTGCCGAACTTCTGGTTCAGGAATTCACTGTGGCGCAGGAAGGCCTGGGCGTCCTGCGAGGCGAGATCGTCGCCGAGCTGCTCGACCTTGGTCTCCAGCTCGGCCAGCACGCCCTCGAAGGTGGTCTGCGCCGTCTTGCCATTGGCCAGCAGCTTGGTGGTGGCGAACTGGGCCGGGATGCTGAGGTAGGTGTTGAGCGCCTGCGGCAGATAGCTGATGGCGATGTGGCGCGCGTGGAAGGTCTCCTGCAGGCTGAGCTGGCCCTTGCTGCGCTCCCACTGGTCGAGCAGGCCTTCGAGGCGCTGGCAGAGCTGCTTGATGCGCTGGGCCAGCGGCGCCGGAATGCGCCCGCCCGGGTTGTGTTCCGTCAGGCCGCGCACACCGGCCAGCGCCCGGCCCATGGCCTCGCGGGCGTCGCCCTCGTCCTCGAAGTTCAGCGCCTCCCACTCGTCCTCGCGCGTGCTGGGCCAGCCCCACCAGAGCGCACCACCCACCAGGCCGACGGCATAGCCGAGCGCCGCGACACCCAAACCCCAGCCGCCGAGAAAGCCCAGGCCCTTCAGCACCAGCACGGCGGTCGCCGCCAGCAGGCCGCACCAGTTGGCTGGCGCGTTCAGCCATCTGAGAAGCCCGCTCATTGATACGCCCGGATGTCCTTGAACACCGCATACAGCGGCATCTTGCGCGCGTCGAAGACGCGGCCGCCGGTGATCTCCACCAGCGCCTTGAGGTCGCCCGCGTCGGCCTCGCCGAACAGCACCATGAAGACGGGGATGCCGCGCACGTCCTCGGGCAGCTGCTCGTAGGCGCGTTTGAAGTCTTCCAGGCGGCGGCCCATATTGCTCTTGCCGTCGGTGAAGGCGACGACCGAGTACTGGTAGTCGGGGTTGCGCTTGCGTTCCTCCAGCATCTGCTGCAGGCCGGCCAGTACCGCGTCGTACAGGGCCGTGCCGCCGGCCATCTTCAGTTCGTCGGCGGCGTCGCGCACGCGCTTGAGCTCATTGCGCTTGGCCTCGGTGTCGGCCTGCGGCAGCACGCCCTTGGCCACCTTGCTGCCGGCCGGGATCTCGAAGGCCACCGGCTCGCGCGGCCGGTCGCTGAAGGGCAGGAACCACAGCCGCTCGCGGTTGGTCAGCTTGGCGACGCGGCCGGTCAGCGATGCGTCGGCGCCCGCCAGGTAGTGGATGGCCTCGACGAGCTGCTCGCGGCGCTTGCCCTGCATGCTGCCGCTGGTGTCCAGCACGAAGGTGCTGGCAATAGGCTTGCGGAACTCGTTCAGGTAGGCGTCGATGAGGCCGTCGGCCAGCTGGCGGTCGGGCGAGAAGGGCAGCTCGACCTGGAAGCCGCGCGCCGGCAGGATGTCGGCGACCTGGGTGGCCACCTCGGCGCGCATCGGGCGGCGCAGCGTCTGGCGTGCCAGCCACAGTTGGGCGGTGTCGCCCTTCAGGTATTCGACGACCTTCAGGTAGTCGGCTCGACGCGCCTCGTTGAGCAGCATGAACGGGTAGTCGGCCGTGGCCACACCTTCGTACGGATAGATCAGGTGCAGGGGCTCGCGCAGCTTGCCGCTGGCGTTGAGGCTCAGCAGCCAGCTCTCGTAGTTGATGAAGGCGTTGGCCCGAGTGCCCTGCTGCTTGATGAACTGCTCGGCCAGGTAGGTCGAGTTGTCACCGACGATCTTGTAGCCCTTCAGGAAGTCGGCAATCGCGCCACGGTCCACATCGGCGGCGGAGAGCGCCTCGCCCTTGCCGCCGGCCGCGGCCACCACGCCCAGCAGGGCCATGAAGCCCTGGTTGCTGGTGGCCGGGTTGGACAGCGCGTACTGCAGCTTGCCTTGCTTGGCGGCACGGGTGATGTCGGCCCAGGTCAGCTTGGCGTCGGGCTTGTCCCAGCCGTTCTTGGCCGCATCGCTCTTGCTGACGCCTACCGCCATGGGCGACAGCATGATCTTTTCCTGCAGCTTGACCTTGCCCTGGCCGGCCGCGTCGCTGAGCAGGTATTTGGCGTTGGCGAACCAGGCCACGTCGGGCTTGGGCTTGCCGGCGCTGTCACCGCTGAGCACCTCCTGCGTGCTCTCCATCGTGCCGCCGAAGCGGAACTGCACGTCGATGCCGGTGGCGGCCTTGATCTGTGCGGCCAGCGGCTCGATGTCTTTCAGGTCGCTGGTGGCCAGCACCTGCAGCGTGGCGCCGGCGCTCTGGGGCGCTTCGGGCGCCGTCGGCGCGGCGGGCTCAGGCTTCTTGCCGCAGGCGGCCAGCAGCGCGAAGCTCAACAACAGTAGGGCACGGCGCATCACTGGTTCATCTCCCGGCTGACGATGTCGATCATTTCAAACATCAGGTCGAACCCCGGCGGGTCGATGACCTGGTTCATCTTCACGTCCACGGCCAGGCCGGCCTTCTGCGTGGCGGCGGCAAACGCGGCCGTGTCGCCGGTGCGGAAGCCCTGCTCCAGCGCCACCGCCTGCAGCGTCTTGTTCGTCGCCAGCAGTTCGGCCAGTTGCTTGCCGCGCTCGTTCAGCGCCACCAGCACCCATTTGTTGACGATGGTGGGCTGCGGGTACATCAGCACCATCTCGGGCCGCACACCGCCCTTTTGCGCCTGGGCCACCATCTGGGCCTCGTAGATGAAGGTCAGCGGCGTCTTGCCCATGCCGATGGACAGATAGTCGTCGAAGGCGCCGTTGACGTAGTTCTCCTGGAAGCCCTGGCGCTTGAACAGCTCGGCGAGCTGGGCCGCGTACTTCTGCGCTGCCGTGCGGTCGGCCACCACGTCACCGTTCAGCGCCGCCGAAGTCAGCGCCAGATACATGGCGGCCGAGTTGCTGCGGCGGATGTCGGTCGTGCTCACCAGCACGCTGCGCGACACCGCGTAGTCGCCACTGGCTTTCAGGTCACGCCAGCGCTGCTTGGCCAGCATGGCCTGCGTCAACTTCTCCATGTCCAGGCTGTAGACCTTGGGCGCCATCGTCTTGGCCATGCCGTTGGCGGCCAGGATCTTGGCGACCGGCTCCCAGGACGCCACGACCAGCGGCGTGTGGAAGGGCGAGGTCTGCGTCGCGGTCTTGCCGGCCTTGCGCGCGGCGTCGGCAATCATGTTGGCGGCGACGACGCCGCTGGCGATGAAGAAGTCGGGCTGGTCGGCCGCGCCGATCTTCGCCGCCATGTCGCGGCTGCCCACGCGGGCCACCTGCACCGGCAGCTTGGCGCCAGCCAGCAGCTTGCTCACCCTCTCGTCCTTGAAGAACGCCTCCACGTCGACGGCGATCAGACCCTTGAGCGGCTCGGCGCTCGCGACGGCCGACTGCTCCTGCGCGATCTGCTTGGTTTCGTCATTGGCGCGCAATGCAAAAAACAGGGCGCCGCCAAACAGCGCCAACAGGACCAGGGTACCGGCCAGTCGTTTTGGGGTGTTCATGAGGGGGTGCAAGCTCCTTTCAATGAGATGCGCAGTGTGCCTGCACCGGGCGGGGTGCGGCGGCGACAATCCGGTTTTATGACCCAAGCTCCCATACAGCTCACCCTCACCCGGCCTGACGACTGGCACTTGCATCTGCGCGACGAGGCGGCGCTCGCCAGCGTGCTGCCCTACACGGCGCGCCAGTTCGCCCGCGCCATCGTCATGCCGAATCTGCGCCCGCCGGTCACGACGGCCGCCCAGGCGGTGGCCTACCGCGAGCGCATCCTGGCCGCGTTGCCTGAGGGCCTGGACTTCCAGCCGCTGATGACGATGTACCTGACGGACAACACGCCGCCGGACGAGATCAAGCGTGCCAAGGGTGCGGGCGTCGTCGCCCTCAAGCTCTATCCGGCCGGTGCCACGACAAACAGCGACGCCGGCGTGACAGACCTGCGCAAGACCTACAGGACGTTGGAAGCCATGCAGCGCGAGGGCCTGCTCTTCCTGGTGCACGGCGAGGTGACGGACGGCGACATCGACATCTTCGACCGCGAAGCCGTCTTCGTCGAGCGCGTCATGAAGCCGTTGCGCGCGGCCATGCCCGAGCTGAAGGTCGTTTTCGAGCACATCACGACCAAGGAAGCGGCCCAGTACGTGCTAGAGAGCGACCGCTTCACGGCCGCCACCATCACGCCGCAGCATCTGCTCTACAACCGCAACGCCATCTTCACCGGCGGCCTGCGCCCGCACTACTACTGCCTGCCCGTGCTGAAGCGCGAGGAGCACCGCCAGGCGTTGCTGAAAGCCGCGGCCTCCGGCCTGCCGAAATTCTTCCTCGGCACCGACAGCGCGCCGCACGCCGCCCAGCTGAAGGAAAACTCGGTCTGCGGCGCCGGCTGCTTCACGGCCATCTCGGCGCTGGAGCTGTATGCCGAGGCCTTCGAAGGCATTGGTGCGCTCGACAAGCTCGACGCCTTTGCCGGCCACCACGGCCCCGACTTCTACGGCCTGCCGCGCAACACCGGCACCGTCACCCTGAAGCGCGAGCCCTGGACCCTGCCCAGCGCCGTGCCCTTCGGTGAAGCGCAGTTGAAGCCTCTGCGCGGCGGCGAAACCCTGAACTGGAAACTCATCGCATGAAGAAAGTTGCTTTTCTCGTCGACTTCGACAACGTCGCCACCGACGTCATCGAGCAGGCCCTGCAGATGGCCTTCAAGGACTATGAAGCCGTCCACATCCGCCGCGCCTACTGCAACGCAGAGCAGGCGCAGACCCACCAGTCCTTCCTGAAGCGCCTGGGCCTGCGCGCCATCGTCAATCTCGCCATTGGCAAGAACTCGACCGACATTGCCATGGCCGTCGACGCGATGGAACTGGCCATCACCGAGAAGCCCGACGTCATCGTGCTGGTGTCGTCGGACAGCGACTTTGCACCGCTGGTGCTGCGCCTGCGCGAGAAGGGCGCCTGGCTGCGCGGCTTCGGCCAGCACGGCAAGACGGGCGACGGCGTCATCGCCATCTACGACCAGTTCAACGAGCTGGCCCATGACAGCGGCAAGCCTTCGGCCAAGCGCCAGCCGGCGAGGAAGACCGCGTCTCCCCGGCCAGCCGCGAAGAGAGCCGCGCCGGCCAAGGCCGCGGCCCCGGCCCCTGCGCCGGCTGCGAAGCCAACGCCGGCACCTGCACCTGCGCCGAAGGCTGCGCCGGCGCCTGCACCCAAGCCGGCCGCGACACCCGCCCCGGTTGACGCCAACGTTGCCGCCGCTCGGGAGATCAATGCCATCCTGGCCCTGCTGCCCAGGCTGGCCGATGGCCAATGGCATGACCTCGGCGTGGCGGCCAAGGCGCTGAAAGAGGCCGGCCTGCTGCCCAAGACGGCAGCGTCGACCAAGCTGTTCCGCAAGCACCCGCAGGCCTTCCAGCTGCAGCCGGCCAAGCAGCCCAACCAGGTCCGCTTCGGCCACGGATGATTCGGAATGCTTCACGGGCCTTGCGCGGTGACGAGCGGCTGTCGTGCGCAAAGCGGCTAGCATCGGCGGCCTCCACCGGAGGTCCTGCTTGCTGAAGTCCTGTCTGAAGTCCCTGCTGGGTGCGGCGTTCGCCGGCC
The DNA here is from genome assembly GCF_056401875.1 of Roseateles sp. P4_D2. NCBI lineage: Bacteria > Pseudomonadati > Pseudomonadota > Betaproteobacteria > Burkholderiales > Sphaerotilaceae > Roseateles > Roseateles sp. P4_D2. The sequence continues at coordinate 137,607 of NZ_JBFUIM010000009.1, read as the reverse complement.
TGGCCCTTGCCGCTGCTGCGCAATCGCCGCCGCCCGCGCCCGCCACCGCGCCCAATCCGCAGCAGCCACAGGCGCAGCCCCCCACCGTGTCCGCCAGCGCCCGGCGCCTGTATGAGCGCAGCAAGGGCCAGCTGCTGCAGATCCGCACGCTGCTCAAGACCCAGGACAGCCAGGCCTCGGTCGGCTCGGGCTTCCTCGTCAGCGACGACGGCCATGTCGTCACGAACTACCACGTCATCAGCCAGTTCGCGCTGGAGCCCGACAGCTACCGGCTGCGTTACGCGACGACTGACAGCCAGGGCGGGGCGCTGGAGCTGCTGGACTTCGACGCCCGCCGAGACCTCGCGCTGCTGCGTGCCGTCGACGACGGCAAGGGCGGTGGGCTCAAGGGCCGCGGCGCGCTGACCTTCCGCCCGCAGAACCAGCCGCTGGCCAAGGGCGAGCGCATCTATTCCATGGGCAACCCGCACGACGTGGCCTTCGCCGTCGTCGAGGGCAATTACAACGGCCTGGTGGAGCGCAGCTTCGACCCGCTGATCTATTACGCCGGCGGCATCAACCCCGGCATGAGCGGCGGCCCGGTGCTGGACGAGGACGGCCTGGTCGTCGGCGTCAATGTGTCGACGCTGCTGTTCGCCCAACAGGTCAGCTTCCTCGTGCCCGGCGAGTTCGCCGAGAGCCTGGTCAAGCGCAGCCTCGCCGCCAAACCCATCCGCACGGCGGCCTGGGGCCGGCTGCGCGACCAGTTGACGCGCTACCAGGACGAGCTCGTCACGCGCTTCCTGGCCGCACCGTGGGAGAGTGCCAATCACGACCGCTACCGCCTGCCCGTGCCCAAGCAGGACTTCATGCGCTGCTGGGGGCGGGGCACCTCGGCCGATACCAAGGGCCTGGACTTCGAACGCTCGCAGTGCCGCATGGACCACGCCCTCTTCGTCAGCGGCAATCTGCAGACGGGCTGGCTGGACATGTCCCATGAGGCCTATGACGGCAGCAAGCTCGGGGCGCTGCGCTTTGCGCGCCAGTACACGGGGAGCTTTCGCAACGAGCGCCTGGGGAGCGCCGACAAGTCGCGCACCGCGCCGTACTGCAAGGAGCAGTTCGTCGATCGTGATGGACTACCGCTGCGAGCCGTCGTTTGCCTGCGCGCCTACCGCAAGCTGGACGGCCTACACGACCTCAGCGTGCTCGTGACGACGGTGGACTCACCCACCGAAGGCGCGCTGGGCCGCTTCGACGCCCGCGGCATCAGCTTCGACAACGCGCTCAAGCTGGCGGCGCATTACCTGGAGGGCTTCGCGTGGACGAACAGCAAAGCCAAGTGATGCCTGCCATCCCTGACGCCGCAGTCGTCGAACTGCTGGGCCGCGACGGCCGCGCGACCCTGGTGCAGCGCGTGACGCACTGGCCGGTGCGCATCGGCCGCTCGCCGGCCTGCGACATCGTGCTGGACGACGGCCACCTCGCCGTGGAACATGCCGAGCTGCAACTCGCCCCCGGCGGTGGTGTCAGTCTCAGGCTGCTGGACAGCCGCAATGGCGGCAGCGTCGCCGGCAAGCGCCTGGCCGCGGGCGAGGAGGCCACGCTGCCCGAAGGCGGCGCCTTCCAACTCGCGAGCTGCTCGCTGCGCCTGCGCACCAGCGCCGACGCGCTGGCGCCCGAGCATTTGATGGTGATCCATCCGGTGCGCCACTGGGCTCTGCTGCCGCTGCTGCTGCTGTCTCTGGTGTTCTTCCAGTGGCTGGACCGCTGGAGCGCCGTCGACCCGGACGCACGCTGGATCGACTACGCCTCGCCGTTGCTCGGGCCGCTGGCCTTCGTACTCGGCTGGGCCGGGCTGTGGTCGCTGGCCAGCCAGCTCTTTCATCATCGCTTCCCGTTCACGACGCATCTGCGCCGTGCCCTGGTTGTCATCGTCACGCTGCAGGTGCTGGAGTGGCTGCTGCCGGCAGTGGCCTATGCCTTCTCGTGGCCGCGCCTGATGGTGGTGGAGTCGCTGGCCACGCCGGTGGCCGCTGCGGCGTTGGTTGCCTGGCATGCCGGCCTGGTCTGGCCGGGCGCGCGGCGCATCCTGAACGGCGGCATTGCGGCCCTGCTGCTGCTCTTCCTGGGCCTGCAGGTGGGCAGCCGCCAGGAACAGCAATACGTCTTCGGCCCGCCCTATCTGGCCAGCCTGCCGCCGCCGGCGCTGCGCCTCGTGTCGCCGCAGCCGCCTGAGACGCTGATCGATTCGCTGAAGCCGCTGAAGGCCGAACTGGCCAGGCAGGCGCGCAAGGACAACGAGGGCGCCGTCGACGACGACGTCGGCGCCGGCGAGTGAGGCGCTGCGCTCAGGTCTGTGGCAGGAAGCCGTCGACCGAGAGGTAGCGCTCGCCGGTGTCGTAGTTGAAGCCGAGCACACGTGCATTCGCGGGCAGCTCGGGCAGCTTCTGCGCAATGGCCGCGAGCGTCGCGCCGCTGGAGATACCCACGAGCAGGCCTTCCTCGCGGGCGCAGCGGCGGGCGTATTCGCGTGCGGCCTCGGCCTCGACCTGGATGACGCCGTCCAGCAGCGCCGTGTCCAGCACCGCCGGGATGAAGCCCGCGCCGATGCCCTGGATGGGGTGCGGGCTGGGCTGGCCGCCGCTGATGACCGGTGAAGCGCTGGGTTCCACCGCGTAGACCTTGAGTTGGGGCCAGGCGGCCTTGAGCACCTGAGCGCAGCCGGTGATGTGGCCGCCGGTGCCGACGCCGGTGATCAGCGCGTCCAGGCCTTCAGGGAAGTCGCGCAGGATTTCCTGGGCCGTTGCCTTGACGTGGATGGCCGGGTTGGCGGCGTTCTCGAACTGCTGCGGCATCCAGGAGCCGGGGTGCTGCTCCAGCAGCTCACGGGCGCGGGCGATGGCGCCCTTCATGCCCTTCTCGCGCGGCGTCAGGTCAAAGCTCGCGCCATACGCCAGCATCAGGCGGCGGCGCTCGATGCTCATGCTGTCCGGCATGACGAGGATGAGCTTGTAGCCCTTCACCGCCGCCACCATCGCCAGGCCCACGCCGGTGTTGCCCGAGGTCGGCTCGATGATGGTGCCGCCGGGCTTGAGCAGGCCCTGCGCTTCGGCGTCCTCGATCATCGACAGCGCGATGCGGTCCTTGATGGAGCCGCCCGGGTTGCTGCGCTCGGACTTGACCCACACCTCGGCGCCGCTGAACAGGCGCTGCAGGCGGATGTGCGGCGTGTTGCCGATGGTGTCGAGGATGCTGGCGGCTTTCATCGAGGGCTCCGTTTCTGCGAATCGGAGCAGTGTGCCAGCTCACTTGGTGCGTGGCTTGGGCAGGCCTTCGTCGCCATGCTTTATGTGCCCGTCGCGCATCAGGCCAACGCTGAGCGCCACCGCGCGCGCGGCACGCTTGACCTCTTCCTGCACGTCGGTGTCCTTGTCCAGAGCGTCATGGCTGGTTGCATAGGGCTCGTAGTAGCCGATATAGCGGTCCAAGCGCGCGCCGAATCCGGCGTCGACCAGGCCCATCCAGTCCAGCCAGTCCGACAGCGCACGGCGCGTGCCGTCGATGCCGGCGACGTCGCCGTGCACGACGAGGCCGTAGATGCGACCAGCGAGGTGCTTGGGGTAGCCCCAGCCCTTGAGCTCCATCTCGCGCGCCAGTTCGGGCTTCTTGCCCTGGGTGGAGGTCGGGTCGGGGTTGCCGCCGTCGGCGCAAACGAGGCGGTCCATCATCAGTTTCAGCGGGCTGGTGGCCTGGTACCAGTGCACCGGCGTCAACAGCAGCACGCCGTGGGCGCGCACCCAATGCTCGTAGATCTCGGCCATCCAGTCGTTGGTCTGCCCGGTGGCGTGGTTGGGGTAGCAGCTGCAGGGCCAGTGGCACAGCGGCATCGCGGTGGACACGCAGCCCTTGCAGGGGTGGATGTGGCGGTCGTAATCCGACGTCAACCGGCTCAGGTCCAGCACTTCCACGGCCATGCCTTCGGCCTCGCAGGCGGCGCGGGCGATCTGTGTCATGCGCCAGGTCTTGGACATCTCACCGGGGCAGCTGCCGTCGTTGCGCGGCGAGGCGTTGATGACGAGGACGCGCGATGATGAGCTGGCCCAGGCGTCCTGAGCCTCCTTCAGCCGCAGGTGCAGGTCGCGCCATTCGCGCGATAGGTCGTAGTCGGGATCGGCAAAGCCCGCACCGGCCTTGACGGTGATCGGGGCCTTGCGGCCTTCCTCGAAGGCCTCCCAGGCAATCTGCTCCAGCCGACCCAATGCGTCGCGCTCGGCGCCGTAGGCCGGGTCGACGAAGCGTTGCCGGAAGCGCTCGCCGAACTCCTGGCGGCCCATGATCTGCGCCTGGCCGGTTCTCACGGGTGAAGTCATGACGGAATCTCGGTAGTGGACGTGGCCTCAGGCAAACCACATGCCCGTGCCTGCGATACTCGCTCCCGTGAAGCAAGCCAGACCGCCGCTGGGGCAAGCATGGAAACATGGCCCTGGAGGAAGGTCCGGACTGCATAGAGCGGCGTAGCAGCTAACGGCTGCCCGGCGAAAGCCGAGGATCAGAGCAACAGAGACGAGTTCTGCTGGGACACCCCGATGGGTGGTCTATGCGGCGCCAGCGCAAGCTGGCGTTGGGGTGAGGCGAAGGCCTCGCACCCTCGCGCGCAAGCGCGAGCCGCATAGCACCTCTGCCGGGCTCTGCCCGGCAGAGGTGAAACGGGCAATCTCTACGCGCAGCAACACCAAGTAGGCCAGCGTTGATGCGGCTCGCAGAGCTGGCGGGTAGGTGGCACCGAGCCGGGCAGTGATGCTCGGCCCAGAGGAATGGCGGTCACGCCGTCCGAACCGCAAGGGGAGGGCGGCGCACAGAATCCGGCCTATCGGCTTGCTTCACTCTTTTCTTGCCTCTTTCTTTCGGCTGAACGGCCCCGGCTCGATAGACTGCCTTGCATGAATCCCGAAGCCAGCCGCCTCTGGCGTGCGCCTCGCTGGGCCCTGTCCGTGCTGTTGGCCTGTTTGGCCATGGTGGGCCCCTTCTCCATCGACACCTATCTGCCGGCCTTTGCCGGCATTGCCGCGGCGCTGGATGCGACCCCGGTGCAGATGCAGCAGACGCTGTCCGCCTATCTGCTGGGCTTCGCCTTCATGAACCTCTTCCACGGCGCGCTGTCGGACTGCTTCGGCCGCCGCCCCGTCGTGCTGATCGGCCTGGGCGTCTTCACGGCGGCCAGCGTCGGCTGCGCAGTGGCGGGCTCCATCGGCCAGCTGGTGTTCTGGCGGACGGTGCAGGGCATGTCGGCTGGCGCCGGCATCGTCGTGTCGCGGGCCATCATCCGCGACATGTTCCCGCCGGCGGATGCCCAGCGCGTGATGTCGCAGGTGACACTTTTCTTCGGTGTGGCACCGGCCATCGCCCCCATGGTGGGCGGCTTCCTGTTCGTGCACGCCGACTGGCACTCCATCTTCTGGTTCCTGACCGCCGTGGGCGCTGCCCTGCTGGTATCCAACTGGCGGCTGCTGCCCGAGACGCTGCACGCGAACCTGGTGCAGCCCTTCCACGTCGGCGCACTGATGCGCGAGTACTGGCGGCTGTGCAGCAGCCCGAAGTTCATGATGCTGGTGCTGGCCAGCGGCATCCCGTTCAACGGCATGTTTCTCTACGTGCTGGCCACGCCGGTGTTCCTGGGTGAACATCTGCACTTCGCGCCGCAGCAGTTTTTCTGGTTCTTCCTGTGCTCCATCGGCGGCATCATGGCTGGCGCCGCGGTCAGCGGCCGGCTGGCGGGCAAGATGGGCCCGAAGCGCCAGATCATGCGGGGCTTTCGCATCATGGTGGCCGTGTCGATCACCAATGTGCTGCTCAACCTGTTCGCGCCGCTGAGCCCCTTCTGGGCCTTGCCCATGGTCGGCCTGTTCGCCTTCGGCTGGGCGCTGATGGTGCCCGTCGTCACGCTGCTGGTGCTGGACCAGGTGCCCGAGCGCCGCGGCATGGCTTCGTCGCTGCAGGCCTGCATCGGCTCGGCGGCCAATGGCCTGGTGGCTGGTGTGCTGGTGCCGCTGGTCATGCACTCGACCGTGGCTCTGGCCCTCACGTCGGCGGGGCTGATGATGGTCGGCCTGGTGGCCTGGTACGGCGTCAGGCGCTCCGTTGCGGCCTGATCGTGACTCAAGCCTGGCGGCCGCTTGCCGAAATCACCGACATGATGAAAAAGCGCTGGCTGATCACCGCGCTGCTGGCCGCCTGTGCGGCTGCGCAGGCAGAGGAACCCAAGGAACCCGTGGAGGTGCTGCGCCAGCGCCTGGCGGATCGCCTGTCCACCAAGCCCGAGGGCACGGCCACCGCCAAGCCGGCGGCCAAACCCGTCAAGCCGGGCAAGGCCGAGGCCGCCAAGCCGACGCATTGGGGCTACACCGGCGACATCGGCCCCGAGCGCTGGGCCGAGCTGGCGCCGGAGAACAAGCTGTGCGCCGTCGGCACGCGCCAGAGCCCCATCGACATCCGCGAGGGCATCGCCGTCGAGTTGGAGAAGATCAGCTTCGACTACCGCACCAGCAGCTTTTCGGTGCAGGACAACGGCCACACCATCCAGGTCAATGTCGGCGCCGGCAACGGCCTGACCGTCATGGGCCGGCGCTATGAACTCGTGCAGTTCCACTTCCACCGCCCGAGCGAAGAGCGCGTCAACGGCAAGCAATCCGACATGGTGGCCCACTTGGTACACAAGGATGCGCAAGGCAAGCTCGCCGTCGTCGCCGTGCTGCTGGAGCGCGGGCCCGACAACAAGCCCCAGCCGGTGATCCAGACGGTCTGGGCCAACCTGCCACTGGAAAAGGGCGAGGCCTTGCAAGCCCAGGTGCAGATCGACCTGAACCAGTTGCTGCCCGCCGAGCGCGGCTACTACACCTACATGGGTTCGCTGACGACGCCGCCCTGCAGCGAAGGCGTGCTGTGGATGGTGCTGCGCCAGCCCGTCACCATGACGGCCCAGCAGCTCGGCATCTTCGCCAAGCTCTACCCGATGAATGCGCGGCCGCTGCAGGCCGGCTCGGGGCGGCTCATCAAAGAATCCCAGTAACGGTCTTCGGGCCGAGCGCTGGGCCTGCCATGAGCCAGAGGCTCATGGCCTTCCGTAGGCACAAGCGGCCCGCAGGGACTGCTTGTGTCCGACTCCAGTTCACCGAGCCGGCCCGCTTGGGCGATGTGCTTGCGGCTCAATGCCGCAAGCATCGCCGTCCCCTCGGGGGACGGACCAGGTGCAGCCGCGTTCAGCGGGGTGCGACTGGGCGAGGGGTCACACGTCTCACCCCAGACAGCCAGTCGTGCAGCGTCGCGAACAGCTGCTCGGCGACGACCGGCTTGGCGACGTGGTCGTCCATGCCGGCGTCCAGGCAGCGCTGGCGCTCGTCATCGAAGGCATTGGCCGTCATGGCGAGGATGGGGAGCTCGGCGCCTTGGGGCAGGCGGCGGATGGCGCGCGTTGCGTCCAGGCCATCCATGACGGGCATCTGCACGTCCATCAGCACCAGGGCGTAGTCACCGGCCTTGACCATGTCGACGGCCTGCTGCCCATCGGCAGCCACATCCACCGCCAGGCCGGCACTGCCGATGAGGGCGACGGCCACCTCCTGGTTGACGGGGTTGTCCTCGGCCAGCAGCAGACGGCGCGGCTGGGCTCGTGCCAGCTCGGCAAGCCGTTCTCGCGCTGAATGCGGCCGTGGGGCCGCTACCGGCGGCGCCGGCGCCTGGCTGCCGGCCTCGACGGGCAGGGTGAACCAGAACGTGCTGCCGCGGTTCAAGGTGCTGTCGACGCCGACATGGCCGCCCATCAAGTGGGCCAGGCGCCGGCAGATTGCCAGGCCCAGGCCGGTGCCGCCATAGCGCCGCGTCGTGGAACTGTCGGCCTGCTCGAAGTCGCGGAACAGCCGCGCCTGCGCATCGTTCGCAATGCCGATCCCGCTGTCCTGCACCTCGAAGCGCAGTGCCAGCGCCGGGCCGGGCTGGGTCTCGTCGAGCCGCGCGGCCAGGCGCACGAAACCGCTGTCGGTGAACTTGACCGCATTGCCGGCGAAGTTCAGCAGCACTTCGGAGATGCGCTGCGGGTCGCCGATCAGCACGCGGCCGCCCAGCTCCGGCGCAACGTCGGTCTCGACACGCAGCCGCTTGGCCGCGGCGGCCTGGGTCGTCATGTTGGCGATGTTGTCCAGCACCTCGCCGACCGTGAATTCGCGCTGCTCCAGCCTCACCTTGCCAGCCTCGATCTTGGAGAAATCCAGTACGTTGTTGATGACGCTGAGCAGGTGCTCGGCCGCATTGGCGACCTTCTGCAGACGCTGCTGCTGCTCGGGCTCGATGGTGTCGCTCTGGGCCAGATAAGTCAGGCCGATGATGGCATTCATCGGCGTGCGGATCTCGTGGCTCATGTTGGCCAGGAAGGCGCTCTTGGCCAGGCTCGCGGCCTGGGCGGCCTGCGTAGCTTCCGCCAGCTCGGCAGTGCGCGCCTCGACGAGTTCCTCGAGATGATGGCGGTAGCGCTCCAGCTCCAGCGCGTCGCGGCGCTGGCGTGAGATGTCGGTCAGGAAGCCGTGCCACAACACGCTGCCGTCGGCCTCGCGCTGGGCGATGGCATTGCCGTAGATCCAGCGCTCGCTGCCGTCCGCCTGCGGCGTGCGGAACTCCTGCTGCCAGGGGCTGAGGTTGCGCGCCGAGGCCAGCAGGCTCTCGCGCACGGCGGCGCGGTCGTCGGGATGGATGCGCTCGAACCAGGGCGTCGCGCTGCGGCTCAGCTCGGCGCTGCCGAGCAGGAAGTATTCGCGCACCGCCTCGCTGACATAGGCGAACGAGAACTCGCCGTTGACGGCCAAGCGCAGCTGATAGACGACGCCGGGCACCGTCTCAGCCATGCCGCGCAGGCGTTCGATGAGATTGCGCTGGGCGTCGAACTGCTGCTGCAGTGCGTCGCGCATGTGCTCGAGGTGGCCGCCGAGCAGGCCGATCTCGTCCTGGCGGGTGTGCTCCAGCTTGGCATTGAAGCGGCCCTCGGCGAGGTCGTTGGCGAAGTCGCCGAGCTCACGCAGCGGGCGGAACAGGCGCGAGTTCAACAGCCACAGCACCAGGGCCAGCGAGGCCAGCAATTGGCCGCCGACGGTCGCGCCATAGAGCCAGCGCTGGCGCAGCACGGCCGTCGTGCTGAGGTGGTCGTCGATCTCGATCTGGATGTGGCCGATGCGCGTGGCGCCGCGCAGGATGTCGCGCTCGCCGGTCAGCGTCTGGCCCAGGCGGCGCTCGGGCAGGTGGTTCTCGATAAAGGGCAGGCCCTGGGACGCGTCGCTGACGCTGACGCGCACGACCTCGGGCGACTTGACGATGGCCGACACCACCTCCCGTGCGGCCACGGCGTCCAGGTTCCACAGCAGCTCGGGCAAGCTGCTGGCCAGCACGTCGAGCTTGGCGTCGAGGTCGCGCTGCAGCGCCTGCTCGGCGACCTTGGATTCGCGCAGGCCGATGAAGAGGCCGCCGACGATGAGGGCCGGCAGCAGCAAGCCGATGCTGGCGCCAAGAGCCAGGGCGGCAAAGAGCGATGACGAGGGCTTGCGGCTCAAGATGAACTCATTGGTGCACCCTTGGCGCGGTGCGCTGTCCCGCCAAGCGGGAGCTGAGCGCCTTCGGGCGGCCGGGCGGCGCTCATGCTGCCATGAGATTGGCGAGTCCAAAGCGAAACGCGCCACGACGCGTGGCGACGTGGCGCGTTTCGTGGTGCACGAGCGTCAGCCCTTGCCCAGCAGGGCGGGCTTGAGCGAAGAGTCGACGGGCTTGTCGCCCAGCCAGATCTTCAGGATGGCATTGTAGAAATTGACGTCCTTCATCGGTTCGCCGATGGGCTTGCCGTTCAGGGCCATGACGGTGCCGGTGTCCGGGATCCAGTCCACGGTGATGACGTCACCCTTCTTGCCCTGCGGGATGTTGACGAAGGCCTCGCCGAACTGGGCCAGCTGGTTGACGAACTTGGAGCGCTCGGCCTTGTCGGTGTTGGCCGTGATGCCAGCCATGAAGGCCTGGCCCAGGTCGTCACCGGTCACCTCGCGCAGCAGGCCGAGGCTGAAGCGGCGCGGGCCCTGGGTGTCCAGCACGCCGGCCGTCGTGTCCTTCTTCTCGGGCAGGTAAAGCACCAGGGCATAGACCTTGACCACGATGCGCACGCGCACCCCAGCGCCGTTGACCTTCAATTCCTTGCCGGCGACCTTGACGGTGTCGTCGAACTTGAGGCCGGCCACTTCGATGGCCTGCGCTGCGCCGCCCAGACCGAGGGCGAGGCCCAAGCCGGCAATCCATCGGCTGGCGTCGTTCGTCTTCATGCAGTCTCCTGATCTTTTGGGGATGGGGATGATCGCGCCTTCAGCGCGCCGCCTCGAGCTTGAAGAGGCTGACGACCTCCTCGAGGCCATGGGCCTGATCGCGCAGCGAGTCGGCGGCAGCGGCGGCTTCTTCCACCAGTGCGGCGTTCTGCTGCGTGCTCTTGTCCATGTCATGGATGGTATGCGTGACGCGCTCGATGCCGGAACTCTGCTCGGCGCTGGCATGGGTGATCTCGCCCATGATGTCGGTCATGCGTTGCACGCTCGCCACCACGCCCTGCATGGTGTTGCCCGCCTGGGCGACGAGCTGGCTGCCCTGGGCCACCTTCTCGACCGAATCGCTGATGAGGCGCTTGATCTCCTTGGCCGCGTCGGCACTGCGGCCAGCGAGAGACCGCACCTCGCCAGCCACGACGGCAAAACCGCGGCCCTGCTCGCCGGCCCGCGCGGCCTCCACGGCGGCGTTCAGGGCCAGGATGTTGGTCTGAAAGGCGATGCCGTCGATGACGCTGATGATGTCGACGATCTTCTTGCTTGATGCGTCGATGCTGCCCATGGTCGTCACGACCTTGGCCACCACGGCGCCGCCTTCGCCGGCGACCTGCGAGGCGGCCTTGGCCAACTGATTGGCCTGTTGGGCGTTCTGCGCGTTCTGCTGCACCGCGTCGGTCAGCGTCTTCATGGCCGACAGTGTCTGCTCCAGCGATGCGGCCTGGGCCTCGGTGCGCACCGACAGGTCCATATTGCCGCTGGCGATCTCGCTGGACGCCGAGGCGATGGACTCGGTGCCCTCGCGCACGCGGCCGACGATGCCCTTGAGGCTCTCGTTCATGTCATGCAGGGCCTGCAGCAGCTCGCCGGTCTCGTCGCGGCTGCGCACCTCGATCTCGCTGGTCAGGTTGCCCGACGCCACCTTGCGTGCCACAGCGACCGCGCCGCGCAGCGGGTTGACGATGCCACGCGTGATCAACACACCGGTCAGCACGCTGGCGGCGATGGCGGCCACGGCCAGGCCGAGCAGCAGCAGGGCTGTCTTGTTGGCCACGCGGTTGGACTTCTCACCGGCCGCATCCATGCCGGCATTGCGGGTCTCGACCAGCTTCTCCAGCGCGGTCATGTACTTGACCTGGGCCGCGCGCACCGAGAACTGGAACTTCAGCGGCGCGCCTTCGGTATCGCCGGACGCCACTGTCTTCACGAACGACGCCTGGGCCGGCAGGAACTTGGCGCGGGCTTCCTTGACCGCCTTGAGCTGCTCCTGGCTGGCTTCATCGGTCAGCAGCGGCTCCAGCTCGGCCATGGTCTTTTCATGCGCGGCCATCTGGGCGGCAACCGTGTCCAGCTCCTTCTTGATCTGTTCTTCGCCGCTCATGATGAGCGTCGTCATCATGCCGCGCACGGCGTCGCCCAGTTCGCCCTTGGCCTTGTTGGCCAGGGCCACGGCCTTGTAGTCGGTGCTCAGTAACTGGCTGATCTCGCCGTTCAGGGTCTGAATGCCGAAGTAGCCCAGGCCGGCCATGGTCATCAGGCAGGCGATCACGACGGCAAAGCCCGCCGCGAGGCGCTGTCCGATGCGCATATGAGACAAGAAATTCATTGGGGGGCTGCCTCGGTTTTGATATTTGGTAGGAGCCCCCGGTTTGAGTTCTTGGCTGAAGGGGCTGAAACAGCATGAAATTTCAGCAGAAATCACCCGGGGCGAGTGCATTCTGAGCGGCCAGCCGGCGAGGCTTGCCGTGATTTGTGCGGCAAAACCCTGTCAGACATGGCTTGCGACGGTGGCCCTGGGGCGGGCGATTCAACCTTGGGGCAAACGCCACATCGCAAACGCCCATCACTTCAAGCAGCACTTCTCAATATCCAGGCAAGTCCTTATTTATTAACAAGATTTTTTACTGGCGCTGTATAAATTAACAGCGCTTGCTAAGTGCTTGATTTCATTGAAAAAACTTGTGCCGAACCTTGACCGGGTGGGGTCTGGCCCTTAAAGTGGGAGGAAGTGTCGTTTCGTGGTGAAAAGTGTCGGAAATCGTCTTTCAGGGTGCCTCCAACTTGGCCTTAGATGCCAAGGGCCGCCTGAGTGTGCCCAGCCGACACCGGGAGGTGCTGCAGCTGATCTGCCAGGGGCGCCTGACCGTCACCAAGCACCCCGATGGCTGCCTGATGCTGTTTCCGCGCCCGACCTGGGAGCTGTTCCGCGACAAGGTCGCCGCCCTGCCGATGTCGGCTTCGGGCTGGAAGCGTGTTTTCCTCGGTAACGCGATGGACGTCGACATCGATTCGGCGTCGCGCGTGCTGGTCTCGCCCGAGCTGCGCAAGAGCGCCGGGCTGAAGAACGACGTGATGCTGCTGGGCATGGGCAGCCACTTCGAGCTCTGGGATGCCGAAGCCCATGCCGCCCACGAGGCCGAAGTGATGGCCGGCCCGCTGCCCGACGCGCTCAAGGACTTCAGCTTCTGATGGGCGCCGAGATGAACGAGAGCGCCCAGTTCAGCCACACCACCGTGCTGCTGAATGAGGCGGTCGACGGCGTGCTCGCGCGGCCCGACGGCGTCTACGTGGACGGCACCTTTGGCCGCGGCGGCCATTCGCGCGCGCTGCTGGCCCGGCTGGCGCCCGAAGGTCGCCTCATCGCCATCGACCGCGACCCCGAGGCGATTGCCGCCGCGGCGGCCATCACCGACCCGCGCTTCTCCATCGTCCACAGCGCCTTTGCCGACATGGCCGAGCAACTGGCAGCGCTGGGTGTTCATCAGGTGGATGGTGTGCTGCTGGACCTGGGTGTGTCCAGTCCTCAGATCGACAACCCGGAGCGCGGCTTCAGCTTTCGCTTCAACGGCCCGCTGGACATGCGCATGGACACGACGCGCGGCCAGAGCGCGGCGGACTTCCTGGCCCGTGGCGACGAGCGCGACATTGCACGAGTGATTCGAGACTATGGCGAAGAACGGTTTGCTTCACAGATTGCAAAGGCGGTTGTTGCTTGCCGGGAAGCCGGCACGCCGCTCACGCGCACCGACGAGCTGCGCGAACTCGTGGCTCGCACGGTCAAGACCCGCGAGCCCGGCCAAGACCCGGCGACCCGCACCTTTCAAGCCCTTCGGATTCATGTCAATGGCGAGCTTGAGGAGCTTGAGCAGGGCCTGAACGCCGCTTTGCGCCTGCTTCGCGCCGGCGGCCGACTCTCCGTCATCAGTTTCCATTCGCTGGAAGACCGGCGCGTCAAGACCTTCATCGCCGAGCGCAGCAAGGCCGTGTTCGACCGCCGCGCGCCGTTCGCCGAAGCCGCGCCGCTGATCCTGAATGCGCTGGGCCGCGTCAAACCGAGTGACGCCGAGGTGGCTGCCAATCCGCGCTCACGCTCGGCCGTGTTGCGGGTGGCGGAGCGCACCGATGCGCCGCTGCCACCGGTCACCTCCAGGCGCTGACGTGGCGAAGGTGAACTTCATCCTCATCCTCGCCGTGCTGGCCAGTGGCGTTGTGCTGGTGCACAGCGCCTACGAGTCGCGCCGCCTGTTCGCCGAGCGCGACAAGGCCAAGGCCGAGGGTCAGCGCCTGGCTGCCGATGCCGAACGCCTGGCCGCCGAGCGCCATGCGCAGGCGACCAACTTGCGCGTCGAACAGGTGGCTCGGGAGCGCCTGGGCATGCGCGTCATCAGCCCGGCCGTGGTGGCGTCGGGAGTTGCCCAGTGAGCAAGGCCAACAAGTCCGGCGCACGCGCCCTCGGCTCGGGTCGTGGCGTCAGCTATTCCACCAGTCCGCTGCTGGCGTCCAAGACGCCGCCCTGGCGCTCGCGCTTCCTGGTCGCTCTCGTCGGCCTGGCCTTCCTGGGCCTGCTCACGCGAGCCGTCTGGGTGCAGGTGCTGAACACCGACTTTTTCCAGAAGCAGGGCGAGGCCCGTTACGCCCACACGCTGGAGCTGCCGGCCAGCCGCGGCCGCATCAACGACCGCACCGGCCAGGTGCTGGCCGCGAGCGTGGCCGTGCCGTCGATCTGGGCCATCCCCAAGGAAGTCGATGCCGACGCCGACAAGCGCCGCGCGCTGGCCAAGGCCCTGGGCCTGTCGAACAAGGAGCTGGAGGCCAAGCTCAACCCCGAGACCCGCTTCGTCTGGCTCAAGCGCCTGGCCGACGACGAGACCGCCGCACGCGTGAAGGCCATCGGTCTGAAGGGTGTGTTCCAGGACCGCGAATACCGCCGCAAATACCCCGAGGGCGAGGCCGCGGCGCACGTCGTCGGCTTCACCGGCGCCGAGGACCGCGGCCAGGAAGGCATCGAGCTGGCCTTCCAGAAGGAGCTGCAGGGTCGCGACGGCTCGCGCTCGGTCGTGCGCGACCGCCTGGGCCGTGTCGTCGAGGACATCGGCGACGTCGTGCCCGCCGCCAACGGCCACGACATCGACCTGTCTGTCGACTCCAAGGTGCAGTTCTTCGCCTACCAGCGCATACGCGACGCGGTGGCGGAGAACAAGGCCAAGGCCGGCTCCGTCGTCGTGCTGGATGCGCAGACCGGCGAGGTGCTGGCCCTGGCCAACTTCCCGAGCTATGACCCGGGCAACCGCCAGAACCTGTCCGGCGAGCAGCTGCGCAACCGCGCACTGACCGACGTCTTCGAGCCCGGCTCGACGATGAAGCCTTTCATCGCCGGCCTGTCGATGGAGACCGGCCGCACGACGCCCGACAGTCTCGTCGACACCGGCAACGGCAAATACGCCTTCCAGGGCGCCGTCATCAGCGACACCAAGCCGCATGGCGTGATCCCGGTGCGCGAGGTCATCAAGTTCTCCAGCAACATCGGCGCCACCAAGCTCGCGATGCAGATGCAGCCGCGGGAGATGCACGAGATGTTCACGGCCATCGGCCTGGGCCAGCGGCCGCAGATCAGCTTCCCCGGCGCGGTGACCGGCAAGCTGCGCCCCTACAAGACCTGGCGGCCCATCGAGCAGGCGACGATGAGCTATGGCTACGGCCTGTCGGCGTCGCTGTTCCAGCTGGCGCGGGCCTACACGGTGTTCGCGCGCGACGGCGAGATCGTCCCGGTCAGCATGCTGCGCCAGCCGCACGACCATCCGATCGCCGGCATCCGCGTGTTCTCACCCAAGGTCACGCAGGACCTGCGCCTGATGCTGCAGGCCGCCGCTGGCCCGGGTGGCACGGCGCCCGAGGCGCAAGTGCCGGGCTACAGCATCGGCGGCAAGAGCGGCACGGCCCACAAGCAGGAAGGCCGCGGCTACGCCAGCCACAAATACCGCTCCTGGTTCGTTGGCATCGCCCCCATCAGTAAGCCGCGCATCGTCGTCGCCGTCATGGTCGACGAGCCGACCGCGGGCGTTTACTACGGCGGCAAGGTCGCCGGCCCGGTGTTCAGCCAAGTCACCGCCCAGACGCTTCGTTTGCTCGGCGTACCGCCCGACCTGGACGTGAAGAGCCAGATCGTGGCCAACCAGAAGGCCGTCGCGGTCGAAGAGAGCTTTTGATGCTGACACGCCTCAAGTCCCCCGATGCCGCCGCTCGCTGGCTGTCCGAATGGTGCACCGGCACACTGCGCACCGACAGCCGCCAGGTCCGCCCCGGCGATGCCTTCATCGCCTGGCCCGGCTATGCACGCGACGGGCGCGAGTTTGTCGCGGCGGCGCTGGAAGCCGGCGCCTCCACCTGCCTGGTTGAAGAGGCCGATGTCGAGCGCTTCGGCTTTGTCGATGCGCGTGTGGCCTCGCTGCCTGGACTGAAGGCCCGCACCGGCGAGATCGCCGCGACCTTTTTCGGCAAGCCCACCGACACGCTGGACGTCATCGCCGTCACCGGCACCAATGGCAAGACCTCGTCGGCCTGGTGGATCGCCCAGGCCTCGGCGCAGTTGGGCAAGCGCTGCGGGGTCGTCGGCACGCTGGGCATCGGCGAGCCGCCCAAGCTGGACTACAACGGCCTGACCACGCCAGACCCCGTGCTGCTGCAGGCGGCCTTCGCCCGTATGCGCGACGAGGCCTTCTCGGCCTGCGCCATCGAGGCGAGCAGCATCGGCATCGTGGAGGGGCGGCTGGCAGGCAGCGCCGTGCGCGTGGCGGTGTTCACCAACTTCACACAGGACCACCTCGATTACCACCGCACGATGGATGCCTACTGGGCGGCCAAGCGTGCGTTGTTCGCCTTCCCCGGCCTGCGCGCCGCGGTCATCAATCTTGACGATCCGCAAGGCGAGGCCCTCGCCGCCGAGTTGGTCGCCCTCGATGTCTGGACCACCGGCGTCGCACGCAGCGACGCGCGCCTGTCGGCCCGTGGCCTGCACTACACCGGCGAGGGCCTGGCCTTCACGCTGCATGAGGGCGAGGAAGCCCTGCCGGTGCAGACCAGCCTGATCGGCGACTACAACGCGGCCAACCTGCTCGGCGTGGCAGGTGCTCTGCGCGCCCAAGGTGCTGCCCTGGCCGACGTGGCGCGCGTGCTGGGCCGCGTGACGCCGGTGCCGGGTCGCATGCAACGTGTCGGCAATGGCCGCGAGCTGCCCCAGGTGGTTGTCGACTACGCGCACACACCGGATGCTCTGGACAAGGCGCTGTCCGCCCTGCAGGGCCTGGCCCAGGCGCGTGGCGGCGAGCTGGTCTGCGTGTTTGGCTGTGGTGGTGACCGCGACCGCGGCAAGCGGCCGCAGATGGGTGCCATCGCCGCCCGGTTGTCGGGTCGCGTCGTCATCACCACCGACAACCCACGCACCGAAGCGCCGGCACAGATCATGGCCGACATCGCCGTCGCTGCGCCCGAAGCCATCGTCGTCGAGGCCCGTGAGGAAGCGATCCGGGCCGCGGTGATGAACGCCGGCTCGCGCGACATCGTGCTCATTGCAGGCAAGGGTCATGAGGACTATCAGGAAGTGAATGGCGTGCGCCGGCCCTTCTCGGATGTTGGCGAAGCGCGCGCGGCGTTGCTGGAAAGGGCAGGTCTGTGAACCTGTTTTTGACGCTGTCCGAGGCTCAGGCGCTGCTGCCGGGATCGACGCTGATCGGCGACGGTGCGACCGGTTTTGCCCGCGTGCACAGCGACACGCGCACACTGCGGGCGGGCGACCTCTTCGTCGCGTTGCGCGGCGAACGCTTCGATGCCAACGACTTCCTCAGCGAAGCCAAGGCCTCGGGCGCCGTCGCCGCGCTGGCTGAACGCGGTCTGGCCGAAGCGGGCCTGCCGGGCCTGCTTGTCGCCGATGCGAAAGCGGCCCTCGGCCAACTCGCCGCCGCCTGGCGCCGCCAGCAGCAACTGCCCGTCATTGCCGTCACGGGCAGCAACGGCAAGACGACGACGACGCAGATGATCGCCAGCATCCTGCGCGCCTGGGTCGGCGATGCAGCCCTGGCTACCGAAGGCAACTACAACAACGACATCGGCGTGCCGCTGACGCTTTTGCGCCTGCGCCACGACGACGAGACCAGCCACCGCGCCGCCGTCATCGAGCTGGGCATGAACCACCCCGGCGAGATCGCGCCGCTGGCGGCAATGACGCAGCCCACCGTGGCCCTGGTCAACAACGCCCAGCGCGAGCACCAGGAGTTCATGGCGACCGTCGAGGCCGTGGCGCGCGAGAACGGCGCCGTCATCGAGGCGCTCAGCGCCAGCGGTTGCGCCGTCTTCCCGGCCGAAGACGCCTGCGCGCCGATCTGGCTGGAGCTTGCGGCCCAGCGCCCGCACCTGAGTTTTGCGCTGCGCGGCGAGGCCGACGTGACGGGCGACGCAGTCTGGATCGGTACGCACTGGGCGCTGGAGCTGCACACGCCCGCGGGCACCGCGCCGGTCGCGCTGCACATGGCCGGCGAGCACAACGTGCGCAATGCACTGGCCGCCGCGGCCTGTGCGCTGGCCGCCGGTGCATCGCTGGCCGCCATTGCTCAAGGCCTGGAAGCCTTCCGTGCCGTCAAGGGCCGCTCGGAGCTCAAGCTCGACGCACGCGGTCGCACGCTGATCGACGACAGCTACAACGCCAATCCCGACAGCGTGCGCGCCGCCATCGACGTGCTGGCCGGCATGCCGGGCGAGGGCTGGCTGATCCTCGGCGACATGGGCGAGGTGGGCAACGACGGCCCGGCCTTCCACCGCGAGGTGGGCGCCTATGCGGCCGAGCGCGGAATCGCCCATTTCTGGACGGCCGGCGGCGCTGCCCGTGACGCCGCAGCGGCTTATGGCCCGGGCGCCCGTGCCTTCGACAACACGGCCGCGCTCGTTGCAGCACTCACAGAACAACCCAGCGTGGCCCAGACCCTGGTCAAGGGCTCGCGCTTCATGAAGATGGAACAAGTGGTCGCTGCCCTTCAAGCTGGAGATTCGCATGCTGCTTAGCCTCGCCCAGTGGCTGCAGGGTCTCTACCCCGACCTCGGCTTCCTGCGCCTTTTCCAGTACATCACCTTCCGCGCCGTGATGGCCGCGATGACCGCACTGCTGATCGGCCTGGCCTTCGGCCCCTGGGTCATCCGCCGCCTGACCGAAATGAAGATCGGCCAGCCCGTGCGTGCCTATGGCGTGCAGACCCACCTGGCCAAGACCGGCACGCCGACCATGGGTGGCGTGCTGGTCCTCATCGGCATTGGCGTGTCGACGCTCTTGTGGTTCGACTGGAGCAATCGTTTCGTCTGGGTCGTCATGCTGGTCACCATGGGTTTCGGCGCCGTGGGCTGGGTGGACGACTGGCGCAAGGTCGTTGACAAGAATCCGGAAGGGATGCGCAGCCGCGAGAAGTTCTTCTGGCAGTCGCTGATCGGCTTGTTCGCCGCCCTCTATCTCGCGTTCAGCGTGTCGGAGACGTCATTCCTCGGCGTCGTGCAGCTGTTCTTTCGCTGGGTGTCCAGCGGCTTCTCCACCGAGCTGCCGCCCAAGGCCGACCTGCTGATCCCCTTCTTCAAGACCATCAGCATGCCGCTGGGCGTCTGGGGTTTCGTGGCGCTGGCCTACTTCGTCATCGTCGGCACCAGCAACGCGGTCAACTTCACCGACGGCCTGGACGGCCTGGCCATCATGCCGGTCGTCATGGTCGGCTCCGCCCTGGGCCTGTTCGCCTATCTGACCGGCTCGTCGGTGTTCTCCAAATACCTGCTGCTGCCCTACATCCCGGGCGCCGGCGAGCTGCTGATCTTCTGCGCCGCGATGGCTGGCGCAGGCCTGGCCTTCCTGTGGTTCAACGCCCATCCCGCGCAGGTGTTCATGGGTGACGTCGGCGCGCTGGCGCTGGGTGGTGGCCTCGGGACGCTGGCCGTCATCACGCGCCAGGAGATCCTGCTCGGCATCATGGGCGGCATCTTCGTGGCCGAAGTGTTGAGCGTGATGCTGCAGGTCAGCTGGTTCAAGTTCACGAAGAAGAAATTTGGCGAGGGCCGGCGCATCTTCAAGATGGCGCCGCTGCACCACCACTTCGAGAAGAGCGGCTGGAACGAGACCCAGGTCGTCATCCGCTTCTGGATCATCACGATGCTGCTGTGCCTGGTCGGCCTGGCTAGCCTCAAGCTGCGGTGACCGCATGAAGCTGGAGCTGCCGCAACTCGTCGAACAGCGCGTGCTCGTGCTGGGCCTGGGTGACTCCGGCCTGGCGATGGCGCGCTGGTGCGCGGGCTTCGGCGCGAAGGTGACCGTGTGGGACTCTCGAGAGCAGCCGCCGCAGCGCGCAGCACTGGGCGAGTCGGCGCAGTTCATCACCGGCGAGCTGACGGCGGAGATGGTGGCGGGCTTCAACTCGGTGTTGAAGAGCCCAGGCCTGTCGCCGCTGGATGCGCGCCTGGCGGCTGTCTACGCCCACGGCCCCGCAGTGCGGGGCGAGCTGGATCTGTTCGCCGATTCACTGGCCGCGCTGAAGGCCCAGCACGGCTACGCACCCGCCGTGCTCGCCATCACCGGGACCAATGGCAAGACGACCACGACCTGCATGACCGGCCTGCTCGTCGAGCGTGCCGGCAAGCGCGTGGCCGTCGCCGGCAATATCGGCCCGACGCTGCTGGACACGCTGACCGAGGCCCTGGCCAAGGAGCCCGATCCGGCGCCGGTCGAAACGCCCGCTGAAGCCATTGCCGAGGCGATTGTGGACGCTCCCGTCGAAGAGACGGCCGAAGAGGCCGCGGTTCTTCCTGACGAGGAAACGCCCCTGCCCATTGACCCGCCGCCACCGCGCGGCCCGGTGTTCGAGAACCTGCCCGAGGTCTGGGTGCTGGAGCTGTCCAGCTTCCAGCTCGACGGCGTCAACGGCTTCGAACCCACGGCCGGCGCGGTGCTGAACCTGACCCAGGACCATCTCGACTGGCATGGCGACATGGCCGCCTATGGCCGTGCCAAGGCGCGCATCTTCGGCCGTGAGTCCGTCATCGTCGTCAACCGCGACGACACCGAGGTCGAAGGCCTGGTGCCGGCGCCGGTGTTCGTCAAGGGCAGCCGTGGCAAGGCCGGCCGCACCGTGTCGCGCCATGTCGTGCGTTTCGGTCTGAACCCGCCCAAGGTCGCAGGCGACTTCGGCCTTATCGATGAAGGCGGCCTGACCTGGCTGGTGCGCGCCCTGGAGCTGGACCCGACGATCAAGCGCAAGAAGAACGACGAGGAAGAGCCGCTGATCATCCAGCGCCTGATGCCCGCCGATGCGCTGCGCGTGCGCGGCCGCCACAACGCCGCGAACGCGCTGGCGGCACTCGCGCTGGCGACAGCGGCCGGCTGCGAGCTGGCGCCCATGCTGCACGGCCTGCGCGAATATCGCGGCGAGCCGCATCGCGTCGAACCCGTGGGTAGCATCGAAGGCGTCGAGTTCTTTGACGATTCCAAGGGCACGAATGTCGGCGCTACCGTCGCCGCGATCTCCGGCCTGGGTGCCGACCGCGCGCCGGCCAAGCTGGTCCTCATCCTCGGCGGCGATGGCAAGGGCCAGGACTTCGCGCCACTGGCCGATGGTGTTGCCCGCCATGCCCGCGCCGTGGCGCTGATTGGTCGCGATGCGCCTCAGATTGAAGCAGCGCTGGCCAACACCGGCATTGCCATGCAGCACCACGCGACGCTGGAGGTCGCCACGACCTGGTGCCTGCAGCAGGCCCAGAGCGGCGACAGCGTGCTGCTGTCCCCCGCCTGCGCCAGCCTGGACATGTTCCGCAACTACGCCCACCGCGCCGAGGTCTTCGTCGCCACGGTGCAGGGTCTCGCCGACGAACGCGGGGTGGCGCTATGAGCGCCGCGCCGGGCCGTCCCAAGCAAGCTCGCTCCCGCTCGGCGGGACAGCGCGCAGCGCGAAGGGTGCATCAATGAATGCGGTCTTGAATGGCTTCACCGCCAGGCTGCAGTCGCTCTGGAAAAAGGGCGACGCCGAGGACGCCAGCGTGCCGGTGCGCGACTGGGTGTCGACTTCGGCCGGCCGGCCGACGCAGTTGCAGGGCTTCGACATCACGATGGTGTGGGTCGTATTGGCGCTGATGGCCTTTGGCCTGCTGATGGTCTATTCGGCCTCCATCGCGCTGCCCGACAACCCGCGCTTCGCCAAATACCTGCCGACGCACTTCCTGACACGCCACATGATCGCCATCGGCTTCGCGCTGGTCGCGGGGCTCGTCACCGTGCAGATCCCCGTCGCGATCTGGGAGCGCTGGGCGCCCTGGGTTTTCGTCGCCGCCCTGGTGCTGCTGGTCGCGGTGCTGATCCCTGGCATTGGCAAGGTCGTCTACGGCGCGCGGCGCTGGATCCCGCTGGGCGTCATGAACTTCCAGCCCAGCGAGCTGGCCAAGTTCGGCATCGCGCTGTACGCGGCCAACTACATGATGCGCAAGATGGACGCCCGGGAGAACTTCTTCCAGGCCGTCACGCCGATCGCGATCTCGCTGGCCTTCATCGGCCTGCTGCTGCTGGCTGAACCCGACATGGGCGCCTTCATGGTCATCGCGGCCATCGCGATGGGCATCCTGTTCCTGGGCGGCGTCAACGGCCGCATGTTCCTGCTCATCACGCTGGTGCTGGTGGGAGCCTTCACGCTGATGATCTCCTTCAGCGAGTTCCGCCGCGAGCGCATCTTTGCCTACCTGAACCCCTGGGACGAGAAGTACGCCCAGGGCAAGGCCTACCAGCTGACGCACAGCCTGATCGCCTTCGGCCGCGGCGAGTGGCTGGGCCAGGGCCTGGGCGGCAGCGTCGAGAAGCTGCACTACCTGCCCGAGGCGCACACCGACTTCCTGCTCGCCGTCATCGGCGAGGAACTTGGTTTTGCTGGAGTGGCCGTGGTGATCCTTGCGTTCTTCTGGCTGACCCGCCGCTGCTTCCTCATCGGCCGCCAGGCCATCGCCCTGGACCGCGTGTTCGCGGGTCTCTACGCCCAGGGCATCGGCATCTGGATGGGCGGCCAGGCCTTCATCAACATGGGCGTCAACCTGGGCGCACTGCCGACCAAGGGGCTGACGCTGCCGCTGATGAGCTTTGGCGGGTCGGCGATCTTGATGAACTGTGTGGCGCTGGCCGTTGTTCTGCGGATCGACTTGGAAAACCGGCAAATGATGCGCGGAGGCAGGTCATGACGCGGCACCTGGTCGTCATGGCCGCCGGCACCGGCGGCCACATCATTCCCGGCCTGGCAGTTGCCGAGGAAATGCAGCGCCGCGGCTGGACCGTGTCGTGGATAGGCACGCCGACCGGCATGGAGAACCGCCTCGTGCCGGCGCGTGGCATCGAGCTGGACGCGCTGCCCTTCGCCGGTCTGCGCGGCAAGGGGCTCAAGCACGCGCTGCGCGGCATCGTCGGCTTCTTCAAGTCGCTGGGCCTGGCGCGCCGTGTCTACGCCGAGCGCCGCGCGACGGCCGTGCTGGGCATGGGGGGCTATGTCTGCCTGCCCGGCGGGCTGACGGCGGCCTTCACCGGCCGGCCGCTGATGCTGGTCAATGCCGACGCGGCGATGCTGAAGAGCAACCTCGCGCTGAAACCTTTTGCGCGCCGGATTGCATTCGGCTTCGACGGTGCGGCGGCGGCTTCGACGTCGGGCGCCATCGTCAGCGGCAACCCCGTGCGTGCCGAGATCGAAGAACTGCCACTGCCGGCCGAGCGCATGGCCGAGCGCGCCGGCCCCTTGCACATGCTGGTGCTGGGCGGCTCGCTGGGCGCACGCGCGCTGAACCAGGCGGTGCCGCAGGCGCTGGCGCTGTGGCCCGAGGAACAACGGCCGCTTGTGCTGCACCAGTCGGGGCAGGACCATCTCGGCGCCGTCTGGCAGGCCTATGCCGATGCAGGCTTGTCGGCCGAAGTGCGCCCCTTCATCGACGACATGGCCGCGGCGCTGGCCTGGGCCGACGTTGTCGTCTGCCGCGCTGGCGCCATCACCGTCAGCGAACTCTGCGCGGCTGGATGCGCCGCAGTGCTGGTGCCGCTGGTTGTCAGCACGACCTCGCACCAGCGCGATAACGCCGTCTTCATGGCCCAGCACGGCGCGGCCATCCACCTGCCGCAGGGCGAATTGACGCCGGCCAAGCTGCATGAATTGTTGAGCGGCCTGGACCGAGGTGCCCTGCTCGCCATGGGCGAGAAGGCTCGCTCGCTGGCCCGGCCGCGTGCGGCGGCCCGTGTGGCCGATGAAATCGAAGGAATGCTGAAGTGAAGCACGCGGTTCAACGACTGCATTTCGTGGGCATCGGTGGCGCCGGCATGAGCGGCATCGCCGAAATCCTGCACAACCTGGGCTTCACGGTCAGCGGCTCGGACGCCGTCGAGAGCGCGACGACCGAGCGACTGCGGGCCTTGGGCCTGCGGGTCGAGATCGGCCACGCCGCGCCCAATATCGGCGAAGCGCAGGCCCTGGTCACCAGCACCGCCGTCGCCGCTGACAACCCCGAGGTGCAGGCGGCTCGCGGTCGCCAGGTGCCGGTCGTGCCGCGCGCCGTCATGCTGGCTGAGCTGATGCGGCTGCGTCGCGGCATCGCCATCGCCGGCACGCATGGCAAGACGACGACGACCTCCCTCGTCACGGCCATCCTCGTCGAGGCGGGCCTGGACCCGACCTTCGTCATCGGCGGCAAGCTCAACGCCGCCGGCGCCAACTCGCGCCTGGGCAAGGGCGAGTTCATCGTCGTCGAGGCCGACGAGAGCGACGCATCCTTCCTGAAGCTCAGCCCGGTGCTGTCCGTCGTTACGAACATCGACGAGGACCACATGGACACCTACGGCCACTCGGTCGAGCGTCTGCACGAGGCCTTCATCGAGTTCCTGCACCGCATGCCCTTCTACGGCGCGGCGGTGGTCTGCGCCGACGACCCCGGCGTGCAGGCCATCCTCGGCCGCATCGAGCGGCCGGTCGTCAGCTACGGCCTGTCCGCGGGTGTCGGCGTGCGCGCGGTCGATGTGCAGGCGCTGGCCGGCGCGCAGATGCGCTTCAGCTGCCAGCGCGAAGGTGCCGAAGACCTGGACGTGCTGCTCAACCTGGCCGGCGAGCACAACGTGCGCAATGCGCTCGCGGCCATCGCGATCGCGATGGAGCTGGACTGCCCGGACGAGGCTATCCAGCGCGCGCTGAAGAATTTCTCCGGCGTCGGCCGCCGCTTCGAGAAGCATGGCGAATGGCCGGCGGGCGATGGCGGCCGCTTCGAACTGGTCGATGACTACGGCCACCACCCGGTCGAGATGGCCGCCGTGCTGGCCGCCGCGCGCGGCGCCTATCCGGGCCGCCGCCTCGTTCTGGCCTTCCAGCCGCATCGCTACACGCGCACGCGGGACTGTTTTGCCGACTTTGTGCGGGTGATGGCCGGTGCCGACGTCGTGCTGCTGACCGAGGTCTATTCGGCCGGCGAGGCCGCCATCGAAGGCGCGACCGGTACGGCGCTCGCGCAGGCCGTGGGCACGTCGAACTTTGTGGCCGGCGTGGCGGACATGCCGGCGGCACTGGCCAGCTTGACCCGCGATGGCGATGTCGTCATCGGCATGGGCGCGGGCTCGATGAGCAGCCTGCCGGGCCGCGTCGCGGCGCATTTCCAAGGAGCTTCGGCATGAACACGCCGATCGATCTGAACATCGATGCCAAGGGTCTTGGCAAGGTTGCCGTGCTCTTCGGTGGTCACAGTGCCGAGAGGCCGGTGTCGCTCATGAGCGGCAATGGGGTGCTCGCGGCGCTGCAGTCCATTGGTGTCGACGCCCATGCCTTCGACCCCGCCGAGCGCCCGTTGCAAGCGCTCAAAGACGAGGGCTTTGATCGTGCCTTCATCGCGTTGCACGGTCGCGGCGGCGAGGACGGCACCATCCAAGGCGCTCTCGAATGGCTGGGCGTTCCCTACACCGGCTCCGGCGTGACGGCCTCCGGCGTCGCGATGGACAAGACCATGACCAAGCGGCTGTGGGCCAATGAGGGCCTGCCGACGCCGCAATACCTGGCGCTGTCCCGCGCCGACCTGACTCGCGAGCGCATCCGCACGATTCCCGACACGCTCGGCCTGCCCGTCGTCGTGAAGCCGCCGCACGAGGGTTCGAGCATCGGCATCACCAAGGCCGCCGGCTACTCCGACATGCAGGGCGCTGTCGAGTTGGCCCTGGGCTTTGACGATGAGCTGCTGTTCGAGCAATGCATCGAAGGGCCCGAGCTGACCTGCGCCGTGCTGGGTGAAGGCGAGGGCGCCGTCGCGCTACCCGTCATCGAGATCCGCGCCGAGGCCGGCAATTACGACTTCGCGAACAAGTACGAGACCGACACGACGCAGTACCTGTTCGGCTCGCTGCCCGCCGCGCTGGAGGCCGAGATCGGTCGCCTCGTGCTGCATGCCTATCGCCTGCTCGGCTGCCGCGGCTGGGGTCGCGCCGACCTGATGCTGCGCAAGTCCGACATGAAGCCCTTCCTGCTGGAGATGAACACCAGCCCCGGAATGACGTCGCACTCCCTGGTGCCCAAGGCCGCGCAGGCCGTGGGCGTGGACTACCCGCATCTGTGCCTGTGGCTGCTTGCCCAGGCCCGGCTGGATCGCCTGATCACGTGAACTCCGCCGCCGCCGCCACCGCCGCGCTGCCGTCCGATATCCGCTTGATGAATGCGGTGTCGGCGCTGCTCGTGGCTGCGCTGGTGGCAACCGCCGCTTGGGGTGTGCTGCGCTGGGTCGTGCGCCTGCCGGCGTTCAACCTGCGCGCCATCCAGGTGGAGGGCGATGTCAGCCGCAACAGCGTGGCCTCGCTGCGCGCCAATGCCCTGCCGCGCCTGCACGGCTCCTTTCTCAGCATGAGCCTGAAGGACGGCCGCGCCGCTTTCGAGGCTGTGCCCTGGGTGCGGCGCGCGCAGCTGACGCGCGTCTGGCCGATGCGGCTGCGGGTCAATCTCGAGGAACACCGGGCCGCCGCCTATTGGGAGGCGCGCACCGATGGTGCCGACTCTGCGACCGAGGCCGCGGCCGAACGGGCCCTGGTCAACAGCTTCGGCGAAGTTTTCCAGGCCAATCTCGGCGACGTCGAGGACGAAACCCTGCCGGTACTCGCCGGCCCGGCGCAGACCGCCGGCGCGATGCTGCAGATGTGGCGGGCGCTGTCGCCAGCCGCTGAAAAACTCGGCGAGGGCATCGACCGCCTGGACCTGTCGGGCCGCGGCTCCTGGCGCGCGACGCTGGGCAGCGGCGCCGTTGTCGAACTGGGCCGCGGCAGCGAGACCGACGTGGTCGAGCGCTTCGGCCGCTTCGCCCAATCCATCACGCAGGTCACGGCGACCTACCGCAGCCCATTGCTGTCCGCCGACCTGCGCCACGCCGACGGCTACGCGGTCAAGCTGCGCGGCGTGACGACGAACACCCCGGGTAAACCCGTAAATAGAAAACGTTGAGGACGGACATGGCCAAGGAATACAAGGATTTGGTCGTCGGGCTGGATATTGGGACTGCCAAGATCATGGCCGTCGTGGCCGAGGTTTTGCCGGGGGGGGATTTGCGCATTGCCGGCCTGGGGGTGGCGCCGTCGCATGGCTTGAAGCGCGGCGTCGTCGTCAATATCGACGCCACCGTCCAGTCCATCCAGCAGGCCTTGAAAGAGGCCGAAATGATGGCCGACTGCAAAATATCTAGGGTTTACACGGGGATTACGGGCAGCCATATCCGCGGCCAGAACTCCACCGGCATGGTCATCGTGCGCGACAAGGAGGTCACGCCGGTCGATGTGACCCGCGTCGTCGAAACCGCCAAGGCCATCAATATTCCCAACGACCAGCGCCTGCTGCTGGTCGAGCCGCAGGAATTTGTCATCGACGGCCATGAGGTGAAGGAGCCCGTCGGCATGAGCGGTGGCCGGCTGGAGGTCAAGGTCCATATCGTGACCGGCGCACAGAGTGCGGCCGAAAACATTGTCAAATGCGTGCGCCGCTGCGGTTTGGAAGTGGATCAGCTGGTTTTGAACCCGAGCGCCTCCAGCCATGCCGCCCTGACCGCCGACGAACGCGACCTGGGGGTTGCGCTGGTCGATATTGGCGCCGGCACGACCGATGTGGCGATATTCACCGGCGGCTCGATCCGCCATACCGCCGTCATCCCCATCGCGGGCGACTTGATCACCAGCGATATCGCGATGGCGCTGCGCACGCCGACCAAGGACGCCGAGGAAATCAAGGTCGAATATGGCGTCGCCAAGCAGCTGCTGGCCGACCCCTCCGACCAGGTGGAAGTGCCCGGCCTGGGCGACCGCAGCCCCAGGATGTTGTCCAAGCAGGCGCTGGCCGGCGTCATCGAGCCGCGCGTCGAGGAAATCTTTTCCCTGGTGCATCAGGTCATTCGTGAGAGCGGGTATGAGGAATTGCTGTCCTCCGGCATCGTGTTGACCGGTGGATCGGCCGTCATGCCGGGCATGGTGGAACTCGCCGAGGATATTTTCCTGAAACCCGTCCGCCGCGGCCTGCCCACCTATTCGGGGGCCCTTTACGACATGGTTGCCAACCCCCGATCGGCCACCGTCATGGGCCTGCTGGAGGAGGCCCGGCTGTCACGCAGCCGGGGTTTCAAGGCAGCGCAGCAGGCTGGCTCGGTGCAAACCCTGCTCGGCCGGGTCAAGGATTGGTTCATGGGGAATTTTTGACCCCCACGAATTACGAAAAATTTGTTTCAGCAACTAGTCAATCTATCTGTGCCACGGCACAATTGCAGTAGGAGGTTTGATATGCCCATCGAGATGATCGAAGAGTTTGACCAAGGCACCCAAATCAAGGTGATCGGGGTCGGTGGCGGCGGCGGCAACGCCGTAGACCACATGATCGCCCAGGGCGTTCAAGGCGTGGAATTCATCTGCGCGAATACCGACGCGCAGGCGCTGAATCGGTCCAAGGCCGACCAGTTGCTGCAACTCGGCACCTCCGGCCTAGGCGCCGGCGCCAAACCCGAAATGGGCAAGGCGGCGGCTGAAGAGGCTGAAAACCGCATTCGCGAATCCATCGCCGGCGCCAATATGCTGTTCATCACCGCCGGTATGGGCGGTGGTACCGGCACGGGTGCTGCGCCGGTGATTGCCCGGGTTGCCAAGGAAATGGGCATCCTGACGGTCGGCGTCGTCACCAAACCCTTCGATTTCGAAGGCGGCCGGCGCGCCAAGGCGGCCGATGCCGGCCTGGCTGAACTCGAGGCCAATGTCGACTCGCTGATCGTCGTGCTGAATGACAAGCTGCTCGATGTGCTGGGCGACGATGTCACGCAGGATCAGGCCTTCGCGCATGCCAATGACGTGCTGAAGAACGCCGTTGGCGGCATTTCCGACATCATCCACATTCCCGGCCTGGTCAACGTTGACTTCGAAGACGTCAAGACGGTGATGAGCGAGCCGGGCAAGGCCATGATGGGCACGGCGCAAGCCACCGGCCCGGACCGCGCCGCCAAGGCCGCCGAAGCGGCCGTGGCCTGCCCGCTGCTGGAAGGCATCGACCTCTCCGGTGCGCGTGGCGTGCTGGTGCTGATCGCCGCGGGCCGCAGCAACTTCAAGCTCAGCGAGTCGCGCAACGCGATGAACGCGATCAAGCGCTACGCCTCGGATGAAGCGCACGTCATCTTCGGCACCGCCTACGACGAGAGCCTGGGCGACGCGCTGCGCGTGACCGTCATCGCCACCGGCCTGACGGCCGGCCGCGCCCGCCAGCAGGCGCCGCTGCAGGTCGTGCAGACCCAGCAGGTGGTGCGCAACGGTACCGACGGCATGCCCGTGCTGACGCAGGCCGTGGCCATGGCCACGCCGGCGACGGGCCAGCAGGCCAATGTCGGCCTCGGCCTGGGCGACTTTGCGAACGCCAATGTGCCCAGCGTCTGGCGTCATGGCCGCTCGGGCAGTGCCGCGGCCAAGGTCGAGGCGCTGTCGTCCAACGGCATGGACGAGATCGAGATCCCGGCCTTCCTGCGCAAGCAGGCAGACTGATCAGTCGCTGATCCTAAGAAGGGCGAGCCGTGAGGCTCGCCCTTTTGCTTTGTCAGGACGCGCGTACTACCGCCGCGGCCGGCTTTGCGGCGCCAGAAAGCAGGGCCAGCAAACCGCCTCCCGCCAGCACCAGGGCCAAGGCATCCATGCGCGCACCGGGCAACGTCGCGGCAGCCGTTGTCAGCAGTGCCGCTGCCGCCATCTGCAGAAAGCCCAGCAGCGCGGAGGCCTGGCCGGCCTGCGATGCAAATGGCGTCAACGCCAGTGCGGTGCCAGTGGGTGAGACCAGCCCCATGCCGAACAGGAAGATGCCCACCGCGACGGCAAAGCCCGCGAGACCGGCTCCACTCGCGACAAGCATCGTCAGGCCGCCGAGTGTTGCCAGCGCTGCGCCAATGCGCAGCACGGTGGGGCCACCCCAGCGCGCGGCCCAGCGCGGCGCGGTCTGCCCTGCTGCGAAGACGACGAACACGGACGTGGCAAAGAACAGCCCGACCTGCAGTGCGCTGAAACCGAAGTCGCGCGCCAGCACCAGCGGCGCGGTGCCGAAGAACGCAAACAGCGCGCCGAGGATGGCGGCGGTGGCGAGTGCCGGGCGCATGAAGCGCGCATCACCCAGCAGCACGACGTAGCCGCGTGCCAGCGCGCTGGCCGGCTGGTGTCGCCGTCTCTCGGCCGGCAGCGTCTCGCCGACGATGCCTACATAGGCCGCCGCCAGCGTCAGCCCCGCCAGCACCAGCACGACAAACAGCGCCCGCCAGCCCCAGGCGGCCTGTACAAGACCACCCAGCAGCGGCGAGAAGCCCGGCGCGGCGGCCATGACGACCATGATGCGGCCGAGCAGCGCAGCGAGTTGCGGGCCTTCGAAACGGTCGCGCGCGGCGGCGCGTGCCAGCACCGACGCGGCGGCGACGCCGACGGCCTGAAGCGCGCGGCCGAACAGCAGCAACGGCAGATCGCTCGCCAAAGCACAAACCACGCTGCCCACGATGAAGACGGCCAAGCCGCCCAGCACCACGGGCCGGCGGCCGATGCGGTCCGACAACGGGCCGACGATGAGTTGGGCCAGCGCGAACACGGCGAGGAAGAGGCTGAGCACCGCCGTCATGGCCGCCTCACTCGACCCCAGGGCCTGCGCCATCACGGGCAGAGACGGCAGCAAGATGTTGGTGGACAGCGTCGCCAGCGCTGACAGCGCGGCCAGCGTCAGCAGCCAGGGGCGGGGCACGGCGCTCATTGCCTGGCTCCTTCGGCAATGAAGGCAATGCTGCGCGCGATGACGTCGGCATCCGCCAGCAGACGGCGATGGCCAAGCCCGCTCACGCGTTGCAGATGCGAGCCAGCCCAAGCCGCATGCAGCGCCTCGGATGCAGCGAAAGGCACGGTGCGATCCTCCGGGTCGTGGACGATCAGCCCGGGATGGCGCAGGCCATGCTGCAGCCGCTCCAGATCCACATAGGTGATGCGCGTGCCGATGAAGCGTTCCACCCAGCCCGCAAATGCGGCCGCATCCGCCGGGCCCAGGCCTTGAGCGGCGGCCAGGCCCTTGACCATGGGCGACAGCGAGGAGGGGCCGGCCAGGTGCACGCTGCGCCCGACCCGCCAGCCGTGGGCAAACGCGAGCAGCGCGGCGGCCGAGCCCATCGAATGGCCGATGACGCCGTGCACCTCCTTGCCGATGTCGGCCACCACGGCGCGCAGTGCGCGGCCGGCATGCACGACGCTGGCCGCATGACCGGTCGAGTCGCCATGGGCGGGTAGATCGAAAAGGGTGACCGAGAAGCCGGCCTCGACCAGGGGCCGGGCGAAGCCGAGCAGATGGGCGCCGCGGCTGTTCCAGCCGTGGACGAGGACAACGCGTGGGCCGACGCCCAGCGTCCAGCGCGCGAGCTTCAGGCCTTCGTGGCGCAGCGGCGGTTCGGCGTGGCCAGCCAGCGCAGCGCGCTCCTCGGCCGTCAGCGGCACGCGCTCGGGCGCCGAGAAGGCATGGCGGGCCGCTGCGAGGTGGCCGTCGTCATGGGCCGTGAAAGGCGCGGCAAGGGCAGGGGAGGCGAGCATGGCGTTCTCCTGAGTTCGGGGCTCAGCCCGCGTAAGCTGGCGCGGCCGTGGACAGGCTCTGCTTGACCTGGCGGCTGATGTCGTCAGCCAGCACCTCGAAGGCGCCGGCCTCCAGCTCGGCCAGGGCCAGGCGAGCGACATCGGCCGGCGCAGACTTGGGCGCGTCCAGGCCGCGCGTCATGTCTGTGTCCATATAGCCGACATGCAGGCTGGTCAGCTGCGTGCCCTGGGCCTTCAGCTCGCTGCGCAGCCCATTGCTCAGCGCCCAGGCGGCGGCCTTGCTGGCGCTGTAGGGCGTCAGGCCCGGCACCGTCACCCAGCTCAGCACGGACAGCACATTCAGCACCGCGCCGCCGCCGTTGGCCTGCAGCACCGGCGCGAAGGCCTGGGTCAGCGCCCAGACGCCGAAGAAGTTGGTGTCCAGATGGCGGCGCGCCGTCGCGATGGCATCCGCGCCGAGAACGCCGGCCTGCTGCGAGATGCCCGCGTTGTTGATCAGCAGCGTCACATCCGTACATTGCGCAGCCGCGGCGGCCACCTGGGTGGGGTCGGTCACGTCCAGTGCGACGGGCACGACGCCGGGCAGATCGATGGAGGCCGGGTCACGCGCGGCGGCATAGACCTTGGCGGCGCCCGCGGCCAGCGCGGCCTGGGCAAAGGCGCGGCCCAGGCCGCGGTTGGCACCGGTGATGAAGACGACGGCGTTCTTGAGCCTCATGGTGGCAATTCCTTCTCGATCTGCTTATTCATGTCGAACGACATGATTGATATAAATGTCGGTCAACATATAAAATGCGTCAAGCCCGCCCACACAAAGACCCCAGGAGACCGCGATGAAGGTCAGCCGCGCCCAGGCCGAAGAGAACCGCGAACGCATCCTCGACAACGCCGCCCAGCTGTTTCGCGAGCGCGGCTTCGATGGCATCGGCCTGAACGACCTGATGCAGGCCGCTGGCCTGACGCGTGGCGGCTTCTATGGCCACTTCGAGTCCAAGGACGACTTGGCCGCCCAGGCGACGCGGCGCGCGCTGCAGGCCAACCGCGAGCAGTGGAAGACGCAGTCCGACCGCAGCCTGCAGGCCTGGGTCAAGGCCTATCTGTCCGACGCTCACCGTGACCATATCGGTGCCGGCTGCGGCCTGGTCGCGCTGGCGGGTGATGCTGCGCGTGGCGGGCCGGCCGTGCGGGAGGTGTTTGCGGAGGGCGTCGCCAACCTCGTGGCAACGCTGCAGGAACAGATGCCGGCCGACTCGGCGCCCGAGCAACGCGAGCAGGCGCTGGCCATGCTGTCCACGCTGGTGGGGGCGCTGTTGCTGTCACGCGCTGTCGGCGGCGACACCGCGCTGTCCAGCGAACTCCGCGAGGCCGCCCGCAAGAGTCTGCCTGCCGGCGGCTGAACGGTCGCCACCCGCCGCCCAGCGGTGCTGCGGCGGTTGGGGCGCGGCCAGCCCCTGTGGCATGCTCGCGCCCCATGTCAACGCCTAGAAGAAATCATAGGGATGCTTGAGTTGGGCCTGCTATGGCGCCGCGGCCTGCTGCTGCTGGCCTTGCTGGCCTGTCTGCCGTTACAGGCACAGCGATTGCCCCAACCCAGCGCACGGGCCGGGAGCGATGACGCGGCCCCCGCTGAGCTTGCCACCACCGCCTGGACGCGCGACCAGCTCGACGTCTGGTGGACCGCACTGCGCCACCACACGGTGGCCGGCGGCGACCATCTCGAGCTGCCGCCTGAACTGCTGCCTCCCGAGGACGAAGCGGCCTGGAAGCCCGTGGCGATGCCTGACGTGCGCTCACGCCCCGGCGCGGCCATGGTCAGCGATGCGCGGGGCTACGAGATGCGCTGGTACCGACTTCACGTACCGGGCGGGCGGGACGAAGCCATGGCCTTGTATCTGCCGCGTCTGGTCACGTTGTCGGCCGCGGTGCTGGCCCGCACCGACAAAGGCTGGCAGGCCCTGCTGGACAACCAGCATGCCGAGCGCGAGCAATGGGTGCAGCCCCTGTGGCTGCCCTTGCCCGGCATCGGTGCCCAGGGGCTGGACGTGGTCGTCGCTCTGCCGGTGCCGGCGGGCAGCTATCACGCGGTGTCACGCATCTGGATCGCCCCGCGCGATCAGCTGGAAAGACGCTGGCTGTGGCGGGTGCGCGCCCAAAACGGCCTGCCCCAGGCCGTCAGCCTGACGCTGGCGGTGCTAGGGCTGTTCGCGCTGACGCTGTGGTTGCGCCGCCCCGAGGCCATCTATGGGCTGTTTGCCCTCGGTGCCGCCGCATGGATGGTGCGCAACCTGCACTATTACGTCAGCCTGCCGGCTTCGCCGGCGGGGCAGGACTGGTTCTGGTGGGCCACACACGCATCCATGGGCTGGGTCATGCTGACGGCGCTGTTGTTCGCGCTGCGCTTTGCGAGCCGGCGCATCCTGTGGCTGGAGTGGGCGTTGACCGCCAGCGTGACGTTGGTGAGCCTGCTCAGCATGCCGCTGTGGCTGCGCCAGCTCGACATGGTCGTCATGCAGTACGCCGTCACGGCCGGCGTCGCCGCCATCGGCACGGCCTGGGTGGCTTTCCTGGCCTGGCGGGAGCGCCGCACCGAGCTGCGCATCATGGCCGTGGCGCTGGTCATCGGCGTCGTCATCGGCGGCCACGACCTCGCCGTGCTGGCCGGCTGGGCCTGGCCCGAACACTTCTTCCTGATGCCGTTCGCGACGTTGGCCGTCATGCTCAGCTTCCTGCATGCGGTGCAGCGCCGCTATGTCGGTGCCGTCGAGCAGGTCCAGGCCGAGAACAGCCAGCTGCAGGAGGACCTGGACGAGCAGGTCTCGGTGCTGCATGCGCAGAACGCGCAGCTGCGCGAGGCCGAGCGCCAGCAGGCCCTGCTGCTGGAGCGTCAGCGCATCATGGCCGACATGCATGACGGCCTCGGCTCCTCGCTGCTGTCGGCGCTGGTGGCGATGGAGCAGGGCAGCATGTCGCACGAGCAGTGCGTGGAGGTGCTGCGCGAATGCGTGGACGACCTGCGCCTGGTCATCGACTCGCTGGAGCCGGTCGGCCACGACCTCGTCTCGCTGCTGGCGACGATGCGCTACCGCCTGGGAAAAAGGCTGCAGATCGGCGGCCTCAAGCTTGACTGGGACGTGCAGGACCTGCCGCCCCTGGCCTGGCTGGAGCCGCCCGACGCGCTGCATGTGCTGCGCCTGATGCAGGAGGCACTGAACAACGTGCTCAAGCATGCCCAGGCCAGCCGCGTGCGCATGGTGACGCGCCACCACGGCAGCTATGTTGAGATCCGCGTCGAGGACGATGGCGCCGGCTTCGACCTGCAGAGCATTCAGCACGGCCGCGGCCTGAAGAGCCAGATCAAGCGCGCCCAGCGCCTGGGCGGCAAGCTGCGCATCGACTCCCAGCCCGGCATGGGCACGCGCCTGTCGCTCAGATTGCCCGTGGAGCGCAAAGGCGAGGTCTGATCTTGGACAATTGACCCCATGGTCAAGCAACGCACCCTGAAGTCGATCACACGCGCCGTCGGCGTCGGCATCCACAGCGGCCAGAAGGTCGAGCTGACATTGCGCCCAGCGCCGGCTGACACCGGTATCGTCTTCCGCCGCGTCGACCTCTGCCCACCGGTCGACATCCCGGTCGGTGTGACGTCGGTCAGCGACACGCGCATGGCCACCACCATCAGCCCTGGCGGCGACCCGGGCGCGCCCAAGGTGCAGACCATCGAGCATCTGCTGTCCGCCTGCGCGGGCCTGGGCCTGGACAACCTCATCATCGACATCAACGCCGACGAGGTGCCGGTGTTGGATGGCTCCGCGGCGAGCTTCGTCTTCCTGCTGCAGTCGGCCGGCATCGTCATGCAGGACGCGCCCAAGCGCTTCCTGCGCGTGAAGAAGCCCATCGAAGTGCGCCACGGCGAGGGCAAGAAGCTGATGTGGGCCCGGCTGGAGCCGCATCACGGCTACACACTGAGCTTCGAGATCGAGTTCGACAACCCGGCCGTGGCCGCCACCGGCAGCAGCTTCGTCTTCGACATGGGCTCGGGCACCTACAAGAAGGAGATCGCCCGCGCACGCACCTTCGGCATGACGGCCGACATCGACCTGATGCGCTCGCGCGGCCTGACGCTGGGCGGCTCCATGGACAACGCCATCGTCGTCGACGACTACAAGGTGCTGAACGCCGACGGCCTTCGCTATGACGACGAGTTCGTCAAGCACAAGATCCTGGATGCCATCGGTGACATGCAGGTCGCCGGCATGCCGCTGCTGGCGGCGTACACCTCCTTCAAGGGTGGCCATGCGCTGAACAACAGGCTGCTGCGCGCGCTGCTGGCCGACGAGGCCGCCTACGAGATCGTCAGTTTCGACGACGAGCGCGCAGCGCCCAAGGGCTTCGCCGAGCTTGCACCAGCATGGTGATGAGAGCGTTTACATGCTGATTGCCCGCCTCGTCGTCGGCCTGCTGCTGTTCTCGGCTGTCTTGTGCTTCGCCTTTTCCATCGCCACCGGCCAAGCGCGCTGGCGGCGGCTTGGGCTGATGATCATGAAATGGACGCTGGTGGCCGGTTTGGCCTTCTTCGGCGTGCTCATCCTGGAGCGATTGGCGCTGTTGCTGTGACGCTCGTCACGCCGCATCGCGCGCCCCCTTGGCTTGCGGGGATGCGAGGCCGGCGGCATGTGCTCAGAATGCAATCACGGTCGCTGTTCGCGTTGCAGCGGCCCAGTCCGGGACTCCACAAACCGGGCGCCACGCGCGGAGAAGGCCGGGGGGCCGGGGAAGCGCAGTGGATTGAAGAGAGAGAGATCGTTGTTGAAACTGATTGGGCCGCTCCCGCAGGAGCGGCCCTTTTTTTGTTCCCAC
Source organism: Roseateles sp. P4_D2 (assembly GCF_056401875.1). Taxonomy (NCBI): domain Bacteria; kingdom Pseudomonadati; phylum Pseudomonadota; class Betaproteobacteria; order Burkholderiales; family Sphaerotilaceae; genus Roseateles; species Roseateles sp. P4_D2. Next base: position 101,049 of record NZ_JBFUIM010000009.1, on the reverse strand, counting down.
ACCCCAGCGCAAGCTGTCGACAAGCTGTCTGTCTTTGCTTGAATTCAGCTGCCGAGATAGCGGCTGCGCAGATGGGCCTCGAAATGCGCCGGGTTCAAGGCCTCGCCGCTGGCGCGCCGCACCAGTTCGGGTGTCTCATAGCGGCTGGCCGTCTGCCAGACATGGGTGGACAACCAGTCGAACACCGTGCCCAGCTCGCCGCGGGCAATCTGCGCATCCAGGTCGGGGCGCTGGGACCGCATCGCCGCAAACCACTGCGCCGCGTACATGGCGCCGAGCGTGTAGCAGGGGAAGTAGCCAAACAGGCCGGCGGGCCAGTGCACGTCCTGCATGGGGCCGTCCTTGAAATTGCCGCGCGTGTCCAGGGCGAGCAGCTCGGCCATCTTGGCGTCCCACAGCGCCGGGATGTCGTCCACCTCGGCCTGGCCTTCGATGAGGGCGCGCTCGATGTCGAAGCGCAGCAGGATATGCGCGGGGTAGGTCACCTCGTCGGCATCGACACGGATGAACCCGGGCTTCACGCGCGTCAGCAGCTTGTTCAGATTGCTGGGCTCGAAGGCCGGTTGGTCGCCGAAATGCTTCACCAGCAGCGGTGACAGCAGGCCGGCGAAGGCCGGGTGGCTGCCGAGCTGCATCTCGAAGGACAGGCTCTGGCTCTCGTGGATGCCCATGGAGCGCGCCCGGCCCACTGGCTGGCCGAGCAGGTCGCGCGGCAGGTTCTGCTCGTAGCGGCCATGGCCCGTCTCGTGGATGGTGCCCATCAGGCTGGGCAGGAAGTCATCCTCGCGATAGCGCGTCGTCATGCGCACGTCCTCGGGCACGCCGCCGCAGAAGGGGTGGGTACTTTCGTCCAGGCGGCCGGCCGCGAAGTCGAAGCCCATCAGCTTCATCGCGTCCAGGCCGAGGGCCTTCTGAGCCGCCGTGGGGAAGGGGCCGACGGGCTGGATAACGGTCTCACCGGCCTGCTTGGCCGTCACGTCGCGGATCAAGCCCGGTAGCCAGCCGCGCAGCGGTGCAAAGGCCGCCTCGACGTCGGCACTGCGCATGCCCGGCTCGTAGTTGTCGAGCAGCGCGTCGTACCTGGACAGGCCAGCGCTCTGCGACAGCGCTTCAGCTTCCTGACGCGCAATCTTCAGCACCTCGCGCAGGTTCGGCGCGAAGCCGGTCCAGTCGTTGGCCGGACGCTGGCTGCGCCAGGCGTGTTCGCAGCGGTTGTTGGCCAGGCTCTTGGCTTCCACCAGCGCCTGCGGCAGCGCGTTCGCGGCGCGCCAGACGCGGCGGATCTCGCGCAGGTTGGCGCGCTGGCCCTCGTCCAGCGGCTCGGCGTCGGCAGCCTCCAGCAGGCCGGGCAGGGCCGGGTCGGTGGCCAGTTGGTGCAGCAAGCCGTCCATCTCGGCCAGGGCCAGGCTGCGCGCCTCGTTGCCCTTGGCCGGCATGTTGGCGGCCTGGTCCCATTGCGCGATGGCCTGCAGGTGGCCGAGGTGGTGCAGGCGCTGCTGGCGCGTGGCCAAATCTTGGTAGGCAGAGGTCATGTCAATCCACGTAGTGGGATATTGGAACTTGCGGGCCGAGCGCTGGGCCGCTCCCGAGCCGGCCCGCGCTGGCGATGTGCTGGCGGCTCGATGCCGCCAGCATCGCCGTCCCCGCGGGGGCTGAGGCCGGACACGGCAAGTCCTGTGGACTTGTGGTGCCTACCGAAGGGCAGCCGCTCCGTCGGCTGCGCGGTCTGCAAGACCGACCGGGCTCGTCCGCGTTCAGCCGGGCGAGATTGGGCGAGGGGCAGCGTCATGACAACCAGGTCTCCGGAATCAGCCAAATCAAAGCCACGGTGTAGAGCAAAAAACGCAGGAACTTGCCCAGCGCCATCCAGCCCACGCAGGGCCAGAACGGCAGCTTGAGCCAGCCGGCCACGGCGCAGAGCGGGTCGCCGACGATGGGCAGCCAGCTCATCAGGCAGGCCTTGGGGCCGAAGCGCTGCAGCCAGCGCATCGCACGTGAGTGCGAGGGCTCGTGATGCTTCACCGCCTCGACCGCCTTCTCGGCGCCGTAGCCTATCCACCAACTCGTCATGCCGCCCAGCGTGTTGCCGATCGTGGCCACCGCAATGACGGCCCAGAACATGCTCGGGTCCGCCTTGACGACCAGGTAGACGGCCGGCTCCGAGCCTAGCGGCAGCAGGGTGGCCGAGACGAAAGTGATGACGAAGACGGCCACCAGCCCGACCTGGGGCAGAGCCAGGGCGGCGAGCAGCTCGCTGATGAATTGACCGAGCCAGGCTTCCATGGCGGTCATTGTCGGTGCGGGCGGGTGGCTACAATCTCGCCTCTTTTTTAAGCAGACCCTCTCGTGCAAATCGGCCCCCACCTTCTCCCCAACCGGCTCTTCGTGGCGCCGATGGCAGGGGTGACGGACCGGCCCTTCCGCCAGCTCTGCCGCCGCCTGGGTGCGGGCTATGCGGTCAGCGAGATGGTCACGTCGCGCAAGGAGCTGTGGGGCAGCCTCAAGACCTCACGCCGCGCCGACCACAGCGGTGAGCCGGGGCCTATTGCCGTGCAGATCGCCGGCACCGACGCGGCCATGATGGCCGAAGCCGCGGCCTACAACATCGACCGCGGCGCCCAGATCATCGACATCAACATGGGCTGCCCGGCCAAGAAGGTCTGCAACAAATGGGCGGGCTCGGCACTGATGCGCAACGAAGCGCTCGCGCTGGAGATCGTCGAGGCCGTCGTCGCGGTGTGTGCCAAAAGTGGCGTCACTGGCGGCGTGCCCGTCACGCTGAAGATGCGCACCGGCTGGAGCGCCGACGAACGCAACGCGCTGCGGCTGGCCCGGTTGTTCGAGTCGGCCGGCATCGCGATGCTGACCATCCACGGCCGCACGCGCGAGCAGGGCTACAAGGGCCTGGCCGAGTACGACACCATCGCCGCCGTGAAGACAGCGCTGACAATTCCCGTCGTCGCCAACGGCGACATCGACTCGCCCGAGAAAGCACGCGACGTGCTCGCCTACACGGGCGCCAACGCCTTGATGATCGGCCGTGCCGCCCAGGGGCGGCCCTGGATCTTTCGCGAGGTGGCCCACTTTCTGGCGACAGGCGAACACCTAGCCGCGCCCACCGTGCTTGAAGCACGCGACTGGCTGACCGAGCATCTGCACGACCACTACGGCCTGTACGGTGCGCTCAGCGGCATGCGCAGTGCGCGCAAGCACATCGGTTGGGCCGTGCGCGGCCTGCCCGGCGGCGAAGCCTTCCGCCAGCACATGAATACGCTCGAGAGCTGCGACCTGCAGTTGCAGGCTCTGCGTGACTGGTTCGATGAACTCGGCCAGACCCACGACCGGCTGCCGCCCACCGTCGCGGCCGCCAACGACGAAGACGCACAGGCCGACGAAGCCTGTGCCGCCTGAAACCCATTCGCGCCCTGTCATGAGTGCCCAGAAGAACACCACGCCCAACCCCATCGACGCCTGTGTGCGCGACAACCTCGAAGCCTTTTTTCGTGACCTCGACGGCCAGGAGCCGCATTCGATGCACGAGATGCTGGTCAAGCTGGTCGAGAAACCACTGTTCGAGATCGTCATGCGCGAAGCCGGCGGCAACCAGAGCAAGGCCGCGCAATGGCTGGGCATCAACCGCAACACGCTGCGCCGCAAGCTGACCGATCACAATCTATAAGACTTTGCGGGTTGGACCTTTGAGCAAAGCGAAAAGCTCCGACCTCAACTGAACATGCTTTGCGGGTTGGACCTTTGAGCAAAGCGAAAAGCTCCGACCTCAACTGAACATGCTTTGCGGATTGGACCTTCGAGCGCAGCGACAAGCTCCGACCCCAACTGATCAAGAATATGACTCAACTCACTGCATTGCTCTCGGTCTCCGACAAGACCGGCATCCTTGAATTCGCCAAAGAGCTGCACGCTCTGGGCACCAAGCTGCTGTCCACCGGCGGCACCGCCAAGCTGCTGGCTGATGCCGGCCTGCCGGTGACGGAAGTGGCCGAGCACACCGGCTTCCCCGAGATGATGGACGGCCGCGTGAAGACGCTGCACCCCAAGATCCACGGCGGCCTGCTGGCGCGCTCTGATCTTGCCGAGCACGTGGCAGCGATGGAGAAGCACGGCATCACGCGCATCGACATCCTGGCCGTCAACCTCTACCCCTTCGAGGCGACCGTGGCCAAGCCCGGCTGCACGCTGGAAGACGCCATCGAGAACATCGACATCGGCGGCCCGGCCATGGTGCGCAGCGCGGCCAAGAACTGGAAGGACGTGACGGTGCTGACCGACGCGGCCCAGTACGCCGGCGTGCTCGACGAGCTGAAGGCCTACGGCAAGACCAGCGACAAGACACGCTTCGCCTGCTCGGTGGCCGCCTTCAACCGCATCGCCCAGTACGACGCGGCCATCAGCAACTACTTGTCCGCGTTGCAGGAAGACGGCAGCAAGACCGAGTACCCAGCGCAGATGAACGCCACCTTCGTCAAGGTGCAGGACCTGCGCTACGGCGAGAACTCGCACCAGAGTGCGGCCCTCTATCGCGACCTGTTCCCGGCACCTGGGTCGCTGGTCACCGGCAAGCAGCTGCAGGGCAAGGAACTCTCGTACAACAACATCGCCGATGCCGATGCGGCCTGGGAATGCGTAAAGAGCTTCGACACGCCCGCCTGCGTCATCGTCAAGCACGCCAACCCCTGCGGCGTGGCCGTCGCAGCCTCTGCGGCCGAGGCCTACAGCAAGGCCTTCAAGACCGACCCCACCAGCGCTTTTGGCGGCATCATCGCCTTCAACCGCGAAGTGGACGGCGCGGCGGCCCAGCTCGTCGCCAAGCAGTTCGTCGAAGTGCTGATGGCGCCCAGCTTCAGCGCCGAGGCGCTGGAGATCTTCAAGGCCAAGGCCAATGTGCGCCTGATGCAGATCGCGCTGCCGCCGGGTGGCCCGCGCCCCTGGGACCAGGGGCGCAACGCCGGCGACAGCAAGCGCGTCGGCTCGGGCCTGCTGCTGCAGACCTCTGACAACCATTTCCTGAAGCGCGAAGACCTCAAGGTCGTCACGACGCTGCAGCCCACGGCCCAGCAGCTCGACGACCTGATGTTCGCCTGGACCGTGGCCCAGTACGTGAAGAGCAATGCCATCGTCTTCTGCGGCGGCGGCATGACGCTGGGTGTCGGCGCCGGCCAGATGAGCCGCCTCGACTCGGCCCGCATCGCCTCCATCAAGGCCCAGCATGCGTCCTTGAGCCTGCAGGGCTCGGCCGTGGCCAGCGATGCTTTCTTCCCCTTCCGCGACGGCCTGGACGTGCTGGCCGACGCGGGCGCGAGCTGCGTCATCCAGCCGGGTGGCTCCATGCGCGACGACGAAGTCATCGCTGCCGCCAACGAGCGCGGCATCGCGATGGTGGTCACAGGCGTACGCCATTTCCGCCATTAAAGAGCCCCTCGTCCAAGGAGTACCTTGGCCGGTCCCCCGAGGGGACGGCGATGCTTGCCGGATTGACCGGCAAGCACATCGCCAAGGCGGGCCGGCTCGGGAGCGGCCCAGCGCTCGGCCCGCAAATCCCATGAAATGCCCGTGTCACCTCGGGGACTAGACGCGCGCCTCTAGTCCAGGGCCTCCACCGATGGTGGGGGCCCGTCTTGCGGTTAGCCTCGACGCACTAGATCGAGAACCGGAGACATGCCCATGGACACCGCCCTGCAGGAGCGCCTGCATCTGGCGCTGACGGCGCAACGCCGCGCCTACGAGGCCGACCGCATGCCCTCGTACGAGGTGCGCCGTGACCGCCTGCAACGGCTGCTCAAGATGACGCGCCAGCACGGCGAGGCGATCGCTAGCGCCATGGCCCAGGACTTCGGCCATCGCGCCCGCCAGGAATCGCTGCTGGCCGACATCTTCACCGTCGAGTCCGGCGCCCGCCACGCTATCAAGCATCTGCGCCGCTGGATGAAGACCCGGCGCGTCGCCACGCCGCTGCACTTCCTGCCCGGCCGCAATGTGCTGATGCGCCAACCGCTGGGTGTCGTGGGCATCGTGTCGCCCTGGAACTACCCCTACTACCTGGCGATGGAGCCGGCCGTCGCGGCGCTGGCCGCCGGCAACCGCGTGCTGATCAAGCCGTCCGAGCTGACGCCGGCCACTTCCGAGTTGATGGCCCGCCTCGTCGCCGAATACTTCAAGCCCGAAGAGATGCAGGTCATCACCGGTGACGCCGAAGTGGGCAAGGCCTTCACGACGCTGCCCTTCGACCACCTGTTCTTCACCGGCTCCACCGCCGTGGGCCGCCACGTGGCCCAGGCCGCGGCCAGGAACCTGACGCCGGTGACGCTGGAGCTCGGTGGCAAGTCGCCGGCCGTCGTCGACCGCAGCTGCAACCTCGACCTGACCGCGTCGCGCCTGGCCTTCGGCAAGCTCTTCAACGCCGGCCAGACCTGCGTCGCGCCCGACTACCTGCTGGTGCCCAAGGAGATGGTCGAGCCGCTGAGCCAGAAGATCCTGGCCGAGATGCGCCGCATGTACCCGCGCATCGCCGGCAATGCCGACTACACCAGCATCGCCACGCCGCGCCACCACGCGCGGCTGCAAGGCCTGCTCACCGACGCCGCCGAGCGCGGCGCCCGCGTGCTGCGCAGCCATGACGAGCAGCCCGATCCGCAACAGGACCGCCGCCTGGTGCCGGCTCTGCTGCTGGACGTGCCGCCCGAGGCCACCGTCATGCAGGAGGAAATCTTCGGCCCGCTGCTGCCCATCGTCGGCTACGACAAGGTCGACGAGGCCCTCGCCCACATCAACCGCGGTGATCGCCCGCTGGCGCTGTACTGGTTCGGCACCGACAGCGCTGCGCGCGACCACGTCATGCGCGAGACCCATGCCGGCGGTGTGACCATCAACGACTGCCTGTGGCACCTGGGCCAGGAGGAGCAACCCTTCGGTGGCGTCGGCGCCAGTGGCATGGGGTCCTACCACGGTGAGTGGGGCTTCCGTACCTTCAGCAAGGAGAAGCCGCTGTTCATCCAGTCGCGCTTCGCCGGCACCAAGCTGTTCCAGCCGCCTTACGGTGCCACCTTCGAGAAACTCCTTTCGCTGCTGCGACGCATCGCCTGACCATGAACGACCCTCAAGCTTTCGACGAGACCCACGACGTCATCGTCATCGGCGGTGGCTCATCCGGCTCGGCGCTCGCCGGCCGGCTGAGCGAAGACCCCGGTACCCAGGTGTTGGTGCTGGAAGCCGGTGCCGACGTCAGCAACTGGCTGGGGACGGTGCCCACGGGTGCCGTGCTGATGGTGCCCAGCAAGCTGCACAACTACGCCTTCGAGACGGTGCCGCAGCCGGGCCTGAATGGCCGCCGCGGCTATGTGCCGCGCGGCAAGATGCTGGGGGGCTCGTCGGGCATCAACGCGATGGTCTACATCCGCGGCCAGCGCGAGGACTACGACCACTGGGCCGCGCTCGGCAACCCCGGCTGGGGCTGGAGCGATGTACTGCCCCACTTCATCAGGAGCGAGGGCAACGACACCTTCGGCGCCCCGCTGCATGGCCGCCAGGGGCCGTTGAAGGTCAGCCAGCTGCGCACCGACAACCCGCTGCAGGCGGCCTGGGTGGCCGCCGGGCGAGAGGCGGGCCACGTCATCAACGCCGACTTCAATGGCGAGTCGCAGGAAGGCGTTGGCATCTACCAGGTCACGCAGGACCGCGGCGAGCGTTGCAGTGCGGCCCGCGCCTACCTGCGCCCGCACCTGGGCCGGCCCAACCTGCGAGTGACCGTGCAGGCGCAGGTGCAGCGCATCCTGTTCGACGGCCGCCGCGCGGTGGGCGTGGAGGTGAAGGTGGGCGGCGTGTTGCGTCGGCTGCAGGCCAGGCGCGAGGTCGTGCTGGCGGCGGGCGCCATCCAGTCGCCGCAGCTGCTGATGCTGTCCGGCGTGGGCGATGCGGCGCAACTGCAGGCGCAGGGCATCGCCGTGCTGCACCACCTGCCCGGCGTGGGTGCCAACCTGCAGGACCACCCGGACTTCGTGTTCGGCCTGCGCAGCAGCAGCCTCGACACCTTTGGCCTGTCGCTGCGCGGCGGCTTCGCTTTCTGGCGCGCCGTCCAGCGCTACCGCGCCGAGCGCCGCGGCATGCTGACCAGCAATTTCGCCGAAGGCGGTGGCTTCCTGCGCACCAGTGCCGCGCAGGCGCGGCCGAACATCCAGCTGCACTTCGTCGTCGCCGCCGTGGAGGACCATGCGCGCAAGATGCGCATGGGGCACGGCATGTCCTGCCATGTGTGCCTGCTGCGCCCGCAAAGCCGCGGCACCGTCAGGCTGGCTGGTCGCGACGCCGGCACCGCGCCGCTGATCGACCCAGGCTTCTTCCAGCATGCCGACGACATGGCGCAGATGGTGGCCGGCTTCAAGCTCACGCGCGAGCTTCTGCACCAGCCGGCGCTGCGCGCGCACTGGCGCACCGAGATGTGGAGCACCGAGACGCACTCCGATGCCGACATCGAAGCCTTGCTGCGCCAGCGCGCCGACACCATCTACCACCCCGTGGGCAGCTGCAAGATGGGCACGGACGCGATGGCCGTGGTGGACGCCGAGCTGCGTGTGCACGGCCTGCAAAGCCTGCGCGTGGTGGATGCATCCATCATGCCCACGCTGATCAGCGGCAACACCAACGCACCGGCCATGATGATCGGCGAGAAGGCGGCGCAGATGATGCAGGCTGCAGCCCGCCAGCCCGAGGTCGTTGCGCAGGCGGCCTGAGCATGATCCTGGAGATCGCGCAGCTTCAGGTGCGGCCTGGTCAGGGCGCTGAGTTCGAGAGGGCCTTTGCCGTCGCGCAGGGAATCATCTCGTCCATGCCCGGCTACCTGGGCCATGAGCTGCAGCGCTGCCTGGAGCGCGCCGATCACTACATGCTGCTGGTGCGCTGGGAGAGCGTCGAGCACCACGAGGTAGGCTTTCGCAAGTCCGAGGGCTACCAGGAATGGCGCCGGTTGCTGCACCACTTCTATGACCCCTTCCCGACGGTGCTGCACTACGAGCGGATTTGAAGCCTCGGGATGCGAACATGCGGTCCACGCATGTACAGCCCGCCACAAATCCGCCACGCCACGCCTGAGGACGCTGCCGCGCTCGCGGCCTTCGGCGCCCAGGCCTTCGCCGACACCTACCGTGACCTCAGCGACGCGCAGGAGATCGCCGACTACGTCGCCGAGCACTTCCAGCCCGAGGTCATGGCTGGCGTCATCCTGGACACCACCTGCACGGTGCTGCTGGCCTGGGTAGACGAGCAGCTCGCCGGCTACGCCATCGTCAAGGTCGAGCCTGCGCCCGATTGCGTGGCGGGCCCGGCCCCCATCCATCTCTGGCGCATCTATCTCGGCCAGGGCTTCATCGGCCGTGGCCTGGGTGCGGCGCTGATGCATGAGGTGCATGCCGTGGCGCGCCGGCGCGGGGCGCAGACCCTGTGGCTGGGTGTCTACGATCGCAATGTGCGAGCCGTGGCCTTCTACGAGCGCTTCGGTTTCGCCCAGGTTGGCGGCCAGGAATTCCTGTTCGGCGGCCAGATCTACATCGACCCGGTCTATGCCGCCGCCGTGCGTCCGCCCGAACTGAAGGAGGCCTGCTGATGATTGAAGGTTCCTGCCTGTGCGGCAGCGTGCGCTGGCGTTTCGACGGCCAGCCTGACGGCGCAACCGCCTGCAACTGCACAGCGTGTCGTCGCTATGGCACGCTTTGGGCCTACGACTACGTGGACGAAGGCATCCACATCACCGGCTCTACGCAGGCCTATGCGCGCGGCAAGGCGTTGGAATTCCATTTCTGCCCGACCTGCGGCTGCGTGACGCATTGGCGCGGGCTGAGGCTGGAAGCCGACGGGCGCCGCCGCATTGCCGTGAACCTGCGCCTGGCCGAGCCCGATGTGGTGGCGAGCATCCCGATCGATCACTTCGACGGGTTGGATACCTTTGACGACCTGCCGCGCGACGGGCGCTGCGTGGCGGACTATTGGTTCTAGTCCTACAGGTAAAGCCTTGAAACCGCACGGCTCGTCGCCAGATCAGGGGCGCAAACTGCCGTCTTCCCACGCGCGTGGCGGGTGGGTGATGGTTTGAGGAGTGTTGCGATGAAATTCCCCCGATTCCTGCTGCTGTGCATGGCCCTGCTAGGCACGCTCTGGCTGGGCACCGCCCAGGCGCTGCCTAACGTCGACGAGGTGCAGGCCGCTGCTCAGCGTGGCGACTACGCCGGCGCGGAGAAGATGATGCGCGAGGTTGTTGCGGCCAAGCCCGACAGCCCGCGCGCCCATTACGTGCTGGCCGAGATCCTGGCCCACCAGCGCCAGTTCCCTGAAGCCGCCGAGCACACGCGCCGCGCTCGCGCGCTGGACCCTGCCATCAAGTTCGCCGACGCCGCCAAGTTCAATGCCTTCGAACAGTTGCTGCAGCGTGAGCAGGCCGGGGTGGCGAAGTCCGTCGCGCCGACTGCCGTCAATGCGGCACCGCCGATGCGCGCCGCGCCGGTCGAGCGCAGCGAGAGCGGTGGTGGCGTGTCCCTCTGGCTGCTGATCGGTGGTGCCGTCATCTTCATCTGGCTGGCCATGCGCTGGATGCGCAACCGCACCGCCGCGCAGAGCCAGCAGCCGGCCATGGCGGGTGGTTATGGCGCGGGCGGCTATGGCGCTGGTGCTGGTTATGGGCCTGGCGGCATGCAGGCGCCTGGCTCGGGCGGCCCCGGCATGCTCGGCGTTGGTCTTGGCGTAGCGGGTGGCGTTGCCGCCGGCATGCTGGCCGAGAAGCTGCTCCATGGTGGCCATGACGAACGCAGCGTTGCGCGCGACACCGATACCAGCGGCGGCCTGATCCCCGGCAGCTTTGATTCCGGTGGCTCCAGCAGCGCCGCCGACGAACTGAGCCGCCGTGACGTCGACTTCGGCAGCGGCGACGGTTGGGGCGGTGGCGACGCCGGCGGCGGCGATTTGGGTGGCGGTGGCGGCGGCGGCGACGACTGGTAAGTCCTCACGGGCTGGCGCGGGGGCGGGCCCCGATAATCCCGCCCCATGACGCCAGCCGCTTTCACCGGCCAGTTGCTCTCCTTCATTGCCCGCCTCATCACGGGGGCTCAGGGCCACTGGAAGGGCTGCCCGCCGACGGCGGAGCAGCGCATCTACATCGCCAACCACCAGAGTCACTTCGATCTCGTCCTGATCTGGGCTGCCTTCCCGCATGATCTGCGCGCCACCACGCGCGCCATCGCCGCCCGCGACTACTGGACGACCAGTGCCCTCAAGCGCTGGCTGACCACCTCGGTCTTCAACGCCATCTACGTCAGCCGCGCACGCAGCAAGCCCGACGAGGACCCGCTGGAGCCCCTCGTCGAGGCACTGGCCAACGGCGACTCGCTGGTCATCTTTCCCGAGGGCACGCGATCCAACAAGGGCAACCCGCAGCCCTTCAAGTCCGGCATCTACCACCTCGCCGAGCAATTCCCGCATGTGCAACTGATCCCGACCTGGATCGACAACGTGCAGCGCGTCATGCCCAAGGGCGAGGTCGTGCCCGTGCCCATCCTGTGCACGGTGACCTTCGGTGCCCCCATCCAGCTGCAGGCCGGTGAGAGCAAGGCCGACTTCCTGTGCCGTGCCCGCGAGGCCGTCATGGAGCAGCGGCCCGACCCCTACTGGGTCGGCCGCGAAGAGGAGGGCCACTGATGCGCTGGCTCAAGGCCTTGACGCCCAGCGAGCAGGTGGCGCTGCTCTTCGTCGTGCTGTTCGGCTTCCTGATGCTGCTGACGGTGGGGCTGTTCCTGAATTCGCTGCGCGAACGCGAGAACGAGGACGAACGCCTGAAGTCCCAGCTCGCCTGGGAGCGCGTGCGCCGCGACCTGCGCGCCGCCTGGATCGGTGGCTGCATGTTCTGGGTCGCGTGGATTTCCGGGCCGCTGGGCGCGACGCTGCTGTTCGCGCTGTTCTCCTTCCTGGCGCTGCGCGAGTTCATCACCCTCGTGCACACCGAGCGCAGCGATCACCGCACCCTCATCGTCGCCTTCTTCGTGCTGCTGCCCATCCAGTACATGATCTGCGGCACGCGCTTCTTCGACCTGTTCACCGTCTTCCTGCCCGTCTACGGCTTCCTCGTGCTGCCCATCGTCAGCGCGTTGGCGGGCGACCCGCGGCGCTTCCTGGAGCGCAACGCCAAGATCCAGTGGGGCGTCATGGTCTGCGTCTACGGCCTGTCGCACGCGCCGGCGCTGCTGCTGCTGGATATTCCGGGCAATACCGGCCGCGGCGCCTTCCTGCTGTTCTTCCTGGTCATGGTCGTGGCGGCCTCGCAGATCGCGCAAGAGATCGCCACCCGCGCGCTACGCCGCCGCCCGGTGGCCCGGCAGATCAGCCGCAGCTTCTCGATGCGGGCGTGGTGGATCGGCACCTGCACCGGCGCCCTGGCCGGCCTGCTGCTGTACTGGATCACGCCGTTCAAGGCCGGCCAGGCGCTGGCCATGGCCTTCCTGACCGCCGGTGCTGCGGGCTTCGGCGGCCTGGTCATGAAGGCCCTGAAGAAGGACGCCGGCGTGCTGTACTGGGGCAACCGCAGCTCCATCACCGGCGCCGTCGGCCTGCTCGACCGCATCGCGGTGCTGTGCTTTGCGGCGCCAGTGCTGTTCCATTCGGCGAACTGGTACTACCGATGAGGATCCTCGGCATCGACCCCGGCTTGCAGACCACGGGCTTTAGTTCCGGCCCGTCGCTGCCGCGACTTCACGAGCGCTGCGCGCTCATGAGCCTGCACAGAAACCTCGCTATCGTCGCCACCGCAGGTGTTCTGCCGTCATGAGGATTCTCGGCATTGACCCCGGCCTGCAGACCACCGGTTTTGGTGTCATCGAAGCCGACGGCCCGCGCCTGGCCTATGTGGCCAGCGGCACCATCAAGACCAACGCCGTCGCCACCGGCGACCTGCCGGCGCGGCTGAAGATCCTGTTCGATGGCATCCGCGAGGTCACGGCGCGCTACCAGCCGCAGTGCGCGGCGGTGGAGATCGTCTTCGTCAACGTGAACCCGCAGTCCACGCTGCTGCTCGGCCAGGCGCGCGGCGCGGCCATCACCGCGCTGGTGTCCGCCGACCTGCTCGTCAGCGAGTACACCGCCCTGCAAATGAAGAAGGCCATCGTCGGCCACGGCCACGCCAAGAAGGAGCAGATCCAGGCCATGGTGCAGCGCCTGCTGAACCTGCCCGGCCTGCCCGGCAAGGACGCCGCCGATGCGCTGGGCATTGCCATCATGCATGCCCACGCACGGGTCACTTTCGAGGCCATGGGCCGCAGCACGACGCTGGAGCGGCGCCAGCATGCGCAGTTCAAGGGCGGGCGGACGTACTGAAGGCAAAACGGCCCGCCGAGGCGAGCCGTTCGTGCTGAGCGCGATCGTTCAGGACTTGCGGCGCCGAGCCATGAAGCCAACGAGGCCCAGGCCGCCCAGCATCAGCGCATAGCTCTCCGGTTCTGGCACGACGGCGGAGATGCTGTAGCCGCCACTGCCCTCGGCGCCAATGGCATGGGTGTAGTGCAGAAATGCATCGCTGGCATCCACGCTGCCCGAGTTCAAGGTGATGAGCCAGCCAGGACCGCCAGAGGCGTAAGACAGGCCGAGGAACACGCCGTCCTGGTAGTCAGCGCTGGAGCCGGTCTCCAGCGTGTAGTTCACAGACATGAAGGTCATCGAGAAAGCCGACAGCGGAACGGCCTCGAAGCCACTCCCGGTCAGTGCGGTGGTGTCGACCGTATAGCTGCCGGAGAAGGTCAGGCCGAGCACCGAGGGCGAGCCGGCATCGATGGCGCCGTTGAAGTTGTAGCTGACGGCTTGTGCCGACGTGGCGAGCAGCGCGGCGGCAGCGATGAGCAGGGGGCGGAATTGCATGATGGTTGTCCTTGCGGGAATCAGAATTTGAACGAAGCGGCGTTGACTGCGCTGCAGAGCACGGCCTTGAGCTTGACCATCGGGCGCGACGTGGCGGCGCCGGCCGAGCCATCAGGGTCGTAGCCGATCAAGGCGCCGTCAGCCTGGTTGGTGCAGGTGACATGGCCGGTGGCCAGTGGATCGGCGCTGGTGATGTGCACGCTCTTCAAGAGTTCGGTGAACACGAGGGTGTCCTGGCCGGGCTTGAAATCGGTGACGGTGTCCAGGCCGTCACTGCCAGTGCGGTACACGAACTGGTTCTTGCCGCCCTTGCCGGTCATCGTGTCACGGCCCAGGCCGCCTTCGAAGACGTCGTCACCGTCGGTACCCACGAGGGTGTCGTTGCCATTCGTGCCGTAGACGGTCTTGACCAGGTTCAGCCCAATCAACATCGGGTCATGGTCCGAGGCACGGAACTGGTTGGGCTGGTACCAGTCATTGCCGGCGGCCTTGTCCTCGGTGTTGTAGTCGATCCATTCCGGCTCGTCGGCGTTGATGTGCCAGCTGGTCGCGCCCGTCACCTTGGCGGCGATGGCGGCGGTGCCCAGGCCGTGGTCGAGGCGGCCGGCGCTGGCGTCGAAGACATAGCTGTAGTCGGCCGGGTCGAACATGCTGACGAGGTCGACGATGCCGGCGCTCGTCAGCAGGTCGATCGGGTCTTCCTTGGCGTAGGAATTGAAGTCGCCGAGCATGATGACGCGGTCGGTGCCGGCCGTGGCCGTGACGGTGGGCAGCCAGTCCAGCAGGCGCTGGGCCTGCTGCTTGCGCTGCAGGTTCCAGCAGCCCTGCAGGTCGCCGGTGTCGCCGTTGGCGCCGGTGCCGCAGCTGCCCTTGGACTTCAGGTGGTTGACGACGACGGCGAACTTCTCGCCGTTGGGGGCCACGAAGCCCTGGGCAAAGGTCGGCCGGTTGTTGATGGCGTTGTCGTCGGACATCGACGCACCCATTAGGCCGAGCTTGGCCGGCTTGTAGATCATGGCCACGCGGATGGCGTCGGTGCCCGTGGACGGCGGCAGCGGCACGGCGGCATAGGTGTTGACGCCCATCATGGCGTTGAGGCCGTCGACGAGGTTCTGCACGGCGAAGTTGCCGCTGTTCTGGATCTCCATCAGGCCGACGACGTCGGCGTTCAGGCCCGACAGGGCGGCCAGGATCTTGGTGCGCTGGCGATCGAATTCCGCCTGGTTGTCCGCGCCGCGGCAGCCGGCGCTCGGGCAGGCGCCGCCGCCCGGCACGGCGCTGCCGTTGGTGAAGGTCGTGAAGAAGTTCAGCACGTTGGAGCTGGCCACGCGGACATTGCCGCCCACCGCCGGCGGCGCCAGCGGGCGCGCGATCGGGCGGGCGAACACCGGCGCGGCGGTCGGGTGGATCTTGTAGGCCAGCGGGCCGGTGGCCGAGTCGGTGGAGGGACCGAAGTCGACGACACCGGTCACGCCATCGACCGTGTCACCAGCGCGCACGGTGCCGTCCTGCCACAGGTAGGGCGTGGGGTTGGGGAACTTGGTGGCGCTGCTGTCATCCAGCACGACGCTGCGGGCCAGGTTGGCGGCCTGCATGGCGAGCGCCGCCGGGCCGGGGCGCAGCACGTTGGTGGGGTTGAGCGTGCGGCCGCCGGCCGACACGGTCAGCTGGCCCCAGCTGCCGACGAAGTTGGTCTGGTTGACGGTCAGCGGGTCGGTGATGTGGACCAGCATGCCCTCATAGCGCTCCATGTCGGACTGGCTGGCCAGGGTCGCCAGGCTGACCTCGACCGGCAGGGGCAGCGGATTGCCGGTGCTGACGACGGAGACGTTGGTGACGCTGCTCAGTTCGGTCAGCGGGTTGGCCTGGCTGGCGGCGCTGCTCGAGACCGAGTACTCCTGCACCTTGGCCGACACATTGACCTTGTCGCCGACGGCCACGGTGGGCGCCGTGCTCGTGAAGACGAAGATGCCGTCGGAGGTCGCCGGGTCACCGTCGCCGTCCGGGTCCTGCATGTAGAAGCCGTTGTTGATCAGCTTGGTGACGACGCCACCGGTCGTGACGGTCGTGCCGTCCATGCCGCTCTTGGCACCCGAGCCCTGGATGGCGGGGATCTTGACGACGCCGCTGACCGACAGCTTGAATGTGCAGCTCGCCGTCTGGGCTTCGTCGTTGTCCCACTTCAAGCCGAGGTTGTAGTTGCCGGCCGCGAGGGTGTTGTCGACATTGATTTGCTGGGTCGCGGCCACGCCATCGGCGCTTGCGCCGACGAAGCTGCCCAGCGTCACGCCTGCGGGCAAGGCGCCGACCACGCTGGCCGCATTGACGCGGCTGTCGCTGTCGGTCGCGCTGACGACGAAGCTGGAGGCTGCGCCGGACACGGCGGCCTGGTCGGGGCAGCTCGGGATGATGGGCTGGTTGACGTTGCCGCCGCCGCAGAGGTTGGCGGGCGTGGCGCCATTGCGCGGGCTGACGGGCCCAACCGTGAAATCGGCGCTGTTGGCGTTGGTGTCGGTGCAGCCGGCAGCGTTGCGCAGCGCAGCCGTGGTGGCGGCCAGCGCGGGCGTGGGGCTGCCTTCAACGGGCGTCGAGCTGCCGTAGGACAGGATGTCTTCCACGCCGGTCGGCGCAGCCACGGCAGGCAGCGTCGTGCCATTGGTGACGAGGGCGACCTTGCCCGAGGCGCCACTCATGTTGATTGCGCCCGACGTGACGTCGATGTCGGGTGTGGGGAGTGCCACGCCCGCGGCGCCGCCGGAAGCTTCGGCGATCAGGTAGTAGCGGCCCGGCTGCAGCACGACGCCGGCCGGGATGACGGTCTTGTTGGTCCAGCTGGTGCCGGCGGCCGAGGCGTACTGCACCGACCAGCCGCCAATCGTCACCGGCGTCGTGCCGGCGTTGAAGAGCTCGATGAAGTCGCGGCTGTAGGTGGCGTTGGCGTTGCCGCCCCCGCCATAAACCTGGCTGATCACAACCCCGCTGGTCGAGGCCAGCACGGCGGGCGCGGCGAAGGCCGCGGCGAGGAGGGAGACCAGTGGTTTGATTCGCATGACTATTTAGTAAAAATTGCCGCAATGGGCGCGGATGCTAACGACCACCTGTGACGGTTTGACCCGCCGCATTCAGGGGGGTGCCATCGGGCATGATCCCGGCCCATGTCGCCAGCACTGCTTTTGCTCGGGGTTCTCACCTATTTCGCGCTGCTATTGGTACTGGCGCGGTGCGTCTCGCACGGTTCCGGAGCTGAGGGTTTCTATGTGGGGGGCAGGGAAAGTCCCTGGCCGGTCGTTGCCTTCGGAATGATCGGGACGTCGCTGTCCGGCGTCACTTTCATCAGCGTGCCGGGCTCGGTCGCGATCAGCGGCTTCACCTATCTGCAGATCGCGCTTGGCCAAGTGGTCGGCTATGCGGTCATCGCCCTCGTGCTGCTGCCGGCCTATCACCGCCTCAAGCTCGCCTCCATCTACGGCCTGCTCGGTGACCGGCTCGGCCCCGCAGCGCAGCGCCTGGGTTCGGCCTTCTTCGTGCTGAGCCGCACGCTGGGCGCGACGGCGCGGCTCTATCTCGTCGTGGCGGTGCTGCACACGCTGATCCTGCAGCCGCTGGGCGTGCCGTTTGGGGTGGGCGCGGCGGTCGTGCTCGTGATGATCCTGCTCTACACAGTGGAGGGCGGCGTGAAGGCGCTGGTGTGGACGGACACGCTGCAGACCGCGGGCATGCTGACCGGCCTGGTCGTCTGCTTGGCGCTGCTGTGGCAGACCGGTGCGTTGGCGCAGATCGATGCCGCTGGCCTGAGCCGCGTCTGGGTCGGCGATCCGATGAGCCGCGACTTCTCCGCCAAGGCGCTGCTGGCCGGCATGTTCATTGCCATCGCGATGACGGGGCTGGACCAGGAAATGATGCAGAAGAGCCTGTCGGTTGCGAAGCTCCGTGACGCGCAGAAGAACGTGCTCGTGCTGGCCGTGCTGATGCTCGTCGTGGTGTCGGCCTTCCTGCTGCTGGGCGGGCTGCTGACGCTGTTCGCTCAAGCGCACGGCATCGCGGTCAAGGGCGACGCACTGTTCCCCACCGTCGTCATGCAATACCTGCCGGCCTGGGTGCAGGTCGTCTTCGTGCTGGCCCTCGTGTCGGCCCTGCTGCCCAGCGCCGATGGTGCGCTGACCGCACTGACAGCCAGCACCTGCCTGGACCTGCTGCGCCTGCCGCGCGAAGACGTGCGCACGCGGCGGCGCGTGCACCTCGGCTTTGCGGTGCTGTTCCTGGCACTCGTGCTCGGCTTCAAGGCCCTGGACAGCACCAGCATGATCTTTCTGATCCTGAAGCTCGCGGGCTACACGTATGGGCCGCTGCTGGGACTGTTCGCGTTTGCGATGTTCACGCCGCGGGCGGTGTCGGGGCGGGCGCTGACGGTCGTCTGCTTGGCCGCGCCGCTGCTGTGTGCGGTGCTGGATTTCGGGCAGCCTTGGGGCGGCTATCAGATCGGGTTGGAATTGCTCTTGCTAAACGGCGTGCTGACCTGGACGGGTTTGTGGCTGGTGGCGCGGCGGCCGGCACGGAGGGAGAACATCGCATGAGTCCTGAAATGACCTTGAAGCCCTTGCGGCCCTGGAAGGAAGTCCTGTGCGACTGGGTAGCCGAGGTGGCCTTGAAGGTCGGCCGGCCGGGGGCCGACTTGCTGGAGCGCGCCCTGAGCCTTATGACTTCAGCCCGGAACGCTATGTCGAAATCCGCTATCCCTTCGGTTGCACGCACAAGATCAACGCGGCCTTTGTCGTGGTCAGGCCAGCGGCCAGCCTGGCCGCCGTGTTTTCGGAGCATGCCGGCTATCTGGAGTTCGAGCTGGTCGAGGGCTGCGCGGTCGTGGAGATCCGGGAAGACATCTATTGGCAGAGCTAGGGCTTCGCCGACCAAGTGACGCACGCCATGCCCATGTGACCCCTATGAATTTCATGGCCTTCATCGCCTCTGCGCTGGCATCGGTACTGGCTTTCTCCGCCCATGCGGATGAGCCTTCGAGAGCAATGCCCACACCAGTTCACCGATCTCTGGAGGCGGTCGTCAGCATCACTGTGGCGACGCAGCGGGAACTCCTGATGCCCTCGGTCGGTTCGGGCATGGTCATTCGCTCCGACGGGCTGATCCTGACGTCGGCGAGCCTGTTCGAGGGTCAGGGCAACATCACCGTGGAGACTGCAGATCGGTCCAGCTACGTCGGCGAAATGGTTGGCAAAGACAAGATCAGCGGGCTTGCGCTCCTTCGCATTGCCGCAAAGGATTTGAGAACCGTCACGCTTGGCGATGACGAGCCCACCAAGCCAGGGCGCAAGGTCTGGGCGCTTGGCCGAACCTCTGCGGCTGCTGGCGGAAAGCCGTTGTTGGCAGCCGGCGCGGTCAGTGCGAGTTTGCCTATCGCCAAAGTGCCGCTGTTCGTGGAGTCGACAGTACAGCTGGTTGCTGGCATGGGCGGGGGGCCGCTGCTGGATGAGGAAAGCGGCCGCGTCATTGGCGTCAATGGGCTGCTATGGGCGCCGCCCAAAGGCCAGGCCATCGCGCTGTCGGTTCCGGTCGCTGCTTTCAAGCGCATCGAAGCGCAGCTGCTGTCTGTGGGCAGAGTTCGCTATGGATCGATTGGCGTGACGTCGACGACGCTCACTGCGCAGCAGGCTGCAGGCGCCGGGCTGCCACGTGGCGGGGCGCTCGTGCGCACCGTCAGGAAGACCGCAGGCGAGCCGCCGCCACTGCTGGAGGTGGGCGATCTGGTGTTGATGTTCGACGGCAAGCCGGTCGATGACATGATGGATCTCGCATCGGCCGTTCGATCCGCCGAGCCCGGGACGACCAAAGCCATCAGCGTTCTTCGTCGAGGTACCGTGCACCACCTCGACGTGCCCGTCGTGGAAATGCCTGCGCGGGATTAGAGGCTGCGGATGGCTGATGGGATACGGAGATGAAGATGTCTTGGCCTGGCTCACCCATCGATGGCCTCACGGCCATCGAACTGACGTCGTCGCACACCCCGGCGCTGGCGCGCTTCTTCGCGGCCAACCCTGCGTACTTTCTCGCCGTGCAGGGCGAACCTGCCCGGCCCGGTGATGCACGCGAGGAGATCGAGGAGGCGCTGCCAGAAGGCATTCCGCATACGAGGAAATGGGTCATCGGCTATGTCCGCCCAGACGGCGAGATCGTCGCGATGGCCAACTTGGTCTCGGACATTTTTGCGCCGTCTGTCTGGAACGTCAGCACCTTCATCGTCGAGACCGCTCGCCATGGCTCGGGCGATGCGCGGCGCCTGTACGACAGCATCGAAGCCTGGGCAATTCGGTCGGGCGCTCGCTGGCTGCGGCTGGGCGTGGTGATCGGCAACACCAGGGCCGAGCGCTTCTGGGCCTCGATGGGCTATGCCGAAACCCAGGTTCGCAGCGGCTTCCACATCGGAGATCAGGTCAACGAACTCCGTGTCATGTTCAAGCCCCTGGCAGGAGGCTCCCTGGCGGAATACCTGGCATCGGTACCGCGAGACCGACCGGCACCCTAACCTTCAAAGGGAGTGCCGCTGCGGCGACACTCCGAACCCTGCATGTCCGTTCCCGTCGCTTCTTCGCCTTCCAGCCTGTCCCGCATGCTCGCCGCCTTCGTGCGTGAGCACTGGCGCGCCTATGCGGCCGCAGGCGTGATGCTCACCTGCATCGCCGCATTGACCGTCTGGATCCCCCGCCAGGTCGGCCATGTCGTCGACGACCTCGTCGCCGGCGGCCTGAAGGGTGATTCGCTGCTGAAACAACTCGGCCTGCTCGTGCTGGCTGGGCTCGTCATCTACCTGCTGCGCGCCGGCTGGCGGCTGACCCTCTTCAAAGCGTCCTTCCAGCTTGGTGCACGACTGCGCACGCGGCTCTACGCGCGCCTTGCGCTGCAAGGCCCCGCCTACTTCCAGTCTCAACGCACCGGCGACCTGATGGCGCTGGCGACCAATGACATCGACACCGTCGAGCAGGCCGCCGGCGAGGCGATGCTGGCGGGCTTTGATGGCACGCAGACGCTGGTGCTGGTGCTCGCGATGATGACGATCGGCATCGACTGGCGCCTGGGCCTCGCGGCCCTCGTGCCCTTTCCGTTGATGGCGCTGGCTTTCTGGTGGGTCTCCAACCATCTGCACCAGGCCGCGCAGGACTCACTGGGCGCCTTCAGTGGCCTGAACCACCAGGTGCAGGAAAGCCTGTCCGGCGTGCGCACAGTGCGCGCCCTGGGCCTCGTCGCGCGCAGTGAGGCGCAGTTCACCGAGCTGGCCGAGAAGGCGGCCGAGGCGAGCTTTCGCTCGCAGCGCTGGGAGGCTGCCTACGAGCCCGCCGTCGGCATGACGCTGTCCGCCGCGTTCGCCATCGCGCTGGCCGTGGGCGGCTGGCTGGTGGCGCGCGGCGAGATCAGCATCGGTCAGCTGACGGCCTTCACGATGTACCTCGGCCAGTTGATCTGGCCAATGTTCGCGGCGGGTTGGGTACTGGCATTGCTGGAGCGCGGCCGCGCGGCCTGGACGCGGCTGGCGCCGGTGCTGGACGCGCCGCTGACACTGACCGATGAGGGCAGGGCGGCGCTGCCGGCCCACGCCGAACTGCGCGCCGACGGGCTGACCTTCAGCTTCCCCGGCGCCAAACGGCCGGCGTTGGAAGGCGTGGACCTGGCACTCGCACCGGGCAAGACGCTGGGCGTCGTCGGCGCGACCGGTGCGGGCAAATCCACTTTCGTGCGCTTGCTGCTGCGCCAGTCCGAGCCGGACGCGGGCCGGCTGACGCTGGGTGGTGTCGCATTGCCAGAACTGCCGCTCGCTACGCTGCGCGCCCACATCGCCTGGGTGCCGCAGGAGCCGTTTTTGTTCTCGGCCTCGGTGGCTGACAACATCGCGCTGGCCAAGCCCGGCGCAACGCGCGAAGAGATCGAGGCTGCAGCACGCCTGGCTGCCGTGCACGACGACATCGCCCGCCTGCCTGAGGGCTACGCCACGGAGGTCGGCGAACGCGGCGTGACGCTGTCGGGCGGCCAGCGCCAGCGCGTCGCCATCGCACGGGCTCTGTTGAGTGACGCGCCGCTGCTGGTGCTGGACGACGCGCTGTCGGCCGTCGACACCGGCACCGAGACCGACATCCTCGACCACCTGCGCGAACTCCGAAGCACACGGCCCGACCGCAGCGTCATCGTCATCGCGCACCGGTTGTCCGCCGTCATGGACGCCGACGAGGTCATCGTGCTCAAGCAAGGCCATGTCATCGAGCGCGGCACGCATGCCGAGCTGCTGGCCCTGGGCGGCTGGTACTCGGCGCAATGGCGCTATCAACAGATCGAGGCCAGCCTTGAAGCCGCTTGAAATGGAGCCCCTCGCCCAATCTTGCCTGGCTGAACGCAGGCGAGCCTGGTCGATCCCCCGAGGGGATGGCGATGCTCGCGTCATCGAGCCGCGAGCACATCGCCAGTGCGGGCCGGCTTGGGAGCGGCCCTGCGCTCGGCCCGAAATGCAATGCGCGGTGGAGCGCCCTAAATGAAGAAAGAGACACCGTGGAAGAGCGTCGGTTTGCTGCTCGATGCGGCCAAGCCTGAGAAACCCCACCTCATCCAGGGCGGTATCTGGCTCGTCCTCGCCGCCGGCCTGGAGGTGCTCGGCCCGATCCTCGGCAAGCGCTACATCGACCACCACCTGCTGCCGCGCCAGTTCGACATCACCGAGATGGCCACGCTGCTGGCGCTGATGCTGCTGACCGGCTGGGCCGCGAGCTGGATCCGCTACGCCCAGCTGTCGCGCATGGCCGGTGTCGCGCGCCGCTCGGTGCTGCGGCTGCGCGAGCGGGTCTATGCGCATGTGCTGGCGCTACCCATGGCCTTCTTCGACAAGGCCATCACCGGCCAGCTCGTCAGCCGCGTCACCAACGACACCGAGGCGGTGAACCAGCTCTACCGCCAGGTGCTGTACGTGATGCTGGACTCGACCATCGTCGTCTTCGGCTCGCTGGTGGCGATGGCCTTTCTCGACTGGCGGTTGATGCTCATCGTCGCGACCCTGGTGCCGGCCATGGTGGTCATCATCCTGGGCTACCAGAAGCTGTCGGCGCCGGCGGTGGCGCGCACGCGCCAGCTGCGCAGCGACATCAACGCGCAGATGGCCGAGAGCATGGCCGGCATGGCGGTGCTGCAGGCCAGCGGTGCGGCCGGGCGCTTTGGCGCGCGCTTCGAGACGACGAATGCCGAGCACCGCCTGTCGCGCATCGCCGAGCTGCGCGCCAACGCCTGGCTGCTGCGCCCGGCGCTGGACCTGATGAACGTGCTGCTGCTCGTCACCGTCATCTACAGCTTCGGGCGGCGAGAGATGTCGGGGCTGGAGGTCGGGCTGCTTTACGCCTTCCTGAGCTACATCGCCCGAGTGGTGGAGCCGCTGATCCAGATCACCATGCAGTTCGGCCAGCTGCAGCAGGCCATGGTGGCGGCGTCGCGCGTGCGCACGCTGCTGGAGGAGGATGAGCACCGCGGCCCGGCCCAGGACGGCCGCGGGATTGCCCAGGGCAGCATCCGCATCGAGGGGCTGAGCTTCGGCTACGACCCTGCAAGGCCGGTGCTGCATGGCGTCGACGTGGACATCGCGGCGGGCAGCCTTGTCGGTATCGTCGGCCACACCGGCAGCGGCAAGAGCACGCTGTTGTCGCTGCTGCTGCGCTTCTACACGGCGCAGCAGGGGCGCCTCACGGTGGACGGCCAGGCGCTCGCCGCCGTGCCCGATGCCGCCTTCCGCGATGCCGTCGGCCTGGTGCCGCAGGAGCCCTATCTGATGGCGGCCAGCGTGCGCGACAACATCGCGATGGGCCGGCCGGGCATCAGCGAGGACGACATCCAGGACGCGGCCATGGCGGCCCGTGCGCATGATTTCATCGAGGCCTTGCCGCAGGGCTATGACACCCAACTGGGCGAGGGCGGGGCGCGCGTATCGACCGGGCAGAAGCAGTTGCTGGCGATGGCGCGGGCATTGGCAGGCTCACCGCGCATCCTGTTCCTGGATGAGGCGACCAGCAATATCGACAGCGCCACCGAGCAGCGCGTGGGTGAGGCGCTGACGGCGCTGCGCGGGCGCGTGACGGTGGTGGCCATCGCGCACCGGCTGTCGACCATCCGCGCCGCCGACCAGATCCTCGTGCTCAACCACGGACACCTGCAGGAGCGTGGTTCGCACGAGGCGCTGATGGCGATCGAAGGCGGCTTGTACCGCCGCCTGGTCGAACTGCAGACGCTGGAAGAGCCCGACGCCGAAGCCGAGCCTGTCTGACCTGCGTCAAGGCGCCGTTGCGCTCCGCGGCCTAGGCTGCGCGACCATGAATGAACTCGTCCGCACTTCGCCGCAAGTCCTGATCTGCGGCGCCGGCCCGGCCGGCCTGGCGCTGGCCTGCGCGCTGCACGACCGCGGCCTGGCCGTGCGCGTGCTGGAGCAGGCCGATGCGGCCGTGCTGGCGAGTCCCTGTGACGATGGCCGCGAGATCGCACTCACCCACCGCTCGCGCCGCGCGCTGGAAAACCTGGGTTTGTGGGCGCACCTGAGCGACATCGCGCCGCTGCGCCGCGCCAGTGTGCGCTCCAGCGGCTCACGCACGGCGCTGCCTTTCGAGTCAAGTGGGCAGGATCTCGGCTGGCTGGTGGCCAACCACCGCATCCGCGCCGCGGCCTGGGCCGGCGCACAGCAGCGCGGCATCGAGGTGCTCTGCGGCCGCACGGTCGTCGGCTTTTGCCGGGACGGCGAAATGGCCACCGTGGACACGCGCTGCGGTGAGCGCCACCTGGCACCGCTGGTCGTCGCGGCCGACAGCCGCTTTTCGCCGCTGCGCCGCCTGGCCGGCATCGGCGCTCGCCATCACGATTTCGGCCGCAGCGCGCTGCTCGTACCGCTCGCGCACGAGCGCGACCATGAAGGCGTGGCTCAGGAATGTTTTCTGCGAGGCCACACGCTGGCGCTGCTGCCCAAGACGGGGCGGCGATGCTCGGCGGTGTGGACGGTGGCGAATACCGAGCTGCCGCGCCTGGCGGCGATGGACGAGACGGAGCTGGCCGCCGCCATTGAAGCCGCCGCCGAGGGCCGGCTGGGGCCGATGCGCGTCGACGGTGCCCGCCATGTCTATCCGTTGGTGGCTGTGTGGGCCGAGCGTTTCGTCGCGCCGCGCCTGGCGCTCATCGGCGACGCGGCGGTGGGCATGCACCCGGTCACCGCGCATGGCTACAACCTGGGGCTCTACGGCATCGAAGCGTTGGCGCAGCGGCTGGATGCGGCCCGCGATCCGGGCGAGATGAGCGCGCTGCTGGCCTATGAGGCGGAGCACCGCCGTGCGGCGGGGCCGCTGTATGCCGGCACGAATGCGCTGGTGCGCTTCTTCACGGACGACCGCGCGCCGGTGTTGGCGCTGCGCCGCGCCGTCATCGACATCGCCCGCCATCTGCCGCCGCTGCGCGCGGCAATCACGCGCCGGCTGGTGGACGCCTAGCGGCCCTGCGCTTCCAGCACGCTCAGGGATCCGCGCAGCGAGCGCAGCGCCTGTTCCATCGGCGTTTCGCCCGGCGCAGGCAGCAGGCGGGCCTCGCGGCTGGCCAGCACATCCTCGCGCAGCGTCAGGCCGGCGCGCGCGAACTGCGGCTTCAGCAGCGCCGCGCGCTCACGCAGCAGTTCGCGCGTGGCTTGGTAGGCATGCTCGGCGAGGTGGCGGCGTTGGCTGTAGCTGAAGGTGTTGGCCATGAAGAGCTCGGCATCGCGCGGGTCGGGCTCGAACAGCAGGATGTCGGTCTGCGGGTGCGTCAGCTCATAGCCCTTGAGGCCCAGCGCCAGGCGCGAATGGATCAGCGAGCGGAAGGTCTGCGACAGCACCAGCGGCAGGCCGCCGTCCACCAGGCGGTGGATGCGCGGCTGCAGCGCGCGCAGGGCCGGGCGGCCGAGCTTGCTGGCGAGCTTCTTTGCACGGCGCGAGCGCGCATCGCGTGGCGACAGGCGGTTGCTCTCGTAGGGCACGAGCGGGTTCAGGCAGATCAGCAGGTCCAGGCCGCGGTCCAGCAGCACGGAAGCGTGCAGCGTCTTCTTCAACGCGCCGTCCACGTAATGCCGGCCGTCGATCTCGACCGGCGGGAACAGCCCCGGCAGCGCCGCGCTGGCCTGCACGGCCTGCGAGATGGGCACGTGGTCCCAGCCCTCGGCGCCGAAGGGGATGGCTTCGCCGGTGTCCAGGTCGGTGGCCACCAGCACGAGGCGATGGCGCAGGTCGCGGAAGTCATTGCTGCGGCCGGGCTCGGCAAAAACCTGGGTCAGCGCCTCGCCGAACCGTTCGCTGGACAGCAGGCCGGTGGGCAGCACGCGGCCCAGGCGCTCGATGGCGCCGAGCAGGGAGCGGCCTTCCAGCAGCACCTCGCGCGCTGCATCGGCCAAGAGGCCCGGCAGCAGGCGCAGGCGTTCCCCGAACTCGGTCCAGGCCGGCTGCAGCAGTTCGGCGGGATCGAAGCGGTCGGGGGCCTCGGCGGTGTTCTCGATGAAGGCGGCGCAGAGCTGGCGCGGCGTCATGCCGTTGGCCAGGCCGGCGGCGATGAAGCCGCCCGCACTGACGCCGATGTAGCCGTCGCAAGCGGTGAAGTCGAGGCCGCCAACGGCCTCCTCCAAAGCACAAAGGGCGCCAACTTCATAGATGGCGCCCAGTGGGCCTCCGCCTGCCAGGGCCAAACCGATCTTCGGTTGGCTCATGGTCAGAGAGAGTTACTTGCTCAGGCTTGAGCGGCTTGCTCGGCGGCCGGAGCGGCGGCAGCCTTCTTGGCAGCCGGGGCGCGCTTGGCCGGAGCAGCCTTCTTCGCCGGGGCGGCAGCCTTCTTGGCGGGAGCGGCAACCTTCTTGGCCACAGCCTTGACGGCGGCCTTCACCGGAGCGGCCTTCTTGGCAACAGCCTTCTTGGCGGGCGCAGCCTTGGCCACGACGGCCTTCTTCACGGCAGCAGCCTTCTTGACGACGGCCTTCTTGGCCTTGGCAGCGGGCGAAGCCTTCTTCAGGCCGGCCGACACGGCCAGGTCGTCGATGCGCTTGATCAGGCTCTGCACGTCGCTGGCGGACGGCACGTTCAGGGTCTTCAGCGCCTTGGCGACGCGTTGCTCGAAGATGCTTTCCAGCTTGTCCCAGTGCTGACCGGCCTTGGCGCCGACATCACCAGCCATGCCGCTGACTTTGGTGGCCACGGCGCTGAGCTTTTCCTCAGCGGCGGATTGGGTCTTCTTTTGCAATTTGAGTCCTTCCGAAACGAGGGCCTCGAAAACCTTGCCGCCTTCGCCCTGGGCCTTGGCGAAAGAGGCCAGACCGGCGGCCCAGATCTGCTGGGCGCTGTCCTTGACATTCTTGGCCATGTCGCCATCGAGCAGGCCAGCCGGGAAGCCGGTGGCGGCCGAGGCCTTCTTCTTGTCTGCCATCTTTTGAAGCTTCTTGACCATTTGGGTGTCCTTGCGAGTTAGCGCGGTTTGTTGGGATCAGCCGCCGGGACTGTAGCGGCGCGATCCCCCTTCAGCACGGCCATTCCTAGTGAGTGCGCTCTACGATGGCGAAGGCCGTTTCCTGGGGAAAGTGCCCAGCGGGCGGCCGCAAACCCTGGTCAAGAATCAGCGCGACAACGTCCAAATCCACAAGCAGGAGACCCGCATGCAGTATTTCGTCACCGGCGCCACAGGCTTCATCGGCAAGCGGCTCGTCAAGAAGCTGCTGGCTCGCCGCGGCAGCACGGTCCATTTCCTGATGCGCGAGGAGAGTGCGGCCAAGCTGCCCGACCTGCTCGCCTACTGGGGCGTCAGCAAGACCCGCGCGATCCCCGTCTACGGCGACCTGACGAGCAAGAAGCTCGGCGTGGCCAGCGACGCCGTCAAGAGCCTGAAGGGCAAGATCGATCACCTTTACCACCTGGCCGCGGTCTACGACCTCGGCGCCGACGAGGAGTCGCAGGTCGCGGTGAACATCGAGGGCACCCGCAGCATGGTCGAGTTCGCGCAGGCCATCGACGCCGGCCATGTGCATCACGTCAGCTCGATTGCGGCGGCAGGCCTGTACGAAGGCGTGTTCCGCGAGGACATGTTCGAGGAGGCCGAGAACCTCGATCACCCCTACTTCATGACCAAGCACGAGAGCGAGAAGATCGTGCGCAAGGAGTGCAAGCGGCCCTGGACGGTCTACCGCCCGGCGCTGGTGGTCGGTGATTCCAAGTCCGGCGAGATGGACAAGATCGACGGGCCTTACTACTTCTTCAAGCTGATCCAGCGCATGCGCCAGATCCTGCCGCCGTGGCTGCCCAGCGTCGGCCTGGAGGGGGGACGCATCAACATCGTGCCGGTGGACTTCGTCGTCGACGCGCTCGACCACATCTCGCACAAGGTCACCAAGGCCCACGGCTGCTACCACCTCGTCGACCCCAAGGGCTACCGCGTCGGCGATGTGCTGGACATCTTCAGCAAGGCCGCGCACGCGCCCAAGATGAACCTGTTCATCAACGCCGCGTTGATGGGCTTCATTCCCAAGAGCGTCAAGAAGGGCCTGATGGCGCTGGCGCCGGTGCGCCGCATCAAGAACGCGGTCATGAAGGATCTCGGCATCCCCGAGGACATGCTGACCTTCGTCAACTACCCGACCCGCTTCGACTGCCGCGACACCGAGGCCGCGCTGAAGGGCTCGGGCATCGCCTGCCCCGACCTGAACGACTACGCCTGGCGGCTGTGGGACTACTGGGAGCGTCATCTCGACCCGGCCCTGTTCATCGACCGTTCGCTGCGCGGCGCCACCGGTGGCAAGGTGGTGCTGGTGACGGGCGGCTCGTCGGGCATCGGCCTCGCCGCGGCCATCAAGTTCGCCGAGGCCGGCGCCATCACGCTGATCTGCGCGCGCGACGAGGTCAAGCTGGCCGAAGCGGTCAAGGAGATCAAGGCCGCGGCGGGCAAGGACGCGCAGATCCACAGCTACGCCTGCGACATCGCCGACGAGGCTGGCTGCGCCGGGCTGATCCAGTGGTGCACCGAAGAGTTCGGTGGCGTCGACTTCCTGATCAACAACGCGGGCCGCTCCATCCGCCGCGCCATCGAGAGCAGCTACGACCGCTTCCACGACTTTCAGCGCACGATGGACCTGAACTACTTCGGCTGCCTGCGCGTGACCATGGGCCTGCTGCCCGGCATGGTGGCCAAGAAGAAGGGGCACGTCGTCAACATCAGCTCCATCGGCGTGCTGACGAATGCGCCGCGCTTCAGCGCCTATGTGGCCAGCAAGGCCGCGCTGGACGCCTGGACGCGCTGTGCTTCCAGCGAGTTCGCCGACACGGGCGTGACCTTCACGACGATCAACATGCCGCTGGTGCGCACGCCGATGATCGCCCCCACGGCGATCTACAAGAACGTGCCGACGCTGGCGCCCGAGGAGGCTGGCGACATGATTGCGCAGGCCTGCATCAACAAGCCGGTGCGCATCGCCACGCGCCTGGGCATCTCGGGCGAGATGCTGCACGCCGCCGCGCCGCGCATCGCGCAGATCGTCATGAACACGACCTTCCGCATGTTCCCCGACAGCTCGGCCGCCAAGGGCGACAAGTCGGGCAAGTCGGGGCTGTCGCCCGAGGCCATCGCGATGCAGCAAATGATGCGAGGGATTCACTTCTAAGCCATCGATGAGCGCCCAGGGGCCACAGAGCTCCGGCGCGTGAAGGGAGGATCTCTTGCAACACTCACACCCTGTCGGGCCGCTGCCGTCCGTCAAGCCGGCGCCTACGCCGCGCAGCTACCAACTGCGGGCCTGGGGCGCCGTGGCCTCGCTGGTCGCCTTCCTCGGCATCTATTTCGGCCTGGCCGGCTGGTTCGCCTGGACGGCGTGGCGGCTGGGCCAGAGCGCCTTCGCCGGCCGCAGCGACGGCTTCTGGGCCTTTCTGGTGGCGCTGTGCGCGGCGCTGCTGGCCGTCTTCATGCTGAAGGCGCTGTTCTTTCGCCAGCGACGCGCTGAAGACCACAGCCTCGAGATCCAGAGCACCGACCAGCCCGTGCTGTTCGTCGAGCTGAACGCCATTGCCGATGCTGTCGGCGCACCGCGCCCGCACCGTGTGCTGGTGTCGGCGCGCGTCAACGCGGCGGTGTTCTACGACCTGTCGCCGCTGAACCTGCTGTGGCCGACGAAGAAGAACCTCGAGATCGGCCTGGGCCTGGTCAATGTGCTGAACCGCAGCGAACTGCGCGCGGTGCTGGCGCACGAATTCGGCCACTTCGCGCAGCGTGCCATGGCCGTGGGCCGCTGGGTCTACGTGGCCCAGCAGATCGCTGCGCGGCTGGTGGCGCAGCGCGACATGCTGGACAACTTCCTGCAGGCCCTGAGCCGCTTCGACTTCCGCATCGCCTGGGTCGGCTGGGTGCTCAGCGTCATCGTCTGGGCCATCCGCAGCCTGGTGGACAGCGTCTTCACCGGTGTGCAGCTGCTGCAGCGCAGCCTGGGCCGCGAGATGGAGTACGGCGCCGACGCGGTGGCCGTCGCGCTGACCGGCAGCGATGCGCTGGTGCACGCCCTCTACAAGCTGCAGACGGCCGACATCGACTGGGACCGTGCCGCCGGCGTGGCGGGCGAGTTGCGGGTCAAGGAGCAATGGGTGGGCGACCTGTTCGCGCTGCAGGGAGCTATCGCCGAGCGCACCGGTCGCATGCTGGATGACGCCGACTATGGCCGGGTGCCGGTCGCACAGGGCGGCCCCAGCCGCCTGTTCGACACCGCCGACAGCGCCGTGCCGCAGATGTGGCGCACCCACCCGCTCAACCATGAGCGCGAGGCGCGCGCCAAGGCCGAGTACCGGGCCAGCGAAGTCGATGAGCGCAGTGCCTGGACGCTGTTCGAGAACGCCGCCTCGCTGCGCGAGCAGGTCACGCGCCGGCTGATCGAGGCGCCCGAGTCCGCCAAGGCCATGGATGAGGCGGCTCTGCAAGAAGCGCTGGATGAGCGCTTCGGCGGCGAACTGCTGCAGCCGCGCTACCGCGGCGCCTACCTGGGCCGCGCCCTGACCCGCCATGCGACCGAGCCCGGCCAACTGGTTGGCGACCTTCCCGAGGAGGCGGAGGGCATCCAGCGCCTTGCCGCCCTCTATCCGGCCAGCCTGGGTGAGGCCGTGCGCCGCTGGCGCCGCATCGACGCCGACAAGGAGCCGGCCGAGCATGCCGAGCTGCTGACCGAGTTGCGCCGCCACGACCAGATTGCCCGCGAGACCCATCTCGCATTGGCGCGGGCACTGGGCGACGGCAGCGAGGCGCGGCTGCGCGGCCTGCTCGCTCAGCTGCATTACGCCGAGCACACCGCCGCCAACCTGCGTGACCTGCGCGGCATGCTGGCGCACACGGTTCGCGTCGAGACCACGGGCCGGATCAGCGATGCCGGTCGCATGCGCGTGCGAGATGCCGGCGGCCGGCTGCATCACGCGCTGCAGCAGTTCTATGCCGAAGCCCCTGACGTGGTGCTGGATGAAGCCACCTGCAAGCGGCTGCAGGTCGACAGCTGGGTCGCCGCGCTGGGTGAGTTGAAGCTCGGTCCGCCCGACATCAGCCATCTGGGCGATTGGCTCGGCGTCATCGACAGCTGGATGGACCTGGCGGAACGCGCCCTCAATGGGCTGCGTGGTGCCGTGCTGGCGGAACTGCTGGCCGCGGAAAGCCGCACGGCTGCCAAGGAGCCCGCCGGCGAGGCGACGGTGCCGTCCACGCCGCGCGGCTACGCCACCCTGCTCGAAGGCGCCGAGCGCCCGCGCGACCTGCGTCCCAGCCCGTGGGCGCGCTTCCTGGCCGCACAAGGCCGCGGCGCGGCTGCGGCGCGTATCGCCGTGGCGGGCGGCATCGTCGTCGGCGTGCTCGGCTTTGGCGGTGGCTATGGCGACATCAGTGTGCAGGTGCTCAACGGCTTCGACCGCCCGGTGCGCGTGCGCGTTGGCGGAGCGGGCGCGATCACATTACCCGCCTTTGGTTCGGCGACCGTCGGCCAGGCGCCGGACGCTCATCTCCCCATCAGTGCCGAGACGGAGCAGGGTGAGCTCATCGAGCGCTTCGAGGTCGCCCTGGAGCACGGCCCGGGCCAGCCGATCTACAACGTCGCCGGCGCCGCGCCGCTGGTGGAATTGACCTACACCTATGGCCGCGACGCGGGGCAAGTGCCGCCCAGGGTGCTTGGCGCACCGCGCTGGTCGAGCAGCCAGGCCGATGTCTTCTTTGGCGATCCGCCGCAGAGCGTCTCGGTCAAGCAGGGGCAGACCGAAATCCGCCACGTGCTCTACAGCGCAGCGGATGTGGCCCCGGCCATGCAGCTCAGCCTGCTGCGCGACGACGCAGCGGCGGTCGAGCGCTTGAGCGAGCAGCATCTGCTTTGGGACCGCCGCGATTCGCCCGTGCGCTACGCCTGGTTGCGCCTGCTGCGCGGCCAGCCGGCCCACGACAAGGTGCTGGCCGCGGCTCTGTCACGCGAGCCGGCAGGCATCGAGCTGCTGCGCGAACGCATGGACACCTTGCCCGCCGACGAGAAGACGCGTTTGTGTGACGAACTCGGCGGCCGCGCGGCCGCGCCGGTAGCCGACGGCCATTCGGTCTATCTGGCCGCACGGTGCTTGCCCGAAGGTCCACTGCGTGACGCCGCGCTGCTGGCAGGCCTGGCGCGCTTCCCCCAGCACGCCTGGCTGGCCTATGGCGCGGCCAAGGCCGAAGCCGGCAATGCCAACTGGCGCGTGGCGCTGCGTGACTATGAGCTGGCGCGTGTGGAGCCCGCACTGGCGCCGTTTGCCAGCATCGAGGCCAACCGGCTGCGTCGCTTGCT
The DNA here is from genome assembly GCF_056401875.1 of Roseateles sp. P4_D2. Taxonomy (NCBI): domain Bacteria; kingdom Pseudomonadati; phylum Pseudomonadota; class Betaproteobacteria; order Burkholderiales; family Sphaerotilaceae; genus Roseateles; species Roseateles sp. P4_D2. The sequence continues at coordinate 68,315 of NZ_JBFUIM010000009.1, read as the reverse complement.
TGGCGAAAAGGAGCTGGGTGTCGAGGCCGAGCGTATCGGCCCGCCGAGTCGGTTGCTGGGCGCACTCGGCTACCAGGTGCGGGCACGCGCGCTGGTCTCCGAGCCCGAGGCCTTCGCCAGGCTCGCGGCCGGAGAACCGGATAAGGCGGCCAGCGTCGACGCCGCGCCTTCTTCGCATCTACTGCGTCTGGCTGCGGCGTCCGACGGCGCCTCGGCCGACCTGCGCCGGCGTGTCGCGACCCTGCCTCCCGACGACGGCCTGGACGAGCTGACTTACTGGACGGCGCTGGCCCTGGCCGACCGCGAGGGACGGCCCGCGCCTGCGCTGCCCGCCGCGGCCATGGCCAGTGCCGGCATCGAGCCCGACCAGATCCGCAAGCTCGAAGCCTTTCGCAACGCGCTGGGCAGCACTGCCGCATTGGCCAGCGCTGAAAAGCATCTGCAAGGTTTGTTGCCCGAGCTGCGCGGCCAGGCCTACAGCATGGCCACAGTGCGCCTGGGTGGCCGCGCGCCGCCAGCTTGGCGGGAAGCCGCCAAGCGCTTGCTCCAGAGCCACGAGCGCCCCTACTTCAACTGAATCACAATGCCCCGGAGCCCGGCCTCGGCCGGGCTTTCTCATTCAAGGAACCGAGCTCATGTTGAGAGGCCAACACGTCGGCTTGCGTTATGTGACGGAAGACGATCTGCCCTGGCTCAAGCGCGCCGTGGGCGACCCGCAGGTGCGCGGCCCCTACCTCGGCTCGCGCATGATGACGCCGCATGCTGTGGACCAGCGCTGGAAGGACAACGGCTTCGCCAACGAGGACGCCGAGCGCCTGCTGATCTGTCAGCTGCACGACGGCAGCGTCATCGGTGACGTGGTGCACTTCGCCGCGGCCCGCTACACGACGGCGCGCGAGATCGGCTGGACGCTGGCCGACGTCGCGATGCGCGGCCGCGGATTGGCTTCGGAGGCTGCCGCGCTGTTGGTGGACTATCTGTTCGAGAACTGGCCGATGAACCGGCTGTCCTGCGGCATGTCGGTGCACAACCATGCGTCCCGGCGTGTGGCGGAGAAGTGCGGCTTCACGCACGAGGGCATCCAGCGCGGCGTCGTGTTTGTCGGCGGTGAGTATGTGGACTGCCATTCGCTGTCGCTGCTGCGCAGCGAGTGGATGGCGATGAAAGGCAAGGACAAGTGAGCTCCGCTGGTCACAACAACCGTGAATTCGATCTGATCGTCTTCGGTGCGACCGGCTTCACGGGCCGTCTTGTCGCGGAATACCTGCACTTGAGCGGGGCCGGTGGCGCGCGCTGGGCAATTGCCGGGCGCAGCCTGGACAAGCTGGGCAAGGTGCGCGACGAGTTGCACCTGCCGCCGTCCGTCGCGCTGCTCAAGGCCGATGCGAACGACGCTGCAGCGCTGAAGGCACTGGTGGCGCGCACGCGCTGCGTCATCACGACGGTCGGGCCTTACCAATTGCATGGCGAACCGCTGGCGACGGCCTGCGCCGAGGGCGGCACGGATTACGTCGATCTCTGCGGCGAGCCGCTCTGGATGGCGAAGATGATCGACAAGCTCACGCCACTGGCGCAGAAGAGCGGCGCGCGCATCGTCTTCTCCTGCGGCTTCGACTCCATCCCCTTCGATCTCGGCGTCGTCTACCTGCAGGCGGAGGCGCAGAAGCGCTTCGGCGCGCCGCTGCCGGAAGTGCGCGGCCGCGTCGCACGAGTGAAGGGTACGGCGTCGGGCGGCACGCTGGCCAGCATGATGGAGACCATCGAGGCCGTGAAGCGCGAGCCGGGGCTCATCAAGGTGATGGCCAACCCGTTTGCGCTGACACCGGGTTTCAAGGGCCCGCGCCAGCCCGGCGGTCAGGCCGCGGACTTCGACGACTGGGCCGACCGCTGGAGCGGTCCCTTCTTCATGGCCACCATCAACACGAAAAACGTGCACCGCAGCAACGCGCTGCGCGGCCACCCCTGGGGCGCCGATTTCATCTACAGCGAGAAGCTGCTGACCGGCAAGCCCGGCCAGGCCGACAAGGGGCGCAAGAAGGCCATCGCGCTGGCCCGCTTCACCAAGCTGCAGAACCTGGCCCTGGGCTTCACGCCGACACGGGCCCTGCTGCGCCGCTTCGTGCTGACCCAGCCCGGCGACGGGCCGGACAAGGCGGCGCGCGAGGCCGGGCACTATGAGCTCTGGTTCACCGGCAGGTCGGCCGGTGGCGAGCTGCTGCGCGCCGTCGTCAAGGGCGACCGCGACCCCGGCTATGGCTCGACCTGCAAGCTCATCAGTGAGACGGCCCTGTGCCTCGTGCAGGACGTGGGCCGCGACGCGACGCCGGGCGGCATCTGGACGCCGGGCAGTGCCATGGGGCTGGCCCTGGTGCGCCGCCTGCATGAACGCGCCGGGCTGACCTTCGAGATCGCGGCTTGACGGGCGTCCCGCGCTGGGCGGTCAGCCAGCCGCGCATGCACTGGACGCTGCAGGCCAGCCTGGCCGAGACGCTGGCCACATTGGAGGCGGCCGCAGCGGCCGGTGCCCAGGGCTGCGTCGGCACCGAGCTGGCGTTGACGGGCTTTCACCGCCGCGTGCCTGAACTGCTCGATGAACGGGCCCTGGCCGATGCCGAGGCGCAATTGTGTGCCGCCTGCGCGCGGCTCGGCATCGCGGCGGCCGTGGGCGTGCCGACACTGGGCGTGGACGGTGCGGTGTTCAACAGCCATCTCTACATCGACGCCGCGGGCCGCGAGCTGGGCCGCGTGCACAAGCGCGGGCTGACCGACAGCGAGGCGACTTTCTTCGCGCGGGGTGAGGAGCGCGGCTGGACGGCGATCGGCGGCGTGCTGGCGACGTCGGTGCTGTGCCGCGAGACGCTGGACGGCGCAGCGCTGCTACCGGAGCTGCGCGCCGCGGCCATTGGCTCGGGGCCACGCGTGATCTTCTGGCCCAGCTACATCAGCGAATCCGACGCCGAGCAGGCGGCGCTGTGCAAGGCCTATCGCAGTGGTGCCGAGGCACTGGCGCGCGAGCTGGGCGCCTGGGTGCTGCAGAGCAACTGGCCCGAATCGCTGAACGCACCCGAGCAGCGCGGTTTCGGGGCCAGCGTCGTCATTGCGCCGGATGGCCACTGCGTGCTGACGCTGCCGCGGGATGAAGCCGCCTTGATCGTCGTGGATCTGGCTTAGCGCCGGCGCTTGGCCAGCCAGCCGAATACGCCCAGGCCGGCCAGCAGCAGCGCGCCACTGGCGGGTTCGGGCACCGGGGCAGTCGCGCCGGTCACCGTTGCGGCATTCAAGCCCCAGCCCTCGTCGCCCAGGCCCTGGAAGCCGGCACGGTCTGAACCTTCAAAGCTCGTCGGGCTGTCGATGCTGAAGACCAGTTGGTTGCTGCCCGCGGCCAGCGTGACGGGGAGGCTGATCGTCAGCTGCTGGTTGACCACCGCACCGACCGTGGCGCCGTTCGGGTTGAACAGCACGCGGTCGGCGCCACCGCCGCCGAGATTCCAGGTGCCGCTGAACACTTCGCTGCCGTTCAGCGTCACGCGCAGGATGTCGATGTAGCCGTTGTCGCCGTCCAGCGTGGCGTAGCCGGCCAGCGTGAAATCGATCAGGCCGGCGCCGGCGCCAGCGGCGAAATTGGCGGTCACCGAGACCGTGGTGTCCAACGTGGCCGTCGGCGCGGGCAAGGTGTACAGCGTGGCGGCCCAGGCGGGCGCGACCGTCAGCAAGGCGGCGGCAGCGAGCAGCGGCAGGCGGGGCATCGAAGTCATCGCGCGTCTCCGGTGGGGTTCGGCGCAATCTATCCGCCGCCGGTCCGCGCCGTGGGCTTCGAACTTGGGGGTGTCCCCCGACTCGGGGGGAGCGGGATCAGGTGCGCCGGATCAGCGCCGCATAGCAGCCGCGTCGTGCGTAATGGGCGTGGATGTAGTCCACCTCGGGCTGGGACAGCAGGCGCTCGATGAGGCCTTCGATGGCTGCGCCGTCGACGATGTCCGCATCGATCATCAGGCCCGCTGCATCGAAGGCGCGCAGTGACAGCAGGCGGCTGCGCAATGCGTCGGGCACGGTGTCGATGGCGTCGAAAGCTTCTCCGGCCTTTTCGCGCACGTAGATGGCGTGGCGGGAGCGGTAGGGCGTGTCGGCAGGCTGGTGCTCGTGGTTGATGAGCAGCACGGACTCATCCTCAGTGGTGTCGCGCAGTTCGACGCGGTCGGGCAGGCCCGCGCCGCGATGGCGCAGCGCGCCATGGTCGGCCAGCGCTGCGTCACTCAGGCCGAAGAGGTGCTGGAAGGGTTGGGCGGACAGCCCGGTGATGCGAAAGGACATGGTGTGCTCCAAGGGGTGGATGCACGCCATTCTTCAGACACGGCCGGGCTGCGTCTGGCCGCAATCGGACCTTCAATCTCGGCCTGCGGGACGCTCATAGCCGTTGTCCACCCAGGCTTCGGCGGACGCCTGGCTGAGCTTGAAGCCGGCTGCGACCTTGACCTGCGCAAGGCGCTCGCCGGCGGCATCAAAGGCTGCCAGCCAGGCATAGGGATCGTCTTCGGCGGGCACGATCTCCAGCGTGATCTTCAGCCAGTTGCCGTCGCGCGCCACATAGAGCGCCTTGTTCAGCTGGGCGTGCAGTTGCTGCTCATGGCGGCGGAGGACCTCGGAGGCCGTCTTCACCAGCGTGTTGAAGGCGTTGACGTCCAGTGGCTTGGGGTTCTTCTTGTCGCGCCCCATGGTCCAGGGGCCGACCAGGGCCGGCTCGCTTTCGCCGGCCTTGAACATCGCGACAGCCCAGCCTTCGTCGTCTTCGTTCTTGATGACCTGGGCCGTCCAGCCGTTGTCGCGCCACAGGCGCGCCTCGAAGACGGGTTCGTCCAGATCAGTCATGCCTTCAATCCCTTGGCCAGCAGCTCGGCGACGAGCGCATTGATGCCGCCTTCACGGCCGGTGGCGCGCTCGCGCAACTGCTCGGTCAGTTCAGCAGGCAACTTGCAGGCAAAGGGAACGAGGCCGGCGGCGGCGTCCAGCTTGCGCTGGGCCTTGCGGTCAGGCAGGGCGGCAGCGGCCTGGCCGAAGCGGCCGGGGGCCGCCTTGCCGCGCATCGCGCTGTCCAGCTTCAGGCCGGCGAGCCGTTCAAGATCGGTTTTCTTCATGCTCATGGGCCGGATTGTCCTCCCTTGGAGACAAGCCGGCCTGTGAGCGTCAGCCGTTGGTGGCCGGAGCGGCCGGCACGACGGCCGGGGCGCGCTGCACGCGGGTCTTGCCGCCGGTCGTCACGAGGACAACGGGGTCACCGCTGTTGAAGGCTTCGGCGCCCTTGGCCTGGACGATCGCGCGGCGCTCGCCGTTGCGCAGCTGGACGATGATTTCGAGAGCATCTTCCTTGGTCGCCGAGCGCTCAATGGCGTTGCCGATGACGGCGCCGGCGACGGCACCGATGACGCCAACGACCGCGCCTTCACGGCGGCCGCCGACCGAGCTGCCGGCAATCGCGCCGGTCACGCCACCGGCCACGCCGCCGACGCCGCTCTGCGAGCCGTCGACGGTGACGGGGCGGGAGGACAGCACGGTGGCGTCCTGGATCTGGGACATGCGTTGCGCGTCACCACGCTGGACGACGTCGGGGCTGGTCGTCGAGCAGGCCGAAAGCACCAGGGCCGCAGCCAGGGTGAGGGAGGTCATGAGCTTGGACATTCGAATACTCCTTGGGCAAACCGGCAGCCCAACGTCGCCAATTGTCTCGCCGTTGACGGCTCGATGCCCCCGACTACAACTCTTTACCGTTGGCGGTCAACGGGAATGACCCGCATCACCCATGCAGGCGCGAGCTGCGCGGCACGCTGGCGAGCAGGAACTCCATCTGGTCGGCCAGGATGCGGCGGCCGCGCAGGATCATGTCCTCGTGCAGGCTGGGCACATAGGGCAGGTAGAGCAGGCTCATGTGCGCCTCCTCCGGCATGCGGTTGCCCTTGCGGCCATTGCAGGGCCGGCAAGCGGTGATGCAGTTCATCCAGGTGTCGTAGCCGCCGCGCGACGTCGGGTGAATGTGCTCGCGTGTCAGGTCTTCGGGCAGACAGTGGTGGCCGCAGTAGGCACAGACGAAGCGGTCGCGCACGAACAGCTTGCTGTTGGTCAGCGCCGGCGCCTGGCGCCAGGCCCGGCTGGGAACGGCGCCACGCACGGCAATGATGGGGTGGACCTCGATGCGCGACTGGCGCCCGGAGATGCGCTGCCAGCCCCCGCGCAGCACCTGGCAGGGGTCGCCCAGCGTCCAGGCCACGCCGTCGCAGGCGTAGATCACGGCCGCTTCACGGGTCGTGATCCAGGCCTGGGGTCGGCCGGAGACATCGAGTTGGAGCACATCCACAGAAGTCAACCTCCTCCCGGAGACTACTTCAGAAGCGACCCGGCACTCAAGCGTGTGTGCATGACAGCGTGGCGGTTCTGCGCATCCGGTATTTGGGCCGAGCGCCGGGCCGCCCCTAGCCGGCCCGTCGGGCGATGTGCATGCGGCTCGATGCCGCATTCAGCGGCGCGAGACCGGACGAGGGGCTGGGGTTTGCACTAGGTTGTTGGCAGTATTAGGCACATCACCCTAGGAAATCGGTAGGACAAGCTGGCGCTGTCACGGGAGCGACCTGCAAAATAGAACGATCGTTCGTTTTATTCCAAGCTGGCTTCCGCCCCTTCTGCCCGTGTCCACGCTGCCCACTCCCGCCAAGAAAACCGCCCCGCTGCGCGTTGCGAAGCCGGCGCGCGTTGCGCGTTCGCTGCAAAAAGGCCAGCAGACCCGTGCCGCCATCCTCGAGGCTGCTCTCGGCCTGGCCTCGCACATGGGCCTGGAGGGCTTGTCCATCGGCGCACTGGCCGATGTGACAGCCATGAGCAAGTCGGGCGTCTTCGCCCACTTCGGCTCGCGTGAGGAACTGCAGATCGCGGTCGTCACTGAGTATCACGCCAAGTTCGAGGAAGAAGTCTTCTTCACCGCCATCCGCGAGCCGCGCGGCCTGCCGCGCCTGCGCGCGATGTTCGAGCGCTGGGTGCGCCGCGTATCCGTCGAGGTCGACTCCGGCTGCATCTACATCAGTGGCGCCGTCGAGTTCGACGACCGGCCCGGCCCGGTGCGCGATGCTCTCGTGGCCATGGTCAAGGCCTGGCATGCGGCGCTGCAAAAGGCCATCCAGCTCGCCATCAGCGAGGGCCATCTGAAAGCCGATGCCGATGTCGAGCAGATTTGCTTCGAGCTGCACGGCCTGATCCTGTCCCTGCACCACGACGCGCGCTTCATGCGCATTCCTGGCGCACTGGCGCGTGCCGGCATCGGCTTCGACCGAGCCATCCAGTTCTACGCCACGCCGCTTGGCCTTGACATCGACGGCAGCCGCAAGCTTCCAAAGACCGGCACCGCCAAGCGCTGAACCCCTTTCTTGACCCACTGACCGTTCCAGGAGTACCCCGATGCCCCAGTACACCCCGCCCATGCGTGACATGCAGTTCGTCATGCACGAGCTGTTGAACGTCGTCGACGAACTGAAGATGCTGCCCGCGCATGCAGACATCGACGCCGACACGATCAACGCGGTGCTTGAGGAGGGTGGCAAGTTCGCCGCCGAGGTGCTTGCGCCCATCAACCTCAGCGGCGACGCCGAGGGCTGCACGCTCGACAAGACCACGCACGAGGTCAAGCCGCCCAAGGGCTTCAAGGAAGCCTACAAGCAGTACGTCGAAGGCGGCTGGCCTGCTTTGAGCTGCGATCCGCAGTTCGGCGGCCAGGGCCTGCCGCATCTGGTGAACCAGTTCTTCTACGAGATGCTGAACTCGGCCAACCAGGCCTGGACGATGTACCCGGGCCTCTCGCATGGCGCCTATGAAGCCCTGCATGCCCATGGCACGCCCGAGCAGCAGGCCACCTACCTGCCCAAGCTGACCAGCGGCGAATGGACCGGCACCATGTGCCTGACCGAGCCGCATTGCGGCACCGACCTCGGCATGCTGCGCAGCAAGGCCGAACCGCAGGCCGATGGCACTTACAAGATCACCGGCCAGAAGATCTTCATCTCGGCCGGCGAACACGACATGGCCGAGAACATCGTCCACCTGGTGCTGGCCCGCCTGCCGGACGCGCCTGTGGGCTCCAAGGGCATTTCGCTCTTCATCGTGCCCAAGTTCAACGTCAACGCCGACGGCTCACTGGGCAGCCGAAACGGCGTCTTCTGCGCCGGCCTGGAGCACAAGATGGGCATCCACGGCAACGCCACCGCGCAGATCGTGCTGGAAGGCGCGAACGGCACGCTGGTGGGCCAGCCCAACAAGGGCCTGGCCGCCATGTTCGTCATGATGAACGCTGCTCGCCTGGGTGTCGGCAACCAGTCCCTGGGTCTGACCGAGGTGGCCTACCAGAACGCCGTCGCCTATGCCAAGGACCGCATCCAGATGCGGGCGCTTTCCGGCCCCAAAGCTCCGGACAAGCCCGCCGATCCCATCATCGTCCACCCCGACGTGCGCAAGATGCTGCTGACGGCCCGCGCCTTCGCCGAAGGCGGCCGCATGCTGCAGGGCTACACGGTGCTGCAGCTGGACAAGGCGCTCAAGAGCGACGACGAGGACGAGCGCAAGGACGCCGAGGCCGAGGTCGCGCTGCTGACGCCCATCATCAAGGCCTTCATCACCGACAACGGCTGGCTGGCCACCTCGCACTGCATGCAGGTATTTGGCGGCCACGGCTTCATCCACGAATGGGGCATGGAGCAGTACGTGCGCGACGCGCGCATCAACATGATCTACGAGGGTACCAACACCATCCAGTCGCTGGACCTGCTGGGCCGCAAGGTGCTGGGCAACAACGGCGCAACCCTCAAGAAGTTCGGCAAGAAGATCGCCGCCTTCATCGAGGAAGAAGGCACCAATGAGGCCATGCAGGAGTTCGTGAACCCGCTTGCCGACCTCGGCGACAAGGTCAACAAGCTCACGCAGGAACTGGGCATGAAGGCCTTTGGCAACCCGGATGAGGTCGGCGCCGCGGCGGTGGACTATCTGCGCGTGGTGGGCCACATGACCTTCGCCTTCTTCTTCGCGCAGGCCGCCAAGATCGCTCTGGCAAAGAAGGACAGCGGCGACCCGTTCTACACGGCCAAGCTGGCCACGGCGCGCTTCTATTTCGCGAAGCTGCTGCCCGAGACGGCGACGCTGATCCGCACCTGCCGTGCGGGCCTGGCGCCGCTGATGGAAATGGAAGAAGCTCTGTTCTGAGCCGCTTGATGAACGACAAGGATGCCCCGATGAAATTCCTGTTCGCTGCTGCCCTGCTGTTGCCCGCGTTTGCGTTCGCGCAGACTTCACCCGTGGGCCTGTGGAAGACCATCGACGACGACGGCAAAACCGCGAAGTCGCTGGTCCGCATCAGCGAACAGGGGGGCACCCTCGTCGGCAGCATCGACAAGCTGCTGGACCCGAGCGCGGAGCCCAACGCGAAATGCGACAAGTGCAAGGATGACCGCAGGGACCAGCCCGTCGTCGGCCTGCAGATCATCCGCGGCGTGAAGACCGAAGGCGACGGCATCTGGGGCGGCGGCGAGATCCTCGACCCTAATAACGGCAAGACCTACCGCACCCGCTTGAAGCCGGTGGACGGTGGCAAGAAACTGGAGATGCGCGGCTACATCGGCCCCTTCTACCGCACGCAGACGTGGATTCGCGTGGAATGAAGTGGCCCCTCGCCCAGGCTGCCGCGCTGCACGCGGGCCAGCCTGGTCGGTCCCCCGAGGGGACGGCGATGCTTGCGGCGTTGAGCCGCAAGCACATCGCCAGCCGGGCCGGCTTGGGGCGGCCCGGCGCTCGGCCCGAAGGGCAATGAACAACTGGCAAACATGGAGAAAGAAATGAGTCGATTCCAAGTCCGCAAGGTCGCCGTGCTCGGCGCCGGCGTGATGGGCGCGCAGATTGCGGCCCACCTCGTCAACTGCAAGGTGCCGGTCGTGCTGTTCGACCTGCCTGCGAAAGAAGGCGCCAAGAATGGCATCGTCACCAAGGCCGTCGATGGCCTGAAGAAGCTCAAGCCGGCCCCGCTGGGTGATGCATCGGAAGCCGCGCTGATCCAGCAGGCCAATTACGAAGAGCACCTGGAAGTCCTGCGCGGCTGCGACCTCATCATCGAGGCCATCGCCGAGCGCATGGACTGGAAGCTCGACCTGTACACCAAGATCGCGCCGTTCATCGCCCCGCATGCGATCGTGGCTTCGAACACGTCTGGATTGAGCATCACCAAGCTCTCCGAAGTGCTGCCCGAAGAAATCAAGCCGCGCTTCTGCGGCATCCACTTCTTCAACCCGCCGCGCTACATGGCGCTGGTCGAGCTGATCAACACGCCGACCACGCAGCCGGAAATCCTCGACCAGCTCGAAGCCTTCGTGACCACGTCGCTGGGCAAGAGCGTCGTGCGCGCCCACGACACGCCCAATTTCGTCGCCAACCGCGTCGGCATCGCCGGCATGATGGCCACGATGATCGAGGCCGAGAAGTTCGGCCTGAGCGTGGACGTCGTCGACGACCTGACCGGCAAGAAGCTGGGCCGCGCATCGAGCGGCACCTTCCGCACCGCGGACGTCGTCGGCCTGGACACCATGGCCCACGTCGTCAAGACGATGCAGGACAACCTCAAGGACGACCCGTTCTACAGCACCTACGCCACGCCCAAGGTGCTGGCCGGCCTGATCGAGAAGGGCGCGCTGGGCCAGAAGACCGGTGCCGGTTTCTACAAGAAAGTCGGCAAGGACATCCAGCGCCTGGATTTCGCCACCGGTGAATACGTCGCCGGCGGCAAGAAGGCTGACGAGATCGTCGCCCGCATCCTGAAGAAGGCGCCGGCCGACCGCCTCAAGCTGCTGCGCGAGAGCACCAACCCGCAAGCCCAGTTCCTGTGGGCCATCCTGCGCGACAGCTTCCACTACGCGGCCGTGCACCTGAACACGGTGGCCGACACGGCCCGCGAGATCGACTTCGCGATGCGCTGGGGCTTCGGCACCACCCAAGGCCCCTTCGAGCTGTGGCAGGCCGCCGGCTGGAAGCAGGTCGCCGAGTGGATCTCGGCCGACATCGCCGACGGCAAGACGCTGTCCAGCGCGCCGCTGCCGGCATGGGTCACCGAAGGCCCGGTCGCCGAAGCCGGTGGCGTGCACACGCCAGCCGGTTCGTGGAGCGCCGCTGAAGGCAAGTTCAAGCCGCGCAGTGAGCTGCCGGTCTACCAGCGCCAAGCCTTCCCGGAGAGCCTGCTGGGCTCCGGCGCCGCCGACCCGCTGAAGAGCGGCACCGAGCTGTTCAAGAACGAGGAAGTGCGCGTCTGGACGCTGGACGGCAACGTCGTCATCGCCTCCATCACCGCCAAGCTGCACCTGATCAGCCCGGCCGTCACCGAAGGCCTGCTGAAGGCCGTCGAGATCGCCGAAGCCGACTACAAGGGCCTGGTGATCTGGTCGCCGGACGATGTGTTCTCCGCCGGCGCCAACCTCGAGAGCCTGATGCCCGTCTTCATGAAGATGGGCAGCAAGGGCATCGCGCCGGAAGAGAAGAAGCTGCAGGACATGATGCTGCGCCTGCGCTACGCCAGCGTGCCGGTCATCGCCGCGATGCGCGGCCTGGCCCTGGGCGGTGGCGCCGAGCTGGCCGTGCACTGCGCACGCCGTGTCGCCCACGTCGAGAGCTATGTGGGCCTGGTCGAAGTCGGCGTGGGCCTGGTGCCCGGCGGTGGTGGCCTGACCTATATCGCTCGCCGCGCCGCCGAGATGGCTGCCGCTGGCAATGCCGGTGCTGACATCCTGGCCTTCCTGAAGGACGGCTTCCTGACCGCGGCCACGGCCAAGGTCGCGACCTCGGCTCACGAAGCCAAGAAGAATGGCTTCCTGCTCGACAGCGACATCATCGTGCCGCACAAGGACGAGCTGCTGCACGTGGCGACGGCCACCGCCATCGGCATGTCCGAGGCCGGCTACCGCCCGCCGCACAAGGCGCTGTTCCCGGTTGCCGGGCGCAGCGGCATCGCGACGATCAAGGGCCAGGTTGCCAATATGCGCGACGGCGGCTTCGTCAGCGCCCACGACTACCACCTGGCCGCGGCGATTGCCGACGTGGTCTGCGGCGGCGAAGTCGAGGCCGGTTCCCTCGTCACCGAGGAGTACCTGATGGCGCTGGAGCGCAAGCACTTCTGCAGCTTGCTCGACAACCCGAAGACTCAAGAGCGAATCATGGGCATGTTGCAAACCGGCAAGCCCGTCCGAAACTAATGACATCGCGGGACAGACCGAAGCGCGTAGCTCTGTCCTCGACTGACTAGGAACAAAAGTGAACCGGCTTCAACGCACCTTGGCCAAGCTGGACGGGCTCCCGGGCCCGCTGCGCGGCCCTGCGCGCAACTTCGCGCTTCGCCGTGCGGTTCCCTTCACGGGCACGGCATCGCTCGATTTCATTGCCCTCACCCCCGAGCACAGCGAGATCCGCGTCGCCAACAAGCGCCCGGTGCAGAACCACATCAAGGGCGTGCATGCGGCCGCGATGTCGCTGCTCGCCGAGACCGCCACCGGCATGGTGGTGGGCATGAATGTGCGTGACGACTGCCTGCCGCTGTGCAAGTCGCTGCAGGTGAACTTCAGGAAGCGCGCCACCGGCGGCCTGGTCGCCAAGGCGCACCTGACCGCCGCTCAGCGCTTCGCCATGGCGAACGAGACCAAGGGTGAAGTGCGGGTCGCCGTGACCGTGACCGACGAAGCCGGCATCGAGCCGATCGAGTGTGAATTTGTCTGGGCCTGGGTGCCCAAAGAAAAGCCCCAGGCTTAAGTAAAGGAAAGACCATGAGCAAGCAAGTCCAAGACGCCTACATCGTCTCCGCCACCCGTCTGCCCATCGGCAAGAGCGGCCGCGGCTACTTCAAGAACACGCGCCCCGACGAGATGCTCGTCAAGGTGATGCAGGCCGTGCTGGCGCAGGCCCCGGGCCTGGACCCGGCGGCCATTGAAGACGCCATCGTCGGCTGCTCCTTCCCCGAAGGCGAGCAGGGCATGAACATCGCCCGCGTCGCCTCGGTGCTGGCGGGCCTGGGCCCCACCATCGGCGGCGTGACGATCAACCGCTACTGCGCCTCCGGCATCACCGCCGTGCAGATGGCCGCCGATCGCATCCGCGTGGGCGAAGCCGACGTGATGTTCGCCGGCGGCGTCGAGTCCATGTCCATGATCCCGATGGGTGGCAACAAGCCCAGCCTGTCGCCGCTGATCTTCGAGAAGGACGAGAACATCGGCATCGCCTACGGCATGGGCCTGACGGCCGAGAAGGTTGCCGCGCAGTGGAAGATCAGCCGCGAAGCGCAGGACGAGTTCTCGGTGGAATCGCACCGCCGTGCCGTGGCCGCCATGGCAGCCGGCCACTTCGACGCCGAGATGACGCCCTTCGACGTCGTCGAGCGCACGCCCAATCTTGCCGACGGTACGGTCAACACCAAGACCCGCACCGTCAAGCTCGACGAAGGCGCTCGCCCCGACACGTCGCTGGAAGGCCTGGCCAAGCTCAAGCCGGTGTTCGCCGCCAAGGGCAGCGTCACCGCCGGCAACAGCTCGCAGACCTCCGACGGCTCGGGTGGTTTGCTGATCGTCAGCGAAGCGGCGCTCAAGCGCTACAACCTGACGCCGCTGGCACGCTTCGTGTCCTTCGCCGTGCGTGGCGTGCCGCCGGAGATCATGGGCATCGGTCCGATCGCCGCCATCCCCGTGGCACTGAAGGCCGCTGGCATCACCGCCGCCGACCTGGACTGGATCGAACTGAACGAGGCCTTCGCCGCGCAGTCGCTGGCCGTGCTGAACGACCTCGACAGCAAGGGTATCGTGCTCGACCGCAGCAAGGTCAACCCGAACGGCGGCGCGATCGCGCTGGGCCACCCGCTGGGCGCCACCGGCGCCATCCGTGCGGCCTCGGTCATCCACAACCTGCGCCGCACCGGTGGCAAGTACGGCATGGTGACAATGTGCGTCGGCGCCGGCCAAGGCGCAGCAGGCATCTTCGAAAGGCTGTAAACCATGGATCGTCGCCGCGCGCTCAAGACCACCACGGTGTTGCTCGCGGCGACCCCGCTGGCCGCCTGCACGGGCAAGTTGAAGACCTTTGCGACGTGGAAGGACGGTCAGCAGGCCGTGCTCGATCTGCTGTTCGCGCCCAAGGTCGTGCAGGACAACCCCTGGAACCTCAGCCAGGTCATGCAGCATCTGGCCCAGAGCATCGAGTTCTCGATGCAGGGCTTCCCGGCGCTCAAGGGCGCCTGGTTCCGCTCGTCCATCGGCTCGGCGGCCTTCGCGGTATTCAATGCGCGCGGTGCGATGAGCCACAGCCTGGACGAGCCCATTCCCGGCGCGCCGGCGCTGGACGCCTCACAGGCGCTGAAGACCTCGGTGCAGCGCCTGTTGGATGCCATGGACGCGTTCACGCAATTCAACGGCACACTGCGGCCTCATTTCGCCTACGGTGAGCTGACCAAGCCGCAGTACGAGCGAGCCCATTTGATGCACCTGGCCAATCACTGGACGCAGTTCCACGCCAAGACCGCAGTTGCGTAAGGACTCCACATGACCATCAAGAGCTACACCGTCAACGGCGTCGCGACCCTCGAGATCGCCCGCCCCGAGAAGAAGAACGCGATCACCCAGGCGATGTACCAGGCCATGGCCGACGCGCTGCGCGCGGCCGATGCCGATCCGGCCGTGCGCGCGGTGCTGATCACCGGCCAGCCGGGCATCTTCACGTCGGGCAATGACCTGGAAGACTTCATGGCCGGCCCGACGCGGGGTGAAGATGCACCGACCTTCCAGTTCATGCATGCACTGGTGGACAGCACCAAGCCCGTGATCGCTGCCGTGACCGGTGCGGCCATCGGCATCGGTACCACCATGCTGCTGCACTGCGACTTCGTCTTCGTCGCCGACGACGCCCGCCTGGCCATGCCCTTCGTGGCCTTGGGCCTGGTGCCCGAATTCGCCTCCAGCGTCGTGCTGCCCCAGCTGATCGGCAACCGTCGCGCGGCCGAGAAGCTGCTGCTGGGCGACCCCTTCACCGGTGAGCAGGCCGTCGAATGCGGCATCGCCAACCGCGTGCTGCCGGGTTCCGAAGTGCTGAACCACGCACGCCGCATCGCCGAACGGTTCAACAACCTCGCGCCGGGAGCGGTGCGCGACAGCAAGAAGCTGATCCGCGATGCCCAGCGCGACGCCGTCAAGGCCGCCATCACGCGTGAAGCCGAGATCTTCGGTGCCCGCTTGCGCAGCCCGGAGGCGATGGAGGCTTTCCAGGCCTTCTTCCAGAAACGCGTGCCGGACTTTTCCAAATTCTCCTGAAGCTTTCAAAGATCGCACTCGGCCCACTGCTGATTTGGCAGGGGCGCCGAGTCCGTGCGACGGCGCTGCGTTTGCCCGAGGCGGCCGGCCCGCGTTGGGCCGAAGGCTCGACGTTGCGACTGCTGATCGTCGGCGACTCGTCCGCCGCTGGAGTCGGTGCAGCGCATCAGGACGAAGCACTGGCCGGCCGGCTCGCTCAGGCTCTGGCAACGCGCCTCGGGCAGCCGGTGGGCTGGCAGCTCATCGCGACCAGCGGCCATCGCAGCGAGCAGGCGCTCGCGGCGTTCGAGGCGGCGGACGTGGTGCAGGCCGATGTGCTGATCACCTCCCTGGGCGTCAACGACGTTGTTGACCAGATCGCGCCTGCGCAGGCGTTGGTGGCGTTGGACCGCATCCACGCCCTTGCGACCGAGCGCGCTGGTGTGCGCCTGAGCGTGCACTGCGCAGCGCCGCCCATGCAGCGATTCCCGCTGCTGCCCCAGCCTCTGCGCTGGTTCTTCGGCCGCCAGGCAGCGCGCTTCAACGTGGCCTTGAGTTCGTCGGTCGAAGGCCAGGCATCACGCCATGTGCTGCATCTGCCCGAGGCCATGCAACGCAATGCCGTCGAGCTGATGGCCGAGGACGGCTTCCACCCCGGCCCGCGCGGCTATGCGCTCTGGGCCGAGGCGCTGGCCGATCGGGTGGTGGCGTCGTTACCTCAGCTATCGATCCACTCACCAAGTTGAGCGTTGCGGCCGCCCGGCCGTTCCTAGACTGCCCCGGCCGCAGCAACGCGGCAGCACCGGCCGCGCGAACCTGCAGACGGCGGGCTCAATAGGAGACAAAACATGCGGATCGATTTCCTCCGCCGGTGCTTGCGCCGGCTGGGCGCGGCAGCGTGCCTGCTTTTGGCGACGGCCACGGCCACGCCAGCATTGGCGGCCTTGAGCCTCACCACGCTCTACGACAGCGGCAGTTCTGCCAAGCTGCAATACCAGGTGGACACCGGCGGCGGCCTGGTGTTCAAGGTGATGGCCTACGACAACGGCGTCAGCACCCAGTCCAAGGGCGACCTTTCCAGCCTACTCTACAACGGCGTGCAGTACGCCGATGCCAGCCGTGGCTCGCAGCTGAACTCCGGCTTCGACTTCCTCTACAGCAACGTCTCGGCCGTCGACGTGCAGGCCCAGATGATCAGCAGCAGTGGTGCGGCCACCTCGGCCTCCACCGCCAACGGCGGCGTGGTCAGCGGCGGCACCTACGTCAAGATCACGGTGACCGTCTTCAGCGCCAACGGCGGCGTGCTCAAGCACTACTACATGGCCAAGAGCGGCGAGCCGCGCATCTACATGGGCACCTATTTCACCGAGGAGCCCGACACGCTGAACCTGGTGCGCTTCATCCTGCGCGTGCCCATCGCGGCGCTCTCCAAGGGAGGGCCGGCCGGCCTGCCCGGCGGCCTGGCTAGCAACGGCAGTTGGCCGCAGGACCTGCGCGGCACGGACACGACGGTCGAAGCGAGCGACGTGTTCGGTTTCTCCAGCAGCACCTCCAGCGCGGGGCAAACGCGCTCCAAGCACTACTCCAACATGCGGCTGAAGGACTGGCAGTACTTCGGCGGCCTCAACAGCGCCGGCAGCGTGGGGCTGTGGTTCTATCGGGACAACAACGAAGGCAATTCCGGCGGGCCCTTCTACCGCAGCCTGCTCAACCAGATCACCGCCACCAACAACGAGCTGACCTATATCGTCAACTATGGCGAGGGCCAGACCGAGGCCTTCCGCATGGGGGTGTTGAACAGCTACACGCTGATGTTCACCGCCGGCGGTGCGCCGTCGGCGCCGGATACGAGCTGGTTCTCGGTGATGGCGCTGGACGGTTATGTGGCTGCGTCCGGCCGCGGCACGGTGGCCGGCGTCGGTCTGTCGGGCACCGATTCGAACTACAGCTACACGGTGGGCATCTCCAGCAGCACGGCGCAGTACTGGGCCAGCGCCAACCTCGCCAACAACGGCTTCTTCAAGAGCACCGGCATGCGGCCGGGCACCTACACGCTCACGGTCTACAAGAACGAGCTGGCGGTCTACACCGGCAGCGTGACCGTCACGGCCGGCGGCACGACGACCTTGAACACGCTGGCGATCAACGCCGACCCTTCAGCCAAGGCGGCGCTGTGGCGCATCGGCAACTGGGACGGCACGCCAGCCGAGTTCCTGAACGGCGGCAGGCTCACGACCATGCACCCGACGGATGCGCGCATGAGCAGTTGGGTGCCGGCCACCTTCGTGGTGGGCACGTCGAGCGCGGCCAGCGGTTTCCCGGCCTGCCAATGGAAGGACGTCAACAACGCGCGCGTCATCCAGTTCACGCTGACCAGCGCCCAGGTGCAGAACCTGACGCTGCGCATTGGAACGACGGAAGACTTCAACGGCGCCCGGCCGCAGATCAGCGTCAACAACGGCAGCTGGACCTCCGCCATCCCGACCGCGCCGCCCAAGGGCTCGCGCAACCTGACGGTGGGCACCTACCGCGGCGTGAACCGGCTCTACAGCTTCGACATTCCGTCGACCGCGCTGGTGGCCGGCACCAACACGGTGACCGTCAATGTCGTCAGCGGTACCTCGGGCACGGCATACCTGAGCCCGGCACTGTCTTACGACGCGGTCGACCTGATCGTGACGCCGTGACCCCTGGATCGGCGCGGGCCGATCAGGGTGCCACCAGCCTCGACTTGCCTTCGCGGTCGATGGCCACGTAGGTCAGGTTGGCCTCGGTCACCTTGACCACGTGCAGGTTCTCCGGGTCGCGCTCGGCCATCACCTCCACGTGCACGGTGACGGAGGTGCGGCCCACCCGGGTGACTGTGGCGTAAAAACTCAGCAGGTCGCCGATGGACACCGGCTGCTTGAAAACGAACTCGTTGACGGCGACGGTGGCGACGCGGCCACGCGAGATGCGGGCCGGCAGCACCGAGCCGGCGATGTCGACCTGGGCCATGATCCAGCCGCCGAAGATGTCGCCGTTGGCGTTGGCGTCGGCCGGCATGGGCATGACGCGCAGGACGAGCTGGCGGTCACCGCCGTGCGGTGTCGATGGGGCGTTTTCAGTCATGGCGGGATTGTCCCGTACAAGCTGCCGTTCAGAAGCGCTACCGGTTGTCGGCGCCCGGCGTGGCGCGAGGCGCCGTGTCACCCCGCTGCGCCTTGCGCAAGTTGGCCGCGTCGGCCTCGGCCAGGCTCCTGTCCTGGTCGCTCAGGCGGAAGACACGGATGGAGTCCCGCACCCGGCTGACCTGGCCGTTCAGCGCTGTGGCCGAAGCGGCCAGCTCCTCCACCATCGCGGCGTTCTGCTGCGTGATGGCATCCATCTGCTGCACGGCCTCGCCGACCTGGGCGACGCCGGTGGCCTGCTCGCTCGCGGCGGTGTCGATCTGCACCAGCACGTCGCTGACGCGTGACACGGCGGAGGCCACCTCGTCCATGCGCAGCTGTGCGTCACCGGCCCGGTGGCTGCCGGTCTCGACGCGCCCGCGCGATTCCTCGATAAGGGCGCGGATCTCCTTGGCTGCCGTGCCGGTGCGCTGAGCGAGGGCGCGCACCTCGGCGGCCACCACCGCGAAACCGCGGCCCTGCTCGCCGGCGCGAGCCGCCTCGACGGCGGCATTCAGGGCCAGGATGTTGGTCTGGAAGGCCACGCCTTCGATGACCTGGATGATGTCGCCGATGCGCTGCGACGAGTCGGTGATCTCCTGCATGGTGTCCGTCACGCCGTGGACGGCTTGCTGGCTGCGCTGGGCCACACCGGCGGTCTCGCGCGCAAAGCGGGCACCGTCGCCGGCCAGCTCCGAGGTCTGCCGCACGGTGCCGCTGATCTCGTCCATCGCGGCGGCGGTCTGCTCCAGGCTGCTGGCTTGGGACTCGGTGCGGGAAGACAGGTCCTGGTTGCCGGCGGCGATCTCCCGGGCACCGTCCTCCAGGTGGATGACCTCCTCGCGCACATCGCGCACGACGGTGCGCACGGACACGGTCAGTTGGGCCAGCGCCAGTTGCAGCTCGCCGATCTCGCCCCGGCCGCTGACCTCGACGTGCCGCGTCAGATCGCCGCCTGCCAGCAGGTTGGCGGTGGCAATCACCTGGCGCAGCGGGGCGATCCCGCTCGCGAGCAGGCCGTAGCTGGCGGCGGCGGTGCTGGCCAGGGCAGCCAGTACCAGGCCCCAGCCTGGCGCGCCGGCCCAGGCTGCGAGCAGCGGTCCGGCCGCGGCCAGCACGGCCAGCAAAACCATCTGGCCGCGCAACTCGGGCCGCAGCCAGTCTGTCAGGCGGCCCACTGTGTCGTTGCGCTTGACCACGCCGCGCCGCAGCACATGAGTCCGGCGGCCTGCGGCCGCCTCAGCGCGCATGGTGGCGTAGAGCTGCTCGAAGCGGCGTACCTCGACGTCGCTGGGCTTGGTGCGCACCGACAGATACCCCACCGTGCGGTCGCCGTTTCGCACCGGCGTCGCGTTGGCTCGCACCCAGTAGTAGTCGCCGTTCTTGCGCCGGTTCTTGACGAGTGCGGTCCAGGGTTGTCCGCCCTCGATGGTGGCCCAGAGGTCGCGGAAGGCCTCCTCCGGCATGTCCGGGTGGCGCACGATGTTGTGCGGCTGGCCCAGCAACTCCGCCTGCGCGTAGCCGCTGACGGCCACGAAGCTGGGGTTGCAGTAGGTGATGCGCCCCTTCAGGTCCGTGATGGAAATGAGGGTCTGGTCGGAGGCCAGGGCGTACCCGTTCGGGGTCACCGGTTGGTTGTTGCGCATATTGGCCTCTCAGGTGGGACGGATAACCAGCCCTGGTTTTCGGCGCCAGGGGCCCAGCGTAGGGGTAGAAAGGTGCACCGCGATTGCGCTGCGTCAAAGGCGCAAGGGGTTCGCCGGCAGTTCCCATGCGGAACACGCCTTCCGGCGCGCGACCGGACAATGCCGGCATGCGTTCTCTTGCCGCCCGCCTCCCTGAACCCGCCTCAGCCAGCGCTCCCCGTGGCGACTGGGGCACCGTCGGCCGCCTGCTGCCCTATCTGTGGCGCTACCGCTGGCGCGTTGCACTGGCGCTGACCTTCATGGTGGGCGCCAAGCTCTGCAATGTCGGCGTGCCCCTGCTGCTCAAGCAGCTGATCGACAGCCTGAACCTCAAGCCTGGCCAGCCCGAGGCCCTGATGGTGGTGCCGCTGGGCCTGCTGCTGGCCTATGGCGCGTTGCGGCTGTCGACGTCGCTGTTCGCCGAGGCGCGTGAGCTGATCTTCGCCAAGGCCACCGAGGGCACGTCGCGCAGCATCTCGCTGCAGGTGTTCCGGCATCTGCACGACCTGTCGCTGCGCTTTCACCTCGAACGCCAGACCGGCGGCATGACGCGCGACATCGAGCGCGGCACGCGCGCTGTGCACTCGCTGATCAGCTATTCGCTCTACAGCATCGTGCCGACGCTGATCGAGGTCGTGCTGGTGCTGACGCTGCTGGGCGTCAAGTTCGACGTCTGGTTCGCCGGCATCACGGTGGCGGCGTTGGTGATCTATATCGGCTTTACCGTCGTCGTCACCGAGTGGCGCACCAAATTCCGCAAGACGCTCAACGAGCTGGACTCGGTGGCCCACAGCAAGGCCATCGACTCGCTGCTGAACTACGAGACGGTCAAGTACTTCAACAACGAGGCCTTCGAGGCCACGCGCTATGACGAGAGCCTGGAGAAGCTGCGCCGCGCGCAGCTGAAAAGCCAGCGCACGTTGTCCATGCTGAACACCGGCCAGCAGCTCATCATCGCGTCGGCGCTGGTGCTGATGCTGTGGCGAGCCACCCAGGGCGTCGTGGCGGGCCACATGAGCCTGGGCGACCTGGTCATGGTCAACGCCTTCATGATCCAGCTCTATATCCCGCTGAACTTCCTCGGCGTGATCTACCGCGAGATCAAGCAGGCGCTGACGGATATCGAGAAGCTCTTCGTGCTGCTGGACCGCGAGCGCGAGATCGCCGATGCGCCGGATGCCGCCGAGCTGGCCGTGGGTGGCGGCAGTGTCGTCTTCGACAACGTCCGCTTCGCCTACGACCCCGTGCGGCCCATCCTGCACGGCGTCAGCTTCGAGATCCCGGCGGGCAAGAAGGTCGCCGTCGTCGGCCCCAGCGGCTCAGGCAAGAGCACGCTGGCGCGGCTGCTCTACCGCTTCTACGACATCGACTCGGGCGCCATCCGCATCGACGGCCAGGACGTCCGTACGGTGACGCAGTCCAGCCTGCGCCGCGCCATCGGCATCGTGCCGCAGGACACCGTGCTCTTCAACGACACCGTGGCCTACAACATCGCCTATGGGCGGCCCGGCGCTGGCCAGGCGGAGGTCGAGGGCGCGGCGCGTGCGGCGCATATCCATGCCTTCATCGCGGCGACACCGCTCGGCTACGACACCATGGTGGGCGAACGTGGCCTGAAGCTGTCGGGTGGCGAGAAGCAGCGCGTGGCCATTGCGCGCACGCTGCTGAAGAACCCGCCCATCCTCATCTTTGATGAAGCCACGTCGGCACTGGATTCGACCAACGAGCGAGCCATCCAGGCCGAACTGGAGTCCGTGGGCCAGAACAAGACCGTGCTGGTCATCGCCCACCGCCTGTCCACCGTCGTCGACGCGCACGAGATCCTCGTGCTGGAGCAGGGCCGCATCATCGAGCGCGGCCGGCACGACACCTTGCTGGCCAGGAACGGCCGCTACGCCGAAATGTGGCGCCTGCAGCAGTCAGCTGACTAGTGTGGCTTCTTGGGCTTGTCGAAGCTCTTGGGCCGATAGACGTTGCCGTCCCACTCGCCGTCCGTGCGACTGTCGCGCGCATCGTGCAGGGCCGACTCGCGGGCGCGGCGGATGACGCGCTCGGCCTCCAGCGCGGCGGCTCGGGTCTGGCGCTGGCGGCGGCGCCAACCGGTCAGTCGGGCGATCTGCAACTCCACCCACGATGCCAGGGCGGCCACGCCGGCATCCACCCGCGCCTGCAGCCGGTAGGGCAGGGCCATGTGGACCGCCATCGCGATGCAGACGGCAAGGCCGGTGGCGGCGAGCAGGGTCTGGAGCATGGCCTGAAGTTAACCTAAACCGACGCTTGCGGCCACCTGCAACCACCCGCGTTGGGGGGATGGTTACGCTTTCTGGTCAGCGTCTTGGCGCAGAGCCCACAACGCCAGCATGGCGTCAGGAATCTTGCGGCTGGCTTCGTCGCGCTCGGCAGCCGAGCCTTCGGCCAGCGCGCCATCCTCACCGCCCAGGGCGGCGATGGGCGCGAGCAGCTCGGCCGTTCCGGCACCGTCGAACAACGGCCCCCAGGCCTCGGGCGCCAGGTCCACGGCCATCAGGAAGCCGGCAGCCCAGTCTTCGGCGTCGGCGTACTCGGTGTCTTCACCTTCGCTGTCCCCCTCCAGTGAGGCAAAGCTGAAGATGGGCTCCCAGGCCTTGGGCGCATGCGTCCAGGCCATGGCGATGGATTGCACATGCCGCAGCATCGCCATGACGACCTTTTTGCGCTGCTTGCCGCTGGCGAAGGGCTTGGGGTCGGGCTCCTGGTCGCCGCCCCAGACCACCGGCAGCCAGGCGTCTCCAGGCAGGTCGGCCAGCTTTTGCGGCGACAGCAGCAGGCCAGTCAGATAGCCGTCCAGCGCCTCGATGTTCATCGCGCTATCGGTGGGCAGCACCGAGAGCAGCTCGTCCAGGTCGTCGAGCTCCTCGTCGGACAGCGGCCGGTTGTCGGAGGCAGGGTTGTATTGGGGGTACTGCATGGGAGTCGTCCTTTGCCTCGCGAGTTCAGCCGTGGCGGCCGTGGCGGCTCTTGGGCTTCTTGTTGTCGATTTCGGCAATCTGTGCCTTCAGCAAGGCCATCAGCACGCGGGCGTTCTGCTCCGTCATGACGATGACGCTGCTGGGCTCGATGCCGTCGATGGGCGTCTTGGGCGTGACCATGGCGTCCACCTTGAACATGATCTGGCCGTGCTGGTTGGCGGACGCGGCCTTGAACTTCTGGATTTCGATTTGATGGGTCTTCATGGGGCGTGCCGGACGAATGAGGAGACCGGCAGGCCGCCATCTTGCCATTCCGGGCGGCGAGACTTAAGGTGGCGCATGGCAAGGCCTGCTCGACTCGAGATCGCTGGCGCCGTCTATCTGATCGGCGCCCACTGCCCGTTCGAGAGCGGGCAGCAGGCTTTTGTCGACGAAGCCGATCGTGCCGAAATGCGTGCCTTGCTGGCCCAGGCCCTGCACCGTTTCGACGCCCAGGCCCTGGCCTACGCCCTGCTGCCCGACCACTACCACCTGCTGCTGTTCACGCGCCGCGCCAATCTGTCGCAGCTGATGCGGCATGTGAACGGCGTCTACACCCAGCATCACCAGCGCCGCCACGGCTTCAGCGGCTCGCTGTTCCAGGGGCGTTTCCATGCCGTGCTGGTCGACCGCGAGCGCCATCTGCTGGATGCCTGCCGCTATGTCGACCTCAACCCGGTGCGCCTGCGCCTGGCGCGTGGCGCGGCGGATTGGGCCGGCTCGAGCTTCCGCGCCCTGGCCGCCATGGAAGCTGCCCCCGAATGGCTGGACGTCGACGGCCTGCACAGCCATCTGCTGGGGCGCCCGGCGACGACGCCGGCCCAGCATCGCCTGGCCGGCGAACGCTATGCCCGCCTGGTCGCCTCCGAGCCTGGCTTGCAGCTGTGGCCCGGGCGTCTGCGTGAACAGATCTTCCTCGGCGACGCCGACTTCGCCGCGCGCATGCGGGCCGCCGCCGTTGCGCCCCGTCGCGTGGCCCGCACGGGCTTTGGCGAGTGGCTGAAGCGCGCCGGCGGCATCCGTGAGCAGGCGCTGTGGCTGGCCCATGCCGAGGGCGGCGTCGCGATGACGGATCTGGCGGGCCAGCTCGGCCTGTCCGTATCGCGCATCAGCCGACTCATCGCTGCCGCCGAGCGAGCCGTCTGATGCTCAGACGCCGGGCATTGCTGCTGGCCGGCCTGCCGGTTCCCGCATGGGCGCAGGCCTATGCCGGCCCGCTGTTCGACGCGCATCTGCATTACAACGACGATGCCCAGGCACCGCATCCACCGGCCGATGTACTGGCCCGCATGGCCCGCGCGGGCGTGCGCGGTGCGTTGGTCAACAGCCGGCCCAACGACGGCACGCTGCGTCTCGTCTCTGAGCCGGGGCCGCAATGGGTGCCCTTCATCCGCCTGTACCGCAACCGGGCCGACTACACCGGCTGGTTCGCCGACGACAGCATTCGGCTGATGGTGCTGGAACTGCTGAAGCGGGGCAGCCCGGCCGGGCCCTTCCGCGGCCTGGGTGAGTTTCATCTCTACGACAGCGCCAATGCCGATGGGCCGACCGCCATCGCACTGATGAGGCTGGCGCGCGAGCGCGGCCTGACCGTGCTGGCTCACGTGGACGATGTGGCGGTCGACAAGCTGCTTGGCCACGCGCCGGGAACGTCGCTGATCTGGGCCCACACCGGCATTTCCGGCGAGCCCTTGCCGCGCGTGAAGGAGCTGCTAGCCAAGCACGCGGGTCTGCGCGGCGAGCTGTCCTACCGGCCGGGCATCACGTTTGACGGCAAGCTTGGCGACGACTGGCGCGCACTGATGACACAGCACCCGGGGCGCTTCCTGATCGGCTCCGACACCTGGGTCCCCCAGCGTCTGCAGCACTACGAGGGCCTGTTCGCCGAGTACCGCGGCTGGCTCGGGCAGTTGCCGTCTGAGGTGGCTCAGCGCATCGCCTGGCGCAACGCGGCCGAGTTGTTCGCCCTCCAAGCTGCTTGAACGGCGCAAGGCCGCCATGACTTCTGACAGCCCCCGTCGTGGCAGCGGAGGGCGCTAAGCTGGCGGCCCTGCCAATCGGCATCACTTCGGGAGACGCCCATGCGCCGCTTCGTCCTGACCGCCTTGCTGCTGGCCAGCTCCGCCTGGGCCGCCGACATGAGCCCACCGCCGGAGATCAAGCCTGCCGCGGCCGATCCACTGGCCACGCCACGCCGCCTCATCGCGGCCAAGGACTGGGCAGGCGCCCTGGCCGCGTTGCGCACCGAGCCCCAGGCCGGCAATGCCGACTGGCACAACCTGATGGGCTATACGCTGCGCAAGCAGGCCACGCCGCAGTTCACCGAGGCCGAGGCCCAGTACCTGCAGGCGCTGCGCATCGACCCCAACCACCGCGGCGCCAACGAATACCTGGGCGAGCTCTATGTGATGAAGGGCGAGCTGCCCAAGGCACGTGAGCGCCTGGCCGTGCTGGAGAAGGTCTGCCCGGCCGGTTGCGAGCAACGCGAGGACCTGCAGCGTGCCATCGCGGCGGCCAAGTAACAGCTTGCAGCCCGCGCCAGAGCCAGGTGGCCACCCCCTAGGATGCGCGCCATGCTGAAGTTCCTTCTCCAACGCCCCTGGCTCGCCGCCCTCGTGGGCGTGCCGTTGGCGATCCTGCTGCTGGGTGCCATCGCGGCGGCGCTGATCTGGGCGCAGCTGCCGGCCCTTGATGCGCTGACCGACTACCAGCCCCACCAGCCGCTGCGCGTGCTCAGCGAGGACGGCCAGTTGCTCGGCGAATTCGGCGCCGAGCGGCGGCGCTTCGTGCCGCTGAAGGACATCCCAAAAGCCCTGCAGGACGCGTTGCTGGCCGTCGAAGACAGCGACTTCTACGTGCACTCCGGCATCGACTACAGCGGCATCGGCCGCGCCATGCTGCACAACATCCTGCACCCGACGCGGCTGCAGGGCGCGTCCACCATCACGCAGCAGCTGGCCCGCAACATCTTCCTGAGCAACCGGCAGACCTTTGCGCGCAAGGCCCAGGAGGGACTGCTGGCCATCAAGATCGAGAGAAACCTGAGCAAGGATCAGATCCTCGAGATCTACATGAACCAGATCTCGCTGGGCAACAAGGCCTATGGCTTTGGCGCCGCGGCCGAGCGCTATTTCGGCAAGCCGCTGGACAAGCTCAACACCGGCGAGATTGCCGTGCTCGTCGGCCTGCCCAAGGACCCCAACCGCCTCAACCCGGTTCTCTACCCTGAGCGCACCAAGCGTCGCCAGGCTGTCGTGCTGGGACGCCTCGTGGCGGTGGGCCAGATCACGCAGGCCCAGGCCGACACCGCGCGCGAGAAGCCGCTGGACGTGCGCCGGCCCAAGCGCCTCTCCGGCGTCGCCGACCATGCCGCCGAGCAGGTGCGTGCCGAGATGGTGACGCGCTTTGGCGAGGAGGCCTACACGCGCGGCCTGACCGTCTACACGACGCTGCGCTATGCCGAGCAGGCGGCTGCGCAAGAGGCGCTGCGCCATGCGCTGTTCGAGCTGGAGCGCCGCCAGCCTTTCCGCGGCCCCGAGGCGACCGTCGAGCTGCCTGAAGGCGAAGACTTCGACGAGGCCCTGGAGGCCGCCTTCGACGCCCACCCCGACCTCGGCGAGCTGCGCACCGCCGTGCTGCTCAAGGTCGACAAGAGCGCGGCCGAGCTGGTGATGGCCGACGGCGAGAAGATCAGCTTGAAGGGTCAGGCGCTGCGCCCGCTGCAGAGCCTCAAGCGCGGTGCCGTGCTGCGGGTGATGGAGTCCGGCAAGCAGTGGCAGCTCAGCCAGACACCGCAGGCCGAAGGCGCCGTCGTCACGCTGGACCCGGCCACCGGCGCCATCCGCGCCCTGGTGGGCGGCTTCGACTTCGCCCGCAACCAGTTCAACTCCGCCACCCAGGCCTGGCGCCAGCCGGGCTCGGCCTTCAAGCCTTTCATCTACTCGGCCATCATCGACCAGGGGGCCTGGGCCGGCACCCTGGTCAGCGACCAGCCCGTCGAGGTCGGCGACTGGTCGCCACGCAACTACGACGGCCAGTACGAGGAGGCGCTGACGCTGCGCCAGGGCCTGGCCCGCTCCAAGAACATGGTCACCATCCACCTGGTGCAGGCCCTGGGCCCGCAGCGCGCCCGCGCCTGGGCGGCGCGCTTCGGCCTGGACGAGGACAAGCAGCCGCTGAACCTGACCATCGCCCTGGGCACCGGCTCCGTGACGCCGCTGCAGATGGCCCAGGGTTACGCCGCCTTCGCCAACGCCGGCCAGCTGCCGACGGCCTGGCTCATCGACCGCGTGCAGGACGCGCAAGGCGCCGTGCTGTGGAAGGCCGAGCCGCCAAAGATGAGGACGGCTGTCAGCCCGCGCAATGCCTTCATGACCTCGCAACTGCTCGCCGCCGTCGCGCGCGAAGGCACCGGCGCGCGGGCCAGCAGCCTGCTCGGCCGCTGGGACCTCTATGGCAAGACCGGCACGACCAATGACGCTGTCGACGCCTGGTTCTGCGGTTTCCAGGCTACGCGGGCCGGTGCCGTCTGGATCGGCTATCCCCAGCCCAAGTCCCTGGGTGAGCGCGAAACCGGCGGCGGCCTGGCCCTGCCCGTCTGGGTCGCGACCATGGCCGTGGCCTTGAAGGGCCAACCCAACACCCAGCTGGCACCGCCGGACGAGGGTCTGGTGCAGCAAGACGGCAACTGGTTCTACTCGGAATTCGCCGGCGACATGGCGATCGCGCGCATCGGCCTGCCACCGGCCCCGCCTCGCGTCGATGAGGCCGCGTCCGAGCCCGCGCCGTCGACGCCGCCGATCAACCAGTAGCGACCAGCGGGCTCATTGCCCGGCCGGCGGCTCCCAGAGCTCGACCTTGTTGCCATCGGGGTCCATCACCCAGCCGAACTTGCCGTACTCCGAGTCCTGCGGTTCGCCGACGACGTTGCAGCCTTCCACGCGCAGGGCCGCGAGCAGGCCGTGCAGGTCGGCGACGCGGAAATTGATCATGAAAGCCGCTGCGCTCGGCGCAAAGTAGCCGGTGTCGGCCTTGAAGGGGCACCAGTTGGTGCCGCCCGCGCCGCCCGGGTTGTCGGCCGTGGCCCAGGGAAAGGTGACGCCGCCCCAGGCCTCGACGGGCAGGCCGAGGTGCTTGCCGTACCACTCGGCCAGGGCCTTGGGGTCGGGCGATTTGAAGAAGATGCCGCCGATGCCGATCACGCGTTTCATGCGAGCTCCTGAAGTGGCACGATTTCAGCACGCGATGGGGTGCTTGCGCATCAGCCCTGATACGGCCCCTTGACCTCGCCCCAACCCCATTTGGGCATGGTCGCGTCGGCGTCCACCGTCACGCCAGGTTGCGAATTGAGAACGGCCAGACGCGAGCCCCATTCAAGGTAGCCCACCAGCGCGGAGCGGAACTCGGGGTCATCGGGCATGCCGAGCTGATCGGCCGTGTCCAGCAGCAGTGCGACCCAGGCGCGGCGCTGTTCCTGGCTCAGATGGCGGTCGAGATGCTGGCGCACCATGTGCGGATGGCCACCATGCTCGGCGGAATAGGTGGCCGGCCCGCCCAGCACCTCAGCGAGGAAGGCGGCCACATGAGCCGGATGCTCGCCGTTCATGTGGGCGAAGACGGGCGCGAGCAATGCGTCGTCCTTGACGCGCTGGTAGAAGCGCTCGGTCAGCCGTTGCAGCGCGGGCAGGCCGCCCAGCCAGTCGTAAAGGGTGGGGATCGCGGGATCGCTCATGGGGGTGAGGGCAGTGTGGATGCGCTGGACGTGGGGTTGGCCGTGACCTTCACAAGTCGGTGTTTGCCCGCGGTCAGCCACAGCGCAAACGCCAGCTCGCCCACCAGGACCGGCAGCATGACGGCCGGGAACAGCAGCCTGGCGAACGCCGGCGCCAGCAGCAGCGCGAAGCTGTTGAGCAGATAGGCCAGGCCCGCGAGTGCGAGCAGCCAGCCCAGCACGCGTGGCAGCACGCCGCTGTGAGCGATCAGCGCACCGCAGATGACGCAGGAGAAGCCGAAGAACACCAAGCCGATGGCAAAGCCCTGGCCGTGCAACTGAACCGCCAGCATCGCCAGCGCCTCGCGCTGGGCTGGCGGGAAGGCGGTGCCCATGGCGGGGCCGGTCAGCAGGTCCAGCGCCGCGAGCAACTGCACGCGGTTGGCGACGAGCATGGCCGTCTGCACGAGGTTCAGGCCAGCCGCAGTCAGTGCCAGCGGCTCGTTCACGGGCCGCAGCAGCCGCCACATCATGACGATGATCGGTAGGTCCAGCACCTGCATCAACAGGTCTGCGCCCAGGCCCAGGCGCCACAACTGCGGGTTGGCGGCGATGCGCTCGGCCGTCGCGGCGGCATCACCGGCAACGACGAGGCTGCCGCGCACGAAGGCTTCGCTCCACAGCCCGAGCGCAATGATGGCGAGGTAGCAAAGCCCGGAGATGCGCAGTTCGCGCGAGCTCACGCTGGTCATGCCGGCCTCACGGCATGCCAGGCCCAGCGGGCCGTGCCGCGCACCAGCCAAGACAGGCCGGCGATGATGCCGCCGACCAGCGTTGGCAGCACAGCGCCAAACGTCCAGCTCATGCCGAGCGCGAAGCCGAACAGGCTTTCCGGCCGATGGGCCGGCAGCAGCACCGCAAGCAGCAGCAGGCCGAAGAAGATCGCCTCGGTCAGCGCCTGGAGCTGGAGGCTGAAGGCCAGCGACAGTGCTGCGCCGGTCAGCAGGGGCAGCGCGAAACCCAGCGCGATTGGCGCCCAGTCCTGCATCGTTGCCGGGCGGCGCGGCAATCGACCAGCCGCCCAGGCGGCCAGGGCCGGCAGCAGCAGCAAGCCCCAGGCGTTGGACAGGCCCGGCAGATCGGGACGCTGCAGCAGATGGTGACTGACGATACCGCCATGAAGGGCCTCCCAGCCAAGATGCAGGATTTCGGCGAGGCCGGCGAGGGCGGCGAGCGCCAGGCGCGGTGGGGTGATGTAACGCATCCGCCGGAGTGTGGCCGAGGAGATGCGTGGCGGCGGCACGGGCTGCGACCGGCGGCAGGGGCGGGGCGGTCAGCTGCAATGCCGGCCGACAGTCGGCAGGGTGATTAACGGAAGCAACGCCGGGTAACAGCTGTCGGGCTCACCCGGCTCTAGAGTCGAGGCCTTGCCACGACCGAAGTCCCAGCCCATGCGCCATCGCCTTTTGAGCGTTTCCGTTCCGACTCTGCTGGCCTTGCTGCTCGCGGGCTGTGCCGCGGTGCGCGACGGGCGTGAGGCACGCGGGCGGGACGGGCGTGACGCGCACATGGCTCAGGCGCCGTCGGTGGCGGGCGTGGCGGAGGAGAGCTTCGGCAAGCCGGCCTGGGGACGCAAGGGCGAGTTCTCGCTGAGCGGCCAGCGCGTGCGCTACGAGCGCGGCGCCGAGCGGCTGGCCTTGTTCGAACCTTTGCCCGCCAATCTGCGCACGCCGCTGAACTTCAGCTGGCAGGGGCCGGGGGGCGAAAGCTCGACCGTCTGCGAGGCCTGGACATCGGAGTCCAGCGCCAATGGCCGCCTGACGGACAGCAAGCCCTGGGTGCTGAGCTGCCGCTGGGGCAGCGCGCCAGCCGCCATGCTGCAGATCGGCGAAGGCCAGATGCGCCGCGGCAAGCTCAGCCGCGAAGGTGCCTACCGCCGCGGCGAGCTGACGGTGGGGCTGCGCTCAGTGCATCTCCACGAAGGCAGCGCGCAGCCGCAAACAGTGGCCACGGGCTACGAGATGCTGCATCAGGGCACCGTCGTCGGCAGCCTGGACCTGAGCGGCAGCCAGCCGCGGCTGCGCCGCCCCGACCCGGCCACACCGTTGGGGCGGGCCGTCACGGAGGCGGCTCTGGCCCTTGCGCTGGCCTGGGAGCCGAGCTGAGCTGAACTGAACTGAACTGAACTGACGCCAGGAGCGTCAGGTTTCCAGCTTCAACGGCGGCACGCGCCGGCGCAGGGGCTGGGCCTTGACGATGCTGGAGCTGGTCTGGGCGCAATCGGCCAGCCTGTCCAGGGCCTGGTCGAGGTGCTCGATGTCGCGCAGCGCCAGGCGCAGCACGAAGCAGTCGTCGCCGGTGACCTTGTCGCACTCCAGCGCCTCGGGCATGTCCTCGATGCGCTGCTGCACCTGGGCCAGCGCACCGGGCATGGGTCGCACGCGCACGATGGCCTGCAGCGTGAAGCCCAGGGCCAGCGGGTCGATGTCGATGGTGAAGGCGCGGATCACGCCGCGTTCGCGCAGGCGCGCCAGCCGCTCCGAGGTGGCGGGCGGCGACAGCCCAATCGCCTCGGCCAGGTCCTTCAGCGGCGCACGGGCGTCGGCGGCCAGGGCGGCCAGCAGCAGGCGGTCGATGTCGTCGATCATGATTAGGTTCGAATGGATAAGTGCCGTCGTTGATTCTGCCGAAGCATCGGATTGCCGTCTTTAATGCATATATCGGCCGGGCTGACCTTGAAACAATGGCATTCCTCGTCATTGCAAGGAAGCACCGTGTCCCCCACTACCCGTGGCGCCCTCGAGATGGGCAGCGCGATGAGCCTGCTGGGCTCGATTGGCTATTTCGTGTTGCTGTCCGGCCTGGCGCCGCTGGACGTCGTGTTCTGGCGCTGCGGCTTCGGGTTGCTGACGCTGGCGCTGATCTGCACGGTGCTGGGCCTGTGGCGCCGGCCGAGCGCGCGGGAGCTCGGGCTGGCCGTGCTGGGGGGCGTGGCCATCGTGCTGAACTGGGTGCTGCTGTTCGGCGCCTACGGCCGGGCCTCGGTGGCCGTGGCCACGGCGGTCTACAACCTGCAGCCCTTTCTGCTGATGGGCCTGGGCGTGGTGTTCTTCGGCGAGCGGCTGAGCGTGGCGCGGCTGGCCTGGGTAGCCCTGGCCTTCGCGGGCATGGTGCTCATCGTGCAGGCACGGCCGAGCGCCGGCTATGTCGGCGGCAACTTCGGGCTGGGCGTGGCGATGGCCCTGGGTGCCGCGGCGCTGTGGGCGGTGGCGGCCGTCGTCGCCAAGCGCCTGAGCGGCATGCCCGCCCCGCTGATCGCCATGATCCAGGTCGCTGTCGGCCTGCTGATGCTGGCGCCCTTTGCCGACCTCGGCCACCTGCCGCAGACGGCACTGGGCTGGATGCCGCTGGTGGTGCTGGGCGTCGTGCACACCGGGCTGATGTACGCGCTGATGTATGCCGGCGTGCAGCGCCTGCCGACGGCGCTGCAGGGCGGCCTGTCCTTCCTCTACCCGGTGGTCGCCATCCTCGTGGACTGGCTGGCCCTGGGGCACGAACTGGCGCCGCTGCAATGGCTGGGCGCGGCGGCCATCCTGCTGGGGGCCGCGGGATTGTTCGTTGGGCCTGTTAGCCCTGCGGAGATGGGTCGCGTTGTGGCCAGAAGGGCCGCAGGCACGACAGCAAACCGCAAGCTGGGTTGATACCCAGCGAGGATTTGCAACACAGCATGCGGCCCTTCTGGCCACAACCCTTCGGGAAGGCCCGCCGCAAGTGGCCACTCGTTGTTGCAGCCCTTGCCCGCACATGAGTGCGGGCTGCACGCTGCGTCTAGATTGGCCCCTTGCGGCGGGCCTTCGCGGCCCATCGCCGCAGGGCTAACAGGCCCTACTTCTCGGCCAGCGCCTTCAGGTTCGCCAGCCCCGCGTCGAAATCCGGCCCGACCATCTTGTCCATGAACAGGCCCATCCAGCGGTAGACCGGGTTGCTGCCCATGTCGCCGTCCATCGACCACGTCACCTGGGTGGCACCACCGTTGGTCTCGAGGCGGAAATCGCCGGTCGAGGTGGTGCCGAAGTCGGGGAAATAGAGCTCATAGCCCAGGCGCTTGGGCGCCTCGGCCGTCGTGAAGGTCATGCGGCCATCGCCCTGGCTCTTGCTCTTCCAGGCCCAGACGGCGCCGGCGCCCGAGGCGGGGCCGCTGTATTCGATGGCCATGGCCGGATCGCGCTGGTTCCAGGCGCTCCAGGCTTTCCAGCTGCGCGGATCGGCGACGAGGGCGTAGATCTTGTCCGGCGCGGCGTTGATCTTCACCGTACGCGAGAGCGTGTACTTCGGCGACAGCATCAGCCCGCCGCCCACGCACAACACCAGCAGCGCGACGATGGCGATCAGCAGGACCTTGAGCACTTTCATCGGGAGTCTCCCGGGGTGTTGACGTGGCCGCACTGTGGGCGCCCCGCACTGGTCACACAATCCGCACAACTCCTTCCTACAAGCTCATGACGAACTCCGCCGACCTCGCCTCCGTGTACGCCGAACAAGGCTATCTCGTCATCCCCGGCTTCAAGACGGCCGCCGACATCGCCGCGCTGCGCCAGCGCGCCCTTGACATCGTCGATGCCTTCGATCCCGGCGAGCAGCGCCCCGTCTTCACCACCGAAGAGCAGCAGCGCCATGTCGACGATTACTTTCTCGACAGCGGCGACCAGATGCGCTGCTTCTTCGAGGAGGAGGCCTTCGATGCCGAGGGCCGGCTGCGCGTCGACAAGGCCCTTGCCATCAACAAGATCGGTCATGCGATGCACGACCTCGACCCGGTCTTCAGCGCCTTTTCCAAAGGCCAGGCGCTGCGCGGCGTGGCGGCCGAGCTCGGGCTGAAGCAGCCGCAGGTCTGGCAGAGCATGTTCATCTTCAAGCAGCCCGGCATCGGCGGTGAGGTGCGCTGGCACCAGGATGCCAGCTTCTTCGAGAGCGACCCCATCACGGTGACCACCTTCTGGTTCGCGCTGGAGGATGCGACGCTGCACAACGGCTGCCTGTGGACCGAGCCCGGCGGCCACAAGGGCGAGCGCGGCGTGCTGCGCGAGCGCTTTGTGCGCGAGGGCCGCAAGGCCTGGATGGAGCAGATCGACGCGACGCCCTGGCCCGCGGCGGACTCCCGGCAAGCCATTCCGCTGGAGGTCGAGGCGGGCTCGCTGGTCGTCTTCCATGGCCTGTTGCCGCATTACTCGGCGGCCAACCGCTCCGATAAATCGCGCCATGCCTACACGCTGCATGTGACGGACGCGGCCAGCCGCTATTCACCGCGCAACTGGCTGCAGCGTGACGGCACGTTGCCGGTGCGGGGTTTTTAAGCCGCGCCCTCACAGCGGTCACAAGTACATACACCCCAAGCCCTTTGTCCTACAAGGCGAAGGAGCTTGCACCGGCATGGCGTGCCGCCAGGTCACCTCACAGTCGGCTCCATCGCAAACGTCGACAACGACGACCGGAGGCCGACATGAAATTCCCGAAATCGATGCACGCCGAGGGCTGGGCCAACCACCTGGAGGAGACCAAGCCCGAGCATCTGCCCGACGCGCTGAAGGCCGGTGGCTCCGCGCCTCTGCACGCCGCCAAGGTCCCCCCCGTCGGCGCGGCGCGATTCAAGCCGACCGGCGTTGGGGCCAAGGTGTCGGCGACGACGCCGCTTCATGCCGAAACGCCGCGTGTCGAGCCGGTTCACGCCCGACCCCAGCCCGCCACCGCATCGCTGCAGCGTGACCGGCAGATGAACTGGATGATCCCCGCCGGTGCCGGCGCCGCCCTCATCGCCGCTGTGGCCATCTGGGCCATGAACCGGCCGAGCGAGGCACCTGTCACGCCGCCCGCCATCGTGGTTGGCAGCGCCGAGCCACAGACCGAAGTTGCCGCCGCCACCCCGGCGCCGGAGACACCGGCCGCGTCACAGGCAGAGGACAGCACGACGACCACCGTCGCTGCTGCGCCAGCGCCTGCTGAGCCTGCAGCGACCACTCGTCTGGGCCCGCCGGTGACGACGACCCGGCCGGCCGCTGACGCCCCCGCTGTGGTGGCTCAGGCGCCGGCGCCCGCGGCGCGACCCGACATGGTGTTGCGCGGCGCGCCGACCAGCCCGGCTGCAACCCTGCCGCCACCGACGACCGTGGCCGCCGCGCCAGCGAACGCCCAGCCGCTTAGCGTACCGCCTGGCTCGGCGCCCATCGTGATGCCGCCCACCGCGGCCGGCCCGGCCACGGCGACGACGCCCCAAACCATGCCGCCCGCTACGCCGCCACTGGCCTCGGCAACGCCTGCTGTGCCTGACACGGTCGCCGGCTCGATGGCGCCTGGCACGTCGCCTCAAGCCCAGGCTCAAGCGCAGCCGCAACCTCCGCAGCAGCTCCTGCCGACAGCCGAGGACAGCGGCATCACGGCCAAGGTGCGCATAGCTCTCTCCGCCGATTCAACGCTGGCCGCTGTGCCCATCGTTGTCAGCACCGACCATGGCGTCGTGAAGCTGGAAGGCCAGGCACCCGACACCCAGACCCGTGAGCGGGCCACTGTCGTCGCGTCCTCAACGGGTGGCGTGAAGGCCGTCGACAACCGCTTGACGGTGCCGCCGGCAGCGGTGGTGAGCCAGGCGCCGACAAGCCAGCAATAAGCGATCCGCGCCAATGACAAAGGCGCCCTTCGGGGCGCCTTTTGCGTTTGCGTTGTGGGGCTGGGTTCAGTGGCAGTGCTGGCTGCGGGCGGGCGCCAGTTCGGCATCAATCAGCGCTTCCTCGGTCAACTCGCGGGCGGCCTCGAGCTGCTGGCAGAGTTCGCTGATGCCGTCGTCCCGGCCGCCAGTGACTGCTGGCAGCGGCGCCGCGGCAATCTCGGTGGGCAGGTCAGCCAGGGCGCCGATGAGCTGGAACAGCAGTTCCAGGCTGGCTTCACCGTCCTGCGGCAGGTCGCGCGCGGCACCCAGGCTGCGGGCCAGATACCAGCAGGCTTCGGCCGCGTTGTCGCAGGCCTGGGCCTTGAGTTCAAGGGCGCGATTCCGAGCTTCAGCCTCATCGCGTTCACGATAGGCCTGGGCGATCTCATAGGCACCCAGATCCGCCGGGACGGCATCGTCAAGCGAGAGCGCGGCAAAGTCGAGTTCGTGGGCCATGGGTACTGCGGTGTTCGTGAGACAGGGCCATCCTAACGGCGGGCCGGCCCGGCAAGTGCCCCCTCACCTCGAGCGGCGTGAAGCAATCGCCGGAACTAAGTCACTATTCAACGCTTCTTCGTGGGACGGGTCCAGCCAGTCAATGCAACTTGTTTGCCGCGGGCGACAGCGAGGTCACCGGGAGTAACGTCCTTGGTGATGGTGGAACCACCGCCAATGGTGGCGCCATTGCCGATCTTGATGGGCGCCACCAGCACGCAGTTGGAGCCGACATGAACGTCATCGCCGATCGTTGTGCGGTGCTTGTTGGCGCCGTCGTAGTTGGCCGTGATCGAACCCGCGCCATAGTTGACACGCTCGCCCACGGTGGCGTCGCCCAGATAGGCCAGGTGGTTGGCCTTGGCGCCCTTGGCCAGCGTCGAGTTCTTGACCTCGACGAAGTTGCCGATGTGCACCTCGGCGCCCAGTTGTGCGCCGGGCCGCAGGCGGGCGAAGGGGCCGATCAGCGCACCCTCGCCAACGCTGGCGCCCGCTGCTTCACCGTCGATGTGGGTGAACTCGTGGATGCGTGCGCCGGCGGCGATGGTCACGTTGCGGATCACGCAGTTGGCGCCAACGCGCACGCCATCGCCCAGGCTCACCTCGCCCTCGAAGACGCAGTTCACGTCGATCTCGACGTCCTGGCCGTGCGTCAGCGTGCCGCGCAGGTCGAAGCGGGCCGGGTCGGCCAGGCGCACGCCGGCGCGCATCAGGCCTTCCGCCTGGCGGACCTGGAAGGCGCGTTCGAGCTGGGAGAGCTGCACGGGGTCGTTGACGCCCAGCACCTCGATCTCGCTGTGGGCCTTGATGCCCAGCACGGGCAGGCCCTCGGCGACGGCCATCGCGACGATGTCGGTCAGGTAGTACTCGCCCTGGGCATTGTTGTTGGTCAGCTGGCCGACCCAGCGCTTGAGCGCTGCAGTGGGCGCGGCCATCATGCCGCTGTAGCCCTCGTGGACGAGGCGCTGCTCAGGCGTGGCGTCCTTGTGCTCGACGATGGCGAGCACGCCGCCGTCATCGGGGTCGCGGATGATGCGGCCGTAGCCGGTGGGATCGGCGAGGTCGACCGTCAGCAGCACCAGGGCGTGGCCGGCGCAGGCGTCGATGAGAGCCTTGGCCGTGGTGGTTTCGATCAGGGGCACGTCGCCGTTCAGGATCAGCGTGGTGCCTTCACCCAACAGCGCCGGCACGACCTGCTGGATGGCGTGGCCGGTGCCGAGCTGGGGCATCTGGCGCACGAAGGAGATGCCGTCAGCCGAGACGGCCGCCTCGACCTGGTCGGCGCCGTGCCCGGTGATGACGATGCGCGCGCTGGCGGCCAGGGGCTCGCAGCTCTTCAGCACATGGGCCAGCAGCGAGCGGCCGGCGAGCTTGTGCAACACCTTGGGCGTTGCGGACTTCATGCGGGTGCCCTTGCC
This sequence comes from Roseateles sp. P4_D2, assembly GCF_056401875.1. Taxonomy (NCBI): domain Bacteria; kingdom Pseudomonadati; phylum Pseudomonadota; class Betaproteobacteria; order Burkholderiales; family Sphaerotilaceae; genus Roseateles; species Roseateles sp. P4_D2. The sequence goes on along the minus strand of NZ_JBFUIM010000009.1, from coordinate 30,848 downwards.
CGCCGCCATGATCACGATGTTGAGCGCCATGCCTGCCTTGCGACTGCGTTTGAACGAAGCCGCGATTATGGGCAGGCGGGGCGCTGTTCCCTGCTGTCCTCGCCGCTAGCGGACGGCTTGCACGGAGACGCGATGCGATTTCGGGTTGACCTTGGGGAACTCGGCCATGGCCGCGTCGAACAACGGCGTCAGCAGGGCGTCGCTGCCCATGGTCACGCCCTCGTTGCTGGCATGGGTCTCGAACAGGGCCTCGCCGCTGGCGCGGTCACGCATCAGCAGGGCCACGGCGCGGTCGTAGCGGCGATCGAAGAACGGATCGTGACGCCAGCCAAAGCCGCTCCAGCCTGGCACATAGCCATAGCGCGGCGAAATGAGGCGGCCGCGCCAGCGCCACCACAGCGGGTCATCCCAGGGCACGGGGTCGTAGGCGGTGACGCGGGCGCCCAGCGTGACGAGCACGTCAGCGCTCTTCGCATCGGCGGCAGGCCTGAAGCCGGCCTTTTCCAACGCGGCCTTGGCGGCGTCTTCCAGCGTGGCCTGGCGCTTGGCGGCTTCCTCACTCTGCTGCTGCGAGGGCAGGCGGTCGAAGGCATAGCTGCCGGGCTTGCGGTCGGCCGGCCAATTGCCATAACTGGAGACGTCAGCGGAGACCGTGTACGGGCCGGCGCAGCCGGTGAAGGCAGCGACCGAGGCAGCGGCAAGGGTGGCGAGGATCAGGCGGCGGTTCATGACGGCACCTCCATCAACGAGATGCCGTCATTCTGACCCGCTCAGATTGCCCGCGTGTAAATCAGCGTTGCAGCGTGATGACTGAAGCCTGCGCGGGTGTCGCGCAGCTTTCATCGTCGTCGAAGGCGATGTCGCCGTCGGGCTCGGCCCGGCCCGTGGCCTTCATGGTCTCGAACGGGAAGAGCTTCTTGTCCATCATGTGCGAGGGCACGACGTTGCCCATGGCCGTGAAGATGTTGTCGATACGGCCGGGGTAGCGCTTTTCCCACTCGTTGATCATGGCCTTGACCTGCACGCGCTGCAGGTTGTCCTGGCTTCCGCACAGGTTGCACGGAATGATGGGGAACTCGCGGTGTTCGGCCCAGCGCACGAGGTCGGGCTCCTTCACATAGGCCAGCGGGCGGATGACGACGTTCTTGCCGTCGTCGCTGACCAGCTTGGCCGGCATGCCCTTCATGCGGCTGCCGAAGAACATGTTCAGGAACAGCGTCGTGACCATGTCGTCGCGGTGATGGCCCAGCGCGATCTTGGTGGCGCCCAGTTCGCCGGCCACGCGGTACAGGATGCCGCGGCGCAGGCGCGAGCACAGGCTGCACGTCGTCTTGCCCTCGGGGATGAGCTTCTTGACGATGGAATAGGTGTCCTGGTTCTCGATGTGGAAGTCCACGCCGCGCGAACGCAGGTAGTTGGGCAGCACCTCCTCGGGGAAGCCGGGCTGCTTCTGGTCGAGGTTGACGGCGACGAGGCTGAACTTGATCGGCGCGCGCTGCTGCAGGTTCAGCAGGATGTCCAGCATGGCGTAGCTGTCCTTGCCGCCTGACAGGCAGACCATGACCTTGTCGCCGTCTTCGATCATGTTGAAGTCGGTGACGGCCTGGCCGACCTGGCGGTGCAGGCGCTTGGACAGCTTGTTGATCTCAAACGCGGCCTTCTTGTCGGCAGCGGCTTGTTCGGCGAAATCGAGGACGTCAGCGGTGCCCGGCCGCCCGAAACCGCTGACAGCCCCCTCGGGGGGCAGCTCGCCGTGCGAGCGTGGGGGCAAATCAAGTTCAGACATGTTGTTCACCATGCACCCAGTTCGGTGCTGATTGCGACTTCGCAGTCGGGAAAGATTTCGAGCTTGGTCAGCTTCAGGCGCACGCCGACGACGCCGGGCAGGCTCATCAGGCGGTTGCAGAGCTTGCCGAGCAGGGCTTCGACGAGGTCGGTGTGCTCGGCCGTGCACTCGTCGATGATGGCCGTGCGCACGCGGCGGTAGTCCAGCACATGGCCGATGTCGGCGTCGCGCGCGACGACAGGCATGGCACCGAGGTTGACCTCGGCATCGACCTGGATGGGCTGGGGCCCGGTGCGTTCGAAATCGAGCACGCCGAGGTTGGCGCGAAAACGCAGGCCCTGCAGATGGATGACCTGGCGGTTGTTGTAGCGCTGCGGCGCGGCGGCGACCTGCGGGCGCAGCGCCAGTTCGATCTGCTTGGCCGCCTGCACGCCATCGGCCAGTGCCGTCTGCACGCAGGGATGCCAGCGACGGCTGGCGTCACCGGCGACGAAGGCGCGTTGGCGCGAGGCCTCATCCAGCAGCGCAAAGGCGGAAGGCTCGGGCTCGAAGCCCAGCAGTGCGGCGACAAAGTCGAAACGTTCGGCGCCGACAGTGACGCTGCGGTCGTCCGGCAGCAGGGCCTCGGGCAGTGGCGTGGCCAGTTGCACCGTAATGCGGGGGTGGGCGGTCGCCCGCTCGGCCAGGTGGATCTGGGCGCGCCAGCTGCCGCGCGACCAGACAGTCACCTCATGGCCGCGCTCGGCCAGGAAAAGGGCGTTCTCTGCGGCGTTGTCGCCGGCGCCCAGCAGCAGCACGCGCCCTGGCGACAGGGCCTCGCGGCGGGCGGTCAATTGGGAGGCGTCCAGCACGCGCTCATGCGGCACGGCGAAGTAGCGCGCCGGGCGCAACAGGCGCAGGCCGGTGGCGACGAGCAGGGCGCGGGCCTGCACATGCTCGCCGGTGGCCAGTTGCAGGGTCCAGCCTGCGGGCGTGTGGCGGGCGGACTCGGCCCGCGTGCCCAGGCGCAGCGTCATCCCCGGCGTGGCCTGGGCCTGGGCGGCGTAGTGCTCGCCCAAAGCAGCCAGGCGGGCGGCGGGCTCGCCCAGCACCCAGTCCTGGGCGAAGTTCAGGCCGGCCAGCGCGGCGCACAGGCGGGATTCGCGCTCGACGAGCAGGGCCGTCATGCCCATCTGGCCCAGCCAGGACGCGGCGCTGCAGCCGGCGGGGCCGCCGCCGAGGATGGCGACGTCAATGGAGGTGGGGTTGGGCATGGGGTGGTTCGGGCAGAACCGCGAATTATCCCAGTCGCGCCTTTTTCGTGTTCAGGCGTTTGAAGAGGCGCCACCCCAGCAGCGCGGCAAGGATCACGCCGTAGACGGCCGGCTCGGCGAAGTTGTGCTTGCCGGCGCGCATCCAGATGAAGTGCAGCAGCGCGATGACGGAGATGGCGTAGATCGTCTTGTGCAGCGCCTGCCAGCGCTTGGCGCCGAGGGCCTTGATGGCCTTGTTGAAGCTCGTTGCCGCCAGCGGCGTCATCAGCAGCCAGGCGGTGAAGCCCATCAGGATGAAGGGCCGCTTGGCGATGTCGCGGGCGATGTCGGAGAAATCCAGCCCCATGTCCAGCCAGCCATAGGCCAGCAGGTGCAGTGAGGCATAGCTGAAGGTGAACACGCCCAGCGTGCGCCGAAAGCGCGCCAGTGCGGCCAGGCCCGTCAGCTCGCGCAGCGGCGTGATGGCCAGCGTCAGCCACAGGCCGCGCAACGTCCAGTCGCCCAGGCCGCGGATGATGGCTTCGGCCGGGTTGGCACCGAGCCGGTTGGCTACGGCGCCGAAGACCAGCCACGCCAGCGGCGTAAGGCACAGCAGGAAAAGCGCCGGTTTGGCGCCGCGGCTGAGCAGCGCCGCCGTCAACGCACGCCGCATCAGAAATTGCGCTTCAGATCCATGCCCGCATAGAGCTGGCCCACTTGCGCTTCATAGCCGTTGAACATCAAGGACGGCCGCTTCTTGGCGAACAGGCCGTCTTCGCCAATGCGGCGCTCGCTGAGCTGGCTCCAGCGCGGATGGGCCACGGTGGGATTCACGTTGGAATAGAAGCCGTATTCCTGGGGTGCGCTCTCTTCCCAGCTGCTGCGCGGCTGCTTCTCGACGAAGCGGATCTTGACGATGCTCTTGGCCGATTTGAAGCCGTACTTCCAGGGCAGCACGATGCGCACCGGCGCGCCATTCTGGTTGGGCAGCACCTCGCCATACATGCCGAAGGTCAGCAGCGCCAGCGGGTGCATGGCTTCATCCATGCGCAGGCCTTCGAGGTAGGGCCAGTCCAGCACCGACGAGCGCAGCCCGGGCATCTGCGCGCGATCGGCCAGCGTCGTGAATTCGACGAACTTCGCCTTGCCGGTGGGCTCTGCTTTCTTGATGAGCTCTGACAGCGAGTAGCCCACCCACGGGATCACCATGCTCCAACCTTCGACGCAGCGCAGCCGGTAGATGCGCTCTTCCATGGCGCTGAGCTTGAGCAGCGCGTCGAGGTCGTAGCGGCCGGGCTTGGCGCATTCGCCTTCGACGCTGACCGTCCATGGCCGGGGCTTGAGCGTGTGGGCGCGCTCGGCGGGGTCGGCCTTGTCGGTGCCGAATTCGTAGAAGTTGTTGTACGAGGTTGCATCGGCGTAGCTGGTGACTTTCTCCATCACCATCGCACCGGCCACGGCCGAGCGGGCGCCCGGCAGCTTGGGCAGCTTGCCGCCACCTGGCGCGGCCTGGGCCTGGGCCAGAGCCAGCGGTGACGCGGTTGCCAGGCCGAGGCCGGCCAGGGCCGTGCGGCGGTTCAGGTAGACCCGGCGGGGCGTGATCTCGCTGGACAGGGGCTCGTGAAGGGCGGTCGTTCGAATCAGCATGAGGGGCTCTCGGGTCTGTGGGCTGAGGCTGGGTCGGGCCAGGACGGGCGCAACTTACACCGACCGCGTTCTACTTGCTTGAGCGTTGAGCGCATGGCGGCATGTGCGGACCTTGGGCCAGGCATTTGTCGGTATCGCCATTTAGCGCGCGGATCCCGTAGGTACGTTCACGGGAACCTCCAGGATGAACGACGCACCTTGCCCAGGGCCATCGCTATGGACGCTCAAGCTGCCGCCCATCTCCTGTGCGGCCAGAACGCAGCTGTGCAAACCAAAGCCATGCCCGTTCTTGCGCGTGGTGAAACCATGAGAGAAAACGCGGGTCAGATTCTCCGGCGCGATGCCTTCGCCGTTATCGGTCACCGTGATGCGCAGCACTGGCCCTTCCATCAAAACAGCACCGAGCGTAATGAAGGCGCGTTTGTCCGCGGTCGCGCTCAACGCTTGTTTGGCGTTGCTGATCAAGTTCACCAGCACCTGCAACACGCGATGCCGATCCAGTAGGAGAGCGGGCAAGGTCGGGTAGTTTTTTACAACATCCACTTTGTGACGCGTCAGCGCAACCGTGTGCATGCGCAGCGCGTCGTCCAGCAGTTCGTCCACCTTGGCGGATTCGACAACACGCGGCGTGCCTGCATATGACTGCTGGGTTGCGATGACCTGTTTGATATGTTCCACGCTGCCGCACAGCGCGCCCAGTTCAGTCGTTATGGCTTCGTGCTCACCCTCGAGTGTTCGAGCCAGTTCACGCAAATAGGTGGGCAGCAGCTTGCCTTTGCTGTCCTGCGTCAGGAACTGCCCCAAATCCTCGGTATGCGCATCCATCAAAGCCACGGAGCGGGCGAGTCCCTTGAGCTTGGATGCCCGCAACTGGGCGCCAATCAAGTCGGCCGATACGTTGACGCTGTTGAGAACGTTGCCCACGTTGTGCAAGACGTTGGTTGCGATCTCTGCCATGCCTGCGAGGCGTGCCGCAGTCAGCAGTTGGGCCTGCACCTCTTCAATTTTTCGCTCGGCTTCCTTCAGTTCGGATATGTTTTTTGACGTTCCGAAGGTCCCGATCAGTTGACCATGCCGGTCTCTCCAGGGGCTTTTGGTGGTGAGATACCAAACAACGCGCCCATCGGGATGGACGGTTTTCTCGCTCTTTTCGACGATGGGTTTTCCGGTCCGGAGGATCTCTTCTTCATCATGGCTGAATTCACTCGCTCTATCCTGGCCATAAAGGTCTGCGTCGGTTTTGCCGATCACATATTTTTCAAACTCGTCCACGTTGGCCAAATGCGGCGGGAGTGCGTCTTCATCCGTGCCGGGATGTACTGCGCGGTAGCGGCTGATCGATAGTCGCAGCAGGTTATGCAGCTCTGAACGGCTTATTTTGACGAAGCGTGATTTCAGATCCTTGAAGAAGATGGAATCAGGCGAATTCTCCATCAGCGTGCTCAGCAAATCGTGGTGATATGCCAGCGCTGCTTCCGTCTGCTTCAGCGCAGTAATGTCCTTGGAGATGCCGAAGGTGCCGATGATGACTCCTGCACTGTTGCGCAGCGGCATTTTGGTACTCAGCGTCCAGGACTCGGCGCGGCCATCCTTCCAGGTTTCCTTCTCCGCCTTGCCAATCATCGGTTGGCCTGTGCGCAGTATTTCCTGTTCATCCTCATAGGCGGGGCGCGCATGCTCTTCGGAAAAAAAATCAAAATCTGTCTTGCCTACCAATGCCGCCGGCGACGCGGCCCCGAATTGCAACGCCTGGGCTTTGCTGCATTTGAGAAAGCGGGACTGCATATCTTTGAAGTAAATATGATCGGGAGAGTTGTCCAGGAGTGTGCGCAGCAAATCTTGCTCATTGATCTGGGACGCATCCACTGGGCTCTCTGCCGCTGTCGTCTCTGCCGCTGAGTTCACGCCTTGATGCGCCTCGGCAAACTGTTGCAAATGCCACTTCTCTGTCAGGGAATGTGACAACTGGATGACTTCAACGCGGTCAAGAGGCATTTGAAGCGTCAGCCACCTGCTATTCGTTGCTCCCATGGCTTCGAATAACGAGTCAGAAGAAGAATCGAGCCGCTCCGCGCAAAGCACGATCTGAACGCTGGGATCAATTGCCCAAATTTGGGGGGCTATTTCGACCGCTGTCCATGCCTTGGTTTGAGAGGCGCCTATGAATACCAAGGTATAAGGTTGCGAAGCCAGCAGGGACTGTTGCATCAGGGCAAGGCTGTCGCGGGTGTCGCGGGCGCAGTCCAGCTGGAATTTCCCTTGCGCATGGGTATCTTCGACCAACATGTTGCGAAAGGCGCCGTGAGTGTCGGGATTGCTGTCCACGACGAGAATACGGCCCTTGTTTGGGGCAGGCCATGTTTTCATGATGGGTTGCCTTGCATGAAGTGGCTTCAGATATCGGACACTGGCACTTCGGCTTGCGTTTTTGTCTGTCGCACCGGCAGCGTGACGCGAAACGTGGTGCCTTGACCCACGACACTTTCCACGTCGATGCGGCCGTGGTGTTTCTGCACGATGCCGTAGGACACCGATAGCCCGAGCCCCGTGCCTTTGCCAACGGGCTTGGTGGTGAAGAAGGGCTCGAAAATATGCTTGAGCGTGTCGGGTGGTATGCCAGTGCCCGTGTCGGCCACCTCCATCCACACGTGCGCCCCTTCGGCTCCCGTTCGAATGGTGATGCGGCCACGTTTTTCACCAATGGCGTGAGTCGCATTGACCACAAGGTTCATCACCACCTGATTGATCTGTGAAGGCAGGCATTCAATATTGGGAATGGCGCCATATTCTTTGACCAGATCGGCCTTGTACTTGATTTCGCTGGCGACGATGTTCAGCGTCGAATCGATGCCCTGGTGCAGATCGGCTGATTCCCAGTCTTGCGACGAATCAATGCGGGAAAAGTCCTTCAGATCCTGGACGATCTGGCGCACCCGCACAATGCCTTGCTTGGATTCTCGTATGAGCACTGGAATGTCTTCTTTCAAGAAGTCCAACTCCACACGTTCACGCAGTGCGCGCAGATTTGCAATCACCTCGGGTGCCGTGATGCTGGTTTCTGCGTGTTCATAGGCGGCAATCAGCTCGAACAGTTTTCCGATATATCCGTCCAAGGTGCCATGGTTTGAGAAAATATAGCCGATCGGATTGTTTATCTCATGCGCGACACCTGCCGCAAGCTGACCGATGGAGGCCAGCTTTTCTGATTGGATCAATTGCCCTTCCAGATGCTTGCGCTCCCTCATCTCGTTCTGTAAAACTTCGTTGACGGTGAGCAGCTCGCTGGTGCGTTCCCGTACCGCGTCTTCCAAAAGGGTGCGATGCGCCGCCGCATCCTGCATCATTTGCCATTTGGTGGTGAGCGCCGTGGCCAGTTGGAGGACCTCGATGGAATCAAAGGGCTTTTTGAGGATCAGCAGGCGATCGGATACGTCCAGGCGCGCCAAGATATCGGCCCACGAACCGTCGGCATATGCCGTGCAAATAACAACCTGCAAACGTGGGTCGCGCTGCCATAGATGTTCAATGGTTTGCACACCATCCCAGCCGGGCGGCATGCGCATATCCACGAAGGCCATGGCATAGGGCCTGTTTTCGTGGAGGGCGGCTTCTAATTTTGAAAGCCCCTCCTGCCCTTGATAGGCAGAATCGAGTTCAAAGGCGATTTGGGGGAGCGCGCTGTCCTCTTCGCCAAACAAAGCTGCTTCCACGGCGCTGAGTTGCGCGTGTTCCGGCGCTTGCGGCATGAGGATCTTTCGAAAATCCTCGTGGATTGCAGGCATGTCATCCACCAACAGGATGCGACGGTTTTGCGGGGTCTTCATCGCTGGCCCTCCGGATTGGGGACTGATTTTTCAGAATAATTAGAGCAGATTTCCGTAAGGGTATGTCGCGAATGAGATACTGGCTGTGCGCCCGTCTTATGGGAGTGGATTGAAATTTCTGACCGATTGGGCCCATTAGGACGCAGGGCTTCGCTCCTCCGCTCATTACTGGCTGCTGCATCCAGTGCGCAGTGCGCACTTGGCAGCGGCCCGAAGTGGCGGTCATGGTGGGCCCATGTGCGGCCCGGTGTTCGGAAGCGGGACTTGCCGGGTTTAGCTCACTTGAAGTCCCGACTCTCCGTCGGCAACCGGCCCAGCAGCGGGTTGAGGTTGGTGAAGCCCTGCGCCAGCAGGTGGCGCACATCGCCGTCGCCGCGCTGCCAGACGCCTTCCACGGCCAGCAGCCGTGCGCCGAGGATGGTGTTGCGGTGCTCTTCATAGACCTTGGGCCAGACGATGACCTGCACGTTGCCGGTCTCGTCCTCCAGCGTGACGAACAGGGTGCCCTTGGCCGTCTGCGGCTTCTGCCGCCCGGTGACGATGCCGCAGGCCTTGGCGCGGCGGCCGCTCTTGACGGCGTCGAGCTGCTGGGCGCTGAGCAGCCCTTGCTTGGACAGGCGTGGGCGCAGCAGGGCCAGCGGGTGGCGGCGTAGCGTCAGGCCCGTGGCGGCGTAGTCCCACAGCACCTCCTCGCCCTCGGCGGCGGCGGGTAGTTCGAGATCATCCTCGGGCAGCAGGCTGCCCTGCAGCAGCTCCGGCATGGCATGCAGGGCCGAGGCCTGCCAGACCTGCTGGCGGCGATGGCCGGCCAGCGACGTCAGTGCATCGGCGGCGGCGAGCTGTTGCATGTCTTGCTGCGTCAGGCGGGCTCGGAAGGCCAGGTCCTGCGGGTGGGCGAATTCGCCGTCGCGAGCGCGAGCCTGCTCGATGCGCTCGGCCGCCTCGTCGCCCAGGCCGCCGACGAGGCGCAGGCCCAGCCGCACGGCGGGTTGGTGCTCGCCCGGTCGGGGCTCCAGCGTGCTGTCCTTGTTGCTGTGGTTCACGTCGATGGCGCGCACCTCGACCTCGTGCCGGCGCGCGTCCTGAATGAGCTGGCTGGGCGTGTAGAAGCCCAGCGGTTGCGAGTTCAGCAGCGCGCACAGGAAGGCCGCGGGCTCGTGGCATTTGAGCCAGGAGCTGACATAGGTCAGCAGCGCGAAGCTGGCGGCATGGGACTCGGGGAAGCCGTAGGAGGAGAAGCCCTTGATCTGGCTGAAGATGCGCTCGGCAAACGCGTCCTCATAACCTCGTTCTCGCATGCCCTTGACGACCTTGTCGTAGTACTTCTCCAGCACGCCGGGGCGCTTCCACGCGGCCATGGCACGGCGCAGCTGGTCAGCCTCCCCGGCGCTGAAGCCCGCGGCAATCATGGCCACCTGCATGACCTGCTCCTGGAAGATGGGCACACCACGGGTACGCCACAGGGCTTCCTTCAGCGCCTCGCTGGGGTACTCCACCTGGTCTGCCGGCAATGCGCGGTTCTTCAGATAGGGGTGCACCATGCCACCCTCGATCGGCCCGGGGCGGACGATGGCGACTTCCACGACCAGGTCGTAGTAGTCGCGCGGCTTCAGCCGCGGCAGCATCGACATCTGGGCTCGCGATTCGATCTGGAACACGCCGATGGTGTCGGCCTTGCAGATCATGTCGTAGGTGGCGGTGTCGTTGTCGGGGATGGTCAGGTCGATGGCCGTGCCGCGCATCGGGTTGACGAGATCGAAGCAACGCCGGATGGCGCTGAGCATGCCCAGGGCGAGCACATCGACCTTCATCATCTTCAGCTCGTCGATGTCGTCCTTGTCCCACTCGATGACGCTGCGGTCCTTCATCGTCGCGTTCTCGATGGGCACGAGGCGCTCCAGCGAGCCTTGCGTCAGCACGAAGCCGCCCACGTGCTGGGAGAGGTGGCGGGGCAGCCCGTTGAGCTGGCGGCCCAGAGTGATGAGTTGCTGAAGCCGCGGATCGTCGTCCGGCAAGCCAAGCTGCTGCAGCAGCTCGATCCGATGTTCTTCGGGCAGCACCTGGGTGGACCAGCCGCTGTGGTCATTGCTCATCACTTCGAGCTGCGCCTCGCTGAAGCCCAGCGCCTTGCCGACATCCCGGATCGCGCTCTTGGGCCGGTAGCAGATGACGACGGCCGTCAGCGCGGCACGGTCGCGGCCGTATTTCTTGTAGAGGTGCTGGATGACCTCCTCGCGGCGCTCATGCTCGAAGTCGACGTCGATGTCGGGCGGTTCGTTGCGCTCGCGGCTGATGAAGCGCTCGAACAGCAGCGTGCTGCGGTCGGGGTCCACCGATGTGACGTGCAGGCAGTAGCAGACGACGCTGTTGGCGGCTGAGCCGCGACCCTGGCAGAGGATGCCGATGCTGCGCGCGAAGTCGACCACATCGGCAACGGTCAGGAAGTAGTGTTCGTACGCCAGCTCCTCGATCAGTTCCAGTTCGTCCTCGATGCGGCGCTTGAATTTGTCGGGCACACCGCCCTTGGCTTCTGGCCAGCGCTTGTAAGCACCGGCATAGGTCAGATCGCGCAGGTGCTGGCGCGGCGTGCGACCGGCAGGCACGACCTCGCTGGGGTAGCGGTAGCTGATCTCGTTGAGGCTGAACGTGCAGCGAGCCGCCACCTGCGTCGTCTCTCGCATCAACGCTTGCGGATAGATCTGCGAGATCCGGTAGCGGCTGCGCAGATGGCGCTCGGCGTTGGGCTGCAGGTCGAAACCGCACTCGGCCACCGTGCGGCCCAGGCACGTGGCCGTCATCACGTCCTGCAGCGCCTTGCGCGAGCGCACGTGGAAGTGCACGTCACCGGCTGCAACCAGCGGCAGTGCCGTCTCCTCGGACAGCGCCTGCAGCCGCTGCAGCCACAGCGCATCGCTGGCCTCGCGCAGCAGCTCGACGGCGATCCAGGCGCGGCCGGCGAAATGGCGCAGCACCCAATGCGCCGCCGGCGCCAGCTCGGCATCTGGGGCCTCGCGCGGCAGCACGAGCAGGGCCAGGCAGTCGGCAAGCTTCTCGGGCGCGATCTGGCGCCAGTGCAGCGTGTACTCGCCTTTGACCGGGCTGGCACGCCGCAGCCGGGTGATGAACTGGCTGAGATTGCCGTAGCCGTTGAGGTTCTGCGCCAGCAGCACGAGCTTGAAGCGCGGCGTGCCGGTGTCGTCGCGCACAAGGAACTCGCTGCCGATCAGCAACTGCATCAGCTGCGGTTGCGCAATGTCGTCTTCGGTCTGGCCCGCCTCGCGTGCAACCTCTTTCAGGGCGTGGTGCGCTGCCTCGCGCATCTCCCGCAATTGCTTGTGCGCGCGCACGACGCCCGCCAGCGAGCATTCGTCGGTGATGGCCAGCGCTTCGTAGCCCAGGTCGCAGGCACGCTCCACCAGTTCGGCCGGCTCGGACGCGCCACGCAGGAAGCTGAAGGCCGACAGGCAGTGCAGCTCGGCATACCGCGGCACGTCGGTGCGCGAGCCGGGCTGGGCCCGTTGCCACCCATCGGCGGCGCGGCGCAGGTCGGCTTCCGAGGCGATTCCCTGCTCGCGCAGCATCGCCAGCCGCTCGTCGCGGTCCGACATCGGCGGCGTCATGCGAAGACCCCATGCAGGAACCATCCCGATGTGGCCGTTGCCGCGTCCGGCAGGCGCTCGTGATAGACCCACAGCAACCCGCGCGCGGCGCTGCGGTAGACGAAGTAGTCGCGCGTCTGCAGGCCGCCGCGGCCCTCCCACCACCCGGCCTCGATGCGGTGCGGGCCGCTGATTCGCGCCAGCGGCCCGGCGTACAGCGGTTGTTCCTGCGCATCGCAGCGCAGTGGCTGTGGTGGCTCGACGAGCCAGGTCGGCTGCGGCCCTGGTGGAGAGCGCACAGCTACGGAAGGCGGTGCTGGCCAAGGCTGCCAGCGCTGCATTTCGGCCAGCCGATGGTCTTCGCGCAGCCGGCCTTCGCGCACATGGTCGGCGCCCAGGCGCACCGACAACCGCTCCAGCAGCGCATTCGTCGTCGTGCGCTCCTGCGGATCGGCGGGGCCGGGCAACAGGCTGCTGCTGCCTTCCTCCAGCGGCAGCACGGTATCGGCGCTGAGGCGGATTTCGCCGGCTGGCGCGGCCAGTGTCATGCGGCCCAGGTGTTCGGACAGCAGCCTTGTAAGCCGCCTCAGATCGCGCGTCGTGTCCGCCGTGGCCACGGTCAGCTCGCCGCTGTCGGCCACGTCGCGGGGGCGCATCGCGTCGTGCTGCCAGGCCAGTCGCAGCGCACGCACACCGGCATGGCGGGCGGCGAGGAAGGCGCAGAGCTGGCGCAGCAGGGTTTCAGCAAAGTGCAGCAGCACGGGCGCGTGCTCGACGCGGTAGGGCAGCTCCAGCCGGGCGTCGAAGCGATCGGGCAGGGTCAGCCAGCTGTGTATCTCGGGCAGGTCGCCATAGGCCTGGTCCAGCGCCGTCAGCAGCGCCGGGCCAAAGCGCTTGGCCAGTGCCGGGCGAGGCAGCCGGCGCAGCTCGCCCAGGCGCGTGCAGCCCAGGCGGGCCAGCATGGCGTGATGGGCTTGGGCGGCGCTCAGTGCCGATAACGGCAGCGCGTCCAGGCGCTCGCTCAGGCGGCCAGGATTGATGTCGCTGCAACGCGCCAGTGCCAAGGCGCCCAGCGCTGTCGGCGCCCAGGCCATGTCGCCCAGGGCCAAGCCGGCTTGTGTTGCCTGCGTCTGCAGCCGCTGCCGCAGAGCCCGTGCGCCGCGGAACAGCCGCAGGCTGGCCGACACCTCGGCCACCACCGCTTCCTCCAGCCGCGCAACGCGCGGCGTGAAGCTCAGCGCCAGCCAGCCGAGGGCGTCAACATCGCCAATATGACCTGTTGACCCCCAGGGCAGGGCTGCGCCCTGCCCGCCCCCCGAGGGGGTCAAGGCAACTTGGGGCGGCCCGGCGTTGCCTTGGGCATCAGGCCTGCAGCACAGGGCGAGCCAGCGCATGAGGGCGCTCCATCGGAGGGCTGGCCGGAGCCGGCGCGGGCTCCGGCATGGGGGCAGGCAGGGGCTTGCGCTTGGCCGCCGTCAGCAGCGGCTCCACGGCGCCCGGCACGGCGGACAGTTCAAGCCAGCCCTCGTGCGCGGGCCCGCGGCGCTTGAGCAGGTGCACGGCCAGGTCCCAGCCCTCGCCCGGCTGCACGATCAGGCGCAGCGGCGCGGCCGAGGACTGCTGCTGCACGCGCTCCGGCCGCATCAGGAAGGCCGGCGCATCGGAACTCAGCGCATTGACCTGCAGGCGCCGGATCTGCTCCGGCCGCGCCTCGGGCAGCCAGGCCAGCACGGCCACGCGCGACTTGATGGCCTGCTCGGCGGCCCAGAGCGCTTGAGCCGGCGTGCTGGCCTCCACCCAGATCAGTGCCGAGGGTGGCAGGCCCAGGGCCTGCAGGCCCGGCAGATGGGGCGTGTGGGGCGGGTTGATGAGCAGCAGCGAACGCAGCGCCGACGTGACCACGCGTCCGCGACGGCCGGGAGCGGCCGCCGGCAGGGCCTGGGCCGCCCACCAGCCGCTCAGCGCCGGCGCCAGCAGCCGCCACTCCAGCACGCCGGGCTGCGGCGTCAGCAGCTCGGTGACGGCTCGCAGCGGCCAGCCGCCGCCGGGCAGCTCGGCGTCCAGCGCCGCAAAGCCACTGGCCAGCGTCGGGTCGGCGGCGGTGCTCAGGCTGCTGCCGCGCCACAGCCGCCCCTGCAGCCGGGCGTCGTCCAGCGGCAGGGGGACGAGCGGGGGCCGCAAGGCAGCGCAAGGGACGCAGGAGGCGAGAGAAGCGGACAACATGGCCAGGAAACAGGCAGGTCGGGGGAAGAATCCGGAGCTTGAATGAGATCACAAGACTGTATGGATATCCAGTATTTTCTGGCAATCGACCCCACCTTGGCGCTAGCATTTCACGGCGTTCCTGGAGAGCCGCCATGCAACTCGTCCCGCTGATCTGCGTCCATGACGTGCCCGCCAGCAGTCGCTGGTATCAGCGCTTGCTGGGGTGCCACAGCGGCCACGGCGGCGACGAATACGAACGCCTGAACGCGCCCGACGGCCATTTGCTGCTGCAGTTGCACCGCTGGGAGGTCGATCACGATCATGGGCCTCTTGGCGACGTCGAGTTGCGCCCCTATGGCAACGGCGTGCTGCTGTGGTTCGAGCTGGCTGACTTCGACGCCGCCGTGGAGCGGGCGACAGCGCTGGATGTCGACGTCGTCAGGCCGAAGCGCTGGAGCCAGAACGGCAACTGGGAGTTCTGGCTGCGCGACCCCGATGGCTATGCCGTGGTGTTGACGAGCCCACTGCCCTGAGCGAATCAGGCGAAGCCGTCGCCATCGAAGTTGACCTCGTCCTCGTCACGGGCCAGCGTCGGGGTGCTGCCCTTGGGCCGCATCGCTTCCAGCTGTTCCCTCAGCTTGGCCACTTGGTCCAGCCAATAGTTGGGCGTGCCAAACCAGGGGAAGGCGAGAGGGAAGGCCGGGTCGCCCCAGCGGCGAGCCAGCCAGGCGCTGTGGTGGATCATGCGCATTGTTCGCAACGGTTCGATCAGGCGCAGTTCGCGATCATCGAATTCGGCGATCTGCTCGTAGCCATCGAGCACGGCGTTGAGCAGGCTGCGTGCAGCATCGGGCTCGCCGGGCAACAGCATCCACAGGTCCTGCACCACCGGGCCATTGACGGCGTCGTCGAGGTCGACGAAGTGCGGCCCGCGGTCAGGCGTCCAGAGGATGTTGCCGGGATGGCAGTCGCCATGCAGGCGCGTTAACTGCAGGTCGGGCAGGCTGTCAAAGGCGGCCTGGATGGCATCAATGCAGCGGCGTGCGGCCTCGTCCCAGGCGGGTGCGATCTCGGGCGGGATGGCGTCGTTGCCCATCAGCCAATCGCGTGCGGCCTGGGCGGGCGCGGCGCTGGCCCAAGCCAGGCGTTCGGCAAAGGGCTTTTGGCGGCCGACGCCGTGCAGGCGAGCCAGCAGCCGGCCGATCCAGCGCAGCACTTCGGGGTCTTCCAGCTCCGGCCCGCGCCCACCCTGGCGCGGCGTGACGGCCAGGCGCTGGCCCTGATAGTGGAAAAGGGTGGAACCGCCCTCCAGCGTCCACGGCGCCGCGACGGGCACCTCGGCGGCGGCGAGCTCGGTGGCGAAATCGTGTTCTTCCAGGATCTGCGCATCGCTCCAGCGCGCCGGGCGGTAGAACTTGGCGACAGCCGCGCCGCCGTCCTCCAGGTGCAGCATCAGCACGCGGTTCTCGAAGGAGTTGAGCTGCAGCAGCCGGCCGTCGGCACGCAGGCCGGCGGCGTCCAGGGCGTCGAGCATGAACTCCGGCGTCAGGTCGCCGAAACTGAGATCAGGGGTCGTGTCATGCATCCGGCGAGTGTCGCCGGTTGCAATCAACTCCGACGGGGACGCTGGGTGGCGTAGCGCGGCGCATCGACGACGACGCCGACGATGTCGTCCATCATGGCCTCCTCGTCGGCGTCATCGAGCACCGGCAGGTTGCGCGGGTTGTAGCGCGCCGGGTCGAGGTTGCGTGAGGACAGGCGGCGCTGTGGATGCGGCGTGGCGGGCTGGGCCGGCATGCGCGGATGGCGGTCGCGCTCTCGGTCCCCATAGCCGTCATTGCCGCCGCTGAAGACGCCAGCGTCCTGCCACAGCGGCAGAGGCTGGGAGAACTGGCCCCAGTCGCTGCCGAATTCGTCCTCGCTGCTGCCCATGCGGCGGCGCGACGGCGTCGATGTGGCTGCCGGTGCGGGGAGCGGGCCGCGTGAATTGCTGCTCTGGGGCACCAAAAGCTGCAGCTCGGCGACGCTGGGCAGCTGGTCCATCGCGCAGCGCAAATAACGCACGCGGCAGGCGGAGAGCACGGCATGCTTGATCTGCAGGCTGCGCGGCGTAACGCCGCGCTCGCCCTCGAGGTCGATGGCGGCCAGCACGCGACCATTGGGGCTGCAGACCGCGAAGGTCACATGCGAGGCGCCGAGCAGGTCGAACCAGTAGCGCACTTCCTTGGCCTCGGTCGGCTGGCAAAACCGCACCAGCGGCAGCTTGGACAGCACGACGTGGTGGGGCAGGGCCTCGCGCAGCAGCCGGAAGACACGGCGCTCGTCGGTCGTGAATACAGGCCGCGCCGTGAGTGACCACTCCGCCGGCAAGCCTTTATTGGCGTACGCAGGTCGGCGCAGCGCCCAGATCAGGCTGATGGCCAGACCCAGGACGCAAACAGCCAGCGCGGCGATCCAATAGATGGCGTACGGCATACCCTGAAGGGATTTCGGCGGATGACGCCGACCTTGTTTTCTCGCGGCGCAATGGTCGGGCAATGTAGCGCAACGTCCCTAAAAGGAATTACTCGCTAGTCCCGATTCCCCCGGGCCTGAGGGGGAGCATGCCTGGGAAAACGGCCGTTAGCCCGTCATTTATTCCTTGGCGGCGCGGCCGGGAGATTCGAAATGGGCTTTGACCTCGGCAACGCTGTCGACAAATCCACTCAGCACTTGAGCCTGGCGCTTGAACTGGAAATCCAGCTCGCCCAGATGCCGCTCCAGTGCCTGCTCGACCTGGGAGCTGAATGATTCGGGTGGCAGGCGCAGATAGGCCGCGGATTCGCTGCCGTCGCGCTCGACGATGGCGCCAGCCGCTGCCGCAATGCGCAGCATGGGACGGTTTTCGCTCAGTGCGTGGATGAACAGGGTGTCGATACCCCGGTTGCGGGCATGCAAGCCCGCGGCGTCGAAAAGCCGCCGTCCCAGGCCCCGGCCGCGCGACTGCGGCAGCACGGAGACGCCGAACTCGGCCATCGTGCGGCTGGGCTCATCCGGCATCGGTTGCCCATAGGCCAGATGGGCCAGGGCGATCAGGTGCAGGCGGCGGTTGAAGATGCCCAGCACCTCGTCGCGGGCAAAGTCGATGCTGAGGGCGTATTTGCGAATCTGCTCGTCCGAAGCCGGGTACCCGAAGCGCAAGTAACGGTCCTGCGGCTCCAGCGCCAGCAGGTGGTCAATGATGCGATGGCGGTGGCGGCGCGCGAGCGAGCGAATTGGCACCCAGGTGGAAAGGAGCTCCAATGCAGCCCGGGCCTTGGCCAGCGGGCCTGCCGGTTCGGCCGGGGCGGCTGCCGGCGCAATCGGGTCGAGGCCGAAGGCCGACAGCTCATGGCCCTCGCCCGCCGCGGCTTCGGCGAGGGGAGGAGAGTCGGCGGACGGGGGCTTGGGCATGGCGGGCACTGCAAAGGTATGGCAAGGTTAACGCCTCGGTCCTTTTCAAACCATCGGCCGCACTGCTACACTCGTGGGCTTTTCCGTCAAAAGGCTGCGGGAAAGAGCCGTGTTGAGAGGCTGTGCATCAGACACAAGCACCGAGACCGGTCGAAGTTCAGCCATCTATTGCCGGTTTCAGCAGTTTGAAGCCGGCGCAGCGAAAGCACTCTCATGAAGACCTTCAGCGCCAAGCCGGCCGAAGTGACGCACGAGTGGTTTGTGATTGACGCCACCGACAAGGTGCTCGGACGTGTTGCCAGCGAAGTGGCACTCCGTTTGCGCGGCAAGCACAAGGCCATTTACACGCCTCACGTGGATACCGGTGATTTCATCGTCATCGTCAATGCCGAAAAGCTCCGTGTCACGGGCAACAAGGCCACCGACAAGGTGTACTACCGTCACAGCGGCTTCCCCGGCGGCATCTACGCCACGAAGTTCAAGGACATGCAAGCCAAGCACCCCGGCCGCGCGCTGGAAAAGGCCGTCAAGGGCATGCTGCCCAAGGGCCCGCTCGGTTACGCCATGGTCAAGAAGCTGAAGGTCTACGCAGGCCCGACGCACCCGCATACCGCCCAGCAGCCCAAGGCTCTCGAGATCTAAGGAACGGCCATGATCGGAAACTGGAATTACGGTACGGGCCGTCGCAAGTCGTCGGTCGCTCGCGTCTTCATGAAGAAGGGCACGGGCCAGATCATCGTCAATGGCAAGGCCATCGACGCTTACTTTGGTCGTCAGACGTCCATCATGATCGCCAAGCAGCCCCTGCTGCTGACGAACAATGGTGAAGCCTTCGACATCAAGGTGAACGTGCACGGTGGTGGCGAATCGGGTCAAGCCGGCGCCCTGCGCCTGGGCATCACCCGCGCGCTGATCGACTACGACGCAGCCCTGAAGCCCGAACTGAGCCGCGCCGGCTTCGTCACGCGTGACGCGCGTGAAGTCGAGCGTAAGAAGGTCGGTCTGCACGGCGCCCGTCGCAGGAAGCAGTTCAGCAAGCGTTAATTTCTGCGCTTGGACACAAAAGGCCGCTTCGAGCGGCCTTTTGTTTTTGCGCGGACAATCCCGATATTCGTCTCTGGACAGATTCACAGGAGCCTCGCCATGAGCGCCGTGCTTGATACCCCCGTCACTGACATTCCCGTGCCCCTGGTGTTCACCGACAGCGCCGCCGACAAGGTGCGCGACTTGGTGGCCGAGGAAGGCAACCCGGACCTGAAGCTGCGCGTTTTCGTGCAGGGTGGTGGTTGCTCCGGCTTCCAGTACGGCTTCACCTTCGACGAGGCCGTCAACGACGACGACACGCAGATGCAGAAGAATGGCGTCACGCTGCTGATCGACTCGATGAGCCTGCAATACCTGATGGGTGCCGAGATCGACTACAAGGAAGACCTGCAGGGCGCCCAGTTCGTCATCAAGAACCCGAACGCCACGACGACCTGCGGCTGCGGCTCCTCCTTCTCGGTCTGAGCCTTCGCTCAACCCTCGCTGACAAGCCGCCTCCGGGCGGCTTTTTCATTGCCGACCCATGGCACCTCCCTTGCCGTCTCCCGACATGGATCAGGAACGCAAGCAGCGCATGCTGCTGTGGCTGGTGGCCCTCGGCTTCTTCATGCAGACGCTGGACGCCACCATCGTCAACACGGCGCTGCCGGCAATGGCGCGCAGCCTGGGCGAAAGCCCGCTGCGCATGCAGTCCGTCGTCGTCGCCTATTCGCTGACGATGGCCATGCTGATCCCGGCCACGGGCTGGGTGGCGGACCGCTTCGGCACGCGCCGCATCTACGTCGGCGCAATCGTCCTCTTCGTGATCGGCTCGGTGCTGTGCGCGTTGGCGCCCAGCCTGGACGCCCTGGTCGCCGCGCGTGTCGTGCAAGGCGCTGGTGGCGCGCTGCTGCTGCCGGTCGGACGCCTGGTCGTGCTGCGCACCTTCCCGCGCGAGCGCTTCCTGCAGGCGATGAGCTTCGTTGCCATTCCCGGCTTGGTCGGCCCGCTGATCGGCCCAACGCTGGGCGGCTGGCTGGTGCAGGCGGCGTCCTGGCACTGGATCTTTCTGATCAACCTGCCGGTCGGCCTCATCGGCGCCTTGGCCACGTTGCGCTACATGCCAGCACCTGCGCCGGTCGCGGTCGGGCGCTTTGATCTGACGGGCTATCTGCTGCTGGCCTTCGGCATGGCCGCGGTCTCGCTGGCGCTGGACGGCCTGTCGGGCCTGGGCTTGCGCCAGGCTTCGGTACTGATGTTGATGATCTTCGGGCTGGCCAGCCTGACGACCTACTGGCTGCATGCCCTGCGCCGGCCCGACCCGCTGTTTTCGCCCCGGCTGTTTCGCATCGGTGCGCTGCGCATCGGCCTGCTCGGCAATCTGTTCTCGCGCCTGGGCAGCTCCTGCATGCCCTTCCTGATCCCGCTGCTGCTGCAGGTGACCATGGGCTATTCGCCCGCCCAGGCCGGCATGATGATGTTGCCCGTGGCCCTGGCCAGCATGTCGATGAAGCGCGTGACGACACCGCTCATCCGGCGCCACGGCTACCGGCGTGTGCTGGTCGTCAACACCTTGCTGGTCGGGCTGACGATGGCGAGCTTCGGCTTCGCCACGCCTGGGCAGCCGCTGGTGGTGACTGTCGTGCAACTGGCACTCTTTGGCGCCGTCAACTCGATGCAGTTCACCGCGATGAACACGCTGACGCTGAAGGATCTCGAGCCCGACAACGCGAGCAGCGGCAACAGCCTGCTGTCCATGGTGCAGATGCTGGCCATGGGCATGGGTGTGGCCGCGGCGGGCGCGGTGCTGGCGGCCTTCACAGCGCACTTCGGCATGGACGGTGTGCAGACGCTGCAGGCCTTTCGCGCCACCTTTGTCTGCATGGCCCTGATCACGATGGCCTCGGCTGGCATCTTCGGCCAGCTCGAATCGGGCGACAGCCACGTGGCGCTGGCGATCAAGCAGCAGGACCCGCCCGAACCGGGCTGAGCCAGCGCTGTCAGGCGGGGTAGAGCGCCCCCAGCAGGCGCGTGCCTGCCGCGCCTGTGACGGCGGGCAGATTGCCCGGCCGGCGCTCGACAAAGCACCGGGCCAGCCAGGCGAAGGCCGCCGCTTCGACCTGGTCGACCGGCAGGCCGTGCGCGGCGCTGGTCTGCACGACCACGCCGGGCAGCAGCGCCGCCAGGCGGCCCATCAGCACGCCGTTCAAGGCGCCACCGCCGCAGGCGGTCAAAGTACTAGCCTGCGGCATGGTGGTGTGCAGGGCGTCGGCCACGCAACGGGCGCTGAGCTCCAGCAGCGTCGCCTGCACATCTTCCGGCGCGAGACCCGGCGCCAGCTTCGCGTCCAGCCAACGCAGATGAAAAAGATCCCGCCCCGTGCTCTTGGGCGGCGGCAACGCGAACCAGGGTTCGGCCAGCAGCGCTTCAAGCAGTTCGGGCAGCACGCGGCCTGTCGCGGCCCAGGCGCCGTCGGCGTCATAGGCCAGGCTGCGGTGGCGGGCGATCCAGCCATCCATCAGGCAGTTGGCCGGACCGCAGTCGAAGCCGCCGGTGCGGCCGTCGGCATGCAGCAGGCTGAGGTTGCTGATGCCGCCGAGATTGAGCACTGCCACGTCCGCCTGCGCTGCACCGAAGACGGCGCGGTGGAAGGCCGGCACCAGGGGTGCGCCCTGGCCGCCCGCGGCCACATCGCGGCTGCGCAGGTCGCAGATGACGTCAATGCCGGCCTGCTCGGCCAGCAGGGCGCCGTTCAGCAGTTGCGTCGTGTAGCCGTCGAAGCCGTCCGGGCGGTGGCGCACCGTCTGGCCGTGAGCGCCCAGCGCCGCAATCTGCTTGCGTGGAACGCCCGTGGCTTCAAGCAACTGCGAGACGACGTCGGCATAGGCACGGGCTACCGCATTGGCAGCCAAGGCGGCGCGATGCAGCTCGTTACCGCCAGGTGCGTTCAGTGCCAACAACTCGTCGCGCAGCGCGTGGGAGAAGGGGGCATGCACATGGCCGGTGACGGCCAGCGCATCGGCGTCGAAGAGGACGCCATCAATGCCGTCGAGCGAGGTGCCCGACATCAGCCCGATATAGAGCTGACGGAGCTCAGTCGGCGGCTGAGACGCCATCCATGGTCTCGGCCACGGCCAGTTGGGTCTTGACGCTGGCGACGGTCTGCAGGAACTGCGACTTGGCGTAGTTCGGCAGCGTGATCGCCTCGGAGGCGCGAGCGATGGTGCGTGGGTCCATGTGGCGGCCGCCGACGCGGAACTCGAAGTGCAGGTGCGGGCCGGTGGCCCAGCCGGTCGAGCCGACGGCACCGAGCTTCATGCCCTGTTCGATGCGCTGGCCCTTCTTGACGTCAATGCGGCTCAGGTGAGCGTAGACCGTGCTGCGGTCGCCGGCGTGGCGCACCTGCACGACATTGCCAAAGCCGTTCTGCCAGCCGGCCATTTCGACCGTGCCATCGCCCACCGACCGCACGGCCGTGCCGGTCGGCGCACCGTAGTCGACACCGTTGTGCTGGCGCCAGGTCTGCATGATGGGATGGAAGCGCATCGCGAAGCCGCTGGTGATGCGCGAGAACTCCATCGGGCTGGCCAGGAAGGCGCGACGCTTGCTCGTGCCGTCAAAGCCGAAGAAGCTGCTCTTGCCGGTGGCGTTGTCCTTGAAATAGACGGCCGAATAAGTGCGGCCGTTGTTCGTGAACTCGCCGGCCAGCAGGCGGCCGACGCCGCCGTCCCACGGGACCGGCTCGCCGTCGGCGGTCAGCGTCTCGTAGACGATGCTGAAGCGGTCGCCCTTGCGCAGCTCGCGGTGGAAGTCGATGTCGCCCGAGAACATGTCGGCCATCTGCGAAGCGATGGCGTCGGGGATGTTGGCGTCGTCGGTAGCGGCGAACAGCGAGGTGCGGATGGTGCCGCTGCCCAAGGCCACCTGGGCCTGCAGCGGTGCCGTTTCGGTGCGGGCGGTGAAGCGGGCGCCGACGCGCTCGATCGTCAACCGGGTGAAATGACTTGCTTGCTGCTCGACCTTTTCGGCCGGGAAGCGCATGACGATCTTCTGCACCTGGCCGGAGGCGTCGGCTGTCAGGTGGACCATCTTGCCGGCGCGGCCCTGCAGCACGCGCCGGCCCAGCGGGTCGGTGCGCAGGAAGGCCGCGGCGGCCGGGTCGAAGGCGCCGGCACGCTTGAGCAGGCTGTCAGGGGTATCGCTGGAGCGAGTGGCTTCGGCGCGGGTCAGGCCGACGGCGTGCGTGGCCAGCTCCTCGAGCTGACTCTCCACATCGGGCGTGGCCAGCGTCTCGACCAACGTGCGCTTGGGC
Source organism: Roseateles sp. P4_D2 (assembly GCF_056401875.1). Taxonomy (NCBI): domain Bacteria; kingdom Pseudomonadati; phylum Pseudomonadota; class Betaproteobacteria; order Burkholderiales; family Sphaerotilaceae; genus Roseateles; species Roseateles sp. P4_D2. Next base: position 7,788 of record NZ_JBFUIM010000009.1, on the reverse strand, counting down.
AGCTCGGCGGCGTCAGGGGCCAGCGGCGCGATGCCGAAGGCGGTCACGGCGAAGCAACTCAGCAGGCCGACGACGGTGGCCGTCAGCGCACGCGGATGCCGGGCGGCAAAGGCCTCGGCATGCTGCAGGCTGGCTTGGACTTGCTTCAGGCGGTTCTTAACAGTCACTCTCGCTGTCACTCTCGGTATTCCCGGGGTTGTCGCTGGGGCAATCCCGGCCGAGCCGGTTCAGCGCTGAGGCCGCTCGTGGGCGGCCCTTAAAATCCCTGGATTGGTTGTGTTGAAACAACACCCCCAAACGAAGGGTGAATTCTAACGGCTTTGTCCTACCTGGCATGCCGGTTAACCCCGATGGATCAATAACTTAACGTTTCGCCCGGTTTGCTGCCGGGCGCCGATGCGCCATGTCCGACGCTCCGCAATTCCCCATCACCGATGCTGTCCTCGAAGCCCTGGCCGTCACGCGCCGCGGCGTGGACGAGCTGCTGCCGGAGGCCGAGTGGACGAAGAAGCTGGCCCGCTCCGCCGCCACGGGCGTGCCGCTGCGTATCAAGCTGGGCCTGGACCCGACGGCGCCCGACATCCACGTCGGTCACACGGTTGTCTTGAACAAGATGCGCCAATTGCAGGACCTGGGTCACCAGGTCATCTTCCTGATCGGCGACTTCACCTCGCTGATTGGCGATCCGTCCGGCCGCAACGCCACTCGCCCGCCGCTGACCAAGGAACAGATCCAGGCCAACGCCGAGACCTATTACGCCCAGGCCAGGCTGGTGCTGGACCCGGCGCGCACCGAGATTCGCTACAACTCCGAGTGGAGCGAGCCGCTGGGCGCGGCCGGCATGATCCAGCTGGCGAGCAAGTACACGGTCGCCCGCATGATGGAGCGCGACGACTTCACCAAGCGCTTCGCGGCCCAGACGCCGATCTCGGTGCACGAGTTCCTCTACCCGCTGATGCAGGGCTACGACTCGGTGGCGCTGAAGAGCGACCTGGAGCTGGGTGGCACCGACCAGAAGTTCAACCTGCTGATGGGCCGCCACCTGCAGCAGGAATACGGCCAGGAGCCGCAGTGCATCCTGACCATGCCGCTGCTGGAGGGCCTGGACGGCGTCGAGAAGATGTCCAAGTCAAAGAATAACTACATCGGCATCACGGAGGCGCCGAACACCATGTTCGCCAAGATCCTGTCGATCAGCGACGTACAGATGTGGAAGTGGTTCGAGCTGCTGTCCTTCAAGTCCCTGGCCGAGATCGCCGCGCTGAAAGCTGAGGTCGAGGGTGGCCGCAACCCGAAGGACGCCAAGGTCATGCTGGCCAAGGAGATCACGGCGCGCTTCCACAGCGCGGCGGCGGCGGACGCGGCCGAAGCCGACTTCAACAATCGCGCCCGCGGTGGCATTCCTGACGAGATTCCTGAAGTTCAGTTGAGCGGCGCGCCCATGGGCATCGCCCAGGTGTTGAAGGGGGCCGGCCTTGTCGCATCGACAGGCGAAGGCCTGCGCATGGTCGAGCAGGGCGGCGTGCGCCGGGCCGGCGAAGTCATCGCCGACAAGGGGCTGAAGCTTGACGCCGGCGAGCATGTGCTGCAGGTGGGCAAGCGCAAGTTCGCGAGGGTCGTGCTGAGCTGAGCGCCCGGCGGGCGGCCGTTCGCCACCGTTCGCTGGCGATTCCCGCCGCGCGCTGTCCATTCGTCGCAAGCCGTTGGCCCCAAGGGCGAGGCATCCGCACAGTCCAGGCATCGCAACACCCACCGGATGCCGCCAATGACTGCTTCTTCCATCCCCTTCTGGCCCTTCGCCGTCCTGGCCGGCCTCGTCATGCTGGGCTACCGCCAGTCGCGTGACCGTGTCGTCCAGCCCGGCATGCTCGCCAAGGTCGCCCTGGCCATGCTGGCCCTGTCGCTGTATGGCGTCACGACGGCCTTCGGCGCACACATGGTTCCCGTGCTGGCCTGGGCGACGGCCTTTGCAGCTGCCGTCCTCATCGGTGGCCCGCTGTTTGCACCGCGCGGCCTGGCCAAGGAAGGCGCCGCCGTGCGCATGCCCGGCAGCTGGGTGCCGCTGGGCCTGATGCTCGGCATCTTCATGACCAAGTTCGGCCTGGGCTTCGCCACCGGCATGGGCGCCCATGTGCTGCAGGAGCTCTGGTTCATCGCCGCGGTGAGCGCGATCCTGGGCCTGTTAAGCGGTGCCTTCGCGGCCCGGGCCACGGCGGTGCATCGCTTCGTCCGCACCGCTTGATCTCTCAAACCCATGAAAAAGGGAGGCCGTAGCCTCCCTTTGCTTTCACGGCTTGACCGGCCGCAGATACGGTCCCGACTTCACCACCTGGACCGGCTGCTCGGCAATCCGGCGCTTCAGCTCGGCCAGCGCCGCATCCAGCTGCGCGTCCTGGCCCATGGCCGTTGCGCGCGGCGGGTTGTCGACCTCGATGTCCGGCGTCACGCCGATGCCCTCGATCAGGAAGCGGCCCTCGGCGTCGATCTGCCCCGTCTCGGCGGCCCGCATGATGCCGTTGTCGATCAGGCGGTTCTGGTCCGACAGCCACACGCCCGCCCCCGAGCTGCGCTTGCCAATGACGGGGCCCAGCTTGAGGCGCTTGAAGCCCTCGGCGAAGGTCTCGCCGTCGCTGTAGGTGTCTTCGTTCATCAACACCACCGTGTGGCCGCGGTAGACGTTCTGCATATTGGCGTAGACCGGCGCGCCGCCTGGCGAGCGCGGTTGCCAGAAGGCCCAGGCGCGGCGCAGCAGCTTTTCCAGGATCCAGCTGTCGATGTTGCCGCCATTGTTGTAGCGCACGTCGATGATGAGGCCGTCGCGGTCGCTGGCAGCGTAGAACTCGCGCACGAAATCGGCGATGTCGGCCGCGCCCATCGCGCGCAGATGCACGTAGCCTATGCGGCCCTGGGCCGACTGCTCCACGGCGCGGGCGCGGCTGACGCGCCAGTCGTTGTAGCGCAGCTGGTTTTCGCGCGTCTGCGCCACCGGCGTGACGATGCGCTGCACCGTCTTGCCGCTGGCCTGTTTCACCTCCAGCAGCACCTGGCGGCCGGCCTGGCCGCGCAGCAGCTCCAGGATGTGTGGCGCGCTGGTGCTGGGGCGGCCATTGACGGTCGTGATGACGTCACCCACTTGCAGGTTGAGACCGGGCGCGGCCAGCGGCGGTGCCTCGGATGGCAACTCCTGCTCATGCGCATAGATCGCATCGATGCGCCAGCCCTCCGGTGCGCGCGAGAAGCGCCCACCGAGGCCCGCGAGGCCAGGCTCGTCGGGCGCGAGCCGCGTGTCGCCGGCGCCGATCTGGCTGTGCAGGGCGCCCAGTTCGCTGACCATCTGCGCCATCAGCTCGGCGAGCTCGAAGCGGTCGGTCACACGGTCCACCAGTGGCTCGTATTTGGCGCGCACCGCCACCCAGTCCACGCCGTGCATCTTGACGTCGTAGAAATGGTCGCGGTGCATGCGCCAGGCGTCGGCAAACATCTGCTTCCACTCGGCGCGCGGCTGCGTGGCGATCTGCCAGTCGCTCCAGCGCACTTGCAGCTTGGCGAGTTCAGTCGGCAGCTTGGGCGCCGCGTCGACGACGAGGATTTCCGGCGCCGCACCCGCGGGCTGGTTGCGCACCAGCATCAGCTTCTTGCCGTCGGCGCTGATGTCGTAGTTGCGCACGTCGCTGGCCAGGATCTCGGCCGGGCCGCCCTGGTTGTCGATGCCAACCGACTTGAGCTGGCTTTTTCCGTCCAGATCACGATCCAGGAACCACAGGCGCTTGCCATCCGCGCGCAGCGCGCGGTAGCTGCCGGCGGTCACGGGCAGCTCGTGGAGGCGCTCGGCCAGGCCTTCGAAAACGATGGCGGGCTTGCCCTTCTTCTCGGCGGCTGGCTTCTTGTCGTCCTTTGGATCAGGCTTGCGCTCGGTCGGCTCCTTGTCGGTGGCCTTCTTGTCCTCGGCGCGCTGCTCGTCGGCCTTCTTCTCGGTGACCGACTCCAGCTCGTCCTTGGCCGCGAACGGCGAGCGCAGGCCCGGCTGCAGGGCCAGCGCGTAGAGCTTGGCGCGGAAGCCGAAGAACGGCCCGGTGTTGCGGTCGCCCCATGTGCTGCCATTGCCCGTCGTCGCGAAGTTGCGGTTGGACGCGAAGTACAGCCATTGCCCGTCCGGGCTGAAGGTGGCGCTGTCGCTGTCGTAGCGGTCGCTGGTCAGCGTGTGGGTGCGGCCATCGGCCGTGCTGTAGAGCTGCAGCTGGCTGCGGTCGGCATGGCGCAGCGACAGCGTCCAGGCCAGGGCCTGGCCATCGGGACTCCAGCCCTGCAGCTGCGGCGCGTCACCAAGGGCGCTGCGAGCGATCTCGCGTGTTGTCTTGGCCTTCAGGTCGGTCAGCCAGATGCCGCCTTCCTTGTCGGTATGCGCCAGCCAGCGGCCGTCGGGCGAAGGGAGCAGGTCGCGGCGCTGCGTCGTTGCGCCGCTGGTGATGCGTTCGGGTTGACCCGTGCCATTGGCCGCGAAGCGCCAGATCTCGGTCTCGCCGCTGAAGTCGCAGACGGCAAAGACGCTCTTGCTGTCGCTGCTGAATTCACCCTTCTTGCAGCTGCCGTCGGCCGGCAGCGGCAGCTCAGCGCGGCGCAGCTGCTGCACGCCCTGCGTCGCGAGGTGACCGCGCGCGGCCAGCAGCACGCGCTCGCCATTGGGGGCGAAGGACGTGTCGGTCAGGAAGTCCTGCGGCTTCTTGATCCAGCGCTCGCGCTGCTGGTCGAAGTCGCCGCCCAGGCTGATGTCGAGCTTCTTCGCGCCCGCGCTCTGCGCGAGGTCGACGAGGTAGAGGTCCGCGCCCACCGCATAGACGACGCGGCTGCCGTCGATGGATGCGTGGCGGATGTCCCAGCCCTTGTGCGTGGTGTGCTGGCGCATGTCACCGCCTTGGGCATTGACCGACCAGATGTTGACCGTGCCTTCGCGATCCGACAGGAAGGCGACGCGCTCCGCGCCACCGTTGCGGTAGGGCAGGGGACGGCGATCGTTGTTGCCCTCGGCGATCAGCGGTTTTGCTTCGGCCTTGTCCGTCAAGTCCAGCGACCACAGCCGCGCGATGGCGCCGCCGCGGTACTGTCGGGCGTTGTCGCTGCGCAGGCCGCTCCGCGTGAAATAGAGCGTCTTGCCATCGGCGCTCAGCGCGGCGTCGCTGGCCTGGCCGACGGGCAGTTGGCGGCGCTGGCCAGTCTTCACGTCGATGGCGAAAAGCTGACTGCCGGGACGGGCGTCCAAGCCGGTGTAGAGGACTTCGCCGGCGGCCGTGAAGCCCCAGACGCGCATGCCGCCGCCTTCCCAGGTCAGGCGCTTCGGCGGGCCGCCGGCCACCGGCATCAGGTAGATCTCGGTGCCGCCGTCGTACTGCGCCGTGAAGGCCAGCCATTGCCCATCGGGCGACACGGCGGGCTGGGTCTCCTGGCCGTTGTGCGTGGTCAGCCGCTGGGCTTCGCCGCCCTGCGTGCCGACGCGCCAGAGGTCGCCCTCGGCGACGAGATAGACGGCATCGCCACTCAGTGTGGGCTGGCGATAGAAACCGCTGGTGCCGGCCCAGGCGCTCGTGGCGCACAGGACCGCAGCGAGCGCGGCGAGACGGAAGCGGGGCATGGGGCTCTCCTGATGAGGGTCGCCATTGTGTTGTTAGGGGAATGGAGGGCGATTCGTCACATCGGGTGAATCCGTAGAGCGCTGGAGCGCGTAACAGCGCTCAGATGCCAAGACGGCATTGCCATACAGGATGCCCCCGATGAAAGCTCGTCTCACCCGCAGCGCCGTGGGCGCAGCGCTGTTCTGCCTGGCCGCAGGCGCTCAGGCTTCCAGCCACCGCGAAGCGCCCTTCATCACGACCGTGCCCAAGGTCGACGCGACGGACTTCTACATGTTCAACAGCTACGAGACCGGCCGCGCCGGCTACGTCGCGCTGATCGCCAACTACCAGCCGCTGCAGGACGGCTATGGCGGCCCGAACTACTTCTCGATGGACCCGAATGCGCTCTACGAGATCCACGTCGACAACGTCGGTGATGCCAAGGAACACCTGACCTTCCAGTTCCGCTTCAAGAACACGCTGTCCAACAGCGGTGCCGGCACGTCTTTAAGCGTCGGCGGCAAGATGGTCGGCATCCCGTTGATCCAGTCGGGCGCGGTGGCCAACGTCAAGGACGCCAACCTGCAGGTCAACGAGAGCTACACGCTGACCGTGGTGCGCGGCGACCGCCGCAGCGGCACGGCCCAGGCGGTGGTCCATGCCACCAGCGGTGCGACCAGCTTCGACAAGCCGGTCGACAACATCGGCAAGAAGACCATCGCCGACTATGCGAGCTATGCGGCCAAGCATGTCTACCCCATCACCATCCCCGGCTGCAGCACGCCGGCCAAGGTCTTCGTCGGCCAGCGCCAGGACCCGTTTGCCGTCAACCTCGGCACCATCTTCGACCTGGTCAACGCGCCGGTCTCCGTCATCACCGACCCGTCGCTGATCAATGCCGCGCCCAACACCATCGACGACAAGAACGTCACCACGCTGGCGCTGGAGGTGCACAAGGACTGCCTGAAATCCGCGACCGACGATGTCATCGGCGGCTGGACCACGGCCAGCCTGCGCCAGGGCCGCCTGCTCGATCCCAAGCCGGGCTCGGGCCATCAGGCCAGCGAGARGGCCGGCGGCGCCTGGGTGCAGGTCTCGCGCCTGGGCATGCCCCTGGTCAACGAGGTCGTCATCGGCCTGAGGGACAAGGACAAGTTCAACTCGTCCCGCCCCAAGGACGACGGCCAATTCGCCGACTACGTGACCAACCCGACGCTGCCGGCCTTGCTGGAGATCGCGCTGGCCCTGCCCAACACCGCGCCGACCAACTTCCCGCGCAACGACCTGGTCACCACCTTCCTGACCGGCATCAAGGGTGTTAACCAGCAGAAGACGGTCACGGCCTCCGAGATGCTGCGGCTCAATACGGCAATAGCTGCCGTGCCCTTCGCTCAACAAAACCGTTTGGGCATCGTCGGCAACATCCTCGCCGCAGGCAACGACAACGCCGGCTACCCCAACGGCCGCCGGCCCAAGGACGACGTCGTCGACATCTCGCTGGTGGCCGTCATGGGCGGCCTGTGCGTGGCCAACGGCGACACCGACAAGCTCGGCTTCGGCGCGGCCTGCAAGCCCAGCATGGTGCCCCTGGGTGCCACGACTTTCAAGCTGCATGACGCGGTGGACCAGGCTGTCGTGCCCCTGCTGAGCGGCTTCCCCTACCTCAACACGCCCATCCCGGGCACCAAGTGAAAGGGGCCGCCATGTTGACCCGCAAGACTGCCGCGGTCGCCGCCGGCGCCGTGCTCGTGCTGGCCGCCTGCGGCGGCAGTGACAGCGACACTGAAATCATCAGCCCGCCGCCCCCACCGCCGCCGGCCCCCACCGCGGTGCCCGACAGCGCCGTGGCCTCGTCCGCCGCCCTGGTGAGCTACCTGAAGGCGCAGAAGACCGACGACGAGACCACGGAGGCGCTGACGCTGCCGACAGTGGCGGTGTCGGTCAGCGAGACCGAAGAGCCGCAGACGCTGTGAAGCACCTGCTCGTGCTGCTGCTGGCAATCCCGCTGGCGGTCTTGGCTGAACCTTTCGTCCCGAAGGACGACGCCGAGATCGTGCAGCGCCTGCCTTACCGCATCGACGCGGCCGAGCGCCAGCGCCGTGCGGCCTTGGCGCGCGACCCGGCACAGCTGCAGCTCGCCGTAGCCGCCGCCCGCGCGGCGCTGCAGCGCGCCCGCGTGCAT
>NZ_JBFUIM010000008.1:0-338326 GCF_056401875.1 Roseateles sp. P4_D2 | reverse complement strand
CCAGGCGCACAGCGCGGCCACGCCGTGCAGGCGCGCGATCTGCGGCGCGGCCGGGTGGTGCGGCAGGCTCAACGCGGCGACGAAGGCGCGCATGCGGGCCAGGCCAGCGCGGGCGTCCGGCTGCAGGCACTGGCCTTCAGCGCGCAGCAGCTCAGGCCCGGTGGCGAAGCCGGCCGTCAGCATGGCGTCCTGCGGCTTGGCCTCATGGCGCGTCGCCAGCGCCAGCGCCTGGCGGGCCAGCGCCGCGTCGCCACTGTCGACAAGGACGCGGGCGCGGGCCTCGCGCAGCACCTCTTCGTACCAGGCCGGGTCGTGCCCGGCGCCGCGCAGCGCTTCGGGCGCCGGCGCTTCGTCAAGAAAACGCAGCGCGCCGGCCATCTCACCCGCCATGCTGGCGTTCAGCGCCTGCTTGCGGATATCTCCGGCCAGCAGCGGATGCAGGCCCTTGCCGGCCACTACACGGGCCTGGCGGCGCAGCGCAAAGCGCTGGGCCGCCAACTCGTGCTGCCCGCGCTCCATGGCCGCATCGCCGGCACGGCCGTGCGCAATGGTCAGTTCGACCGGGCGGTGCAGCAGCCGCAGGCGCTGCGTGTAGTCGGCCTCCACCAGCGGCGCGCCCTGCGCCACATCGCCCCAGCTCAACAGCAGGTTGCCCAGATGCCCCTGCACCTGGGCGAGCAGCAGCGGCGGCACACCGTCGCCCAGGGCGCGCAGCCTTTGCAGGCAGGCCTCCAGCTCGGCGCGCACGCGCTCGAAAGGCAGCGACAGCGTCGTCGCATACATGGCCGACCAGACGTTGGCCGCGCCGACCTCCGCGCGCACCGCGTACAGGCCGCCGCGCTCGCGCAGCGTGGCCAGCGCCGGCGCTAGCAGGGCCAGGGCGTCGTCGTGCCGACCCTGCTGGGCGGCCCAACGCGCGCCACGCAGGCCGGCCTCGGCGGCAGCCAGCGCGTCCTCGCCTGCAGCGGCGGCGCGGAACTCAACCAGGGCCTCGGGCTCATGGCCACGGCGGTTCAGCAGCTCGCCGCGCAGCAAGTGGCGCCACGCCTGCCCAGCAGCATCGGCTGGCGCGGGCAGGCGCGCCAGCAACATCTCGGCCTCGTCCATGCGACCCAGATCGACGAGGGCACGCGCCTTCAACAGGCCGGTGTCTACGTCGCCGGGCGTGTCGGGCAGGGCCGCCAGCACCTCGTCCGGCCGCCCGGCGTCAAGCCGCGCACGCCCCAGGCGCTGCGCAGCCGCACGTGTCTCGTCGGCCGGCGCGGCCTGGGCACGCAGCGAGGCCAGTTCACGCTCCCGCAGGTTGACGGCCAGTGGCGCGGCCCCCATGGTTTCGTAGGCATCGCCCAGCACGCGGTAGAGCCGGGCCCGCTGGGCGGGATCGCCGGCAAAGCGTTGCTCAATCAGCTGCGCACCGCGCTCCAGCAGCGGCACTTCGCCGTCGCCGTGAGGATGACGGGCCTGCGGCTCGGCGCCAAAGCGGAACATCTCGGCGACGAACGTCGTGGCCACGTTCTCGCGCTCGGCGGCCTGAGCAGCGCGCTGGCGCTGGCCGGCCAATTGCACGGCCAGGGCGCCGACCACAACGAGCACGCTGCCAGCCAGCAGCGCGGCACGACGGCGACGACGCAGCAACAGGCCCAACCGCCGCAGCGGCGCCGCAGGGCGCGCCTGCACCGGCTCCTGACGCAGCCAACGCTCGACCTCATCGGCAAGCGCGTCGGCGCTGGCGTAGCGCCGGCCCGGCTCCGTCGCGCAGGCGCGGGCGACGACAGCGGCCAGGTCGGCATCGCCCGCCTCTGCCACCAACTCGCCCAGCATGACGCCCAGTGCATAGACGTCGACTTGCACGCTCAGCTCACCGCCCAGCAGCAACTCGGGCGCCGCGTAACGCGGCGTGCAGGCCGGCGGCGGCGCGCCCGGGCCGACGACGCCCAGCACGGCGGCGATACCGAAGTCCAGCAGATGCGGCCGGCCCTCGGCGTCGACCAGCACATTGGCCGGCTTCAGATCGCGATGCAGCACCAGGCGGCCGTGGGCATACGCCAGCGTGCGGGCGATCGTCACGAACAGGCGCAGCCGCGCCGGCAGCGCCAGTCCGGCGGCCGCCTCGTCCAACGGCCGCCCCTCGACGTAGGCGATGGCCAGATACGGCCGCGGCTGGCCGTCGGGGCCGGGCTCCAGGCCGGCGTCGTACAAACGCGCGATGCGCGGGTGCTCCAGGCGGGCGACGAGACCGGTCTCCCGGGCAAAGGCCTCGCCGTCAGCCCAGTGCCCGCGAGGCAATTTCAGCGCCACCTGGCGCTCGAACAGGCCGTCAGCCCGATCGGCCAGCCACACCTCGCCCATGCCGCCGCGGCCCAGCGGGCGCAGCAGCCGATAGGGCCCGACACGTTCGCCCGCCCGCAGAGCGAGCGGTTCTGCCAGGCCTGGCAGCGCAGCGAGGAAGCCCTCGTGCTCCCCGGCGTCATGGCGATCCAACATCTGCGCCAAACGCTCGCGCAGCGTCCCCAGGGGCAGCGCCGCCAGCCAGGCCGGGCGCGCCGCGGGCGCCAGTTCCAGGCCCTCGTCCAGCAGTTGGCTCAGCGTGCGCAGCTCGTCGAAGGACATCGCAGTCATGCGCCGCAGTTTGCGGTCAGCAGGCCGCTCGTGCCGTCCCCAACTCGGTGGACAGCGGGCGGAATGGCCTGCGCCGTTGCGTCAGACCGCCGTCGTGGCCGGGTCGATGAGGCGGCGCACGCCCGCAACCAGGACCTGTGCCGCTGTAGGTGCAGGCCTGCACAGGCGCGTGGCCGAGACCGATGTCGCCAGCGGAGCAGGCCGGACAACATCAGCCCGTTGCACAGTTGCAGGAGACACCGCATGCCTGACCTGACCTCCGCCACCGAACTGGCCTCCCGGGCCAAGACACCCTTTCCCGGCGCCTCTGCCGATTACGAGCAGGCCCGCAAGGCCCTGCTCGCCGAGGAGATCGAGTTCCGTCGCCACATGACGCGCCTGACCGAGCAGCGCCGCGCGCTGCCACCCGGCCCGGTGATCGCCAAGCCCTACAAGTTCAAGGACGAGCAGGCCTTCGACGTCAGCCTGCTCGAGCTGTTCGGCGACAAGGACACGCTGGTGACCTACTTCTGGATGTACGGCCCGCAGCGCGAGCGCCCCTGCCCGATGTGCACCAACTGGCTGGGCGCCGTCAACGGCAATGCGGCCGACATCAAGCAGCGCGTGGCGCTGAAGATCCTCGGCCGCTCGCCGGTCGAGCGGCAATACGCCTTCGCCCAAGAGCGCGGCTGGCGCGACCTCAACTTCGTGCAGACCGTCGGCGACGACTACGCCAAGGATCTTGGCATCCTGCAGCCCGACGGCAGCGAGTACCCGGCCCTCGTGGTGTTCAGGCGCGACGGCGAGCAGGTCAGGTTGTTCTGGGCCAGCGAGATGACCAAGGCCATGGGCGACCCCGGCCAGGACCCGCGCGATGCGCCGGACATCGCCTCGCTGTGGTCGGTGCTGGACCTCACGCCCGAGGGGCGGGGCACCGATTGGTACCCCAAGCTCCAATACTGAAGCTCAGACCTCGGCCGTCACCGGGTCGATGATGCGGCGCACCTGGCTGACCTGGTCTGCCGGGAAGCCGCCCAGCCGCGCATGCTCACGCACCTTGGCCTCGTCAGGCGCGTTGTAGACGCAGTAGATCTTGTCGTCGGTCACGTAGCTGTGCACCCACTGGATGCTGGGGCCCAGGTCGCGCAGGACGCCGCAGGACGTGGCGGAAATGCCTTGCAACTGCTCGGCCGTGAGCTGACCGGCGCCGGGAATGTTTCTTTCGATGACGTACTTGGGCATGGAGAACTCCTGTTGAAGCGGGCCTGCCGGAAGTCGACCGGCCTGACGCCATCCTCTTTCCAGGGAGTGGGTGACGTCCTTTAACCGGCTTGAAATCTGGCTAAATTCGACCCCTCGATGTCCACCAACCGATTCCGCTTCGGCGACTACAAGCTGCTCCCGGCCGAGCGCCTGCTGTTCCGCCGCGGCGCCGAGGTGGCGTTGACGGCGCGCGCCTTCGAGCTGCTGGTCGCGTTTGTCGAGAGGGCCGGGCAACTGCTGGCCAAGGACGAACTGCTGCGGCGCGTCTGGGCCGGTGTCGTCGTCGAGGAGAACAACCTCGCCGTGCAGGTCGGCGTGCTGCGCAAGCTGCTCGGCGCCGAGGCCATCACGACCATCCCCGGCTTTGGCTACCGCTTCGCGCTGCCGGTGCTGGATGTGGCCGAGGCCGCGCCCGGCGAGCCTGGCCTGGGTGCCCGCGGCCGTCTGCCGGTGCGTCTGCCGCCGCTGATCGGCCGCGAGACTGAGCTGGGCGAGCTGCAGGCCCTGCTGCGCGACCAGCCGGCCGTCACGCTGTGCGGCGGCCCTGGCGTCGGCAAGACGCGGCTTGCGCAGGAGCTCGCGCTGAGCCTGCGCGGCGACCACGCCGACGGGGCCTGGTGGGTGGACCTGACGCTGCTGCGCGAGGACGAGCCCGTCGCGGCCGCCGTGGCCCGCGCGCTGGGCCTGGCACCCGGCCCGGACCCGCTCGCGACGCTGGCGGCCAAGCTGTCGGCGCTGGCGCTGCTGATCGTGCTGGACAACGCCGAGCACCGCGCCGCGGATGTCGCCGAGCTCGTCTCGACGCTGGTGCGCGACACCGAGCGGGTCAGCCTGCTCATCACCAGCCAGCTGCCGCTGCAGGCCCAGGGCGAACGCGTCTACCGCCTGGAGCCGCTGCCCCTGCCCGACGCCGTGCGCCTGCTGGCCGCGCGCACCGGCGCGGCCGAAGCGGGCGTCAGCCACCGGGCCGAGGAGATCTGCGAGGCGCTGGACTGCAACCCGCTGGCCATCGAGCTGGCCGCTTCGCGCCTGGATGTGCTGGGGCTGGACGGCCTGGCCGCGCGGCTGCACCAGCGGCTGACGCTGCTGGCTCCCAGCGATGCGCGCAGCCCGTCGCGCCGCAACGCGCTGGCCGAGGCGCTGAGCTGGTCGCACGAATTGCTGGCCGAGCGCGAACGCCTCGTGCTGCGCCGCCTGGCCGTGTTCCCGGGTAGCTTCTCGCTGGAAGGCGCAGCCCTGGTGCTGGCCGACGACAAGCTGCCCGCCGCAGCCGCGGTGGCCGCAGTGCTCAGCCTGGTCGAGCGGTCCCTCGTCAGCATCGACCGCGGCACGGCGCAGCGGCGCTTGCGCCTGCTGGAAACCATGCGCCTGTTCGCACTGGACAAGCTCGTCGCCGCCAGCGAGACGGCGTTGGCCCAGGCCCGCCACTGCGCGGGGCTGCGCTGGCTGCTGGACGACGCCTACGAAGAGTCATGGCGGCTGCCGTATGCCGCCTGGAAATCGCGCTATGAACCCGAGTTGCCCGGGCTGTGGGCAGCGCTGGCATGGGCCGGCGAGCACGACTTGACCGGCGCCGTGGCCCTGTTCGGCGCCGCCGCGCCGCTGTGGATGCCCCGCGCAACGCAGGCCCGCCCGCACGCGCTGGCGCTGGCCGCGCGGCTGGCGGACGACACCACCATTGCAAAGCCGGAGCTGGCCCGTTTCTGGTCGGCCTGCGCGCGCTGTCACAGCGCCATCCACCCGGGCCTGGCGCGCGACGCCGCCGAGCGCGCCGCCCGGCTGTACCGCGAGCTGGGCGACGAGCGTGGCGAATACCTGGCCCTGGTGGAGCACGCCTTCAACTGGCGCGTCGACGGCCCCGAAGCCCGCGCCGCACTGGCCGCTGCGCGCACGCTGGAAAGCCCGGGCTGGCCGGCCGCCGTGCTGGAGCGCGGCCTGACGACCGAAGCCGTGCTGCACCTGACTTCCGGCCGGCACGACGAAGCCCGGCGCTGCTATCAAGCGGCGCTGGCGTTGTGCGAGCGCGGTGGCTTCGACGCCGGCGTGATGCGCGCCCGGCTGAACCTGGCCGACCAGGCCCGCGCTGCTGGCGAGCTGGACCTGGCCGTGCAGCTGGGCGAGGCGCTGCTGGCCGAGCCGGGCGATGCCGGCGACCTGGCCTGCCTGGCCACCATCATGGGCAACCTGATCGGCGCGCTGATTGCGCAGGGGCGCTTCGAGCGCGCCCGCGAGGTGGCGCGGCAAGCCCCAAGCCGCCTGGGTCGCCTGGCGGTGGATGACCAACTGTGGGTGTCGCTGGACGCGCTGGCGCTGCTGCATCTGCAAACCGGCCGCACGGCGCTGGCCGCGCAACTGGCCGGCGCAGCGGACCGCGAGTTCGAGGCTCATGGCCAGATGCAGCGACAGCCCAACGAGGCCGCCGACCGCGCGACGCTCGCGGCAGGGCTGGCGGAGCGGTTCAGCACGGAGGACGTGGAACGGCTCGCGCAGGAAGGTCGGCGCATGAAGCTGTCCGACGCGATGCGCGCGGCCTTCGAGCTGTGACTCAGGCAGCGAACAGGCGCGTCGCCAAATCGTCGGCCGAGTTCACGGTGCGCAGCTCGGCATAGGCCGCATCGGCTTCGGGGTAGGCGCGCTTCAGGTAGTGCAGCCACTGCTTGAGTCGACCGCCCTGATGCTTGGCGGCGACCGTGGCGCGGACCTGGTCGAAGAAGACCTGCATCAGCGGCAGCAGCTCGCGCCAGGGCACCGGGTCTGCGCGCGCGCCGGCGACACGCAGCGCCAGGCCCGGGTCGGCCACCATGCCGCGACCCAGCATCAGGTGTTCGCAGCCGCTGCGCTCGCGGGCCAGCTCGGCATGCTCGACCGTCCAGATCTCGCCGTTGGCAATGATGGTGATGGGCACCGCCTCGCGCACGGCGGCGATGCGCTCCCAGTAGGCCGGCGGCTTGTAGCCATCGGCCTTGGTGCGGGCATGCACGACGATCTCCTGGGCGCCCGCGTCGTGAATCGCGCGGGCCACGTCGAGCGTGCGGCTGTCATCCATGTAGCCCAGGCGCATCTTGGCCGACACCATCACGTCCATCGGCACCGCACGGCGCACGGCCGAGACGATCTCGTGGATCAGCTCGGGTTCGTCCAGCAACACGGCGCCGCCACGGTGGCGGTTGACGCACTTGGCCGGGCAGCCGAAGTTCAGGTCGATGCCCTCGGGCTTCAGCTCGGCAAGTCGCCCGGCGTTCTCGGCCAGGCAGGTCACGTCGGAGCCCAGCAACTGCGGATGCACCGGCACGCCGGCAGCCGTGCGCCCACCGTTCCTCAGCTCCGGCACGATGCGCGTGAACACGCGGCTGGGCAGCAGCTGGTCGGTCACGCGGATGAACTCGGACACGCAGCGGTCCACGCCGCCCACGCGCGTGAGCACGTCGCGCAGGATGTGATCCAACAGCCCTTCCATGGGCGCCAAGAGGATCATTTCGACTCCTCTTGGTTCATCAAATAGAGCCGCAGGTCGAACTCCAGCTGGAAGTAGTCCGGCTCCATGTGCTGGCAGAGCTTGTAGAAGGGCTTGTTGTGCTCCAGCTCCCGCAGATGCGCCAGCTCGTGCACGACGATCATGCGCAGCAGCGCGGCCGGCGCCTCCTTGAACAGCGTGGCCACGCGGATCTCGCGGCGCATCTTCAGCTTTGAGCCTTGCACCTGGGTGCGGCGGGTGTGCGTCCCCAGCGCCTGCTGCAGCACGCGCAGCTTGGCGTCATAGCCGACGAAATTCAGCGGCTCGGCATTGCGCAGGTGGCGGGCCTTGAGCGCCTTCACATAGTCGAACAGGGCGCCATCGCTGCGCACCTCGTGGCGCTCAGGCAGGCGGCGGGCGAGATGGTCGGCCAAGCGGCCGTCCAGGCGCAGCTGTTCGGCCTGGGCGATGAGTTCGGGCGGGTAGCCAGCGAGGTAGCGGGCGGCAAGCATGCAGTCGGGATTCAAGGTGCGGCGCATCGAGTGCGCCGCGCGGGTAGCGAGGTCAGGCGACCAGCGCGTTCAGCTGGTCCAGGCTCGCTATTGTCGCGAGGCAGGCGCGTGCCACCTCCTGGCCCTTGGTGGAGAAATGCTCGGCAAAGAAGCGCTTGTGCTCGCCATGCTCATGAAAGTGGTGCGGCGTCAGCACGGCGGAGAAGACCGGCACGTCGGTGTCCAGTTGCACGTCCATCAGCGCCTGGATGACGGTCTGGGCGACGAAATCGTGGCGATAGATTCCGCCGTCGACGACGAGGCCGCAGGCGATGACGGCATCGAAGCGGCCGCTGCGCGCAAGACGCTTGGCATGCAGCGGGATCTCGAAGGCGCCGGGCACGTCGATGACCGTGACCTGTTCCGCGGGGATTCGACATCGGTCGAATTCATGCCGAATGGCCGACACGGCGACGCCGACGATGTCCTTGTGCCAGCTGGCGGCCACGATGGCCACGCGCGGCAGGCGGGTCAGGTTGAAGGTGGGATTGAGGGTCTGATTCATGGTGTCCTCTTGAAAGACGGTTTTTCCAGAATCAGGGCAAGCGCACGCAGCAGCGGCGTGCCCGCTCAAGCAAGCACGCCGACGCTCCGCGATCTCTTTCATCCGGACTGTGACCGTCGGCCCTGGCATCGCACCAGGTCTGCTGACCCTTTGCCGCCGAAGCGGCGAAGGCGCTCGCGGGCTCCCAGGCTTTCGCCCAGATACCGCCGGTGGGGAATTTCGCCCCGCCCTGAGAACGCTGCCGGCCTTGCGAGCCGGCGCCGCGATGCTAGCCGGTGCGCGGCATGATGGCGGTCATGTCCGAGACAGCCTCTTTCAAGGTGACCCTGCTGCCCGGCGGCGAAACCTTCAGCGCCATGGCGGACCAGCCCCTGCTGTTGGCCGGCCTGGCGGCGGGGCTTGCCCTGCCTTGGTCCTGCCGCAACGGCACCTGCCGCACCTGCATCGCGCGCGTGATCGAGGGGCGCGTCGAGCACAGCATTCCCTGGCCAGGTCTCTCGGCCGAGGAAAAGGCTGAAGGCTGGGCCCTGCCCTGCGTGGCCTGCCCGCGCAGCGATGTGACGCTGCAACGGGCCTGACGCATCACTTCCTCGCCATCACGAGCTTGTTGCCGCCCTGGTTCAACGTTACCGAGGCGGCCTTGCCCTCGTCGGCGCTGAAGTCGAGTTGCGCCGCGACCTGCGGCACATGGACCTGGCGAGGGGAGGTGGCCATCAGTTCAAACGCCGGCTGGCCTGGTGCCTGACCCTGCAGGCGGCCCTTGTCGTCGATGAAGACCTTGATGGAGAACTGCGGCGAGCTGTAGTCGCCCACCAAAGCCTGCATTTGCGCCGGGTTGAGCGTGATGAAGGCGGGCTCGGGCGGCAGCTCGCCACTGCGCGTCCAGCGCCCGCCTTCCTTCTCGCCATTGTTGAACACCCGCATGCCGATGACCTTGCCGTCGGCCGTGCGTTCAAGCTGCAGCTCGTCGACGGAATCGGGGAAAGCGAAGCGGTCCTGCCCGAGCGGGACCAACGCCGCGGTGCCGCCACCGGTGCGCTGCCCTTGCAGAACGCCGTCCTTCAACCGCAGCGTGCGCGACCGCTTGTCCTCACGGGTATAGACGCCCTCGGCGCTCGCAAGTTGCTCGGCCGGCACCGCCACGGGCTTGTGCTCGGCAAAGGGCTCGCCGATGGCAAAGGCCGCGAGCTTGCGCGCCACCAGGTCCGTCGCGAAGCCAGGGGCGTCGCTGTTGCGCAAGATGACGACGGTCGTCTGGCTCTTGGGGAGGTAGTTCAGCAGCGACCCAAAACCGTGGATGCCGCCGTTGTGGGCCAGCACGGGCTGGTCGCGCAGCACGTCAGTGCCGATCCCAAAGCCATAGTGATGCGCCTTGGCCGGGCCTTCCGGCGTGGTCATCCGCTCGTAGCTGGCTTTGCTGATGAGCTTGCCGCCATGCAGCGCCTGGTTCCAGCGCCACAGGCCTTCGGTATTGCCGATCAGTGCGCCGGCAGCATGGGGCTGGGTCATGCTGAGGAAACCGGCCGGCGCCACCTCGCGCTGGGCATTCAGCGTGTAACCCTGGGCCATGCCCTTGAAGAGCCGGTCGCCGGCCTGGTAGTGCACGCTGGTGATCTGCGCCGGCCTGAGCAGCAGCTCGTCGATGGACTGGTGCCAGCTCTTGCCCGAGATGGCCTCGACGACGGCGCCGAGCAGCACATAGCCGGAGTTGTTGTAGGCCCACTTCTCGCCGGGCTGGAAGTCCGCCGGCAGGTCCTTGAATTCCTTGATCAGCTCGGCCGTGCTGAGGTCGCGGCGCACCGGGTTGCCCATATAGCCAGGGATGCCGGTGTAGCTCTTGACGCCAGAGGTGTGGTTGAGCAGTTGCAGCAAGGTGATGTTGCTGCCGTTGGGATAGTCGGGCAGGAACTTGGACAGCGGGTCATCGAACCTGGCCTTGCCTTCGTCGATCTGCTTGAGCAGCGTCGCGGCGGCGAACTGCTTGGTGACGGAGCCGATGCGCATCAGCTGGTCAGGCTGCAGGGGCACGCCGAGCTCGATGCTGGCCATGCCGCGGGCGCCCTTGTAGAGAAGCTGGTCACCGCGCGCGACCAGCACCGTGACGCCGGGGCCGTCGCGGTTGAGCTTTTGCGCGTCGAGCAACTGGTCGGCATAGGCCGTCATGGCCGCGGGCGTGGCGGGTTGGCCAGCATGGGCCGTGCCGACCAGCAAAACAGACAGAGCGAAGGCGGGCGTGGCGTGTTGTCGCATGGCGGTGGGCAGGTGGTGAGACGCCGCGCAGCATGGCGTTTGGCGCGCGGCCCGGCAAGCCGGCGTGCGATGAACGGCACGAAAGAAGGCATGAGCCGCAGCAGCCATCCACAGCGCCTGTGGACAACCGCGTGCACAGCCTGCGGGCGGCAAGCCCAAGTCCTTGGCACAACAGCGCTTTCCTTGCGCTGCCTCAGATTGAGGCAGACCGGCGCACGGGACAATCGCCGCCATGCATCGCACCATCTTCACAACCCCGGGGCTGAGCACCCTGCTGCGGGGTTTGTCCGTGGCCTGGCTCAGGCTGGCAGGCTGGACCGTTCAGGGCGAGCTGCAGCCCGAGGCGCGCAAGAGCGTCTTCATCGCCGCCCCGCACACCAGCAACTGGGACCTGCCCTACACGCTGTTCGCGTCCTTCGCGCTGCGCCTGACGCCCTACTGGATGGGCAAGGCTTCCATCTTCCGCTTCCCGTTTGGTGGGCTGATGCGCTGGCTGGGCGGCATCCCGGTGGATCGCGACAAGTCCAGCAATCTCGTCGCCGCCTCAGCCGAGGCTCTGCAGGCCGCCGACGGCCCGGTGCAGCTCATCGTGCCGCCCGAGGGCACGCGCAGCAAGACCATCTACTGGAAGACCGGCTTCTACTGGATCGCCGTCACGGCGAAACTGCCCATCGTCATGGCGCACATGGACTACCCGCGCAAGCTCGTTGGCCTCGGCCCGCTGTTCCGGCCGACCGGCGATGTCGACGCCGACATGGCCGAGATCAAGCGCTATTACGCCCAGTACAAGGGCAAGAACTCAGACCAGTTCACGCACGAATGAATACGACGACCACGTCCAAGGACCCGCTGCATGGCCTCACCCTTGAGGCCATCGTGACCGCATTGGTGGAGCATTTCGGCTGGGCCGAACTCGGCCAGCGCATTGCGATCAAGTGCTTCCAGATCGACCCCAGCGTGGCGTCGAGCCTGAAGTTCCTGCGCAAGACGCCGTGGGCGCGCGCCAAGGTCGAGAGCCTCTATCTTTTCATGCGGCGCGAGCAGGCGCGCGCCGCTCGACCGTAGGTTTAGCGGCCGCCAGGCTCTGGGAGTTCGATCTTGACTTCGAGTACTTCCAGATCCCCCTGGCGCTCCATGTGCACCTTGATGTCTTCAGGGTTGATCGACACGTATTTACTGATGACGGCCACCAGCTCGCGCTGGAGTTGCGGCAGATAGTCGGGGCTGGAGCTGCGGCCGTTGCGCTCGTGCGCGAGGATGAGCTGCAGCCGCTCCTTGGCGACGCTGGCCGAGCTCTTCTTCTCGCCGAGGAAAAAGTTCAGGAATCCCATTGCGCGGCTCCCATCACTTGGCGCCGAAGACGCGCTTGAACCAGCTGGGTTTCACGGCTTCGGTGAAGCGCATGGGCTTGTCCTCACCGAGGAAGCGGGCAACGACGTCCTTGTAGGCCTCGGCCACGTCGGTCTCGGCCAAGTGGATGGCCGGCGTACCCTGGTTGGAGGCCTGCAGCACGCTCTCGCTCTCGGGGATGACGCCGATCAGCGGCGTGCGCAGGATCTCGTGGATGTCGTCCAGGCTCAGCATCTGGCCGCCCTCGACCCGGTTCGGGTTGTAGCGGGTGATGAGCAGGTGCTCCTTCACGGGCTCGCCGCCTTCGATGGCACGCTTGGTCTTGCTGGACAGCATGCCCAGGATGCGGTCGCTGTCGCGCACCGAGGAGACCTCGGGGTTGGTCACGACCAGCGCCTCGTCGGCGTAGTGCATGGCCATCAGCGCGCCAGTCTCGATACCGGCCGGCGAGTCGCAGACGATGAAGTCGAACTCCATCGCCTTGAGCTCGTTGAGCACGCGCTCGACGCCTTCCTGCTTCAGCGCGTCCTTGTCGCGCGTCTGCGAGGCGGCCAGGATGTAGAGCTTGTCAAGCTGCTTGTCCTTGATGAGGGCCTGCGTCAGTTTGATCTCTTCGTTGACGACGTTGATGAGGTCATACACCACACGGCGCTCGACGCCCATGATGAGGTCAAGGTTGCGCAGGCCAACATCGAAGTCGATGACGCAGGTCTTGTGGCCGCGCATCGCGAGGCCGGTGGCGAAGCTCGCGCTGGTGGTGGTCTTGCCGACCCCGCCCTTGCCGGAGGTGACGACGACGATCTTGGTCATCTGGAGCTTTCCTGTTCGTTCAGTTCAATCGGGTTCAGAGCACTTCAGAGGGCGAGTGGCAGCATCAGCAGCTTCTCGCCATCGAGCAGGACCTGGGCCGGCTTGCCCGCCACGTCGGCAGGCAGCGGGTTCTCGGTCGTGCGGTAGATGCCGGCAATCGACAGCAGCTCCGCCTCCAGGCTGTGGGCATAGATGCGGGCCGACGTGTCGCCGCGCGCGCCGGCGATGGCCTTGCCGCGCAGCGGGGCGTAGACATGCACGCTGCCATCGGCGATGACTTCGGCGCCGTGGTTCACCAGCGCCAGCACGACGAGATCGCCGCCCTTGGCATAGATGCGCTGGCCGGAGCGCAGCGGCTTGTCGATGACCAGGGTCGGCGCAGGTGCGGCGGGCTTCTCGATGATCTTTTCGACGGTGATCTCACGAACCACCTCACGCACTGTCTCGGCCGGCGCGGCACTGCGTTCACCCATCGGCTCGTCGGCCGCGTCGGCCAGGCCCAGCTCATGCGCCGCGGCCAGCTCCTCGGCCGTCGCACCGGCCACGGCCACTGGCTGCAGCTGGCTGTTGCGCAGCAGCTCGACGATCGCCCGCAAATCAACCGGTGCCGGCCCGTCCAGGGCCAACGGTGCCTGGCCTTCGACCGGCGCGGCCACGGTGGCCGGCGCACGCGCCAGCTGGCTCAAGTCGATGACAACGGGCTCATGCTCGAAGCCGCCGGCGCCCGCGCGCTGGGCCCAGTCGGCGGCCAGCTCGGCCATGTCGGCGCTGTGCAGCACCAGGCCCAGCAGGCTGAAGCGGCGCGACTTCAATTCGAAAGTGCCGGCGCGCGCTGCGCTCTTGCCGCGTCCGCCACTTTCCCTCGTCAAATCCGCCATTGCGCCGCTGCCGCCCGTTCAAAAGGGCGCGAGTTTAGCCGCCACCCCCGCCTTGCCTGTTGGGGCTGCCCCCAGGCGGCACTCGCGATGGCGCCTCAAAAACGGGCATTGCGGGCGGCCGGCTGGCCGATCAAGCACTTAGCGCCGCTGTCGTCAGCCGGCCCACAGACTTGTCCACAGCAGACGGGGACAAAGCGCGTCGAAATGTCCTTCCAAACCGTGACATCCGCACTTGGTGCCTTGACTTATCCCCAAATCTGGAAGGCGTCAAGCCCCGCCAGCCCTCATGCCCCCTGGCCCGCGAGCTCGCCCCGCCATTCCGCTAAGTTATTGATTCATATAAGCGAACCGAGGGTGCCTAGAAATTGAGCAACCTAAGCGGACCCGCATTCCATAAGGGCTTGGCTGCGATGGCGGCGGGTTCTCCACAAAGTTTTCCACAGACTCGGTGGATAGCTTTCAGAAGCGTTACAAATCAGTGACTTAAGCGAGGTCCTTGAGGCGCTGTGGAGCTTTCGGCTGCAACTTGGAAGCGCTCAACGCGCCATCGCAAGCTACATTGGGCCGACCACCTCAAGGAGAGTCCATTTTGGCTACCCCGAACTACAGCTATGAAAAACGCCAGCGCGAGCTGGCCAAGAAGCGCAAGGCCGAGGAAAAGCGCCAGCGCAAGATCAGCGGCAAGCCCGACGAACCCGACGCCCCCGATGAGCCTCAGGCCGATGGCGAGGCCGCAGCCGACCCGGCCGCCCCCGTTGACCCGCAAACCTAGAATCCGCAGTTCCGCCCGCCAGCTCCGTTCCCAGCGCCCATGCCCCGCCAGCTCTTCGTCACCACCGCCCTACCCTATGCGAACGCCGGTTTCCACATCGGCCACATCATGGAGTACACCCAGGCCGACACCTGGGTGCGCTTCCAGCGCATGGCGGGCCACGAAGTGCACTTCGTCTGTGCGGACGACGCCCACGGCGCGCCGATCATGATTTCGGCCGAGAAGGCCGGAAAGACGCCGCAGGACTTCGTCGCCGGCATTGCCGCCGGCCGCAAGCAATACCTCGACGGCTTTCACATCAGCTTCGACAACTGGCATTCGACCGACGGACCAGAGAACCACGAGCTGTCCAAGGCCGTCTATCTCGCGCTGCGCCACAACGAGCTGATCTCGACCAAGACCATCGAGCAATTCTTCGACCCGGCCAAGTCGATGTTTCTGCCGGACCGCTTCATCAAGGGCGAGTGCCCCAAATGCGGCGCGAAGGACCAGTACGGCGACTCCTGCGAGGTCTGCGGCGCCGTCTATGCGCCCACCGAGCTGAAGAACCCTTACTCGGTGCTGTCCGGCGCGACGCCGGTGCTCAAGACCAGCGAGCACTACTTCTTCAAGCTGAGCGACCCACGCTGCGTCGACTTCCTGACGCAATGGACCCAGGAGGCAGGCCGGCTGCAGCCCGAGGTGCTGAACAAGATCCGCGAGTGGTTCGAGACCGACGAGGATGGCAACAACAAGCTCAGCGACTGGGACATCAGCCGCGACGCGCCTTATTTCGGCATCGAGATCCCCGATGCGCCGGGCAAGTACTTCTACGTCTGGCTGGACGCGCCCATCGGCTACCTGGCCTCGCTGAAGAACTACTTCGGCAAGACTGGCAGGGACTACGACGCCTTCATGGCGGATCCGTCGGTGGAGCAGATCCACTTCATCGGCAAGGACATCACCTACTTCCACACGCTGTTCTGGCCGGCGATGCTGCATTTCAGCGGCAAGCATCTGGCCGACGGCACCTACGTGCCGCGGAAGACCCCCAACCACGTCTTCGTGCACGGCTTCATGACCGTCAACGGCGGCGAGAAGATGAGCAAGAGCCGCGGCACCGGCCTGGACCCGCTGAAGTACCTCGCTCTCGGCCTGAACGCCGAGTGGCTGCGCTACTACATCGCCGCCAAGCTCAATGCCAAGGTCGAGGACATCGACTTCAACCCCGAGGACTTCGCGGCCCGCGTCAACAGCGACCTGGTCGGCAAGTTCATCAACATCGCGTCGCGCGCCGCGGGCTTCCTGACCAAGCGTTTCGACGGCCATCTCAGCGGCGACCTTGGCGTCGAAGGCCGCATGCTGCTGGACGCGCTGCGCGCCCCAAGCGATTCGATCGCCCAGCTCTATGAGGACCGCGAATTCGGCAAGGCCATCCGCGAGATCATGCTGCTGGCCGACAAGGTCAACGAGTTCGTCGACCAGCACAAGCCCTGGGAGCTGGCCAAGCAGGAAGGCATGGACGCCGCCCTGCACGACGTCTGCAGCGTCTGCATCGAGGCCTTCCGCCTGCTGACCCTCTACCTCAAGCCGGTACTGCCGGCATTGGCCGGTCAGGTCGAGTCCTTCCTGAAGATCGCGCCGCTGCAGTGGAGCGACAGCGCCCGCGCCCTGGGCGCCCATCAGATCGGCGTCTACCAGCACCTGATGCAGCGCGTCGACCTGGCCAAGGTGGAGCAGCTGTTCGAAGCCCCGCCGGCGCCGAAGGTAGTGCCCGGTGGCGAAGACCTCGCGGAAGAGATCAAGATCGACGACTTCGCCAAGGTTGACCTGCGCATCGCGAAGATCGTCAAGGCCGAGCACGTCGAGGGCTCGGACAAGCTGCTGCGCCTGACGCTGGACGCTGGCGAGGGCCGCCTGCGCAATGTCTTCAGTGGCATCAAAAGCGCCTACAAGCCCGAGGCCCTGGAAGGCAAGCTGACCGTGCTTGTCGCCAACCTCGCACCGCGCAAGATGAAGTTCGGCATCAGCGAGGGCATGGTGCTGGCCGCCAGCCACGCCGACGAGAAGGCCCACCCGGGCATCTTCGTGCTCGAGCCTTTCCCCGGCGCTCTGCCGGGCATGCGGGTGCGCTGAGCAGCCATGAACTCGCCGCGACTGCCTCTTGGCCCGTCGCGGCGCCGGCGTTTCATCGCCGAGCACTACCACTGCGGGCCTCCGGCCGCGACCTCGCTCCTCGCGTCGTCGCCACCCCGGAGGTTCCATGCCACTGCCCCAGCTGCACCCTTTCCGCCCCCGCATGCTCGCGCTGCGGGCGGGTTACTCGCGGCAGCGCTTCCTCGCTGATCTCGGCGCCGGCCTGACGGTCGGCATCGTCGCGCTGCCGCTGGCGCTGGCCTTCGCCATCGCCTCCGGTCTGCGCCCCGAACAGGGCCTGGCCACGGCCATCGTCGCCGGCTTGCTGATCTCCCTCTTCGGCGGCTCCAGCGTGCAGATCGGCGGGCCGGCCGGCGCCTTCATCGTCGTCGTCTACGGCATCCTGCAGCGCTACGGCCTGGCCAATCTGCTACTCGCCACCATGGGCGCCGGTGTGCTGCTGTTCGCGATGGGCGCCCTCAAGCTGGGCGTGCTGGTGCGCTACATCCCGGTGGCCATCGTCACCGGTTTCACCAACGGCATCGCCGTGCTGATCGCGCTGGCGCAGCTGAAGGATGCGCTCGGCCTGTCGCGCCTGCCCATGCCGGCTGACTTCTTTGGCCAGATTGGCGTGCTGAGCGCGCACGCGGCAGGCTTCAATCCCTGGGCCGTTGCGACGACTGCCGCGGCCGTGACCGTGCTGCTGCTCTGGCCCAAGAACATCGGGCAGCAGGCCCTGAGCGGCGTGCGGCGCTGGATGGCGCTGCTGCCCAGCACCGTCATCGCGCTCGTGGGCGCGACGCTGGCCACCGCGCTGCTGGACCTGCCGCTGGAAACCATCGGCAGCCGTTTCGGTGGCATTCCGCGCAGCCTGCCAGCGCTGGCCTGGCCGGACGCGAGCTGGGAGGGCCTGCGCCAGCTCGTCATCCCGACATTGACTTTGGCGCTGCTCGGCGCCATCGAGTCACTGCTCTGCGCCCGCGTGGCCGACAAGCTCACGCCTGACCTGCCCCGCCATGACCCCAACCAGGAGCTGATGGCGCAGGGCATCGCCAACCTGGTGGCGCCGCTGTTCGGCGGCATGCCGGCCACCGGCACCATCGCCCGCACGGTGACCAACATCCGTGCCGGCGCGACCAGCCCGGTCGCCGGCATCGTGCATGCGCTGAGCCTGCTGATCATCCTGCTCGTGGCCGCGCCGCTGGCCGTGCATGTGCCCCTCGCGGCCTTGGCCGGCATCCTGCTCGTCGTCGCCTGGAACATGGGCGACTGGCACGAGTTCGCGAGGCTGCGGCGATTCAACTTCACCTACCGCACGCTGCTCGTCGGCACTTTCACGCTGACCGTCGTGACCGACCTGACCGTGGCGGTGGAGGTGGGCCTGATCGCGTCCTGCGTGTTCTTCGTCTGGCGCATGGGCCAGCTGTTCACGATCAGCCGCTTCGACGCCGGCGTCCTGCCCGAGGGCGTGGTGGCCTACGAGCTCTATGGCGCCCTGTTCTTTGGCGCGGTCGGCAAGATCGAGGCGCTGGCCGAGCAGCTGCCCGCTGGCACGCGGGCCGTCGTCTTCGAGATGCACCGCCTCATCGTCATGGACACCTCGGGCGTGGAGGCTCTGCGCGAACTGCACCGCACGCTGGCCAAGCGCAGCGTCGCCCTGGTGCTCGCCAACATCAACGCCCAGCCCCTGGATCTGCTGCGCCGCTCCGGTCTGGCCGCCGAATTGGGCGACGCCGCCATCGTGCCCAGCATCGCCGATCTAAAATCAGCCCCTTAGTCAAAGAGACCCCCATGCCGCTGTTCTGGAAGCCCTACAAGTCCGAAGTCACGAACTTCATTGAGCAACTCAAGGCCCAGCGCCCCACGCTGGAGGCCGAACAGCGCGCCGGCCGTGCCCTGCTGTGGGACAAGGAGCAGGACCGCAACGCCCAGGCCGGTTTCGACGACGCCCGCGTACCGCAGCAGCCCTACGTCTATCAAACGTCCGGCAAGTAAGCCTTGACGGCCATGGCTGAGGAATCCAGCCAAGCCGCGTCTGACCTTCCCGAGGTCGTAGACGCGGTCGCAGTGGCGCGCCTGTACGGCGAGCCGCTGTTCCAGATGCCGCTGGACCTCTACATCCCGCCGGATGCGTTGGAGGTCTTCCTGGAGGCCTTCCAGGGCCCGCTGGACCTGCTGCTGTACCTCATCCGCAAGCAGAACTTCAACATCCTCGACATCCCGCTGGCCGACGTGACCCGCCAGTACCTGAGCTATGTCGAGCAGATCCGCAAGCACAACCTCGAGCTGGCCAGCGAATACCTCTTGATGGCCGCGATGCTGATCGAGATCAAGTCACGCATGCTGCTGCCGCCCAAGAAGAGCGAGGATGGCAAGGAGGCCGAGGATCCGCGTGCCGAGCTGGTGCGGCGCCTGCTGGAGTACGAGCAGATGAAGCTGGCCGCCGCGCGGCTGGACCGCCTGCCGCAGCTGGGACGCGACTTCCTGCGCGCCCAGGTGCACATCGAGCAGTCGCTGACGCCCCACTTCCCCGACGTCAATACCGACGATCTGCGCGAGGCCTGGCTCGATATCCTCAAGCGTGCCAAGCTCAACCAGCACCACAAGATCAGCCGCGAGCAGCTGTCGGTGCGCGAGCACATGAGCATCGTGCTGCGCCGCCTGCAGGGCCAGCGCTTCGTCGAGTTCGAGGCCCTGTTCGACGTCACGCGCGGCCAGGCCGTCATCGTCGTCACCTTCATCGCGATGCTGGAGCTGGCCAAGGAGCGCCTGCTGGAGATCACGCAGGCCGAGGCGTTTGCGCCGATCTATGTGAGGCTGGCCTACTCGGCCAATTGAGGCAACGGCGCGCTGTGGATCGCCGGGACCGAGTTCTGAAGCAGATCCACGAAGCGTTCCGCGACGTGAGGCTGGGCGATGGCGTGACACTGCACGAGGCCATTGCCATCGACGATGGCGCGACGGATGCCGAGCGGCAGGCTGCCCGCCGCATGGACACGGCGCAGCATTGGCAGGACGTGCCCGATGCCCACATCGCGCGCCATGAGGCCGTCTTCTCTTTCCTCGACGTCAAGGGCTACGTCTTTTACGCGCCAGCTTATATGTGCTGGCTGCTGCGCGCGGGCTATCACACGCAGTGGAACTCCGCGGCTGAAGCGCAGATGGCGTTCCATCAAAGAGGCAGACCTGACCGCGACGGATGGCACAAGCCTCACGAAATGTTCTCGCCAGCGCAGTGTCGGGCTATCGCGCAGTACATGCTCTATGTTTACGAAGTGCTGGACGAGGAAGGCTTCTCGTACGTCAAGGAGCCGCTAGACAAGTACTGGTCGCAGTACCTTTAACCTCAGCGCCCGCGCAGCTTCTGCACCGCCGTGACGCCGGCCAGCACCAGTGCGCCGGCGATGACGCCGAGCAGCGCGTTCGCGCCGTTCTCCAGCACCAGCCCAACAGCCCAAGCCTGGCCCTCGGCCAGATGTGCAATGGCGTGATGCAGTGGCGCAATGCCATGCACAAGGATGCCGCCGCCGACAAGGAACATCGCCGCCGTGCCCAGCACGGTCAGCAGTTTCATCAACCGCGGCGCGGCGGCCAGCAGGAAGCGGCCGAAGGCCTGCGTCACCGCGCCTGCCTTGCGTGACAGCCAGAGCCCGGCGTCGTCCATCTTGACGATGCCGGCCACAAAGCCATAGACGCCCAACGTCATCGCGAAAGACACCGCCACAAGCACGGCCAACTGGGTCTGCAGCGGCGCGCTGGCCACCGTACCCAGGGCGATGACGATGATTTCGGCGGACAGGATGAAGTCGGTGCGGATGGCCCCCTTGACCTTGTCGCGCTCGAAGGTGGCCATGTCGACCTTGGGGTCGGCAATCGCCTTGACCAGCTCGTCGTGGTGAGCCTGGTCTTCCTCCGCGCTATGCAGGAATTTGTGCGCCAGCTTCTCAAAGCCCTCGAAGCACAGATAGGCGCCGCCGACCATCAGCAGCGGCGTGATGGCCCACGGGGCAAAGGCCGAGATGGCCAGGGCCGCCGGCACCAGGATGGCCTTGTTCAGCAGCGAGCCTTTGGCCACCGCCCATACCACCGGCAATTCGCGGTCGGCATTGACGCCGCTGACCTGCTGGGCGTTGAGCGCCAGATCGTCGCCCAGCACGCCGGCGGTCTTCGTGGCGGCGACCTTGGTCATGGTCGCCACGTCGTCAAGGATGGTGGCGATGTCGTCGAGCAGGACGAGCAGGCTGGAGGCCATGGGGCAGGCGATGCGGTCGTTGGAACGGCCGCGATGCTATCCGCTCAGCGGTAATGCCGAGCGAGGCTCTCCGCCACGCAGACGGGTTTGGCCACACCTTCCGCCTCGATGGCGACCTCCACCGTCAACTGCACCGCGCCACCGGCCACCGGGTCCATGGCCAGCAGCTTGAAGCCGGCGCGCAGCCGGCTGCCCACCGGCACCGGCTTCGTGAAGCGCACCTTGTTGAGGCCGTAGTTCAGCACCATGCGCGATTCGCGTACCGAGAAGCCGGTCTCAAAAAAATACGGGATCAGCGACAGCGTCAGGAAGCCATGCGCAATCGGTCCGCCGAAAGGCCCTGACTTGGCACGCTCGGGGTCGACGTGGATCCACTGCCTGTCCTCGGTCGCCTCGGCAAACGCGTTCACGCGCGCCTGGTCGACGGTGATCCAGTCGCTGTGGCCCAGGGGCTGGCCGATCAGGGATTCGAGATCGGCAAGGGTGTCGAAGTGGCGCATGCAGGGTGACGCAAGGTGGCGGGTGTGCCACTACGTTAACCTCGCGCGCCCTGATCGACCGTAGCCCACGCGACACCACCGTTCCATGCACATTCTGTTGATCGAGGACGACCTCGGCTTGGGGCCTGCGCTGCAGGCCGCGCTGTGCACCGAAGGGCACAGCAGCACCTGGCTGCGGCGCGCCAACGACGCGCCCCGGCAGCTCGACCCCGCCGCGCAGGACGCCGTGCTGCTGGACCAGACCCTGCCCGACGGCGACGGCCGCGCCTTGCTGACACGCTGGCGCCGCCAGGGCAGCGCAGTGCCAGTCATCGTCATCACCGCACGCACCACGCTGGAGGACCGCCTCGCCGGCTTCGACGGCGGCGCCGACGACTATGTGGTCAAGCCCTTCGAGATGCCCGAACTGATGGCGCGCCTGCGCTCGGTGCTGCGGCGCTGCGCCCAGCAGGCCAGCGACGAGTGGACGCTGGGCGGCCTGACGATCGAGCCGCGTCGCCAGCGGGTGCTGCTGGAGGGCGCTGAGCTGGCGCTGTCGCCGCGCGAATATCAGCTGCTGCTGGAACTGGCACGCGAACGCGGCGGTGTGGTCGCCAAGCACCAGCTCGCGCAGCGCCTGGCACCACTGGGCGAACCGATGGAGTTCGGCACGCTGGAGGTGCACCTGGCCAACCTGCGCCGCAAGGTGGGCGCGGCCCGCATCGGCACGCTGCGCGGCGTGGGCTACTGGCTCGAATGCGCATGAAGTTCGAATGGCTGCAACCCACGCTGACGCGTCGGCTGATCCTGGCGCTGCTGGTCGCCTTCACGCTGTGCTCGGTGCTGCTGCTGGTGGACGACCAGCTCGATGTCCAGCACCAGTTGGCCACCGACCCTGGTGTGCGCCAGCTGGGCCGTCAGCTCGCCGCGGGGCTGGAAGAGATCGAAGATCCCGCGCTGGCTGCCCGGGTGCTCGAGGGCCATACGCGCTACATCAACGGGCTGCGCATGGGGCAGACCATGACGACAGGCCCGCTGCTGATGCAGTTGCTGGACCGTCAAGGCCGACAGGTCTACGTGTCGGCACCCGGCGATGCCATTGCCAAGCCGGGCGTCGGCGAGCAGACCATCGCCGGCCGGACGCACTGGACCTACCGCCAGGACGGGCCGCGCTGGTCGCTGCGGCTGGCCGAGCCGGCGTTGTCGCGCGCCCAGTTGCTCGGCTTTGCCAGCGGCGCGCTGGGCATGCAGCTGCTGGTGGGCTTCCCGTTGATGCTGCTGCCGCTGTGGATCGCCGTCTACACGGGCCTGGCGCCGCTGCGCCGCTTTGCTCGCCGGCTGAACAGCCTGGACCTGCGGCAGGACCTGGCACCGCTGGACGTGGACCTGCGCTACCGTGAGCTGCGCCCGCTGGGTCAGGCCTTCGACGCGCTGCTGAGCCGCCTGCGCCGGCGCCGCGCGCGTGAACGCGCCTTTGTGCACGAGGCGGCGCACGAGCTGCGCACGCCGCTGGCCGTCGTCGCCACGCAGACCCACGCCCTCGTGCACGCAGCTGATGCCGACGCGCGCGCCACTGCTGCCGCCGGGCTGCAACAAGCCATCGCACGCAGCGCCCACCTGTCGCGCCAGCTGCTGGACCTGGCCAGCCTCGACAACGAGCAGCCCGCCGCGCCGGTCGCCCTCGACTTGGCGCATTTCTGCGCGCAGCGACTGGCCGAGCAGGCGGGCGCCGCACGCGAGCGCGGCATTGCGCTGGCGCTGGACGCGCCGGACCAGCTGCCGGTACGCCTGGACACCGTGGCCTTGCAGTCCTTGCTGCAGAACCTGCTCGACAACGCATTGCGCTACGTGGGCCGCGGCGGCCGCATCGAGGTCAGTCTCGACGTCGCGCCCGAGGGCCTGCGGCTGGCTGTGGCCGATGACGGCCCGGGTATTGCGCCCGCCGACCGCCCTCAGGCCTTCGAGCGCTTCTGGCGCGGCGCCGGGCATGACGTGCAGGGCAGCGGGCTGGGCCTGGCCATCGTGGCGCGGGCTGCCGACCGACTGGGTGGCCAGGTCACGCTGGGCGACGGCCTCACGTGGCCCGACGGCAGTGGTTGCGGTGCGCGCTTCGAACTTCGGTTGCCGGTCACCGTCTTGGGCATTCCTTAAGCCACGGCTTTCAACAATGGCCCGGTCCTTTCCACCACCGACCGGAGCCTTGTTTGAAAGCTGTGCTGTTCCTCACCGTTGCCGCGCTGGCCGCTCTGCCCGCGCATGCCGCCGACCCCTACGTCGGCTTCAACCTCACCACTCCCGGCGAGGCGAACTTCAGCATCAACGGCCATGACGTGGCCAACGACAACAAGCCGCATGCGATGAAGCTGTACGCCGGGCTGCAGTTCACGCCCACCTGGGCGGCCGAGCTGGGCTACGGCGCCTTCGGCACCTACCACGCGGCCGACCCCACGCCAGGTTCCCCCTACCAGCTGAAGATGTCCACCAGCGTCGCCTACCTGGCCGCACGGGCCACCACATCGCTCGGCGATTCCTTCGCGCTCTTCGGCAAGGTCGGGCTGGCGGTGAACCGGCTGAAGGCCAGCGACTCCCTGGGCCACGCTGATCGCGAGTCCTTCGTGCGGCCCATGTTCGGCAGCGGCCTGGAGTGGAAGCTCGCACCGCAGGTGTCCGCCACCGTCGAATACAACCGCTACGGCTCGCGCCGCAGCGACGGCGACCGCTTCACGCAGCAGAAGGCCGAGGTGGGTCTGGCCTTCAAGTTCTAGTCGGGCGGGCAAGTTAACCTCGCGGGCCATGCCTGACCGTACCGCCCGCGACATCCTCGTCCTCGCCGCTCACCCCGACCTGGCCCGCTCCCATGCGACCCGCACTGTGCTCGATGCGCTGCGGGCCTCGCCTGCGGCCGACCGCGTCGAGCTGCGTGACCTCTACCGCCTCTACCCCGACTTCCACATCCATATCGACGCCGAACAGCGCGCCCTCGAGGCGGCCAAGCTCGTCGTCATGCTGCACCCCATCTACTGGTACAGCATGCCCGCGCTGCAAAAGCTCTGGCTGGACGAGGTGCCGCGCCTGGGCTGGGCCTATGGCCCCGGCGGCACGGCCCTGCACGGCAAGGACTTCTGGCTGGTGGCCTCCACCGGCGGCGGCGCCGAGGCCTATGCGCCGGGTGGCCACAACCACCACCCCATAGCCGACTTCCTGCTGCCCTACCGGCAATCGGCCCATACCTGCGGCATGAACTACCTGCCGCCGCAGATCCTGCAAGGCGCCCACCGCGTGACGGACGCCGAGATCACCGCCCATGCCGAGCTGTTCGTGAAGCGGCTGGCGCATTACCCCGAGTGGTGCGAGCACCTCGCCGAGCCAGCCATCGGCGACGAGGAGGCCGTTGCTCTGGATGAGAGGCCACCGTTGTTCTCCACGTTGGATGCCGGGAGCGACGAATGAGCCACGGCAACTGGCTGCAACTGCCCCTCGTCTTCCTCGCCGCCGCCGTGCTCGCCGTGCCGCTGGCGCGCTGGCTGCGCTTGGGCTCCATCCTCGGCTACCTTGTCGCCGGCCTGCTGATCGGTCCGGCAGTGCTGGGGCTGATCCCCGAATCCACGGCCATCCCCGAGGTCGCCGAACTCGGCGTGGTGCTGATGCTCTTCCTCGTCGGCCTGGAGCTGGAGCCCAAGCGGCTGTGGGCCATGCGCCGGCCCATCTTCGGCTGGGGCAGCGTGCAGTTGCTGGGCTGCGCGGCCGTGCTGACCTTCGTCGGCATGGCGCTCGGCTACCCCTGGCGCCTGGCCGTCGTCGTCAGCCTGGGCCTGGCGATGTCGTCCACGGCCGTGGCGCTGGCGGTGCTGGCCGAGCGCAACCTCGGCCGCACGACGGCGGGCGAGAGCATCCTGTCCGTCGCACTGCTGCAGGACATCGCTGCCATCCCCGTGCTGGCCCTGGTACCGGTGCTGGCGCTCAGCGGCGCCTCCGACGATGGCGACGGCAAGACCTGGCTGGCGGCGGCCAAGGCCCTGGGCGCCATCATCACCATCGTCTTCGGTGGGCGCCTGCTGCTGCGCCCGGCGCTGCGCTGGATTGCCCACAGCAAGACGCCCGAGATCTTCACGGCCGCGGCCCTGCTGCTGGTGCTGGGCACGGCGGCGCTGATGCAGCTGGTCGGCCTGTCCATGGCCCTGGGCGCCTTCCTGGCCGGCGTGCTGCTGGCCGAAAGCGAGTACCGCCGCGAACTGGAAACCGACCTGGAGCCCTTCAAGGGCCTGCTGCTGGGCCTGTTCTTCATCGCCGTCGGCATGGGGCTGGACTTGAAGGCCGTCGCCGCTCAGCCGGGTTTCGTGGCCCTGCTGGTGCTGGCCCTGCTGGGCTGCAAGATCTTTGTACTGATGGCCATGTCCAAGGCGATGAAAATCCCGCTGGTGGAGCGGCCCGCCTTCGTCATCCTGCTGGCCCAGGGCGGCGAGTTCGGCTTCGTCGTCTTCCAGCTCGCGCAGAGCGAAGGCATGATCAGCGCGGCGCAGAACTCGGCCCTGGTCGCGGCCGTCGCGCTTTCGCTGGCGCTGACGCCGCTGCTGCTGACTGGCGGCGACCGGCTGATGTCGCAGAAGCTCGCCCGCCGCGGCCTCAAGAAGCGCGCCGACGCAACGCCACCACCGCCCTCGCCCATCATCATTGCCGGCAGCGGCCGCTACGGTCAGGTCGTCGCCCGCATGCTGCGCGCCAACGGCCTGGAGGCCACGGTGCTGGACCATGACTCCGAGGCCATCGAGAGCCTGCGCCGCTTTGACTGGACGGTCTATTACGGCGACGCGACGCGGCTGGACATGCTCAAGACCGCCGGCGCGCAAACGGCCCGCATCCTCGTCATCGCCATCGACGAAATCGCGCAAAGCGTCGAGATCGCCGAGCTGGCGCGCGAGCATTTCCCGCAGCTCACCGTCGTCGCTCGCGCGCGCAACGTGCAGCACTACTACCAGCTGCACGAGGCCGGCGTGCGCCACATCGAACGCGAGACCTTCGACGCCGCGCTGATGAGCGCGCGCAGCGTGCTGGAGCTGACCGGCATGGAGCCGCACGCCGCGCGCCGCCAGGCCATGCGCTTCAGGCGCCACAACATCGACGTGCTCAACACCATGGTGCCGCTGCAGGGCGACGAGGGCGCGCTGATCGCCGCCGCCCGCCTGGGCCGTCAGCAGTTCGAGCAGCTGATCGCAGCCGAGCGCGAGGCCGAGGATGCCCACCGCAAGGCCCAGCGCGGCGGCTGGGACAGGCAGGACGCCGCACCGCCTCTTTGAGGGCAGGGTTTGAAGGTGCGCGGCGACAATCGAGTCATGTTCGCCCCATCCCAGCTCGAAGTCCGGCGCTTCTTCTGCGCCACCTACCGCAAGTGGCGCGACGGCGCGCCGTTGATCCCGATGGAAGCCCTTGCAGCGGACTGGATCGCCGAGCATCCGGAGTACCACTCCGATCTCGCCGACGAAGCCGCAGCGCTGGAGAAGGTCTACACGGTGGAGGAAGGGCGCACCAACCCCTTCCTGCATCTGTCCATGCATCTGACCATCACCGAGCAACACGCCATCGACCAGCCCTCGGGCATCCGCCAGGCCATCGACCTGCTGGCTGCCAAGCGCAATTCCCGCCACGAGGCCCACCATGTCGCCATGGAAGCCCTGGGGGAAATGGTGTGGGCGTCCCAGCGAAGCGGCTTGCCGCCGGATGGGCACGCCTATCTGGACAAGGTGCGCCAGGCGGCTACCCGCTGAGCCCGGTCAGCATCGGAATAAATTCGATATTTTTCCGGCACAACAGCTTATTCAGGTCGTTGATTGTTTTCCTTTTCTGAACGACGCGTTGCTGCGGCCCTGGTGTTTCTACCGAGTCGCACTGCCTAGAGTTC
Source organism: Roseateles sp. P4_D2 (assembly GCF_056401875.1). Classification (NCBI taxonomy): domain Bacteria; kingdom Pseudomonadati; phylum Pseudomonadota; class Betaproteobacteria; order Burkholderiales; family Sphaerotilaceae; genus Roseateles; species Roseateles sp. P4_D2. The sequence continues at coordinate 311,153 of NZ_JBFUIM010000008.1, read as the reverse complement.
AGCCCATGGACACCGCGGTCGCGATGCCCAAGCAAACCAGGCGGAACTACCCGCCACGGAACTTGAAGGAAATCATCATGAACAAGCTGTCTACCGTCTTTGCCGCCGCCCTGCTGATCGCTGCCGGCGCCGCCTCCGCACAAACAACCCGCGAATCCGTCATCGCCGACCTCGTGGCCGCCCGCAACAGCGGCGAACTGGCTGCCCTCCAAGGTGAGAAGGGTGTCGAAGCGACGACGCCGGCCACCGCCAAGGCTGCCGCCGTCGCAACCGTCAAGCTGCCCCGTCAGGCCATCCTGACGGTCAGGGCGACCGACCTGCAGGTCGAACAGACCGCAGCGCTGGCCGCCGACCATGGCGAGAACGCCGCTCGCGAGCTGGGCGATTTCCCGGCCCCGGTCGTGCGCCGCACCACTGCCCTGGCAGCCAAGTAAGCGGAGCCCTGCACCATGACGAGCGGCCCTCCGGGGCCGCTCTTCTTTTTGGCGCTTGTGGGGCGACAAGGCGAAAAAAAGCCACCCGCAGGTGGCTTCCTGTATTCAGCGACCGATCAGGCCTGGTAGCTGCCGCCGCCGACGCTGCGGCGCTCGGCCTTGCCGCCAGCGCCATACAGGCCGGTGGGCTCGCTCGGGATCAGCACGTCCAGCGCACGATCCAGCGAAGCATTGCCGCGGGCCAGGGCTTCGCGCTGGGCGGCCAGCAGGCCGCCGGCACGCACAAGGCGGTTGCGCAGGGCGCTGGGCACGCTGCCGGTGCGGGCGGCTTCGCTGAAGTTCTGCACGGCGCGGGCCAGGTGCTGGTGCAGCTCGGCGGCATGCTGTTCGATGGCCGTCGCGTCGCGGCGGGCCAGCGCATCACCGAGCTGGTTCAGCGCAGCCTCGACAGCCAGCAGAGGCTGTTCGAGTTCGGTGCCGAGGGTGGACGGAGCGATGGCGGTCATGGTTCAGTGCTTATTGACGCGGCTGTCCAGCAATTCTTGCGCATTTGAGACCAGCTTGTCGGCGATGGCGTTCGCGTTGACCGTGAACTTACCCTCACTGATGGCCTTGGAGATGCGTGCGACCTTGGCGGCGTCAAAGCTGCCGTCGTCGGCGCTGCCACTGGCAGCCAGCTTGGCGGTGTTGGAAATGGCGACCTGGGCGCTGGGCGCAGAGGTCGCGGCTTGGGCGGTCTGACGGACGACATCGGCCGTGCCGGCAGCCTCGGGCTTGCGCGAGGCGGGGCGCTCGGCCTTGGGCGGGCTGGCGGTGCCGTCTGGGCTGTTACCGATCTTCATGAGCTTCTCCAGGGTGCGGGGCGGGCCCCGCAGAGGGCATTGCAGGGGAGTTTCCTCCTGTATCGGCCCCGGGCCTAGGAACTTGAGCGGGAATTGGCCGGTTTTTCCGGCCAGTTCTCAAGATTCGTGGCAGTTTGCTCATAGCAACACGTCCACGCGGCGTTCGCCGACTGGTCGGCCGCTGGCGACGCGACCACTCTCAAACCTCACCCTGACCTCCTGGCCCTCGATGCCGGCCGACAGAGCCTGCGCCTCGGAGGCGACGGCAAATCCCTCACCCGCAACCCGGACCTGCACGGTCTCTCCGGCGGCAAACCATTGGCGCGACTTCAGCGCCGGCGCGCGCACCGCCTCGGCGGCGCCCAGCGGGCGAGCCAGCGTGCGGCCGATCAGCAGGGCCGGATCCGTGAAGACGGCGCCGGGCTCGGCAGCGATGTCGATATCGGCCACGGCCAGCTGTTCTTGAGACAAATTCACACCAGCCGGCAGCGGGCCGCTGGCGACAACGGCGCGGCCAAAGACGGCAACGCGTATTGGCAGCGTGACATTCCAGCGCGCCACGCCATCGGTGCAGCGCAGGCCGATGCGGCTCTTGCCCCAGACGGCCATGCCGGGCGGCAGATAAGGCTGGATCTGCTGGCAGGGCGCCAGGCGCAGCCGGGCGTCAAGCACGCCGATCTCAACGGCCACACGGGTATTGGGGGGTGCCGCGGCGCGCGCGGCCGCCTCGGCCAGCACGCGCACCCGCTCCACCAGCGCCGGATCAAGCACCGACGCAGGCACGGTCTGCGCCAGGCCGGGATCGGCCGAGAGCAGCATGCAGACAAGGAGCAGGGTGGCACGAAGCATGGCCGCCACTCTAGAGAGGGGCCGGCAGTCCCTAGGTCGGAATTGAACGGCTTTGCCCCCGTTTATCCCGCTCATGTTTTCGGAGCTGCTCCAGACAATTTGCGAGAAGAGCCATCCCGGCCCTTCAGCTCGAAAGCAACCTCGAAAGAGGCCCCCAGATGTTGAACCGATTGACAGACACGCTGAACTTCCAGACCCAGGCGCTCACGCTGCGGGCGGAGCGTCAGCGCCAGCTCGCCAGCAACATCGCCAACGCCGACACGCCCGGCTATCAGGCTCGCGACATGGACTTCGCCAAGGCCCTGCGTGAAGCCACCGGCGAGATCGGCACGCCCGGCGCTCTTGCCGCAACGCAGCGCGGCCACATCGCGCCGCTGGCCGGTGCGCGCGGCGAGAGCGGCAAGGAATACGCGCTGCAGTCCCAGACCAGCCTGGACAGCAACGGTGTCGACATGGACCGCGAACGCGCCAGCTTCGCGGACAACTCGGTGAAGTACGAGGCGACGCTGCGCTTCATCAACGGCGCCGTACGCACGACGCTGGATGCGATGAAGTCGCACAACCAGAGCTGAGGAGAGCTGAACCATGTCCATGTTCCAGATCTTTCACGTCGCCGGCAGCGCGGTCAGCGCCCAGAGCCAGCGCCTCAACGTCGTGGCCAGCAACCTGGCCAACGCCGATACCGTGGCCGGCCCGGACGGCCAGGCCTACAAGGCGCGCCAGGTCGTCTTCCAGACCCAATTGATGGGCGCCGGCAACGACAGCGGCAGCGCCGGCGTGCGCGTGACCAGCGTCACCGAGGACCAGACCCCCGGCCGCCGCGTGCACGACCCCAAGCATCCGCAGGCCGATGCCGATGGCTATGTGACCTATTCCAACGTGAACCCGGTGGAAGAGATGGTCAACATGATCTCGGCGTCGCGCTCCTACCAGAACAACATCGAGGTGATGAGCACGGCCAAGAACCTGCTGCTCAAGACCTTGCAACTCGGCCAGTCCTGACCGCTGAAAGCCCGCTATGGACATCACCGCACTCAACGGCAGCACGACGGGCACGCCCACCGTTTCCGCCAAGAACGCCGCCGAAACCCAGGACCGCTTCCTGAAGCTGCTCGTCGCGCAGATGAACAACCAGGACCCGCTCAACCCGATGGACAACGCGCAGGTGACGAGCCAGATGGCGCAGATCCAGCAGGTGACGAGCCTGTCCACGCTGGACACCAGCATCAAGAGCCTGGGCGGCCAGCTCGGCCAGATGCAGGCCCTGCAGTCCATCTCGCTGGTGGGCCGCGAGGTCAGCGTGCCCAGCGACAAGATCCAGGTCGAGAACGGTGCTGCCGACGGCAGCTACGAGCTCGACGGCGCGGCCCAGACCGTGAAGCTGGAGATCCTCGGCGGGGCCGGCAATGTCATCGACACCGTGCAGCTGGGTGCCCAGGGCTCGGGCCGCCAGACCTTCTCCTGGCCCGCCGGCACCAAGGTGCCTGAGGGCACTGAAGTCAAGTACCGCATCACCGCAGCCAACGGCGCCAAGGCCGTCACGTCCACGCTCTACGCCCACGACAAGGTGGACGCCGTCTACAGCGAGAACGGCAGCCTCAAGCTCAATCTCGAACGCCTCGGCCCCGTGGACTACACGGCCGTCTCCTCGGTCAACTGATCACCTCTCCCGCATAGCAAGGACTCCCCATGAGCTTCCAGCAAGGCCTTTCCGGGCTCAATGCCGCCTCCAAGAACCTGGACGTCATCGGCAACAACATCGCCAACTCCGGCACCTTTGGCGCCAAGGGTTCGCGGGCCGAGTTCTCCGACGTCTACGCCGCGGCGCTGAACGGCGCCGGCGCCAACCAGGTCGGCATCGGCACCAGCCTGCAGTCCGTCGCCCAGCAGTTCACCCAGGGCAATATCACGACGACCGAAAACCCGATGGACCTCGCCATCAACGGTGGCGGGTTCTTCCAGGTCAGCGACGGTGTGAACCCGACGCGCTACACCCGCAACGGCCAGTTCAAGGTCAGCAAGGATGGCTTCATCGTCAATAACGAGGGCCTCAAGCTGATGGGCTATCCGGCCAATGGCGCGGGTGTCATCCAACCCGGCACGGCCCAACCGCTGCAGCTGCCCACCGGCGGCATCCCGCCCGCCGTGACAACCAAGGTCAGCATGGAGCTCAACCTCGACTCCCGCCTGAAAGCCACCGCCCCCGGTGGCGGCACGGGCACCGGCATGGACCTGAAGGACAGCGCGACCTACAACAACGCGACGTCCATGACGGCCTACGACGCCAAGGGCCAGGACGTCGCCGTGACCTTCTACTTCCAGCGCGCGACCGACCCCAGTGGCGCCGTGCCGCCCAACGACGTCTGGAACGTCTACGCGACTGCCAACGGCACGCCTTTCGATACCGATGCTTCCGGCAACGCCATCCCGCTGGACGCCAACGGCAACCCGACGATCCCCTACACCACCGTCACCTTCCCGCCCACCGGCGGCGCGCCTTCGGCCATCGCCGGCAGCGCGACGACACCGCCCGGCACGATCTCCATGTCCGTGCCGGCCGGCACCAGCACGCGCGGCAACCCGACGCTGGCGATTCCCGGCATCCAGCTCAACCTGACCGGCGCGACCGAGAACGGCAGCAGCTTCGCGGTGACCAACCTGACCCAGGACGGCTATGCCCCGGGCCAGCTGACCGGCATCCAGGTCGCCAACGACGGCATCGTCCAGGCCCGCTATTCCAACGGCCAGAGCAAGCCGGCCGGCCAGGTTGAGCTCGCCAGCTTCCGCAACCCGCAAGGCCTGCAGACCATGGGCGGCAACGTCTGGATCCGCACCGTCTCCTCGGGTGACGCGGTCGTCGGCGTGCCGGGCGACGGCAACATGGGCGCGCTGCAGTCCGGCGCGCTGGAGGAAAGCAACGTCGACCTGACCGCCGAGCTCGTCAACATGGTGACGGCCCAGCGCGCCTACCAAGCCAATGCACAGACGATCAAGACGCAGGACCAGGTCCTGCAGACCATCGTCAACCTGCGCTGATCACGACGGCTGAGGACGCGCGATGGACCGCATGATCTACCTCTCGATGGCCGGCGCCAAGGCGGCCATGCAGCGGCAGGACGTGCTCTCGCACAATCTTGCCAACGTCACCACGAATGGTTTTCGGGCGGAACTGCAGGCCTTTCGCGCCGTGCCGGTGCGCGGCGACGGCGCGTCCACGCGCGCCTTCGCGCTGGAGACCACCATCGGCTACAACGACGCCCAGGGGCCGCTCACGCCGACCGGCCGCAACCTCGACGTTGCCATGCAGGGCAATGCCTGGCTGGCCGTGCAGGCCAATGACGGCACCGAGGCCTACACCCGTGCCGGCTCGCTGGACGTGAACGCCGAAGGCATCCTCGTCATGCGCAACGGCATGCCGGTGCTGGGCGACGGCGGGCCGATCAACGTGCCAGCCAACAGCGAGGTGGCCATCGGCAGCGACGGCACCGTCAGTGCCAAGGCACCGAACCAGAAACCGACCACGGTGGGCCGGCTCAAGCTCGTCACGCCCGAAGCGACCAACCAACTCACGCGTGGCGACGACGGCCTGTTCCGCGCTCTAGAGGGCGACCTGCCTGCCAACCAGGCCGCTCGCCTGCAGGACGGAGCGCTGGAAGGCTCCAACGTCAGCCCGGTCGAGACCATGGTCGCCATGATCGCCGCGGGCCGCCAGTTCGAGCAGCAGATGAAGCTGCTGCAAATTGCCCAGACCCAGGGCCAGCAATCCGCCAAGCTGCTTGGCAGTCAGTAAAGAGGCCCCACCATGATGCGCTCGCTCTGGATCGCCAAGACCGGCATGGAAGCCCAGCAAACCCAGCTGGACAACATCTCGCACAACCTCGCCAACGTCGCCACCAATGGCTACAAGCGCTCGCACGCCGTTTTCGAGGACCTGATCTACCAGAACATGCGTCAGGCCGGCGCCAACAGCACCGACCAGACCACGCTGCCCACCGGTCTGCAGGTCGGCCTGGGCGTGCGCCCGGTGGCCACGGCACGCATCTACACGCAGGGCAATCTGCAGCAGACCAGCAACAACCTGGACCTGGCCATCAAGGGCGACGGTTTCTTCCAGATCCAGCAGCCCGATGGCACGACCGCCTACACACGCGACGGCTCGTTCCAGCTCAATGCCAATGGCCAGATGGTCACCAACAACGGCTACACGCTGCTGCCCGGCATCACCATTCCCGCCAACGCGCAAAGCCTGACCATCGGCAACGACGGCACCGTCAGCGTCACGCTGCCCGGCCAAGCCGCGGCGCAGACCGTCGGCCAGCTGCAGCTCGCCACCTTCGTCAATCCGGCCGGCCTGGATCCCAAGGGCCAGAACCTGTTCACCGAGACGGCCGCCAGCGGCACGCCCAACACCGGCTCGCCCAACAACAACGGCATTGGCGCGGTGCAACAGGGCTTCGTCGAGACCTCCAACGTCAACGTCGTCGAGGAACTGGTGCAGATGATCCAGACCCAGCGCGCCTACGAACTCAATTCCAAGGCCGTGCAGACCTCCGACCAGATGCTGCAGAAGCTCGCCCAGATCTAGCTCCCCCCGTAGCGCTCGCGCGCTCCCCCCAGGGGGCGCGCCAGCGGCCCGGCAAAGCCGGTTCCGCGGCGCCGCTGGATGAGCGGCCTGCTCCGCGGCCTTATGAATGGACAAGTTGTCATGAAAATCGTTGCACTCACTGGACTCCTGGTCGCCACCGCCCTGCTCGCCGGCTGCGCCACGCCCTATCCCGAGCCCCAGGTCGAATTGGCCCACACGCCGGTCGTCAACCTGCCGCCGGTGCAGGCCATGGCGCCCACCAACGGCTCCATCTACCAGGCGGCCGCCTACCGTCCGCTGTTCGAAGACCATCGCGCCCGCCTCGTCGGCGACACGCTGACCGTCAACATCACCGAACGCGTCTCGGCCTCGCAGACGAGCACCAGCGAGCTGAGCAAGACAGGCAGCCTGTCGGCCGGCATCACCGCAGTGCCGGGCATCTCGCCCAAGGCCTTCGGCAGGGCCAGCGCCGAGGCCACGTCGGCCAATGACAACAAGGGCAAGGGCAGCAACCAGAACACCAACGAGTTCACCGGCGCCATCACGGCTGTCGTGACCGGTGTGCTGCCCAACGGCCACCTGATGATCAGCGGCGAAAAGCAGATCGGCGTGAACCGCAATGTCGACGTGCTGCGCTTCTCCGGCCAAGTCGACCCGCGCATGATTGCCCAGGGCAATGCGGTGCCGTCGACGTCGGTGGCCAATGTGCGCATCGAGCAGCGCGGCCGCGGCGCAGCGGCGGACGCCCACGCCGTGGGCTGGCTGTCGCGCTTCTTCCTGAACCTCGCGCCGAGCTGATCGGGCGGCGCAGGCACACTCAGAAGTGTCCTCTGTGCAGCCATTGCCATTGCCGCTGTTCAGCGCGCAGGCCACGGGCGGTAGTTCGCCGCCAGGACCGGTCAACCCTTCGCGGCTACGATGCGGTGACCGGCATCGCTGCTCGGCAAAGTCCAGTCATCAAGGGCGGGTCTGAGGCACTTCAATGCGGCGGTCTTATCACTCATTGCAGCCGACCAGCGCCAGCCCCGCTGGTTGGTCGGCTGAATTCATTCGTTGACACCCAATGAAGCACATCGCGGTTGCCTTGGCCCTATTTCTAAACCAGGGCATCGCTTCGGCCTTGTGCATTGGGATGCCCCTGGAGAGACAATTCCAGCTGGCTCAAGAAGTGATGATTGTTCGCGTCACCGAGACGAAAAAGGAAGGTGAGGGGCGATACGGTGCTAAGCACGTAGCTAAGTACGTAGTCTTAGAGTCCTTCAAGCAGTCTGGGGTCAATCGGGATGACGTCTACTCCACGTCGGAGGTGCACGACATTGCACTGAGCCCAGGTCAAACGTATCTCTTCTTCATTGCAGAAAATCGTCATGTAGGGCTCTGCGGCGGATCAAGGACGTGGCTGTGGGATGCGCCTGAACCGGATGAAAAGACGGTCGAGACGCTCGATAAACTGAGACGCTTGCGTGATAACGGCGCCTCGCAAGAATCACCCTGATCAAGCCTTGCTGGCCAGGTAGTCGACCGCCAGATTGGCCAGTGCGCGCACGCCCACCTCCAGCCCACGTTCATCGACGATGAATCGCGGCGAGTGGTTGGAGTAGGCCTTGCTTGGCTCGATGTCTGGCGGCGTGACGCCAACGAAGAAGAACAGCCCCGGGATCAGGCGCTGGAAAAAGGAGAAGTCCTCTGCGCCCGTTGCCTTGGGCACGACCTCAATGCCCATGGGCCTTGGGCCGGTGCTGGCGACGCGGGTCAGCGTCGGCACCATCTGCTCGGTCAGCACCGGGTCGTTGCGCGTGACCGGGTAATTGCGCGTGATGCAGACCTTGCACGTCGCGCGTGACGCGGCGGAGATGCCCTCGGCCAGTTGGGTCACGCGCTCATGGATGGCCTCGCGCATGCCCTCGTCGAAGCTGCGTATCGTGCCGCGCATCTCGACGGAGTCCGGGATGATGTTCTCGCGCACGCCGCCCTTGATCGCGCCGATGGTCACGACCGCCGGCTCGCGGTTCAGGTCGAGCGTGCGGCTGACGATGGTCTGCAGGCCCAGCACGATCTGCGCCGACGTGACGATGGGATCGATGCCCAGCCAGGGCGCGGCGCCATGGGTCTGCTTGCCCTGCACGGTGATCTTGAGTTTGTCGCTGCTCGCCATCGTCGGCCCCGGGCGGTAGCCGATCACGCCCGCCTGCTGGCGCGAGGTGACGTGCAGCCCAAAGATGGCGCTGGGCGTCGGGCTCTCCAGCACGCCTTCCTTGATCATCAGCGCCGCCCCGCCCTCCTCGCCTTCGGGGGGCATCTCCTCGGCCGGCTGGAAGATGAATTTGATCGTGCCGGGAAGGTCGGCGCGCAGGCTGGCCAGGATGCTGGCCACGCCCATCAGGATGGCGACATGACAGTCATGCCCGCAGGCGTGCATGACGCCGACCTCCTCGCCGTTCCATACCGCGCGAGCCTTGGATGCGAACGGCAGCTCCACTTCTTCGGTGACCGGCAGGCCATCCATGTCGGCCCGCAGTGCGACGACACCACCGGCCAGGCCTCCCTTGAGCAGGCCGACGACACCTGTGTGGGCGACGCCCGTCTTGACCTCGTCAAAGCCCAGGCTGCGCAGATGCTCGGCGACGACGGACGCGGTGCGGAATTCGCGATTGCCGAGCTCGGGGTGCTGGTGCAGGTCACGCCGCCAGGCGATGACCTGGGGCTCCAGGGCCGCCGTCAGCGCGGCGATGCGCTCGCTAAAAGGAGGCTGGGGGCTCATGAAGAGCCATGGTAGACCTGTGCGGCCCGGGTGTGTGCGGGCGGCGTCTCAGCGATCCAACAGGCGCCCTATCCGTGTAAAGCGACGTTTCAAATCCAACCACTGCTTGCCGCGCGAGCGGTCGATGCGCTTCACGTCGATGAGCGTGTAACCGCCGCAGCCCGTCAGTGTGTGCAGGCCGGCCTGGTGGCTGTCGCTGACCAGATCGCCGGTCAGCCGCTCCAGGCTCGCCTCGATCTCGACCTGCCCGGGCGTCAGGCGTGGAAAACGCAGCAGGCGCGTCGCGCCGCCATAGCCGGTCGAGCAGTCCTGCACCGGAAGGGTCAGCACGCCGTCACGGCCGATGAAGGGCCGGCCGGCCGGGCGGGCGCCTTCGCGGTTCACGCGCACCGGGTTGGCAGCCAATGGCACCCAGGGCCCGAACAATGCCGGCGCATGGGCCATGTGCAGTTCACGCTGGTCGCGCGCTCCCGGCCCGACCAGGGTGTAGAACATCCACCAGCGCCCCTCATGCTCGATGATGGACGCATCCGCCCCGGGCAGGCCGCCCAGCAAGGCGCATTCGCGTTCCCAGTGATTGAGGGATCTGTCGCAGGCGCGGTAGAGGGCGATCTCACCGGCCTGGTAGCTCTCCGGCACCATCCAGGTCTCGCCGTCGTGCTCAAAGACCTGGGGATAGGACAGGTGGAAGGGCCGGTCCAGCACCGTCGACTGGCGGCGCCAGGCCAGGTCCGGCAGGCCGAACTCGTGGCGCTCGATGGTGGCACGCTTGACGCGGTAGTCGAAGGCCTCGACGAACACGTGCAGGGCGTCCCCACGCACTAGGCCGAAAGGATCCGCCAGGTAGCGCCAGCGGCCGGCATCGGGCAACCATGTGATGCGCTCCCGCGCGGCGCTCAGCCGGCGGGCATCGATGTCTTCAATGGGAACAGGGACGATGCCGACCTGCCAGAAGTCGGTGCGCGGCCGCTTGAACATCAAACGTGCCAGGCGGCGTGAGCTTCATCCTCAGCGTCGAAGCCCCTGGCCCGGGCAGCCCGATGGAGCATCACGTCGCGATAAAAGCCCAGCGTGCGGGCAACCGCATTGGTGCGATCGTAGGCCGCCGTCGCGTAACGCACGCTGCGCTCCTGAGGAAGCAGGCTGCGCAGCCGGACCAGTTCCTCGGCCATCGCATGGCCCAGAGCGTGAGCATCACCCACCGGCACCAACCGGGCGGGCTGCCCGGCCAGCATCTCCCGTGGGCCCTGGGTGGCGCTGGACAGCACGGCGCACCCGGCGCGCATGGCCTCCAGGATGGCGAGCGGAAAAGCCTCCTCACGCGACGGTGACACGAAGAGATCGAAGGATTTCAACGCCTGATCAACATCGCTGCGAAAACCCAGCAGGCGCACACGCGAGTCGCCCGCAGCCAGTTCCTTCAGCGCGGCCTCGTCCGGCCCTTCGCCCAGGATGGCCAGCACGGCATCGGCCGGTGCATGAGCCCTGAAGCCGGCGATCAGCAAGTCCATGCCCTTGCTGCGGTGCAGGCGGCCCACGCTGCCGACCAGCAGCTGGCCGGGTGCCAGACCGAGCTCGGCGCGCAGATCGGTGTGACGGGCGGCGGCCGCGGCGTCGCGCTCCGGCGCCCAGTTGTAGATGACGCTGGCCAGCGCTTCACGCTCAGGCAGGCTCTCGTACTGGGCGCGATTCACGCAGATGAGGCCGTCCATGCGTGCATGGTGATGAGCCTTGTAGCCGACGTGCAGGGTGCCGACGCGGGTCGAAGGCCGGGCGTGCGCGACGGCCTTGCAGGCCGGGCCGAGGTGGCCATGGCAGACATCGGCCGCCAGCCGGCGCGCCAGGTTGGCCACTCGCCAGCCGCGCAGCAGCGGCAGTTTCAGCCCGTGGAAGCGCACCGCGGGAGCCAACGCAGCGGCAACAACGGAATTGGCCGTGCCAATGACGTGGACACGATGGCCCAGTGCGGCCTGGGCATTGGCGAGGTCGATGCAATGCCGCTCACCGCCCGCGATGCGGGATGAAAACACGACATGAACCAGGGTCAACGGTTCGAAGGGCGGGGGCATGGCAGGTCTTGCAACTGAATGCAGCTCGAATCGGCAAGCAAAACTTTACCGATATACACATTCAGAAACCTGTCACCGCCCCTCCGCAAACGGGTGCCGCTAAGCTCCCAATTGCTCTCAAACGTCCGCAATTGGCGGGAATGCGGGAAAACGTTTAGCAGTCCCGGGGAGCCGGCGGAGACATCGCGGCCTCGGTCTATCTACGGCGGGCCGGAAGTCGGGATTGACAGGATCTCACGCACGCAGGTCCAAGGGCTTAGCCGGACCTTGCAGACGGCAACGGAAAATGCCCGACCAAGCGGTCGGGCATCCATGTCCGGATTGCCCCGACAGGGCTGCAGGGCTCAGCGCATCTTGCTGACCCACTCGTTGCGCTGCTCGTCGTAGCGATACATCATCAAGAAGCGCAGCGTCTCCATGTTGACCTGCTCGCGCGTCAGCGTGCTCATGTCGCGCGGCGCCTTGATCGGCACCCAGCTGCCGACGGTGTCGTCGTAGACATTCATGCGCAGGAACTGGTCGCGCATCGCCAGAACCTCGGCACGCGACATGACACCCTTGGGCGGCTCCATGCCGGACTTCAGCACCCACATGCCGGTGAGTTCGTCCCAGCGCATCAGGGCCAGGAAGGTGTCGCGCTCCATCTTGACCTGTTCGCGGGTCAGGCCCTGGGCCTGACTGGGGGCAGAAAAGGCAGCAAGCGAGGTGGCCAGCACGAGGGTCAGCAGGGAAAGGCGTGTCATGTCAGTCTCCAAAAGGGACGGTGGAAGAGAGGTTGCTGTGCTGACTGGGCGCCTCAGTGCTCACAGGTGGTGAGTGGTCGGGCGAAGGTCGCCGGCCTTACAGCCTCGGCGGGGTGTGAAAAATACCCGCGGCTCATGGCGGCCACGACCAATGGTTCAGAAAAGCGGGGCTGACCGCGCCCTTTTCGTCGGCTTCGCGGGCTCAAGGATCCGCAGAATCGGTCGAGTGAAGTACCTGCAAGCCCTCCTCCTCAGCCTGGCCGTCGTGCTGGCGCCCGTTGCCCCTGCCCATGCCGCGCGCATCAAGGAGGTCGCCTCGGTCGCCGGCGTGCGTTCCAACCCTTTGACCGGCTACGGCTTGATCGTTGGTCTGGACGGCACGGGCGACCAGACGACGCAGGCGCCCTTCACCGGCCAGAGCCTGACGGCGATGCTGCAGCAGTTCGGCGTACTGCTGCCCCAGGGCGTCACGATGCAGCCGCGCAATATCGCCGCCGTCATGGTGACGGCCTCGCTGCCGCCTTTTGCCCAGCCCGGCCAGCAGTTGGACATCAACGTCTCTTCCATCGGCAATGCCAAGAGCCTGCGCGGCGGCACGCTGATCGCCACGCCGCTGCGCGGCGCCGATGGCCAGATCTATGCCATCGCCCAGGGCAACCTCGTGGTCGGCGGCGCTGGCGCTTCCGCCGGCGGCTCCAAGGTGCAGATCAACCACCTCAGCGCCGGCCGCATCCCGGCAGGCGCCCTCGTCGAGCGCTCGGTACCCACGCCCCTGTCCCAGGGCGACAGCATCCAGCTCGACCTGAACAGCAGCGACTACGCCACCGCGCGCGCCGTCGCCCAGGCCATCAACAAGGCCAAGGGCGCGGGCATCGCCCAGGCGCTGGACGGCCGTGTCGTGCGCGTGAAGGCGCCGTCCACGCCCGACGAACGCGTCGGCTTCCTGGCCGACGTCGAGAACCTCTCCATCGACATGGCGACGCCCGCGGCCCGCATCGTCATCAATGCGCGCACCGGCTCCATCGTCATGAACCAGGCCGTCACGCTGTCTTCCTGCGCCGTCGCGCACGGCAGCCTGTCGGTGACCATCAGCTCCACGCCCATCATCAGCCAGCCCAACGCACTGTCCGGCGGACAGACGACGGTGGCCGAGAAGGCCGACATCTCCATCCGCCAGGAGCCCGGCAGCCTCATCCAGCTGGCCGCCGGCGCGCGCCTGGCGGACGTGGTCAAGGCCCTGAACTCCCTCGGCGCGACACCTCAGGATCTGCTCGCCATCCTGCAGGCCATGAAGAGTGCGGGCGCCCTCAACGCCGAGCTCGAGGTGATCTGATGTCGTCGTCGTTCCAGTCCATTTCCGGCCAGAGCCTGGGCAGCCTTGATGCGCTCAAGGCGCAGGCCTCGCGCGACCCCAAGGCGAGCATCCGTGAGACGGCCAAGCAGTTTGAGTCGCTCTTCATGCAGGAAGTCATGAAGAGCATGCGCGCGTCCACCCTGTCCAGCGGCATGCTGGACAACAACGCGACCCAGCTCGGCACCGAAATGCTGGACACGCAGTTCGCCGGCAAGATGAGCGGCCTGCCCGGCGGCCTGTCGGAGGCGATCCAGAAGCAGCTGCAGCGCCAGATGGGCATCCAGGACCTGTCGCCCGAGAACATCAAGAAGAACAGCCAGACGACGCTGGCCCAGGCCCTGCCGGCCCTGGCCACCAAGGGCATCCCCAACCACGTGCAGGGCTTCATCCAAAAGCACGATGCCGCGGCCCGCGCCGCGTCAACCGCCACCGGCATCCCGGCCAGCTTCATGGTGGCCCAGGCCGCCCACGAGAGCGGCTGGGGCAAGCGCGAGATCACCGGCGCCGACGGCACGCCTTCGCACAACGTCTTCGGCATCAAGGCCACGCCGGGCTGGAAGGGCAAGACCGTCGACGTGAGGACCACCGAGGTCATCAACGGCCAGGCCGTCAAGGTGACGGCCAAGTTCCGCGCCTACGGCAGCTACGACGAGGCCTTCAAGGACTACGCCAAGCTGATCAGCGGCAACGACCGTTATGCCAAGGTCGTGGCGCAAGCCCAGAACGGCAATGCCGCCGGCTTTGCCCGCGGCCTGCAGCAAGCGGGTTACGCCACCGACCCAGCCTATGCCGAGAAGCTGGCGAAGACCATCCAAACCACCCAGCGCGTGCAAAGCACGCTCATGGCTTGATATGACGCCCCTCGCCCAAGAAGAATCTTGGTCGGTCCCCCGCGGGGACGGCGATGCTTGCCGGTTCGACCGGCAAGCACATCGCCAGCGCGGGCCGGCTAGGGAGCGGCCCGGCGCTCGGCCCGCAAATCTGATGCACCGCAACTGCCGCGTGCGCGGAACGGAGAACTGAAATGGCCGGCTTGCTCACTCTCGGCGCCCGCGCGATGTTCGCCAACCAGGCGGCGTTGCAGACCATCGGCCAGAACATTGCCAACGCCAACACGCCGGGCTATTCGCGCCAGTCCGTGGTGCTGACAACCTCGGCCGGCCAATACACCGGTGCCGGCTTCTTCGGCAAGGGCGTGGACGTGCAGACCGTCGTGCGTTCGCACAACGAGTTCCTGACCAAGGAGGCCGCTTCCTCCAAGGCCACCGCCATGGCCGATTCCACCCGTGCCGAGCAACTGGCGCGCATGGAGAAGATCTTCCCGCCCGGCACCGAGGGCCTGGGCTATGCCGCCAGCCAGTTCCTGAACGCCATGGTCGACGTGACCAGCCGCCCCAACGACCCGTCGGCGCGCCAGGTCGCCCTGGGCCGGGCCAACGAGCTGGCCGTGCGCTTCTCCAACGCCGGCCAGCAGGTCACCGATCTGCAGGCCGGCGTCGTCAGCGACCTCAAGGCCAATGTCGTCGTCGTCAATCAGCTCGCGCAGCAGATCGCCAACATCAACGACCAGATCTCCAAGACCCGCGGCAGCGGCCACACACCCAACGACCTGATGGACCAGCGCGAACGGCTGATCTCGCAGCTCGGCGAGCATGTGGCGGTGACGACACTGGCCGCCGACGACGACACCGTCGGCGTCTTCATCGGCGGCGGCCAGCGCCTTGTGCTCGGCAACCAGGCCTCGTCGCTGCAGGTCTCGGCCGACGCCTACGACCCGCTGCGCGCCGTGGTGTCGCTGAACGAAGGCGGCCAGAGCCGGCCGCTGGACGAGAGCGTGCTGACCGGCGGCTCGATGACCGCGCTGCTGAGCTTCCAGAACAAGGATCTGCAGGACGCAAAGAACCTGCTGGGCCAGCTCGCAGCCGCCATCGGCACGCGCGTCAACGACCAGAACGCCCTCGGCCTGGACCTGTCCAACCCGCCCGGCAAGGGTGCCGCCATCTTCAGCGTCGCCGTACCCAACGTGCTGCCAGCGGCCAGCAACCAGCGCAACCCCGGCGGCGGCTTCACCAACGGCGTCGCGGCCAGCATCGTCGACGCCAGCCAGCTGCAGGCCAGCAGCTACAAACTGAGCTCCAGCACGTCCGGCAGCTATGAGCTGACGCGCCTGTCCGACGGGCTGGTGCGCACCGTCAACGACGGCGACACCATCGATGGCTTCAAGATCGTCTTCACCCCTGCAGCGCCGGCCGCGGGTGAGAGCTTCCTCATCGAGCCCGTGGGTTCCGCCGCCGTCAACATGAAGCGCGTGCTGGACGCCCCCACGGGCATCGCTGCCGCGTCGCCGCTGACCGCTTCCACGAACGTCAACAACACCGGCACCCTCAGCGTCGACAGCATCTACGCGGTCAACCAGAACTTCGACCCGACCACGGCGCCCATGACCCTGCAGTTCGGTGCGCCCGATCCGGCCAACGCCAACAATGTGCAGTACACGCTGACGTTGGCCAACGGCAGCGTGCTCAGCGGCATCTGGAGCTCGGGCCAGCCCATCGGCAACCAACCCGCCGCCGGCATCGACCTCGGCTTCGAGCTGCGCACCAACGGCGTGCCGCGCAGCGGCGACAAGATCGCCATCGACCCGACGACCTACACCGCCACGAACAACGGCAACGCCAAGGCCTTCCTCAACATCCAGAGCGAAACCTTCGTCGGCCGCCAGGTGCTGGCTGGCGGCGGCTTCACGCCGGGTTCGACCATCAACGACACCTATGCCGCGGCGATGAGCGACATCGGCGCCCGCGTGCAGAGCGCCAACTACCTGTCCGACGTGTCCACCAGCGTCGCCGGCGATGCCGAGACCAGCCGCGCCGGCCAGGCCGGCGTCAACCTCGACGAGGAAGCCTCGCGGCTGATGCAGTTCCAGCAGGGCTACCAGGCCGCCGCCAAGGTGCTGCAGACAGCCCAGACCCTGTTCGACGAACTGATGCGTATTGCTCAGCGCTAGGCGCAGAGGTAAATCATGAGACTCGCTACCGCCAACCTCTTCGACGCGTCCATCGCCAATCTGCAACGCCGGCAGAACGCGATGCAGACCCAGCAAGAGCAGCTGACCTCGGGCAAGCGCATCGCCCTGGCCAGCGACGACCCCACCGGCGCTGCGCGCGCCGAGCGGGCTCTGGCCTCCATCGGCCGCGTCGAGGCCAACCAGCGTGCACTGGAGGCCAGCCGCAACAGCATGACCCTGGGCGAATCGGCCCTGGGCGACGCCAACGAGCTGCTGCAGCAGGCCCGTGAAACCATGGTTTCGGCTGGCAATGCCAGCTATTCCGACGCCGAACGCCAGGGGCTGGCCACCAAGCTCAAGGGCATCCGCGACCAGTTGCTGGCCATCGCCAACCGGCCCGACGGCTCCGGCGGCTACATCTTCTCCGGCCAGGGCGCCTCCACCCCACCCTTCCTGGATCAAGCCGGCGGCGTCAGCTACATCGGCGTGCCCGGCAACATCCAGACCGGCAACCTCGACAACTTCCAGCTGACCATCGATGGCCGGGCCTCCTGGGAGCAGGCGGGCAGTGGCAATGGCTCCTTCGAGACGGCGCCGCGCACGCTGACCACCGACCCCACGACCGGCAAGTCCGTCGTGCAGCTGATCGACCCGGCCACCGGCGGCCCGCTGGTCAATGGCATCACCGGCAACGTGGCTTCGGGATGGATCGACAGCGGCCGCACCATCGACCCCAAGCTGCTGACCGGCCACAACTACCGTGTCGACATCGCCGGCGCCACGCCCTCGCAAACCTACACGCTGACCGACACCGACCTCGGCAGCGTCGTCTCCAGCGGCAGCTTCAAGCCGGGCCAGGCCATCACGGGCGACGGCATGGCCTTCACCGTTTCAGGCACGCCGGTCGACGGCGACGCCTTCGCCATCGCCGGCTCCAAAAACGGCCTCAAGGTCTTCGACGTCATCGACAAGGCCATCGCCGACCTCAACACCACGCAGCGCACCCCCACGCAGGTGACCCAGGCCAACACCACCAGCATCCGCGACATCGACGCCGTCATGGGCAATATGCAGAGCATGCGCAGCCAGGTGGGCGAACGGCTGAACAACCTCGACGGCACAGAAAGCCGCCTGGCCGCCTTGAAGCAGTACAGCTCCGAGGAAAAGAGCGCCGCCGAGGATCTGGACATGGTGCAAGGCATTTCCGACTTCCAGAACCAGCAGACCGGCTACGAAACGGCGCTCAAGACCTATGCCATGGTCCAGCGCATGACGCTGTTCCAGTACATCCAGGGCTAGGCACGCCCCGCTGCACATGATTTCAGGACGGCGCCGCGCCGTCGGCTGCCATCTCTGGTGTGGCGCCACCGGGAATGAATTCGGTCACGAATCGTCCCGGTAGGGCGGCGGCGCTCGTGGCAGACTGCCGCATTCACCGCCAGCCCAGCGCCGCGCCATGCCCGACAACTCTCCCGCCGCTCTCGATCGCGCAATCCTGCCCGGTGTTGCCCTGGGCTATGCCCCCGTCATCGACCGCCAGCGCAACATCGCCGGCACACGGTTGACGCTGGTGCCGCTTCGCGCCGATGCCAGGACCGATCACGCCGAGCTGCTGGCCGCGCTGGCCGCGACCTGGCCCCAGGGCGGCGCCGTCATCAGCGCCCAGGGCGAAGCCCTGCTGGCCGCCCTGCTGGCCCAGCCGCCGGCCGAGCCGACCCAGATCGAGGTGCCGGCCTTCATCGCCGCTGATGCCGCGCACGGCGACGCCATCGCCGCGTTGAAGGCGGCTGGCCACAGGGGCCTGCTCAAGGGCCTGCCCAATGCACCGCTGCCGGCCGCCGTCGGCGCCGCCTTCAGGCAGGTGGTGCTGGAGCCCGGCCAGGCCGCGCCGGCCGGCGTTGCCGTCGTGCATGCCGGCGTGCGTGGCGCCGACGCCATCGACGCCAGCTTCAAGGCTGGCGCCGAAATCGTCATCGGCTGGCCCATGGACGGCCCCTACGAAGCGACCGCCGGCGCCGCCAAGACTGAGATCGCGGCCGACCTGCAGGTCATCATGGAGCTCATTTCACGCGTCGACGAAGGCGAGGACGTCGAGCGCCTGGAGCAGACCTTGAAGCGCGACCCCAGCCTGGCCTTCAAGCTGCTGCGCTACATGAACTCGGCCGCCTTCGGCCTGCCGGTCGAGGTGTCGAGCTTCCGTCACGCCATCATGCTGCTCGGCTATGCGCGCCTGAAACGCTGGCTGGCCCTGCTGCTGACGACGGCCAGCAAGGATCACAGCATGCGCCCCATCATGTTCGGCGCCGTGCGCCGCGGCCTGCTGATGGAGGAATTTGCCGCCAGCATCGAAGACCGCGAGCAGCGCGACGAGATGTTCATCTGTGGCCTGTTCTCGCTGCTGGACCACATGCTCAAGGCGCCGTTCGAGAAGCTGCTGCAAAGCATTCCCGTGCCCGAGCGTGTGCGCCAGGCCCTGGTGGACGACAGCGGCCCCTTCCACCCCTATCTGGAGCTGGTGCGCGCCATCGAATCCGAGAGCGTGTTCGACTACCGCGAACGCGCTGACGCGCTGATGCTCGGCGCCGGCGAGATCAACGCCTGCGTGCTGCGGGCCTTGCACAAGGCCACCCAGCTCGAATGAGCAAGGCGCCATTGCGGATCATCGGCTCGCCAGGCTGAGCCATGTTCGGCCCGCCCGCCTCCACTGCCCTGCTCGACCTCGTCGGCGACCCGGTGCTGACGTTACGGGCGGATCTGTCCGCACTGCGCGCCAATCCAGCGGCGCGCGAATGGCTGGGCGCCGACGCCGCCGAGGGCTGGCGGCTGCTTCGCCATGCCGCCGGAGCGCGGCTGGAAAGCTGGCTGCGCGAGGCTGCCCATGCCATCGACGCCGGTCGCGCGCCGCCACTTGCGCCACCGCTCAAGCTCGCCGACGGCCAGCGCGCCACGCTGCACCTGCTGCGCGAACGACCCAACTGGGTGCTGCATGCGCGCCTCAGCGCAGCCGACCCTGGCGAGCCACCGCTGGCCGAATGGCTGGCCCTGCTGCCCCTGCCGGCCCTGCTGGCCGATGCCGCCAGCGGCACGCTGCTGCGCCACAACGCCGCTTTTGCGGGCCTCTACGCCGGCGCCCCCCGCCACCTGAACGACCTGCCCGATCTGCTGCAGGCCCTGCTGGGTTGGCACCGCGGCATGCCGCTGCCGGCACTGACGGCGCAGCGCCCGCAGGACGGGCCGCTGATCACCGAGGCCGAGTACATCGACCCGCAGGGCCAGCACCGCTGGCTGCAGGCGCGGCTGCGCCTGTGGCGCCATGCCGGCCGCGCCCAGCTGCTGGCGGTGCTGGAGGACCACAGCACGCTGCATGAGCGCGACCTTGCCCACCAGCAGCTCGACGCGCTGATGGACACGGCCGCGGTGGGCCTGGCCACCTTCCAGCCCGAAGCCGGCTGGCTCAAGGCCCACCGCAAAGGCTCACCCTTCAAGACCGGCAGCAAACAGCCAGGTGGCACGACAGGCACGGCCGGCTCGCTGCAGGGCATCAGCCGCGAGATCGTCGAGCCCGCCTCCCTGCCCGAATTCGAACGCCTGCAGCGTGCGCTGAAAAAGGGCGACGCCGTCGAGGTGCGCTATGCCGTGCGCCACCCCGAGCTCGGCCGGCGTTGGCTGCTGACCCGCGTCGCGCCTGGCCTGCTGGCTGGCGGACGGCGTTCCACCTCGGTCGTCACGCTCGACGTGACGGCCCAGGCCCAGGCCGAGAACGCGCTGCTGCTGCGTGCCGAGAGCGAACGCGCCGTGCTGGACTCCGTGCTGGTCGGCATCGTCACCGTCGGCCCCGACGGCATCGAGTGGATGAACCGCTCGGCGCGCCGCATGTTCGGCTGCGAACTCGAGGACGTGCAGGGCCAGCCCATGGGCGTGCTGGCGCCGGAGGATGATGAGCACGCCTTTCACACGGAGCCCGGCGCCGATGTGTTCGAGTGCCGGCTGCGCGGCCGCGACGGGCGCGAGTTCTGGGTCATCGGCAATGCGGTGCAGACGCAGCGAGAGGATGGCCCCGGCAAAGTCACTCAGCAGCTGACCTACGCCCTGCTGGACATCGACCGCCGCCGCCAGGCCGAGGCCCAGAGCCGGCTGGCCCAGGCATCGCTGGCCCGCATCATCGAAGGCGCGCCACTGGCCATCACGCTGCACGAGGCGCAGAGCCTGCGCATCGTCAAGCTCAACCACGCCGCCGCCACGCTCGCCGGCAGGCCCGAGGCCGCGATGCTGGGCGGCACGCCGGCGCAGCTCTTCGGCGACGAGCAGGGGGCGCAGGTGGTCGCCGACATGCGCGAGGCCCTGGAATCCCAGACCGTCGTGCAGCGGGAATACCACGTGCCGGCCGGCAACTCGACGCGCATCTGGGACGCGCGGCTGCTGCACCTGGCCGGTGTCGGCGGCGACGACACGCCCGAACTGCTGCTGCTCGTGGCCAGCGACGTCACCGAGCAGCGCGCCGCCGAGCAGGCCAGGCTGCAGGCCGCCATCTCGCAGCGCGAGCTGTTGGTGCGCGAGGTGCACCACCGCATCAAGAACAACCTGCAGGGCGTGGCCGGCCTGCTGCAGCAGATCGCCGTGCGCCGCCCCGAGGTGGCCGGGGTGCTGAAGGAGGCCGTGGGCCAGGTGCAGGCCATCGCCCAGGTCTATGGCCTGCAGGTCGGCGCCTCCGGGCCGCTGGTGCTCAAGCGGGTGTTCGACGCCATCGTCGGCTCGGTGCAGCGCATGCAGGGCCGCGTCATCACCACGGCCGCCGAGGGCGGCGCGCTGATGGAGGACTGGTGCCTGCCCGAGGCCGAGGCCATCCCGATCGCGCTCAGCCTCAACGAGCTGCTCGGCAATGCGCTGCGGCACAGCAACGGCGCCCAGGTGCGCTGCCAGCTCATCTGCGACATGGCCGGCATCACCGTCGAGATCGCCAACCCCGGCCGCCTGCCCGAAGGCTTTGCGCTGCAGAACGTCAAGAGCGGCGTGTCGGGCCTGGGCCTGGTGCGCGCCCTGCTGCCGCGGCGCAGCGCCATCCTGAGCCTGGAACAGCAAGGCGACGATGTCGTCTGCCGGCTGGAACTGATTCCACCGAGCGTGGTTCACAATCCGGCCATAAAACCAAGTTCTGGATAGAGGGGCACGGTGAGCAAGGGCAAGATCCTGGTCGTCGATGACGACCGTCTGGTACTGGCGACGCTGAGCTATGGGCTCACGCAGGCCGGCTTCGAGGTCATCGACGCCGACAACGGCGACGATGCCATCCTGCTCGCCCGCGAACACCGGCCCGAACTGGCCCTGCTGGACATCCGCATGGAAGGCCTGACCGGCTTCGATGTGGCCGCCTATCTGCGCGAATTCCTGCAGACACCCTTCATGTTCCTGTCCGCCTTCACCGACGAGGCGACAGTGGCGAAGGTCAAGGAGCTGGGCGCCGTTGCCTACCTCGTCAAGCCGCTGGACATCTCGCAAATCGTGCCCGCCGTCGAGGCCGCTTTTGCACGTTCAACCACGCGTTCGACGCCCCCCGTCGCCACCTCAGCCCCGGCGGCACCGGCCGCCATGGCCCAGGCTTTCGAGGCCCCCTCGGAATTGCCGTCCATGGACGTGACGGCCCTGGCAGTCGGCGTGTTGATGCACCGCTATTCCCTGCCACGCGACGAGGCGCTCGCCCGCCTGATGAGCCTGGCCTCCGCCGATGGCCACAGCCTGCCCGAGCAGGCACGGCGTGTCGTGGATGCGCTGGAGCTGCTGGCGCGCCCGGGCCAGAAGTGAGCCCCTCGTCCAAGGAATACCTTGGCCGGTCCCCCAGGGGGACGGCGATGCTTGCCGGATCGACCGGCAAGCACATCGCCTAAGGCGGGCCGGCTAGGGAGCGGCCCGGCGCTCGGCCCGCAAAGCAATGGGCGTCAGCCCAAAGTGAAATAAAAACGCGAGCCCTCGCCCACGGCGGATTCGGCCCAGATGTCACCACCATGGCGGCGAACGATGCGCCGCACCAGGGCCAGGCCGACACCGGTGCCCTGGAAGTCGCTGGCGCTGTGCAGGCGCTGGAAGACGCCGAACAGGCGCTCGGCAAAGCGCATGTCGAAGCCGGCGCCGTTGTCCGACACGACGAAGACGCGCCGCCCGCCCTGCTGCACGCTGCCAAAGCCGATCTGCGTGCACTCGACCTTGCCGCTGTACTTCCAGGCGTTGCCCAGCAGGTTCTCCAGCACCATGCGCAGCAGCGTCGGGTCGCCCTGCACCGTCAGGCCCGGTTCGATGTCCAGCACCAGCTCGCGCTGCGGCGCCCCGCGCTTGATCTCTTCCATCACATAGCCGGCCTGTTGCGACAGGTTGACAGGCTGGCACGCCAGTGGCCGCGTCGACAGCTGGGAGAGCGACAGCAGCGCGTCGATCATGCTGTTCATGCGCGCGGCAGCGCTCATGACGCGGTCGAGGTGGTCATTGCCGACGCGATCCAGCCGCGCGCCGTAGTCTTCCTTGAGGATGCGCGCAAAGCCCTCGACGACGCGCAGCGGCGCACGCAGATCGTGGGAGACCGTGTAGCTGAAGGACTCGTGTTCGGCGGCCAGGTCGGCGGCATGCGCCGGCTGTGGCGCTGGCGTCGCCTCGGCGGGCTCGTCGGGGCGGGCCGTGCCCAGGTAACCAGCGAAATGGCCGTGCGAGTCGATACAGGGCAGGCCGCGCAGCCGCCAGGCGGTGCTGCCATCGGCAGCGGCGAGCTGCAAGTCGACAAAGGGCTGGTGGGCACCGAGGCGCTCGCGCAATTGGGCGGCCGGCTCGGCAACCTCGAAGCGCTCCCACAGCTGCTGGGTGCTGGCGCCCGCACCCACCCAGCTCGATGACGGCGCGCCCTGCGGCGCCTGCCAGCGCACCAGGCGGTGCTCGGCATCGGTGGCCCATTGCCAGTCACGCTGCAGCTGGGCCTGCATCAGCAGCTGCTGGCGCACTTCGCGCAGGGGCTCGGCCAGGCGCTGGCGCGTCAGCCGCACGCCGGCATGCCAGCCCAACGCAGCCGCAACCAGCAGCAGGACGCCGGTGAAGAATGCCGTCAGCACCAGGGCCGCATGCACGAGGCCAACCTCGCCGCCCCAGACCCGCATCAACGCCAGCACCACCAGGCCGCCCAGTACCAGCATCAAGATGGAGACCGTGGCCAGGGTCAGCATCAGCAGCCGCATCGGCAGTCGTCGCTCCTGGCGGCGCGAGATGAGCGCGCTGTCGTCGCTGAGGCTGTTCATGCGCTTCATTGTAGGCAGCGCTTCCCCAGCAACAGGGCCTGGGCATGCCCGGCGTCGCCCGATGTCAATAACCACAGCGCAGCCGGCCGAAAGTGTGCATTCCTTCGCGTTTGGCCCCCCTCCCACCCGAGATACATTTAGGCGTGCCGAGTCCCTGACCCGCAGACCAGTCCATGACCGCCTCACAGCCCGCAGCCCTGCTCGATCCCGAGGCGATTCGTCGCCTGCGGGAACTCGACCCGAGCGGCGGCAACAAGCTGCTGGAACGCGTCGTGGCGGCGTTCTCCAACTCACTGGACCGTTTGCTGCCCGACCTCGCCCGCGCCCGTGAAGGCGCCACACCTGACCTCGCCGTCGTGCGCCATGTCAGCCACACGCTGAAATCCTCGTCGGCGAGCCTGGGCGCCATGGCACTGTCTGCGCGCTGCGCCGACATCGAAACCATGGTGCGCGATGGCCGCGTGGACGGCCTTTCCGAGCAGTTGGACGCTATGCTCCAAGACATCCAACAGGTACGCGCGGCGTTGGCCGCGCTGCTCTAAGAGAAGCATGCTGCCTACCGGTCAAGCCCTCGACGACCTCCCGCCGCGCCCGCGCGTGCTGCTGGTGGACGATGACGAGGTCAATCTGCTGTTGACCGCCGCCGCGCTGCGCGAGCGCGGCTTTGAAGTCACCGAAGCGCCCAGTGGCAGCGAGGCCCTGGGCCTGCTGTCCACGCGCACGCCCGACGTCGTCGTGCTGGACGCGCTGATGCCCGAGCTCGACGGCTTCGAAACCTGCTCGCTGCTGCGCGCCACACCCGGCTTCGAATCCCTGCCCGTGCTGATGCTGACCGGCCTGGACGATGAAGCCTCCATCAACCGCGCCTACCAGGCCGGCGCGACCGACTTCTTCGTCAAGTCGCCGCAATGGAGCCTGCTCGACGGCCGGCTGCGCTATCTGCTGCGCAGCTCGCGCACCCGGCTTGAGCTGGAGCGCAGCAAGGCCAAGCTGGCGCGCGCCCAGGATCTGGCCCGCATGGGCAGCTTCGAATGGTGGCGCGACACAGCCGCCAGCTTCGCCATCTCCGCCGAGGGCCTGCGCGTCTTCGGCCGCGGCCCACAGGACCGGCTGGACTTCATCGGCGTCATGCGCATGGTGCCGGCGGACGACCGCCATGTCTTCCTGCGCCTGCTGCGCGACGTCATCGCCCACACCTCGGTGCTGGTCACCGACCTGCCACTGACCCTGCCCGACGGCCGCCAGCGCGTCGTCCATATCGAGGCCGAGCCCGAGTTCAATGAGCAGGGCGGCGTCAACGGCTACACCGGCATCCTGCAGGACGTGACCGACCGCCGCCAGGCCGAGGACCGCATCCGCCAGCTGGCCCACTTCGACGCGCTGACCGGCCTGCCGAACCGCCGCCAGCTGATCTATCGCGTCGAGCGCGCGATCGAGAGCGCCCGCCGCGGCGGCCATGAGGTCGGCCTGCTGCTGATCGACCTGGACCGCTTCAAGGTCATCAACGACACCCTGGGTCACGCCGCTGGCGACGAGCTCCTCGTCGAGGTCGGCCGTCGCCTGCGCAGCTGCGTGCGCCATTCCGACCAGATCCTGGAAGGCGTGCTCGACGGCCTGGGCAACCGCAGCCACCGCGGCCTGGAGGCCGTGGGCCGCCTGGGCGGTGACGAGTTTGTCGCCCTGCTGCCCGAGGTGGCCGACGAACGTGATGCCGAACGGGTCGCCCAGCGCGTGCTGGACGCCCTGCGCGAGCCCATCTTCGTCGGCGGCCAGGAATGCTTCGTCACGGCCAGCGTCGGCATTGCGCTGTACCCGCGCGACGGCCAGACCATGGCCGACCTGCTGCGCAATTCCGACGTGGCCATGTACGCGGTCAAGAGCCAGGGCCGCAATGCCTCGGCCGTCTATTCACCGCAGCTGGCCGGCCACGGCAAGCAGAAGCTGGAACTGGAAAGCGCCCTGCACAAGGCGCTGGAGCGCAACGAGATCGTGCTGCACTACCAGCCCAAGATCGACGTGCGCGCCGCCCGCATGGTGGGCGCCGAGGCGCTGATGCGCTGGCAGCGTGGCAATGTGCTGGTGCCGCCGGCCGATTTCATCCCGCTGGCCGAAGAGACTGGCCTCATCGTGCCGTTGTCCGAATGGGCGCTGAAGGAGGCGGCCCGCCAGGCCAAGCTGTGGTCGCTGCAGTTCGGCTTCAGCGACTCCATCGCCGTCAACCTGCCCAGCCGGCTGTTCGAGCGTACCGATCTCGTCGAGCACATCCACCAATGCGTCAGCGCCTATGGCGTGCCGCACCGGTCGATCCAGCTCGAGATCACCGAGAACAACCTGATGAAGGACTTGCAGAACGTCATCCCGTCCCTGCATCGCCTGAACGAAGTGGGTGTGGAGATCTCCATCGACGACTTCGGCACCGGCTATTCGTCCCTCGCCTACCTGACGACGCTGCCGATCTCGGAAGTGAAGATCGACCGCACCTTCGTGCGCGACCTCGGCATCACGCCGCAAAGCTCGGCCGTCGTCACGGCCATCATTGCGTTGGCGCGGGCCCTGGGCTTGCGCGTCATTGCCGAGGGCGTCGAGACGCTGCGCCAGATGGAGGTGCTGCACCGCCTGGGCTGCTCGCTGATGCAGGGCTTCCTGTTCAGCAAGGCGCTGCCGCCCGATGAGCTGGAGCGCTGGATCGCCCAGACCGTGCTGCCACGCAAGGCGCCCTGGATCACGCAGGCCGACGGCAACAACGACGTGACGTCTCGCGGGCAACGTTGATGCGTTCGCAACTGCCTCCGGCCCAACTGGCCAAGGCCGCGCTGCAGCGCCTCGCCCAGGCCAGGCTGGAACCCACACCCGAGAACTACGCCCGCGCCTACGCCATCGAAAGCGGTGGCGAGCCGGCGCAGGCCGCCAGTGGCGCCACCAGCGCCGTCTCCGAGCGCCTCCAGCAGCTGATGTCCAAGCTGATCAGCCTGGCCCTGCCCTCGGGCAGCACGCGCCAGGAGCTGCAGACCGCCTTGCGTGAACAAAAGCTCGACGAACTGCAACGCCAGGTCGACAAGCTGCTCGACGTGGCCGGCCCCGCCGCTCAGGCCGAGGCCCTGGCCCAGGCCATCGAGCGCCTGTTGCGCGGCCTGGAGCGCGGCGGCAAGCACTGGACGCTGGCGCGCAAGAAGGACGGCATCAGCCGCGTGCTGGAGCTGGGCCGCAACGACAGCGGCAAGCTCGTCAAGCGCCTGGGCCAACTGGTGGCAAGCTGGGACAAGGACGGCGACGGCAGCGGCGTGGAGACGGATGAGGACGGCGGCACGCCCAGCCAGTTCTTCTCCGAGAGCACATTTGCCGAGACGGGCTTTGGCGAAACGTCCCGTTTTCGCGAGAGCACCGGCTTTGGTGAACTCAGCCGCACCGGCCTGCGCGACACGCCGCCGCCGGTTGTTGACACCAGCCCCCACTGGGCCGACGTCAGCAGCGAACTGAACGGCACGGTGCGCCATGCGCTGCGCTCGCCGCAGACCGAGGCGACGCCTGCCGACGCCTTGATGCGCGAGCTCGACGCCGCCCAGGCCGAATTGAAGTCCCATGGCGCCAGCCCCGACCGCGCCACGCAGATGGCCGCGCTGTGCCTGCGCGCCCGGCATCTGCTGGACCACCGCCGCCATCTCTTTGATGAACTCGGCGGCCTGTGCCGCGAGCTGAGCGGCAGTCTCGTCGATCTGGCCGAGGACGATTCCTGGGCCCGAGGCCAGGCCGAGGCGATGAGCAACGCACTCGCCCAAGGCCTGTCGGGCCGCGGCGTGCGCACCGTGTCCGAACTGCTGTCGGGCACACGCGAGCGCCAGCGCGCGCTGCGCGAGGAACGCTCCAAGGCGCGAGACTCATTGAAGGGCCTCATCCAGCGCATGCTGGCCGAACTCGGCGAGCTGGGCCAACACACCGACCGCTTCCAGACCAGCGTCGGCCGCTATGCCGAGGCCATCGAGCAGGCCGATTCGCTGGAAAGCCTGACCGGCACCGTGCGCGAGATGGTCGAGGAGAGCCGCAGCGTGCAGAGCCTGGTGTCCCAGACTCAAGCGCGCCTGACCCTCGAGCACGACCGCGCGGCCGCGCTGAACCAGCGCGTCGACGAGCTGGAGGGCGAGCTGCGCCGCCTGTCCAACGAAGTCCACACCGACCAGCTCACGCAAGTGGCCAACCGCCGCGGCCTCATCCAGGCCTTCGGCATCGAGCAGGCCAAGGCCGAGCGGGAATCAACTCGCGTGGCCCTGGCTTTGCTGGACATCGACAACTTCAAGAAGCTCAACGACAGCCTCGGCCACCACGCCGGCGACATCGCGCTGAAGTCGCTGGCCGAGCGCACCCAGGCCTCGCTGCGCCCTGGCGACATGGTGGCGCGCTATGGTGGCGAAGAGTTCGTGCTGATGCTGCCCAACACGCCGCTGGACGAGGCCCAGCAGGTGCTCGTGCGGCTGCAGCGCTCGTTGTCCAGTGCGCTGTTCAACCACGAGGGCAAGGACGTCTTCGTGACCTTCTCGGCCGGCGTCACGCTCTACCGCCCCGGCGAGACGCTGGAAGCCGCGCTGGACCGCGCCGACGTGGCCCTGTACGAGGCCAAGCACACCGGCAAGAACCGGGCGTGTATCGCGGAGTGATTTGCACGGGCGCGTCCCAAAGCAGGCTGCACGCCAACTTTGACGCGGTTCCCCTGGGGTGAACGGAAAGTTGCAATTGGCACTCCGGCCGGGAGCGGGCTCGCCGGCATGATGCGCGCGGGCGCGGCAACCGGCGCTCGCAGATCATCCAGCAGGAGCCTCCTTGCGTTCGACCTTTACTGGCGCCAGCCGGCGCGGAATTTTATTGGCCGGCTGCGCCGTCATCACGACGGCCTGTGGCGGCGGTGGAGACGCCACCAGCACGAGCGCGACACCGGACGCCTCCGCCCTGGCGGTCCAGGCCACCAGGGATATCACAGCGGACGTTCTCGCCAATCGTGACATCACGCTGGACGGTAGCGCCGTCATCAAGCTGCCCGCGGGCACGACGACTTATTCCGGCGTCATCAGCGGGCAGGGCACGCTGCGCCTCATGCCCGCCGCCGGCACGGGCACGCTGACCATCACGCGCACCAGCACGTTCACGCTACCGACGGCCCAGCAAGTCCAGGTCATCAAAAAGACAATCTATCCCGGCGCAGGCTACGCGCTGACCCGCACCGGCTTGAACCCGCCGGTGCTGACCATCGATCCCGGCGCCACGCTCCAGATCGGCACCAACACCAGTGCCGACAGCTCGCCCAACATCATCGCGACGTCCGACAGCAAGAATGAGGCGAGCCTGATCAACCGGGAGATCAACCTCAACAACATCCTGAACAACGGCACGATCATCCTCAGCAGTGCGCAGTTCGTGCTGCTGGGCCAGATCAGTGGCAGCGGCAGCATCGTCCAGGCCCCGGACGTCTGGGGCGGCAACTCATCGGGTGGCGTCAATACCTACTCGGGTGTGCTCGCTCTTACCGTCGGGCAGGATTTCGGCAGCAACCATGTCGCTGCATCGCTGGCCAATGCCAAGGCGGTCCTCAACGAAGGCTCATGGCTGGTCTGGAGCCCGCCAGGCAGCGTCGTCACGGTGACGCAGAACATCTATGAAGCGGCCTACGGGAACGACATCAACTTCCACGCCATCGGCCCGTCGACCATCGTCATGTCGGGCGTCTACAGCCACACCGACAACAGCCCGCACAACCATCCCAACCTGGTCAACCCGGGCCTGAGCGACCTCAGCTTGAACTTCGCCAAGGTCATCTACCGCGGCGGCGCGAACGACGTCAACGGCAACGACGGCAGCTACCGCGGCATCAACATCGAGCGCGGCGCCGGCGTCGTCCAATGGGGCGACGGCACACACGCCAACTTCTTTCTGCCGTCGGCGCCGTCGCCGGCCGACCCCTACCCGACGCTTGGCAAGAAGAACGCCTACATCAACCTGCGCAGCGGCACGCTGGCCTTCAACTACAACGGACCGGTGACTCTGCACGTGGGCATCACCGGCGGCGGGGGCGGCCCGCACCGGGATGGCGCGGTCGGTACGGGCAACGTCAAGGTCATGCCGACGCCGGGCAACGACGTGACCTTCGCCCAACCGCAGAACTACAACGGCACCACGACCATCGGCGCCAACGCCATCCTGCGCCTGGGCACAGGAACGCCCGTGCCGCTGAACTACATCACCGTCAATGCGAGCAAGGGCAAATCGACCTTCCTGCAGGCCACCTACAGCGGTGACGCCAGCCTGCTGACGGCCGAGTCGCCCAATGGCGTGGCGAGCAATGCCATCGTCAACGACGGCCAGCTCATCGTCCAGAACACCACGACCGCGATCACGCTGTCCAACATCAGCGGCAGCGGCAGCCTCGCTCACAACGGCGCTGCTGCGCTCACGCTGCAGAACAACAGCTACAGAGGTGCCACGCTGTTCAATGGGGGCACCACCTGGGCCGGCAGCGCCAATGCGATGGGCACGGGCGACGTCGTCAACAACGCGGCCCTGGGGCTGGCCAGCGGCCAACATGAATTGGCGCTGGGGGGTAGCTTCCGGCAGGGCGCGACCGGCCAGCTCACGCTCTCTATCGCCGGCACCGCACCTGGCGTCACCCACGACCATGTCAGCGTTGCCGGGCCTGCCATGCTCGGTGGCAGCCTGGTGCTGAACTTCAGCGGCAGCTACGCCCGGGGGCAGAAGCTCGTGCTGATCCAGGCCACCGGTGGCCTCAGCGGTGCGTTCAGCTCGATCAGCAGTAATGGGGCGACCGTGGCGCCCGGGCAGGATGCCACGAGCTTCTTCGTCACCGTGCAGTAGCTCCCGATCAGAAATTGAAAGCCAGGCGGAGTCCGCCCCAGTGCTTGCCGGCGACGATGATGGGCGCCGCGGCCTCCTTCAGGATGACGAAGCGGCCACCGCCCATGTCGCGCCGATAGGTCTGCAGCAGGAAGGGCCGCGTGTTGCGTGCCGAGGCCAGGCCCGTGCGGTCGTTGAAGATGCGGCGGTAGCGGCTGTTGGCCGTGTTCCAGACCGTGTCGCCCGGGCGCTGCGGCTGGCAGTACTTGCGGTTGTGCGTCGCGATATAGCCGTTGCGGTCGGCCGCGATGCAGAACACCACCTTGTCGCTGAACGCCAGCATCTTCTCCTGCACGGTGGGGAAGAGGCGATCCGTCAGCTGGCAGAAGCGCGTCGTGTGCTGCTGCGGCGCCGTGCCTTCGATCGGGCGATATTTGTCGTCGAACAGATCGGCCTGGCTGATCTGGCCACCGCGCAGCGCCTCTTCGAGCAGGGCACCGATCTCGGCGGCGGCCTGCTGCGCAGTACGGATGAAGGGCATGTCGTCGACCTCGACGCCGCTCTCGGCGATCTGCTCGACGAGCTCCTCGGACATGCGCAGGAAGCGGTCGCTGCCGTCGAAGGCCACCTTGAGGCCGTGCGAGGCCTGGGACACCTCGCGCTCCAGCTCATGGGCGCGTTCGTTGAGCAGGCTCATCTGCTGGCTGCTCTCGCCGGCCGACGCGGAGATGCGCTGCACGTCCTGCTCGACCTCGTGGAAGGCGGCGTGGATCTGGCTGGGCTTGGCCGGGTTCTCGGTCAGCTCGGCGCTGAAGCGATCGATGCGCTCCTGCAGGCTGGCGATGGCGCTGACGATGGCCTTGGATGAGGCCTCGACCTGGCCGGCCAGGGCTTTGACCGCCTCGGCGACGACAGCGAAACCGCGCCCGGCATCGCCCGCATGCTTGGCTTCGACGGCGGCGTTGAAGGCGACCAGGCGGGTTTGCAGGGAAATCTTGGTGATCTCGGCCGCGGCGCCCGACACCTGGGCCAGCGTGGACGCCATGCCAACGACCTCGCCACCGACGACGCCGAGCGCGCCGCGGGCCCGCTGCACGGCGGCAGCGCTCTGGGCGGTGGCGGTGGTGATGGCGGTCTGCGCCTGCCCGATCTGGTTGAGCTGCTGAGCCAGGGCCTGCATGGCCTGGCTCTGTGCCTGGACGATGCGCTGGGTATCTTCCAGGGCACCGCGCACTTCCGCGGCATCCTTGCCGACCGTGGAAATCGAGCGGGCCAGCCGCTTGACGACATTCAACGCCGCACTGTCATCTCGCCGGACGGGCTCGTCCCGAGTGATGGCGGGGGAAGAACCTCCGCCCTTGGGCCACTTGAACATGCATTTGTCCCCGCTTATTGGCCGGGGCTCGGCAAGAAGTGGCCCCGTAAATTACCAGTCACGCAGCTTAACGCGCAACCTTGCAATCGACTGACTGTGCAACTGGCACACGCGGGACTCCGTGACCTTGAGCACGGCCGCAATCTCCTTGAGATTCATGTCGTGCTCGTAGTACATGCTCATGACGAACTGCTCGCGTTCGGGCAGGTTCTTGATGGCCGCAACCAGCGCCTCGCGCATGCGGTGGTCCTGCAGCTGGGCGACGGGGTTGGCACCCTCGTCGGCCACATGGCGGTCGAGGTAGTCGTTGTCACCGTCGGCGCCCGACATGTCTTCCAGATAGACCAGTTGGGTGCCTCGCACCTTGCCAAGCAGCTCCTGGTATTCGGCCAGCGGCAGGCCCATCTCGGCGGCGATCTCGTCCTCGCGCGGCGCGCGGCCCAGGCGCTGCTCGACCTTGTGCACCGCGACTTCGATCTCACGCTGCTGGCGGCGCGTGCCGCGGCTCATCCAGTCGCCGCCGCGCAACTCGTCGAGCATGGCGCCGCGGATGCGCTGGGTGGCGAAGGTCTCGAACTGCACGCCCTGCTCGGCGTCGAAGCGCGACAGCGCATCGGTCAGGCCGATCAGCCCGACCTGGATCAGGTCATCCACCTCCACATTGGCCGGCAGCTTGGCAATCATCTGGTGCGCCAGGCGTCGGACCAGCGGGCTGTACTGCTTGATCAGCGTGCTGTTGTCGAGGCGGCCTTTGGGTGTGTACATGGTCAGCTCCGCACGGCCGCCCGAAGGGGCTGAAGCGCCCCCGCGGGGGGCAGCGAACGCAGTGAGCGTGGGGGCATCATGTTTGGTCTCCGGCGAGATCAATGCGCAGCGATGAACGGGGAAGACGCCTTGCGCGCCGGGCGCAGCGGAGTCGCGTCGGAGGCGGCGTCAACGGCCGCTCCCGGGGGAGCTGCAAGCAGCAGCTCGCGGGCGAGATGGCGCAGTTCAGGCGTGAGTGGTGCGTGCTGGGAGGCTCTTGGGTCCAGGCAGGCCCAATCGCGCAGCACCGCGCCGAGGAAGCCGTCGGCGCAGGAATGAAGCTGTTGCGCGATGCGGGTGGCCACGCGCAGTTGAGGGTGGCAGGCCATCAGCAGACTGTAGACCATCAGCCCCGCTCGTTGTGTGAGCCATTTCATGCCCGCGTAGGCTTCCGTGACGCTGGCGGGCTCGGTATCAGCCAGCAACAGCGGGCGCACCTCTCGCAGGGCCACGATGCGGGCGAGTTCGGCCGCCGGCGCGTGCAGCAGGATGACGTCGGCGTCGGGTGCGGCGTCGGCCACGGCCTCCAGGAAGGAGGCGGCCGAACCATGGGCATTGATGTGGCGCAGCGGCAGCCCGCGCGCGGCAAGGTAGGACACCTTGGGCGACAGGCGCTCGATGCAGTTGGACAGATCGACGCTGGCCAGCTCCGAGGGCTTGGCCGAGTGTTCACCGGCGTCGACGACCAGGGTGTTCAGGTTCAGCTCGGCAAAGGCCGCGCACAGGCCTTCCAGCAGCACGCCGGCCCCCATGACGCGCGGATTGCTGACAACCGGCACGAAGCGGGTCTTGGAAGCGGCGAACAGCCGCCGCAGGCCGTGGGCTTGGTCTTGCATGATGGACATCAGTGGACTGCCCTCATGCCTTCGGTCAGCGGCGCACCGGCAAAGATGAGATTGACGTCGGTGTTGTCCATGCGCCAGGCACCAGAGGCGGCGCCCTTCAGGGCACGCTGCACCAGGCCGACGCTGGGCAGGCGGTGCCAGTCTTCCGGCACGCGCTGGCCATTGGCCACGCCCAGCACCTTGAGCTTGTGGCGGATCAGGGTGTCCAGGGCCGGAGCGAGCTTGACGGCTTCGTCGATCTTGCTGAGCACGACGCCTTCGCAGGCCGCGCCCTTCCAGGCGTTGACGACGTCTTCAATGGTTTCACCCTGCTGGGCTGCGTTGATGACGAGCAGCTTCTTGATGCTGGGGTGGGCCAGCATCTCCAGCAGCTCCTGGGTGCGGCTGTCGCGCTGGGCCATGCCGGCGGTGTCGATGAGCACCAGCTTCTTGCTGGACAGCAGGTCGAGCAGGTCATCGAGCGAGGCGCGGTCGTGGGCGGTGTGCACGGGCACGCCGAGGATGCGGCCGTAGGCGCGCAGCTGCTCGTGGGCGCCAATGCGGTAGGCGTCCAGTGTGATGAGGCCGAGCTGGCTGGCACCGAACTTGGTGGCGAAGTGGGCAGCCAGCTTGGCGGTCGTCGTCGTCTTGCCGACGCCGGTGGAGCCGATCAGCGCGAACACGCCGCCGCGGTCCTCGATGGCCGGGGCGGCCTCATCGGTATGCAGGTTGCGTGACAGCACATGGGCGGCCCAGGCGGTCTCGTCGGCCGGGTCGGCGGGCGAGCCGGGCTTGAACTCGGACGGGCAGCTCTCGGCCAGCTTGCGAACCAGGGCCGGGCTGAAGCCCAGTTCCAGCAGCTTTTGCGTCAGACGCGCCTGCACGGGCTGGCGCTGCAGCTTTTCCATGAAGGCCAGCGACGAAAAACGTTCTTCGATCAGGCCACGCATCTGGCGCAGCTCGGAAGCCATGTCCATCTGGTTGCGCTGGCTGGCATTGGGCTGGCCGGGCAGCGGCATGGGCTCCACGGCACCGATGTCGCTGAGCTGCGGCACCGCGCGTTGCGAACTGGCTGACGGGATGCGGATCTCGTCGCGCAGCACGGGCGGCGCCGGGCGAGGTTTAGGCTGAGGCTGAGATTGAACCGGTGCAGCGGCGCGCTTGGGTGCCAGCGCGGCAATGGCCTCGGCGGCGCGGCGCTCGCGCTGCTGGCGGGCGGCGTCCAGGGAGGTAGCCGCCGGCTGGGTCGGCGGCGGGGCGATCCGCGGTGCCGTTGCGATGGGATCGGGCTGGCCCGTCATCTCGGCCTGGCGGCGGCGCAGCACGCGCTCGCGCACATAGTCCTGGAAGCTCAGCGTGCTCATGGCGAGTTGCTCGACGTCGCCACTCACCTCGGGGCTGCCGAAGCTGGGCTCCATGCGGGAGCGGTCGGCGAAATTGGCACGGGCGGCAGGCGCCTGCGGTTGCACGGTGGGCGGCGGAACCTGCGGGCGGACCTGGCTGCGCGGCGCACTGTGGGCCATCTGCTCGATCTGCCCCATGCCTTCCGGCGCCATCGCCAGCACCTCGACGCCTTCTGGCACGGTCTTGTTGGACAGCACGACGGCGTCGGCGCCGAACGCCTGCTTGACGAGCGCGAGCGCCTCGCGGGATGTGCGAGCGGTGAATTTGCGGACGTTCATGCTGTGCCTCCGATGATGGAGCCGATGCGGATGGTGTGGGTCTCAGGAATCTCGCTGTGGCCGAGCACCTTGAGGCGGGGCGCGGCGCGCCTGAGCAGGCGCGCCATGGGCGCGCGGATCAGGTCGGGGACCAGCAACGTGGCGGGCACGCCGCGGTCTTCCTGCTTCTGGGCGTTCTCGGCGGCGCTGCGCGCCAGCGTGTCGGCCACGCCCGGGTCGAGTGCTGCGCCGTGCGGCGAATTGAGGGCCTGGGTGACGAGGCGCTCCAGCTCGGGCTCCAGCGCGATGACGTCCAGCTCCTTGGTGGAGCCGTAGATCTGCTGCACGATGGCCGGCGCGATATGGGTACGGATGCGGCGAGCCAGCTCGACCGGATCGGTGACGGCGGCGGCATGCTCGGCCAGGCATTCGACGATGGAGCGCATGTCGCGGACGTGCACGCCCTCCTCCAGCAGCAGCTGGAGAACGCGTTGCAGTGTGGCGATGCTGACCATCTTGGGAATCACGTCTTCGATCAATTGCGGCGCCTGCTTGGTGAGGTGTTCCACCAGGGCTTGTGTCTCCACGCGGCCCAACAACTTGGCCGCGTGCACTTGCATCAAGTGTGAAAGATGGGTGGCCACCACGGTCGAGCAATCAACGACCGTAAAGCCGCTCATTTGGGCCATCTCCTTTTGCCGCTCCTCGATCCACACGGCCGGCAGGCCGAAGGCGGGGTCGGTCGTCGGCGTGCCGATGAGCTTTTGCGTCGCATGGCCGGGGTTGATGGCCAGCCACATGCCGGGGAAGGCCTCGGCCTCCCCGACAACGGCGCCGCGCAGCGAGATGCGGTACTGGCTGGGGCGCAGCTCCAGGTTGTCACGGATGTGCACCGGCGGCGGCAGGAAGCCGACTTCCTGCGCGAACTTGCGGCGCACGCCCTTGATGCGGCTCAGCAGGTCGCCTTCCTTGCTCTTGTCGACCAGGGTGATGAGGCGGTAGCCGACCTCCAGGCCCAGGGTGTCGACCGGCACCAGGTCTTCCCAGCTCGCTTCGCCGGCGCCTTCGCTGCTGGGCATGATGGGCTTGACGGCCTTGGCGGCCTCCAGTGCCTGCTCCTTGCTGCGCAGCCAGTAGGCCAGGTAGCCCAGGCCGGCGGCGATCAGCAGGAAGACGACGTGGGGCATGCCCGGGATCAGCCCCAGCGCAGCGATGACGCCAGCCGTGATGGCCAGCGACTTGGCCGAGCCGAACACCTGCTTGCCGATCTGGCTGCCGATGTCCTTGTCCGTGCCGACGCGCGACACCACCATGGCAGCCGCGACCGAGATCAGCAGGGCCGGCACCTGGGCCACCAGCGCGTCACCGACGGCCAGCAGGATGTAGCTGTCGGCGGCCTGGCCGGCGGACAGGCCATGCTGGGCCACGCCAATGATGAAGCCGCCGACGATGTTGATGGCCAGGATCAGCATGCCGGCGACCGCGTCGCCACGCACGAACTTGCTGGCACCGTCCATGGAACCGAAGAAGTCGGCCTCGTCGGAGAGTTCCACGCGGCGGCGCTTGGCCTCCGCTTCGTTGATGAGGCCGGCGTTCAGGTCGGCGTCCACGGCCATCTGCTTGCCGGGCATTGCGTCCAGCGTGAAGCGCGCACCAACTTCGGCGATGCGCTCAGCGCCCTTGGTCACGACGATGAAGTTGATGACCACCAGGATGGCGAAGACGATCAGGCCGACCGCGAAATTGCCGCCGATCAGGAAGTGGCCGAACGATTCGATGACCTTGCCGGCGGCGCCCGTGCCGGTGTGGCCTTCCAGCAGCACCACGCGCGTGGAGGCGACGTTCAGCGACAGCCGCATCAGCGTGGTCAGCAGCAGCACGGTCGGGAAGGCCGCGAAGTCCAGCGGCCGCACCATGTGGGCGGCGACCATCATGACCATCACGGCCATCGCGATGTTGAAGGTGAACAGCAGGTCCAGCGCGAAGGGCGGCAGCGGCAGCACCATCATGGACAGCACGAGCAGCACCGCGATGGGCGCGCCGAGCGCGGCGATGATGCCTGCGCGCGGGCCGAGCAGGGCTTGGAGTTTGGCGGTGAGCTGGTTCATGCGGCAGGTCTGGTCTCACCTGCATTCTTCGCGGCGGCCCGGAAAACTTGAGCCGGAGAAACGGCGGGAAAGCCGGGCTGTTCTCCCCGCAGCGCTCACTCCGTGAAGTCTTCCTCGGGCTCGGGTGCCCAGCCCGGCTTGTTGTGCGGGTCGAGCTCCGGCGGCACATGCGGATGCGGCACATCCGGGCGGGCCATGTTGCGCGAGGCCAGGGCGGCGCGCAGCTGGTAAACGTAGGCCAGCACCTGGGCCACGGCGCCGAACAGCGCGGCGGGGATCTCGTGGTCGACCTTGGCATGGGCGTAGAGGGCGCGGGCCAGCACCGGCTGCTGCAGCACCGGCACCTTGCTCTCCTTGGCCAGGTCGCGGATCTTCATGGCCAGCAGGTCGGCGCCCTTGGCGATGACCTTGGGCGCGGCCATCTTGCCTTCCTCGTACTTCAGCGCGACGGCGTAGTGGGTCGGGTTCATGACCACCAGGTCGGCCTGCGGCACGGCGGCCAGCATGCGGCGCTTGGCCATGTCGCGCATGATGGCGCGCATCTTGGCCTTGATCTCGAGGTTGCCTTCAACCTCCTTCATTTCCTGCTTGACCTCTTCGCGGCTCATGCGCATGCGGCGCAGCCAGAGCTGGCGTTGCAGCGGCACGTCGATGGCGGCAAACACCGCCAGCGCGACGGCCAGCAGGCCCAGGCCCCCCATCAGTTGCTGGCCCGCATAGGCCAGGGCGGACGGCAACGGCACGGACATGATGCCGACATAGGCCGCCAGACGGTCCTTCAGCACCATGGCGCCGACGATGCCCAGCACCAGGGCCAGCAGCACGGCCTTCAGGGCCGAGCCGAACCCCTGGCCGGTGAACAAGCGGCCCAGGCCGGCGAGGGGGTTGAGATGGCTGAACTTGGGCGCGAGCGGCTTCATCGTCCAGTTCCAGCCGCCGCTGGCCAGGTTGCTGGCGATGCCAACGATCACCAGCACGGCGGCGATCGGTCCCATGACGGCGGCGAAGGCCAGCGTCATCTCGACCAGCCGCTCACCCATGAACCCCTTTTGGGCCAGCAGGCGCGCATCGAAGTGCAGGCCGTTGATCAGCATCTGGCGCAGCTTCTCGACAATCTGCGGCGCGCCCACCGACAGCACGGCGCCGCCAGCGACCATCATGGCGAAATGCGGCAGGTCGCGCGAGCGCGGCAACTGGCCCTCGGCCCGGGATCTTTCGATCTTCTTGGGCGAGGCGGGTAAGTTGCGATCCTGTGCGTCGTGGTCGGCCATGGTGGTGCTGCAGCTGAACCGAATTGTTCGAGGCAGCCGCTGAAACTTGAGCGAGAAAAGCAGGGTGGATGCCCGGCTAATCCCAGCCGGGCCGCAGCGCGCCGGACCAGGTGTGCAGGATTGCCGCCGCCAGGGTGGCGAGGCCGGCGCGGCTCACGCTAATCTCGGGCCGTGCCCCGCTCTGCCCGCCTGCTCACGCTGTTGGCCGCGTCCTGCGCCGGCGCAGCCCTGGCCCAGGCGGAACCGTTGGCCATCGAGTACCGCGACAAGCCGCCCTACAGCTACACGGTGGACGGCAAGCCGGCCGGCTTCCTGATGGAGCGCACCGCCAAGCTGCTCAAGCGCGCCGGCATCGAGGCCCGTTATGCCGAGGTGCCGATCCGCCGCACGCTTCAGAATCTGCAGGCCAACCTGACGGCGCTGTGTTCACCGGGCCTGTACAAGAACCCCGAGCGCGAGGCCTTTGCCCGCTTCTCCCTGCCCATCCACCGCGACCGGCCGCATGTCGTGCTGGCCCATGCCAGCGTCGCGGCACAGATCCGCGCCATCCCGCGCGTCGCCCAGCTTTTTGCCGATGCTTCGCTGCAACCCGGCGTTCTGGATGGTGTGTCTTACGGCCCGCAGCTGGACCAGTTCCTCGCCACGGCAGCCAAGCCGCCCTTGCGCGCCCAGCTGGCGCCACTGCAGCTGGCGCGCATGGTGGGAGTCCGCCGCGCCGACTACATGCTGATCGACGAGGAAGACCTGAACTGGCTGCGCAAGGACCCCGAATTCGCCCCCCTGCCCCTGGTGCGCATCGAGTTCGCCGACATGCCGCGCGGGGAACTTCGCTACCTGGCCTGCTCCCTGCAAGTCAAACCACAGACGCTGGACAAGCTCAATCAGGCCATCCGCGAGCTGCCGCCCGAAGCGCAGGCCGACTGAGGCGCCAAAGAGAAAAGCCGGGCGGCCATGGCGCGTTCAGAAGCGCTGGCGGAACCCCAGCGTGATGGGCACGGCGTCGGTACGGGCGCCACTGGCATCGCTGGCGCGAAGATAGTCCCAGCTCAATTCCAGCGTCGCGGTTTCGGTGGTGCGCCAGCCGATGGAAAAGCCCAGCGTGGGCCGCACGTCATGCTTGGTGCTGCCGCCGGCAGAAGCATTGACGAAGGCGGCGCCGGCGCGCCAGGTGGCCTCGACATGCTGCCCCCACCGCACGGCCCAGGCGCCGCCCAGTACGGCAGCACGGAAATGTGCCGAGGTGGCCGGGCCGTAGAAGTCGGCGCTGAAATTTGCCTTGCCGAAGTCCACGTACCAAGCCTCGACGGCGGAGACGCCGAAGCGGTAGCCGGCGCCGACCTTGAGGGAGGTGGCACTGCCTTTGCGGCAGCGGCAGAGGAGGAAGCCGGGTTCGGACTCATAGTGGGTGCCACCGACGGCAACGTCGCCGTACCAACCGATGCGCGAGTCCGGCGCACTGGATTGAGCCTGGGCCAGCGGTGATGCGACGGCCAGCATGGCGGCCGCCAGGGCGACAGCCCCCTGTTTGATTCGGATCATTTGACTTCCCTGATGTTGTTGATGCCCGCCCGTCTGCGGGCGCGGCGGCGTTTGTAGCAGAAGCCTGCCGCCCACCCAGCGAGCGGCATCACCCATTTCGGGACAAGAAAAAGCCCGCCGAATGGCGGGCTTGATGCGGGGCGCGCGAAGCGCTTCAGAAGCCGAGACTGGCCAGCAGATCGTCGACCTCGCCCTGGTTCGTGACGACGTCGGTACGACCCTCGGCGTTGACGACCGGGCCCTGCAGGATGGTCGGGTCGACCTTCTCGCGCTGCTCGGGCGGCACGACCTGCACCAGCAGCTTGACGAGGCTGTCTTCCAGGTCGTTGGCCAGCTTCACGACCTTGGCCACCACCTGGCCGGTCAGGTCATGGAAGTCCTGGGCCAGCATGATGTCCGTCAGATGACCGTCAATGCTCGCGGTGCGGTTCTCGACATCCTTGACGAAGTTCATCACGGCACCACTGGCAACGGCGCGCACCGGATCGGCAACGATGGCAGCAGCCAATTCCTTGGTCGCCCGGCTGATGCCGGCGTGCTCGCCCTTGGCCTGGTCGACGGAGTTCAGCACCTTTTCGGCGGCGGCGGCGGTCTTCTCCGCGATGTAGCTCAGGCGGCTGCGCGCATCGGGCAGGCCGTCGGTGGCCACCTGCAGCTTGGGCATGACGCCCAGGCGCTGCATGGTGTCGTGCAGCGTGCGCGTGATGGTGCCAAGTTGCTGAAAGACTTCGGGCGAGACGAGCAGCGGCTCTTGGGCCTTGCCCAACTGCTCCAGTTGATCCATCGACATGACAGTCCCCTTTTGGTGTTGTCAGGCCGCGGCGGCCAGCTTCTGCATGATCTTGAGGACTTTTTCTTCCAGCGTCGCCTTGGTGAAAGGCTTGACGATGTAGCCCGCAGCACCCGACTGGGCGGCCAGCACGATGTCTTCCTTGCGCGCCTCGGCGGTGACCATCAGCACGGGCAGGTGCTTGAGGTTGGGGTCTTCCTTGATGGCCTTCAGCAACTCGAAGCCCGTCATGTTGGGCATGTTGATGTCGCTGACGACGAAATCAAACTTGGCGCCCTTGAGCATGTTCAACGCCTCGACGCCGTCCTCGGCCTCTTCGCAGTTGTTGTAGCCAATCTCCTTGAGCAGGCCGCGCACGATGCGGCGCATGGTGGAGAAGTCGTCGACGACCAGGAATTTCATATCAGTGCTCATGGCGATCCTCTCTCGGGTGCAGGCGGTATTTCAGGGTCAGCACGCAGTCTAGTTTCTAGCGAGCCGGCGCCGACGATTGAGTTTGCGGCATTTTTCCGTTCTGCGGCACTTGCGTGGACCCGGTCTGCGCGGGCGCTGCGTCGGCTTCGGGCTCGTCGGGCACGTTCTTCAGCACGGCGTCCTCGGCGTCGCGGTTCATGACGATGATGCTGATGCGCCGGTTCAGCGCGCCGTTGGGGTCCTTGGCGTCGAGCAGCTTGCTGGCGGCCAGGCCTTGCACGCGCAGCATGCGCGCCTCCGACAGGCCGCCCGCGACGAGCTCGCGGCGCGAGGCATTGGCGCGGTCGGCCGACAGCTCCCAGTTGCTGTAGCCCTTGTCGCCGCCGGGGAAGGCCTGGGCGTCGGTGTGCCCCTCCACCGTCAGGCGGTTGGGCACCTCGGTCAGCACGCTGCCGAGCTCGCGCAGCAGTTCACGCATATAGGGCTTCACGACGGCACTGCCACTGTCGAACATCGGCCGGTTGCCCTCGTCGACGATCTGGATGCGCAGGCCTTCCTTGGTCATGTCCAGGCGGATCTGACCGCCTAAAGCGGCGAGCTTGGGGTTCTCGGCCAGCACTTCCTCGACCTTGGTCTTGAGCTGCTCCAGCCGCGCCTTCTCGGCCTTGCGCTGTTCTTCCTTCAGCGCACGCAAGGTGTAGCTGGCCCGCTTGGCGGCGCTCTCGCCTTCCTTGACCTGGCCGGTCTCGCGCGTGAGGTCCTTGCCGCCGCCGCGGATGACGCTGGAGGAGTCCCCCGAGCCCGAGCCGCCCAGCATCGCCACCTTCAGGGGCGACTGGAAGAAGTCGGCAATGCCCTTCTTGTCGCCCTCGGTCGTGGAGCCGAGCAGCCACATCAGCAGGAAGAACGCCATCATGGCCGTGACGAAGTCGGCATACGCGATCTTCCACGCACCGCCATGCACCGCATGGCCGCCCTTCTTCACCTTCTTGATGATGATGGGCTGGAGTTTTTTCGCGTCGCCAGCCATCAGACGGTCTCCGTGTTTCCGGCGCGCGAAGCGCCGCCGCCCTCAAGCGGCAGCCGTGGAACTGGCTTTGCCAGGCCACTGGGTGCGCCCCCCTGGGGGGGAGCGCCGAAGGCGCTTCGGGGGGGGGTCATTTCTTCTTGACGTGGCCTTCGAGTTCCGTGAACGACGGCCGGTCACCCGAGAACAGCACCTTGCGGCCGAATTCGATGGCCACCTGGGGCGCATAGCCCTGCATGCTGGCCAGCAGCGTCGTCTTGATGCACTGGAATTCCTTGCCGCCGTCCTCGACCTTTTGTTCCAGCAGGCCGGCCAGCGGCTCGGCGAAGCCGTAGGCCAGCAGGATGCCGAGGAATGTGCCGACCAGCGCCGAGCCGATCA
Source organism: Roseateles sp. P4_D2 (assembly GCF_056401875.1). NCBI lineage: Bacteria > Pseudomonadati > Pseudomonadota > Betaproteobacteria > Burkholderiales > Sphaerotilaceae > Roseateles > Roseateles sp. P4_D2. The sequence goes on along the minus strand of NZ_JBFUIM010000008.1, from coordinate 268,210 downwards.
TGCCGCCCAGCACCGCCGGCGGCTGGCCGACCGAGCCCATGGTGTTCACGACGCCCAGCACGGCGGCCACGATGCCAAAGGCCGGCAGGCCGCCCGCCAGGCGCTGCAGCGCGGCCACGGCGGCGTGCTCCTCCTGGTGGTGGGTCTCGATCTCGCTGTCCATCAGCGACTCGATCTCATGGGCGTTCAGGTTGCCTGACACCATCATGCGCAGGTAGTCGGTGATGAATTCGGTGACATGGTGGTCGTTGCCCACCGTCGCGTACTTCTGGAACAGCGGGCTGTTGTGCGGGTCCTCGACGTCCTTTTCAATGGACATCAGGCCTTCCTTGCGCGCCTTCTGCAGGATGTCGTACATCAGCGCCAGCAGCTCCATGTAGCGGGCCTTGCTGTATTTGCTGCCCTTGAAGCAAAGCCCCAAGCCGGCGGCCGTCGCCTTGACGACCTTCATCTGGTTGTTGGCCAGGAAGGCGCCGATGGCCGCGCCGAAGATGGTGATCATCTCGAAGGGCAAGGCGTGCAGGATGACGCCGATGTTCCCGCCGTGAGCGATGAACACGCCGAAGATGCAGACCATGGAAATGGCCCAGCCGATGATGACGAACATGCGCGGTTGAGTTTGGGGTGTTCAGGCCATATCGGCCCGGAGCCGGGGGGCTTGAGCAAGTATGCCGCGCGTCAGTTGCGGCAGTACTTTCAATTGGGCCCCTTTGAGACGGCTTTCCCTACAGTTGCATACAACCATACGGGTTGCCCACCCGGCAGCTGCCAGCTGGCCACGGGCACCACATCGGGCACGGCAAAGTCCAGGCTGACCAGCCAGGATCCCGGCGCCTGCTCGGCGCAGGCCTTCGCCCAGACACGAGGCATGGACTCGGGCCGCTGGAAGACATAGACCAGGGCGAACGGCGCCCAGTCGTCGGCCCACAGGTCGCCCTGGCGCACCATGGCGCCGCGCACGCGCCAGCGCGCCAGCAAGGCCAGGGGCCGGCTCCATTCGACGCCCTCGACGCGGGCTTGTGGGTAGACGTGCAGCAATTCACGCAGGCCATCGCCGACACCGCAGCCGGCGTCCAGCACGCGCGCACCCGGCGACAGGGGCGCCAGTGCCGGCAAACGGGCCAGCGCGCCGCGGGGGGTCGGGAACAGGGGCGCCTCGGACCAGCTGCGGCGCGGGTAGAGCCACCACAGCAGCACCAGCGGCGCCAGCCACAGCAGGCCAGACGCGCCGCCCTGCCAGCCCAGGGCCAGCACGGAGGCCGGGAAGCCCAGGGCGACGATGAGGCGGCGCCAGCGCTCGCCATTCAGCCAACCCAAGGCTGCGGCGACGGCTGCACCCAGCGCCAAGGCCGGGCCGGGTGACAGGCCGGCAAAAAGCGCGGCCGCATAAATGAACCAGGCCGCCAGCCAGCTCAGCAGAGCGGGCAGCGGCCAGCGAGCAATCCACATACCCGAGAGGGTAGCGGAGTGTGAGTTAGTGCATCTGGATGGAACCCTGCGCGCGGCCCTTGCCAGCGCGTGCGGGCGGGTTGCACAGGCCGCAGACGAAATGGCGGGCGATCTCGTGCGGGTGGGTGACGAACTGGCCATTGCACTTGGCGCACTTGGTCAGGGTCAGCATGCCGTTGTCGACGAACTTGACCAGGCGCCAGGCGCGCGTGACCGACAGCATGGCTTCCAGGCCCTGGGCCGTCGTCTGCTCCTGGTAGAGCTGGTAGGCCTTGATGACGGTGTCGATCTCGTCCATCTCCGCGGCCTTGTTCAGGTACTCGTGGATGTTCAGGAAGAGGCTGGCGTGGATGTTGGGCTGCCAGGTCATGAACCAGTCGGTCGAGAAGGGCAACTGGCCCTTGGACGGCGACTTGCCGCTCACTTCCTTATAGAGGCGCAGCAGACGCTCGTAGGACAGATCGGTTTCCGACTCCAGCACCTGCAGGCGGGCACCGAGGTGGATCAGCTGAACGGCACGGTCGATCTGCTTGGCTTCGGTGAGGATGCTCTTGACGCGCATGGTGGTGGGCTCCGGAATCTGTGACTGAATTGGCAGCGAAGGGGGCGTGATGTCAGGCGTGCTCGTGGCGGCCGGCGATCAGGATGGAGGCGTGCAGGCGGCTGACGCTCTCGTTCGCGCCGGGCTTGCTGTGGTTGGTCAGCAGGCCCCACACCAGGTCGTCGCTCATGCGGAAGGCGCACAGCAGCGTGTTGCCGGAAGCGATCTTCATGATCTGCGCCGGGCTCAGCGTGCCAATCAGCGTGGCCGTGTCCTCGCTGATGCCCAGGCGGTACAGGGCCTGTTCGCGGTCGGCGCGGATCAGGCTCTGGGCCAGCATCAGGTAGGACAGGTTGGCTTCACGGATCTCGGCGAGCATTTGGTCGGTGTTCATGGCGGCTTCCGTCAGAGGTGATGGGGTGTTGCGGATCAGTGAAACGGATTGTGTTGACCCCTCTTCTTTCGCGATATCAGGCTGCGTCGGTGCGCCACGTCACCTTTTCTGGAAGCCCTTGTCAGCCAAATTCCTACAGCCGCGTCGGGCTTGCCGGCGCCCAAAAACCAAGGCCCCGGCAGCTCGCGCTGGCCGGGGCCTTGAAGGTGTGAAATTTGTCGCGTCAGTCGCGCTGCAAGCGGTGCAATTCCATCATGGCGACCGGCATCAGTTCTGGCGACTCGGCGCGCAGGCTGTCAGCGCCGGGGCCGGACTGCAGCGCAGTCAGCACCTCGATGGCCCGCTTCTTCTCACCGCGGCCGGACAGCGCAAAGCCCAGGGTGTAGAGGCTGGGGCCGTGATCGGGCTGGATCTTCAGCGCGCGCTCGGCGCTGGCAGCGGCCTGGTCGTGGCGGCCGGCCACGAGCAGCAGCGCACCCATGTCGGCCAGCAGCTCGTGGCTCATGGGCTCGTCAGCCAGGGCGTCCTGCAGGATGCCCAGGCCCTGGCCCAGGTTGCCCCGGGCGGCCTCGGCAAAGGCAGCATTGCGGGCGCGGGCCAGCAGCATCAGGGGTTCCTCCAACGGCGCAGCGGCGGTGGGAAGGTGAACAGCTTTTTGACGGGTCGAGGCGGACAAGGCGGGCATCGCAGGCTCCAGTCCGGCGTGCGGGTTCGGCCGGGATGGAGCGGACTTTAGGCAGGCCTCAGACGACCGATCCAACGAAAAGGCAGGCCCGAGCGGGCCAAAAAATCTTCATCCGGCTGATCCGATGAACAAGGCTTTGCAGATGCCTCTGTTCAAAAGATCACGCCCCTTGACAAAAGCGACTCAAGAAACGTGTCGGCCCGTCCGATAGCCATTGCAACGGCGCCGGCAACGGTTCCGTGGTCCGGCTGGAAAGCCGAGGCGATGTCCAAAGCTCAGGCGGCGGACGAGCTTCAACGGTTGACTGGCGTCGGGCGTAGCCACAAGGGCTTGCCTATTAGTTAGTAAGGCGAGTCTGCGTGGGCAGCACGGGTGCCTCACCCGGGCACTCGGGTCTTCGCCGGCGCTTTGCCGGGTCATCTCTAGCTAAAAGGAAGCGCATCATGCCCGCAGTTATCAATACCAACCTGCTGTCGCTCAACGCGCAGCGCAATGCCAGCTCCGCACAAAGCTCGCTGGCCACCTCCATGCAACGTCTGTCGTCCGGCCTGCGGGTGAACTCCGCACGTGACGACGCCGCCGGCCTGGCCATCGCGGAACGCATGAATTCCCAGGTCAAGGGGATGAATGTCGCCATCCGTAACGCCAACGACGGTATTTCGCTGTCGCAGACGGCTGAAGGCGCCCTGGGCAAAGTCAACGACATGCTGCAGCGCATGCGTGAACTGGCCGTGCAGTCCGCCAACGGTACCAACAACACCGACGACCGCACCGCGCTGAACAACGAGTTCACGCAGTTGCAGAGCGAAATCACCCGCCTGAGCACCAACACGACCTTCAACGGCCAGGCGGTGCTGACCAACACGACGTCGTTCAACTTCCAGGTCGGTGCCAACGCGACGGCCAACGACACCATCACCATCAGCGGCCAGAACATGCTGGGCACCACCACGGCAGTCGGCAAGAACGACGGCGCCCTGGCTGAAGTGGCCAACACGACCAACACCGACATCTCGAACGTGGGCGCGGCCGGCACCGGCGCGACCTTCGATGCCTACACCGGCACCGGCACCAAGGGCGCCCTGGATTCGATCGCCAAGATCGACCAGGCCATCGCCCAGGTCAACGTGGCCCGTTCGACCTTCGGCGCCGCCCAGAACCGCTTCGACGCCGTGATCGAAAGCCTGGGCACCGCGGTCGAAAACCAGTCCGCCGCCCGCAGCCGCATCATGGATGCCGACTACGCCATGGAAACCGCCAACCTGAGCCGCGCGCAGATCCTGCAGCAGGCGGGTACGGCCATGATTGCCCAAGCCAACCAGCAACCGCAGCAAGTGCTGTCGCTTCTTCGATGATCCTGGGCCAGCCTCGACGCTGGCCCTGAGCTCCGACGCGACAGCCGTCGTCGTCGACCCCCGAGGGCAAAGCCCGCCAGCTCAAGCACCTTAAAAGGCCGCCAATCACCCCGCAATTCGCGAGATTGAGCGGCCCGTTTTACAAAGGATCACTCTCAAGCGTTCCCCCGACCGGTCCGATAACGGTTTCAACGGGTCCCAGCTCGTCAGCCCAAGCAACAGGCCACAAGGCCCCATGCGCCGGCTGCCCAGGGCTCGGATTCAACCTATTGGCACTGAAAGGAACGCGCCATGTCCGCAATCATCAACACCAACCTCGCCTCGCTGAACGCTCAGCGCAACACGTCCGCCTCGCAGGGCTCGCTGATGGTCAGCATGCAGCGCCTCTCGTCGGGCCTGCGTGTCAACTCGGCCAAGGACGACGCCGCTGGCCTGGCCATCGCCGAACGCATGAACACCCAGGTGCGCGGCATGAGCGTGGCCATCCGCAACGCCAACGATGGCATCTCCTTTGCGCAGACCGCTGAAGGCGCGCTGGGCAAGATCGGCGACATGCTGCAGCGCATGCGTGAACTGGCCGTTCAATCAGCCAACGGCACGAACAACATCGACGACCGCACTGCGCTGAACAATGAATTCTCGCTGCTGCAGTCCGAAATCACGCGCCTGTCCAGCAACACCAACTTCAACGGCAACTCCATCCTGACGGGCTCCGCAGCCACCACCTTCCAGGTGGGCGCCAACGCGACGGCCAACGACACCATCACGATCACCGGTGCCGACATCCTGAATGCCGCCACCGCTGCCAGCACCAACCAGGGCGCCCTGGCCGAGGTCACCAACACGACCAACACCGACATCCTGCTGGTCGGCGCGGCCGGTACCGGCGCCACCTTCGATCTCTACACCGGCACAGGCACCAAAGGTGCGCTGGACTCGGTCGCCAAGATCGACCAGGCGCTGTCCCAGGTGAACACGGCCCGCTCCACCTTCGGTGCCGCCCAGAACCGCTTCGACGCCGTCATCTCCAGCCTGCAGGTGTCGGTGGAAAGCCAGTCGGCCGCGCGCAGCCGCATCATGGACGCTGACTACGCCAGCGAAACCGCCAATCTGAGCCGTGCGCAGATCCTGCAGCAGGCCGGCACGGCGATGATCTCGCAGGCCAACCAACTGCCCCAGCAGGTGCTGACGCTGCTGCGCGGCGGCTGATAGAAGCAAGGCCGCCGGCGATGGGGCACCGCCGGCACGGGCTTGAGAAGCGTTGAACAACGCTTCCTTAATAGCCGTGGTTTTGACCGTTGTTCGCGGGTTTGACCTGCGCAGGGCACCAACACAATTCACTCCATCGCGTCGCTGACTTCTGCGGCGCGGACACCGGAATCAACCGGGCTGTTGCAGGAGTGCTTAAATGCCCCAGACGATCAATACCAACATCGCATCGATGAACGCGCAGCGGAACCTGAACAGTTCCCAAGGGCTGCTGGCGGTGTCGATGCAGCGCCTGTCTTCTGGCATGCGTGTGAATTCCGCCAAGGACGACGCCGCCGGTCTGGCGATCGCCGAACGGATGAACACCCAGGTCCGTGGCATGTCGGTTGCCATGCGCAATGCCAATGACGGCATCTCGCTGGCGCAGACGGCTGAAGGCTCGCTCGGCAAGGTTGGCGACATGCTGCAACGCATGCGTGAACTGGCCGTGCAGGCCGCCAACGGCACCAACAACGTGCAGGACCGCGCGGCGCTGAACAACGAGTTCACGCAGCTGCAGACCGAAGTGGGGCGGCTGATCCGCAATACCAACTTCAACGGTTCGCAGATCCTGACCGGCGCGGCGACCTCGTTCACGTTCCAGGTCGGCGCCAACGCCACGGTGGATGACCAGATCGTCATCACCCAGAGCGACATCCTGACGACGACCCTGGGAACCAGCGGCACGCCCAACGGCAACGACGGCGCCCTGGAAGCTGCCATCAACAGCACCAAGATCAACATTCTTGGCGCCTCCGGCAGCGGTACAGGGGGCGTTCCGCCGACCGCGGCGGTGGATTTCTCCGCCGCTGGCGCGCCGCCCGCCCTGACGGGCGCCAACGGCGACGAAGGTGACCCGTCGGTGGCCGTCCAGTTCCTGGACTTCGCCCTCGCCCAGGTCAATCTGGCTCGCTCCACCTACGGTGCGACGCAGAACCGCTTCGACTCGGTGATCGCCAACCTGCAGGTCGCCGTCGAGAACCAGACCGCAGCCCGCTCGCGCATCATGGATGCCGACTACGCCCAGGAAACGTCCAACATGTCGCGGGCACAGATCCTGCAACAGGCTGGCAACGCCATGGTCGCTCAGGCCAACCAGCTGCCGCAGCAGGTGCTGCAACTGCTCAAGGGCTGAGTCGCCCGCCGCACCCAAAAACGCCGGGATCCGCGTGTCGGAAGTCCCGGCGTTGTCATTTCAGCGCCGGTCCCGCGAAAGTTTTCCTAAAGTTCGCCACCGGCATGCCGAAGGCGTTACGGAACGGGTCTTAACAGGAAAGGGCTATGGCCACCATCTCATCGCTCGGTATCGGCAGTGGTCTTGATGTCGAGAGCCTGGTCAGCAAGCTGATGTCGATCGAGCAGCAGCCGATCAACAACATCAAGCAGGCTTCTGCCAGGCTTCAGACCAAGATCTCCGCTTACGGCCAGCTGCAGTCGGCCGTATCCAGCATGCAGACGGCCGCTCAGAAGCTGTCCGACGCCAGCCTGTGGAACGCTTCCACGGTCAGCGTGTCGGACACCTCGGTCGCCACCGTCAGCGCCAGCAGCGCGGGCAGCCAGAACCATCTGCTCAAGGTCAGCCAGCTGGCCTCGGCCCAGTCTGTGGCCAGCCGCATCTTCACTGGTGGCAGCGAAACCCTGGGTGACGGCACCCTGACCATCGCCCTGGGCCGTTGGGCCGGTGACCCGCCGGTCTTCACCGCCGGCAGCGGCACGCCCGCCGCCATCACCGTCAGTGCGACCGACACGCTGTCCAGCATCCGCGACAAGATCAACGCCGCCAATGTCGGTGTCAACGCCAGCCTGGTGAACGACGCGGCCGGCACGCGCCTGGTCATCCGGTCGCTGAGCACCGGCGAGAACCAGGCCTTCCAGATCACGAGCCCCGATGCCGCCCTGGCCGACCTGACCTACGATCCCGGCAGCGGCGCAGGCATGGCCCAGACCCAGGCCGCCAGCAATGCCCAGTTCAACTGGGACGGGCTGGACCTGACCTCCGAAAGCAACACGCTGACCGGCATCACCGACGGCATGAGCGTGACCCTGCTCAAGACGACGGCCAGCGCCATCAGCATCGGCACCAGCAACGACACGACCAGCATCAAGAAGGCGATCACGGATTTCGCAGACTCCTACAACAAGCTGCTCAACCTGATGCGCGACCAGACCAAGTACGACGCCGGCACCAAGACCGCCGGTGTGCTTCAGGGCGACAGCAAGGCAGTTTCCGTGCAACAGATGCTGCGCGGCATCACCGGCGGCAGCACGACACTCGCCGGCGCCTTCGGCCGCCTGGCCGACATCGGCCTGGAGCCCGGCCAGAACGGCACGTTGACGGTCAACTCGACGAAGCTCGACAAGGCGCTGACCAATCTCACGGACTTGAAGAAGCTGTTCGCCGCGCCGGACGCCGCCACGCCGCGCAACCGGGGCTTCGCTCTGCAATGGAACACCTTTGCCACCCAGATCCTGGGCACGGACGGCGCCATCACCAACGGCCAGAGCAGCCTGCAAAAGCGCATCGCCAGCAACGACGCCACGATCGACCACATGCAGGACTCGCTGACATTGACCGAAAAGCGCCTGCGCGCGCAGTACAGCGCGCTGGACACCAAGATGAGCCAGCTCAGCGCGCTGTCGTCCTATGTCAACAAGCAGTTCGGCAGCACCTCGTCGAGCTGAGCCCGTGAAGAATTGCAAACAAGGCGCCTTAGGGCGCCTTTTTCATGCCGCCAGCGGGGGTTGGTCGCCTCAAGTTCCCCGGCCGGGCGCCGAAATTTGAAGGTATCCAGCCCAGAGAGCCCCCATGTACGGATCCTCCTCCCCGTTTGCTTCCCGAGCTCACCGCGCCGGCTCCGCCTACGGCAAGGTCGGCGTCGAGACCGATGTCCTCAGCGCCAGCCCGCACCGCCTCGTCGCCCTGCTGTTCGACGGCGTCATGGAAGGCATGAACATGGCCCTGGCCGCGATCCAGGCAGGCAACACGCCGGTCAAGAACAACTCACTGTGCCGCTGTGTGCGCATCCTGGACGAAGGTCTCAAGGCTGCCCTCAACCTCGAATCCACCCCGCTGGCCCACGACCTGCGCGACCTTTACGCGTATCTGTGCATGCGGCTGACCCAAGCCAACCTGCACAGCGACGTCGCTGCCATCGAGGAGTGCAAGCGTCTGCTGGCGCCAGTACGTGACGCCTGGCAAGCCATCGCCGACAACCCCGCAGTGCGCCCGCCCAGGGCCGCCTGATCCGCCCAATCCGCCCCGCCCTGCTCACGCTTTCCGGTACGCCCCCATGAATTCCGAACTGCTCAACTATTACGAGGCCATCGAACAAGCCAGCGCCGACATGCTGTCAGCTGCCCGCACCGGCAACTGGGATGAAGTCGTCAAGCTCGAAGGCGCCTGCGTGCTGCTGATCTCCCAGCTCAAGTCCGCCGCCAACCAGTCCCAGCTGGCCCCGAGTGAATCGGCGCTGAAGACCCGCATCATGCAGCGCATCCTGCTCAATGACGCCGAGATTCGCCATCTGGCCGAACCCTGGCTGGAAGACCTGGATCATGTGATGAAGGGCAAGAGCAGGATGGTGCATTGAGCCCCTCGTCCGGTCTCGCCCTGCTGAACGCGGGCGAGTCCAGCCGGTCCCCCGAGGGGACGGCGATGCTTGCGGCGTCGAGCCGCAAGCACATCGCCCAAGGCGGGCCGGCTAGGGGCGGCCCGGCGCTCGGCCCGCAAAACCAACCCGCGCAGCTACCATCCTGGCATGAGCGCTCCTGAACCCACCTCCGAGGAACTGCGCGTCGCCTCCACTGCCGAGATCGCGGCGTATCTGCAGCAACTGCAGCGCGAGAATTCCGGCGTGCTGCTGAGCGGCCCCCAGGGCCAGAGCCTGTCCAGCCGCATCGTCGCGCTGGACGCCGACGCCGACCTCATCGGCCTGGAGATCGGCACCGATCCCGACGGCATCAGCCAGGCCCTGGTGGCCGAGGGCGAGATCACCGCCGTCGCCTACCTCGGCGCCATCAAGCTGCAATTCGAACTCGAGGGCCCCGTCCTCGTCAGCGGCGAACAGGGCACGGTGCTGCGCAGCGCGCTGCCAGCCCGCCTGTACCGTTTCCAGCGCCGTCAGTCCTTCCGCGTGCAACCGGCCGGCAGTGCCTATCCGCGCATCGTGCTGCCTGGCGCCGAGCAACCCGGCCGCGCACTGCGCGTGCTGGACCTCAGCATCGGCGGCCTCGCGCTGGCCCTGCCGCCCGATTTCAGCCCCCTGCCCGTGGGCGAGGTCAGCGACGGCCTGGTGCTCGAGCTGGATCGCATCAGCGCCCTGCGCGTCACCCTGCTGCCCCACCATGTCAGCCCCATCGCCGGCGATACGAGCGGCATGCAGCAGCTGGGATGCTCCTTCGTCGACCTCGATGCCAACGCCGGCCGCTCGCTGCAGGTCTATGTGGACCAGACGCAAAAGCGCCGTCGCCTGCTGAAGCTGGATCCATGAACGCGGCCGGCGGACGGGCTGAGCGCAGGGCCGCTCCCAAGCCAGCCCGCGTTCCCTCGGGGGACCGGTGCGCGTACTCGCGCGCCGAGGGGCAAGGTTTCACGCTTCTCGAGGTGGTTTTCGTGCTGGCCGTGCTGGGCATCATCCTGTCGGCAGCCGTGCCCAGCTACGCGAGTTATCTGGCCCGCCAGCGCCTGCGCCACGTGGCCGAGATGCTGGAGCAGGACCTGCGCCGCGCCCGCGGCCTGAGCGTGGACGAGGGCCGCAACATCTATGTCAGCTTCAGCAGTGGCGCGCAATGGTGCTGGGGCACCAGCCGCACCGCGCCCTGCGACTGCGCCACAGGCGTGCCGCGCTGCGAGCTCGGCGCCATCAACTCCCGCGAGCACAAAGGCACGCTGCTGCAGTCTGGCCAGAGCGTCACCTTCCAGGCCGGCATGGGCCGGGCGCTGGAATGGACGCGCATCGGCATCTCCAACGACCGCAACCAGCAGCTGTATCTGGACTTGAACCCGTTGGGCCGGCCAGCGATCTGCGGAGCAGACGCACGAAAAGGCGCCTGCTGAGTGGTGCACATCGCCAAGCCGGGCCGGCTCGGGAGCGGCCCAGCGCTCGGCCCGAAAGCCGCTAGATCTGCATGTTCATGATCTCGGAGTAGGCCGAGACCAGGCGGTTCCTGACCTGCAGCGTGGCCTGGAAGCCGATCTGCGCCTTCTGCATCGAGACCATGGTCTCTTCAAGGCTGACGGTCGGGTTGTCCAGTTGCACCTCGCGCTGCAGGCGGGCGGCCTCGTTCTGCGAGGCGCTGACATTCTTCAGCGCCTGCGTCATCGCGTCGCCGAAGCTGGCGCCTGACGTGGCGGCCGGCTTGGGCGCTAGCGGCGTGCCATTGACCGCCAGGCCCGCTCGGGCGGCGGCCTGTGCAAAGTCGAAGGGGCGCAACTTCATGTCCATGGGGCAGGACTTTGGCAGCAAGTCACGCGCACTAAGGGCGGAGATGCGCGGGCTCAGTCGGCCACTTCGGCGCTTTCTTTAGGGGCCTGGCACGAATAATTTGCGCCATCGCCGGATTCCCCGGCCCCCGCTGTACTCGCCCATCCGATGGACAACGCCCTGAGCGCCTCTGCTGCTGCTGCCCCGGTGATGATCACCCCGATCAACGCCCAGCCCAACTTCGTGCAGCGCTTGAACGGCCTGCCGCTGCGCAGCAAGCTGACCATGGGCGCCGGCCTGGCCGCCCTGGCCGGCGCCGTGCTGGCCATCACGCTCTGGTCCAGCCAGGGCGACTACCGCCCGCTGTTCAGCGGCCTGGCCGACAAGGACGGTGGTGCCGTCATCGGCCAACTGGCTGCCCTGCAGGTGCCCTACAAGCATGAGGCAGGCGGCACCATCCTCGTGCCCGCCGGCCAGGTTTACGAGCTGCGCATGAAGCTGGCGGCGATGGGCCTGCCCAAGGGCGGCACCGGCAACGCCGTCGGCTTCGAGCTGATGGACAAGTCCAGCATCGGTCAGACCCAGTTCAACGAACGCCTGAACTTCCAACGCGGTCTGGAAGGCGAACTGACACGCACCATCACCGCCATGTCGGACGTGGCCGATGCCCGCGTGCACCTGGCCATCCCGCAGCAGAACGGCTTCTTCCGCGAGCAGCAAAAGCCCAGCGCCTCCGTCGTGCTGACCCTGCGCGGCGGCCGCACGCTGGATCGCAACCAGATCGCCGGCATCGTGCACCTCGTTTCCAGTGCCGTGCCCGAGCTCAATCCCAAGGCCGTCAGCGTACTGGACCAGACCGGCGCCCTGATCTCCCAGACCGGCGCGGACACCGCCACCGGACTCGACAGCCAGCAGCTCCTTTACAAGCAGCAGGTCGAAGCCGGCTTCAACAAGCGCATCTTCGAATTGCTGGAGCCCGTTGTCGGGCGCGACAACCTGCGCTCCTCCGTCACCGCCGACGTGGACTTCTCCCAGACCGAGGCCACCGCCGAGGAGTACCGCCCCAACCAGGGCCCGAACGCCCAGGCTGCGGTGCGCTCCAGCCAGAGCAACGAGAGCAACAACGCCAGCAATGCCACGCCCACCGGCGTACCCGGTGCTGCCACCAACCAGCCGCCTGTGCCGGCCACCGCCCCGGTCAACGGCGCCAGCGCCCCGCTGCAGGCCGCTCAAGGAGCGGGAGCTGGCGGCAACAGCCGTCGCGAACAGGTCACCAACTACGAGGTCGACAAGACCGTGCGCGTCACGCGCGGCGCGGTCGGCAACGTCAAGCGCCTGAACGCGGCCATCGTCGTCAACCACCGCTCGGTGACCGATGCCAAGGGCAAGACGACGCAGCAGCCCGTGCCGGCTGAAGAGATCACGCGCCTGACCGACCTCGTCAAGGAAGCCATGGGCTTCAACACCGAGCGCGGCGACTCGGTCAAGGTCATCAGCGCGCCCTTCGTCGTCGACAAGACCGAACCGGCCGATGTGCCGATCTGGAAGCAACCCTGGCTGCTGGACGTTGCCCGCAGCGCCATCGTGCCGCTGGCCTTCGTCGCCATCGCGCTGATCGCCGTCTTCGGCATGATCCGCCCCGCCATCAAGGCCGCGGCGCCGCAGCCGCCCGAGGACAAGGCCGAGACGGTGGATGAAGTCGTCGATGACGAAGAGCTGCTGCCTGGGGGCGCCGGCATGCCGCGCCTTGAAGCGCCGATTCATAACGAAAAACTCGAGCGTGCCCGCGCCCTGGCCCGCGACAATCCGGTAGCGGTCGCCAACATCATGCGCGACTGGATGGCCGGCGAGACGGCTGCATGAAAATGAACCCCTCGTCCAAGGCGTACCTTGGCCGGTCCCCCGAGGGGACGGCGATGCTTGCGGCGTTGAGCCGCAAGCACACCGCCATGGCGGGCCGGCTTGGCGAACTGGAGTCGGACACAAGCAGTCCCTGCGGACTGCTTGTGCCTACGACAGGCCAAGGGCCTCTGGCCCTTGGCAGCCCGGCGCGCGGCCCGGAAGGCACTACGCCTCGCAATGAGGTTTGATCATGGATGACAAGGGCATAGAGAACGCTGCAATCCTGTTGATGTCGCTGGGCGAAGAAGAAGCCAGCGAGGTCTTCAAGCATCTGTCGCCCAAAGAGGTGCAGGCGCTGGGGGAGCAGATCGCCAAGCTCAAGGTCATCAAGCGGGCCCAGGTCGAGACCGTGCTCGACAAGTTCGATGCCGTCGCCGAGACCCAGAGCACCCTGGTCACCGACACCGACGAATACGTGCGCGCCGTGCTGCGCAAGGCCCTCGGCGAGGACAAGGCCAACCTGCTGCTGGACCGCATCCTGCAGGGCAGCGACGTCTCCTCCATCGAAAGCCTGAAGTGGATGGACGCCGCCAGCGTGGCCGAGCTGCTGCGCAACGAACACCCGCAGATCATCGCGGCCATCCTGGCCCACCTGGATTTCGACCAGACCAGCTCGGTGCTGAAGATGTTCACCGAACGCGGCCGCAATGAGGTGCTGATCCGCATCGCCACGCTGGACGGCATCCAGCCAACGGCGCTGAAGGACCTCAACGAAGTGATGAGCCAAATCCTGGCCGGCGGCGAGCGCATGAAGAAGAGCTCACTGGGCGGCGCCAAGACGGCCGCTGAGATCATCAACATGATGGGCTCCAGCGTCGAGGCCTCGGTGCTGGACTACATCCGCGAGGCCGACTCCGACCTGGCGCAGAAGATCATGGACAACATGTTCACCTTCGACGATCTGAACAAGATCGAGGACAAGGGCATCCAGGCCGTGCTCAAGGAAGTGCAGAGCGAGGCACTCATCGTCGCACTCAAGGGCGCCGGCGCTGAGCTGCGAGAAAAGATCTTCCGCAACATGTCCACCCGCGCCGCCGAGACGCTGCGCGAGGACCTCGAGACCCGCGGGCCGGTGCGGCTGTCCGAGGTCGAGGCCGAGCAGAAGGAAATGCTCAAGATCGTGCGCCGCCTCGTCGACGAGGGCCAAATCGTCCTGGTCGGCGGCGGCGACGACCAATTCGTTTAATCATGAAGCCCCTCGTCCAAGGAGTACCTTGGCCGGTCTTGCAGACCGCGCTGCGGCATGTGCCGCAGCTCTTCGGCAGGCACATCGCGCCCACTGGGCGCAATGTGTCCGGCCTCAGCCCCCGAGGGGACGGCGATGCTTGCCGGATTGACCGGCAAGCACATCGCCATGGCGGGCCGGCTTGGGAGCGGCCCTGCGCTCGGCCCGCAGAATCCCTGGTGCGCAACGACGCACATTGGAGCAACTGACATGGCCACCGGTCGCCAACCCCCGCGGCAAGTCCCGCCGCCCGATCGCCGTGAGACTGATCGGCGTGGCAGCTATGCCCGCTTCATTCCTGGCGAGGAACTCCAGGGCGCCAAGGCCTGGAACCTCGACAACCTGGGCAACGCCGCACCCTCGCCCTTCGCGCCGATGCGCCCCGGCAACCCGCCGGCCACACCCACCGCCGCCGCACCGGTAGAGCCGCCGCCCCCGCCCGAACCCAGCGCGCAGGAACTGCTACACGCCGCGCGCCAGAGCGGCTATCAGGACGGCTACCGCGATGGCATGGCCGCGCTGGACGCCTTCAAGCAGAGCTTTGCCCAGCAGATGAGCAAGCAGCTCGGCACGCTGGTGACGGGCTTTGATACCGAGATGCGCTCGCTGGAAGACGAGATGGCCCAGTCCATCGCCCGTATCGCCGTCGAGCTGGCCCGCCAGGTCGTGCGCAGCGAGCTTGAGCAACGCCCCGAGCTGATCGCCCGTGTGGCCCACGACGCCGTCGAGGCCCTGCAGTTGTCGGCGCGCCACGTGCGCGTGCGTGTCCACCCCGATGACCACCCCCTGGTGCAGGAAGGCGCCGGCAACGAGTTGCAGGCCCGCGAGGCGCAGCTCATCCCCGATCCCGAGGTGCCGCGCGGCGGCGTCAAGGTGGATGCCGACATTGCCAGCGTCGACGCGACGATTGCCACGCGCTGGCAACAGGCCGTCTCGGCCATCGGCCAGCAATCGATCTGGGAAGACCGGCGCACGGAGGACGAATGACTTCGGCGCGCACCGATCGCTGGCAGCGCTATCTCGCCGACCTTGAGACGCTGGCGGCCAACACCGCGCCGCTGGAATCCCACGGCAAGCTGGTTCGCGTGGCCGGCCTGGTGCTGGAAGCCACCGGCATCAAGGTGCCGATGGGCTCGGTCTGCCGCATCCAGATGCCCAGCAGCGGCAACAGCCCGCGCCGCGGCTCGGCGCCAGTGAATGCCGAGGTCGTCGGCTTCTCGGGGGACCGCGCCTATCTGATGCCCACCGACGAGGTCCAGGGCCTGTCCAGCGGCGCCACCGTCGTGCCGCGCCACCTGCCGCCGCTCGCTCCCCAACTCGGCCAGCCCTTGCACCCCTGGCGCCGTGGCGAGGATCGCGGCCTGCACCTGCCGATGGGCGACGGCCTGCTCGGCCGCGTCGTCGACCCGCATGGCCACCCGCTGGACCGCGGCGGCGAGCTGGCCGACATCCACAACGAACCCATGGTGCGGCGCCCCATCAACGCGATGGACCGCGACCCGGTGCGCATCCCGCTGGACACCGGCGTTCGCGCCATCAACGCACTGCTGACCGTCGGCCGCGGCCAGCGCCTCGGGCTGTTCGCCGGCACGGGCGTCGGCAAGTCGGTGCTGCTGGGCATGATGGCCCGCTACACCCAGGCCGATGTCATCGTCGTCGGCCTGATCGGCGAGCGCGGCCGCGAAGTCAAGGAATTCATCGAGGACATCCTCGGCATTGAAGGCCGCCAGCGCAGCGTCGTCGTCGCCGCACCCGCCGATTCGCCGCCGCTGATGCGCATGCAGGGCGCGCACTACGCCACGGCGATTGCGGAACATTTCCGCGATCAGGGCCGCCATGTGCTGCTGCTGATGGATTCGCTGACCCGCTATGCGATGGCCCAGCGCGAGATTGCCCTGGCCATCGGCGAGCCGCCGGCCACCAAGGGCTACCCGCCGAGCTGCTTCGCCAAGCTGCCGCAGCTGGTGGAGCGCAGCGGCAACGGCCTGCCGGGCGAGGGTTCCATCACCGCCTTCTACACGGTGCTGACCGAGGGCGACGACCCGCAGGACCCCATCGCCGACGCGGCGCGGGGCATCCTGGACGGCCACATCGTGCTGTCGCGCGACCTCGCCGAGGCCGGCCACTACCCGGCCATCGACATCGAGCGCTCCATTTCCCGGGTGATGACCAGTGTTGCACCCCAAAACCAGGTCGATTCCGCGCGTCGATTCCGCCAGCTTCTGGCGAAATACAACAAGGCCCGCGACCTGATCCAGCTTGGCGCCTATGCCCCGGGCAGCGACCCCGAGCTGGACCTGGCCGTACGCCTGCATGCCGACATGACGCGGCTGCTGCAGCAGGACATGCACAGCCCGGCACTTCTTCACGCCAGCGTCAGCCAATTGCAGGCCGTGGTCCAAGGCGCCTAACCTTTCGGGTCGGGCCGCCGATATCGACTGAGCGCCGGGCCCCCTGTCGGGGTCGCCGGGCGCTGTGCTGGAGTTTGAGATGAGTGCACCCGCCAAAGACACACTGAGCCTGCTGTTGGAACGCGCCGAGAACGAGCGCGACGCCGCCGCTCAGGCCTTGCATGCCGCCAGCACCCAGGCCCAGGCCGCCCGTGCCCAGCATGGCGAGCTGTCCGGCTACCGTCAGGACTACCAGCAGCGTTGGACGCAATCCTTCGCCCAGGCCACGACCATGGACATCGTCGGCTGCTACCAGAGCTTTGGCCGCCGCATCGACCAGGCCGTGGACACGCAGGGCCACGTCGCCAGCCACGCCGACCAGCGCCAGGTGCGCGCCCGCGAGGCCCTCGGCCAGGCCGAGATGCGCGTCGCCGCCTTGCGCCAGCTGATCGCCCGCCGCCAGGCCGAAGCCGCCAAAGCGGTGCAGCGCAGCGAACAGCGCGCCACCGACGAATTTGCCGCCCGCGCCCACCTGCGGCGCATGGCGCACGCCTGAGGAGGCCGCCACCATGCTCGCCTCCTCGCAGACCATCGCTCCCAAGCCGGCCGCCTTGCCCTCCGTTCAAGCTTCTCAGCCCGCCCACCCCGCCCTGCCCGGCAGCGGTGCGGCCGGCGGGCCGAGCTTTGCGCAATTCCTGAACGACCAGCCTGGGTTGCCGACGCCACCGGCCCACGCCGATCCGGTGCCGCGCGAGCCTGAGTCCCCGACCCACGAGCCCGCGCCAGCTGCCGCCACAGCCACAGCCACAACCCGCCGCCCTGCCGCGCCTGCACCCGCCAAGCCGGCGCAGGGCCGCACGCCCGACGCTGCAGCTTCGGCCAAACCCGAGCAGGGAGCCGTCAGCGGCGAGGCAGGCGATGACAGCACCGTCGCCACGACCGACGGCGACGGCGCGCAAGACCTTGAAACCTCCGGCCTGGCCGAGTTCACCCAGCTCATCGGCCTGACGCCGCCGGCCTTGCCCGCCCAGGCCATCGTGGCCGCTCAGCCGGGCGCCGAGGCCACGGCAGACGACACGCCTGGCGGCAAGCATGTCGCCCGCGGGCGCATCAACCGGCTGGCCGACGACGACAGCACATCAACCGCCCGCGCCGGTACCGGCGCTGATGCCGCTTCGGCTGGAGCTTTCGAGCGCCGCCCGGCGGACGCCACCTCACAGGACGTCGCGCCTCGCGCCAAGGGCGTGGAACAAGCCATTGCCGCCGACAAGGTGGCGGCACGCGCGGCCATCCACAGTGACGCCCTGCAAGCCGCCTCCTCCGGCGATGCCAGCACGGCTCACGCGGCCACCTCGCCTGATGCCCTCCCCACCAGCTTCGCCGCGGTGCTCGCCCAGGCCATGCCGGCCCTGGCAGCCGCGGCCGACACCGCACCGGTCAGCGCCAGTGGCCAGGTGCAGGCCGCCGTTCACAGCAATGCCTTCGCGCCCGAGCTTGGCGCGCGCGTCAGCCTGCTGGCGGTGGACGGTGTGCAGCAGGCCGAGTTGCAGCTCAACCCGGCCGACATGGGCCCGGTGGCGGTGCAGATCGTCATCGACGGCTCCCAGGCGCAGGTCTCCTTCCATGCCGCCCAGGCCGAAACCCGCCAGGCGCTGGAGCAGAGCCTGCCCGACCTGGCAGCCGCGCTGCAGAGCCAGGGACTGACCTTGTCGGGAGGGGGCGTCTTCCAGCAAACCCAGCAGGATCAGAAGGATCCCAGGGGCAGCGATGCCGACGCCGGCAACAGCGGTGACGACCGCAGTTCGCGCACAACGACCGGCGGCGGGCGCATCGCCGCCGGCACCGCGGCAGCACCCGCCCGGCGCGCCGTCGGCCTGCTCGACACATTTGCCTGAAGCTGAAGCGGAAATAGGCACACCTCGCTCCAGCTAATCGGCGCTTGCCCGGCGGGCCCGGGGTCAATAATCCAGCGCATGTGCCCACGGCCTGCAGTGGCTGGCCTGGGCGATGGACGTCTCAAGGAGTGCTCATGGCGACTGCGCCGGCTGCTGCGGAAACTGCCGCGCCCAAGGGGGGCGGCAGCAAGAAGCTCATCATCATCCTCGCCGCCGTGCTGGTGCTGGTGCTGGTGGGCGGCGGCGCGGCCGTCATGCTGCTCAAGAAGAAGCCCGTTGCCGAGGACGGTGAAGACGGCGCCGAAGCCACCACCGAGAGCCCGGCCAAGCCCAAGGCCCACGCCAAGAGCGACCACCCGCCCACCTTCGTGCCGCTGGACCCCTTCACGGTCAACCTGGCGGACAAGGACGTGGACCGCTTCGCCCAGATCGGCATCACGCTGCAGGTCGAAGACCCGAAGTTCGCCGACCAGATCAAGGCCTACATGCCTGCCATCCGCAGCAATGTGCTGATGGTGCTGGCGCACAAGACCGCCGCCGAGCTCTTGACCCGCGAGGGCAAGGACAAGCTCGCCAAGGACATCATGCGCGAGTCGGTGCGCCCCATGGGGATCGAGCTCGATGAGGACGACGAGCACGAAGCCGCCGACGCGCCCAAGAAGAAAAAGAAGAAAAAGGCCCACGTCGAAAGCCCGGTGACGCAAGTCCTGTTCTCCAACTTCATCGTCCAGTAAGCCTGGGTCAGCAATGAATCAGCAGATCCTTTCCCAAGACGAAGTCGATGCACTGCTCCAGGGCATCACCGGCGAGAGCCAAAAGCTCGAGCAGGAAGAGGAGCAGGTCGGCGGCATACGCGAGTACAACCTCGCCAGCCAGGAACGCATCGTTCGTGGGCGCATGCCCACGATGGAAATCATCAACGAACGGTTCGCGCGCAACATCCGTGTCGGCCTGTTCAACTTCATCCGCAAGAGCCCGGAAGTCGCCATCGGCGGCATCAAGGTGCAGAAGTACAGCGCCTTCCTGCGCGAGATCGTCGTCCCGACCAACTTCAACATCGTGTCGGTGAAGCCGCTGCGCGGCAGCGGGCTGATCGTCTGCGACCCGACGCTGGTGTTCGCCGTCATCGATTCCCTGTTCGGCGGCATCGGCAAGTTCCACGCCCGCATCGAGGGCCGCGACTTCTCGCCCACCGAGCAGCGCGTCATCACCCGCATCGTCGAGGTCATCCTCGCCGAGTACCACAAGGCCTGGAAGGGCATCTATCCGCTCGAGCTGGAATACCAGCGCTCGGAGATGCAGCCCCAGTTCGCCACCATCGCCACGCCCAGCGAGATCGTCGTGTCGACCTCGTTCACGCTGGAAATCGGCGAGACCAGCGGCACCATTTATTTCTGCATCCCCTACTCGACGCTGGAACCCATCCGCGACGTGCTGTATTCGACGACGGTCGGCGACTCCTCCGAGCCGGACCGGCGCTGGATCAATCTGCTCAAGACCCAGATCCAATCGGCCGAAGTTGAACTGGTGGCGGAGCTGGGCACGGCGCCGGCCACCGTCGAGCAATTGCTGGCCTTCAAGCCGGGCGATTTCATCGAACTGGACCTGGACCCCATGATCCAGACCAAGGTGGACGGCGTGCCCGTCTTCGACTGCCACTACGGCACGTCCAACGGGCGTTATGCCCTCAAGATCGACAAGATGCTGACCGGCCCTCAAGAGAGCTGGTTGGGAGCCAAACATGAGCCCTGATTCACCCAGCCAAGAAGAACAAGACGCGATGGCGGCCGAGTGGGCCGCGGCGCTGGCCGAGGCCGCGCCCGCCCCCTCCACCGCGACCGAGGTCGTTACCGAGGTGCCGGAGCAGGTTTCCACGCCCAGCTTCGCCAACTTCACGCCGACCAGCGGCGCGGGTCCAGGCAATGACATCAACATGATCCTGGACATCCCCGTCCAGCTGACCGTTGAACTGGGCCGCACCCGCATCCCGATCAAGAACATCCTGCAACTGGCTCAGGGCTCGGTCGTGGAGCTGGACGCGCTGGCCGGCGAGCCGATGGACGTGCTGGTCAACGGCTACCTGATCGCCCAGGGCGAGGTGGTGGTCGTGAACGACAAGTTCGGCATCCGGCTGACAGACATCGTCACGCCTTCGGAGCGCATGCGCCGCCTGTCCAAGGCGGCATAAACGGCCCACCCCGTACCGGCTTCGCCGGCCCCCTCAAGGGGGCAACGCCGTCTGCCCGGCAAAGCCGGATCAGCGGCTGCCCTCGACGTCGCCGCGCCTACGGCAGCGGCGGTCTTTGGACAACCAAGGGTTTGCGCTGCCATTTAGGGGGTTCGCCGGCTCAAGTCCGTCCGCAGAATGCCGAGGCATGAATGCTTCCGGCCTGCTCCCCTTTCTCTGGTTCCTCGGCATCGTCGCGCTGATCCCGGTCGCGCTGTGGCTGCTCAAGCGCACGCCGCTGGGTGGCGCGGCGGCTGTCGGCGTGCTGCGTGTCGTGGCGCAACTGCCCACGGCGCCGAACCAGCGCATCCTCGTCGTCGAGGTCGGCCAGGGCGATGACCGCCGCTGGCTGGTGCTTGGGGCCACGGCCCAGAACATCACGACGCTGCATGTGATGCCGCCGCAGGCCGAGCCCGTCCCGCCAGCCAGCTTTGCCAAGCTGCTGAGCAAGGAGCGCCAAGATGCGTCTTAAGCCCCTGCTTGGCGCCACGTTGCTGCTCGCAGCCGGTGCCGCCTTTGCCCAAGCCCAGACGCCGCCGGCCACCGTGCCGCTGCTGATTGGGCAGGGTGCGGGCGGCAGCTACTCGGTGCCCATCCAGACGCTGCTGTTCTTCACCGCCCTGGGCTTCCTGCCCGCAGTCATCCTGATGATGACGGCCTTCACGCGCATCGCCATCGTGCTGAGCCTGATGCGCCAGGCGCTGGGCACGCAGGCCGCGCCGCCCAACCAGGTCATCGTCGGCCTGTCGCTCTTCCTGACTTTCTTCGTCATGAGCCCGACGCTGGACAAGGTCTACGCCGAGGCCTGGCAGCCCTACAGCGCCGGCACCATCCAGTTCGACGAGGCCTTGAAGCGCGCCGAGGTGCCGATGCGCGGCTTCATGCTCAAGCAGACGCGCCAGGCCGACGTGGCCCTGTTCTCGCGCCTGGCCAAGCTGGATGCCAGCGTCAAGGCCGAGGACGTGCCCTTCAAGGTGCTGGTGCCGGCCTTCGTGACCAGCGAGCTGAAGAGCGCCTTCCAGATCGCCTTCCTGATCTTCATCCCCTTCCTCGTCATCGACATGATCGTGGCGAGCGTACTGATGAGCCTGGGCATGATGATGCTGTCGCCCGTGCTCGTCGCCCTGCCCTTCAAGCTGATGCTGTTCGTCTTGGCGGACGGCTGGAATTTGCTTCTTGGTTCTCTTGCAGCGAGCTTTGTGACCTGATGGACGCTCAACAAGTCTTCACCTTCGGCCAGCAAGGCCTCTACATGATGATGCTGGTCGCCGCACCAGTGCTCATCGTCGTGCTGCTCGTCGGCGTCGTCGTCAGCGTGATCCAGGCGGCCACGCAGATCAACGAAGCGACGCTGTCCTTCGTACCCAAGGTCATCGCCACGGTGCTGACGCTGGCCGTTGCGGGGCCGTGGATGATGACGACGCTGGTGGAGTACATCCAGCGGACGTTGATGACGATCCCGAACGTGGTTGGGTAGGTTGGCGCCGTGAGTGGGCGGCTGGTCAATGCTTCGGGTTGGCGCCACGTTGCCGGGAGTCCGTCCCGGCGGCCGGGTAACTTTCTTCTGCGGGGCCAGAAGAAAGTCACCAAAGAAGAGGCCCTGAACCGCACACCAGCACCACATGCACGAGCTGCGCCGTGCAACAGCCGCACGGTGAGTGGTCAGACGCGAACCGCTGCGCTCTCGCTGCTGTCCCTGTCACCAGCACCATCCATCGCCCCGCCTGCCCGCTTAACGCGCGGCTGCACGCCGGGCTCACCAGAAAACCAAATACAACGTCGCTCGGGCGACGCGACGGCTAGTTGCGCTCGGCGGCGTCGCCCCAGCGACGCGGTATTCCCTGATAAGCCCGGCGTGCAGCCGGCGTTAAGCGGCGTGAAGGGGCAATGGATGGCGCTCTCCACAAGGACAGCAGCGAGAGCGCAGCGGGTCGCGTCTGCCCGTAATGCAGGTGAGTGTTTTCGCGCGACGCTCATGGCGTCGTCGCGATCGTGTGCGGTTCAGCGCCTCTTCTTTGGTGACTTTCTTCTGGCGCCGCAGAAGAAAGTTACCCGGCCGCCGGGACGGACTCCCGGCAACGTGGCGCCAACCCAAAGCACCGAAAACCGCACGCCCCCTGGCGACAAGCCCTGAACGGAGCAACAAACACCCAATGTTCTCCGTCACCGAAGCCCAACTCCTCGCCTGGTTGAATCCACTTTTGTGGCCCTTCATCCGCACGCTGGCCCTGTTCGCCGGCATGCCCACCTTCAGCCAGCGCAATGTGCCGCTGCGCCTGCGCGTGGGCCTGGCCCTCTTCATCTCGGTCGCCTCCCAGCCCTCGCTGCCGGCGATGCCGGTCACGCCGCTGGACTCGATGCCCGCTTTAACGCTGCTGGTCGCCCAGCAGCTGCTGATCGGCCTGTCCATGGGCTTTGCGGTGCGCATCGTGTTCGCGGCGCTGGAGTTCGCCGGCGAAATCATCGGCCTGCAAATGGGCCTGAACTTCGCCGGCTTCTTCGACCCCAGCACCGGCGCCCAGGGCACCGCCAGCGCGCGCTTCTTCGGCAGCATGGTGGCCTTCCTGTTCATCGCCATCAACGGCCATCTGCTGCTGATCAACGCGCTGATCCAGAGCTTCCACGCCTTCCCGGTCGGCGGCGAACCCTTCGCCTTCCTGCGCGTGGCGACACCTCAGCAATGGGGGGCCGAGATCTTCAGCATCGGGCTGTGGATCGCGCTGCCGCTGATCACGATGCTGATGTTCGTCAACCTCGTGCTCGGCGTCATCTCGCGCGTCGCGCCTCAGATCGGTGTCTTCTCGGTCGGCTTCCCGCTGACCGTCAGCATCGGCCTGATCGGCATGGTGGCCACCCTGCCGCTGATGCAGACGCCGTTCATGGTGGCGCTGGAGCGTCTGCTGTCAGCATTCAGTTAGGCCTCGCGCAACGCCGTCGTCACAGGCAGCGAAGCCGCCCGCACCGCAGGGAACAGGCCACCCACGAAGCCGATGGCCAAGGCCCACTTGATGCCCTCCCACAGCAGTCCCGGCGACACGGCCAGGTTGAAGCTGAGCTTGCCGACCGAGCCGGCCGCCATCGTGGAGGCCTCGTAGCCGTTGAAGATCAGCCAGGCGATGCCGCCGCCGATGAGGCCGCCGATCAAGGCCAGCAGCGTTGTCTCCAGCATCACGGCGACAACGACCGGGAGGCCGCGAAAGCCGATGGCGCGCAGCGTGGCGATCTCGCGGGCCCGCGCGGCCACGGCGGCGAACATGGTGTTCAGCGCGCCGAACACCGCCCCCACGGCCATGATGGAGCCGACCACGATGCCGATGATGCGCAGGATCTTGGTCATCTGCTCGCTCTGCTTGGCGAAGAACTCCACCGTCGTGGTCGCCTTGACCTTGAGCTGCGGGTTGTTCTCCAGCGATTCGCTGAAGGCCTTGATCGCTGCCGGGCTGTCCAGTTTCACCGTGGCTGAGTTGGCCCCGTTGCCACGCCGGTAGGCGTCGTTGACCATCGTCGCGTCGCCCCACAGCTCGGACTCCATCGCGTCGCCTGAGGCGAAGATGCCGACGACGGTCCAGGGCTGGTTGCCGAGCTTCAACGTGGCGCCCACCGTGAGCCCGTCGAACTGCCGCACCGCGCCCTTGCCGACGACCAGTTCCCGCAGGCCCGGCTGGAAAACCTTGCCCTCGACGATCTTGACATTGGGCCGCACGGTGAAGGCGGCTTCGCTGATGCCGCGCACCTGGGCGCTGCCCTGGTCGCCGGCCTTGCCGCCCTTGACCGGCAGGTTGGCCGCCACCACGGTTTCGGCCGACAGAATGGGCTCGCCCTTGGCATTGCGGGACACGCCCGGCGCCTGCCCGATCTGCACGACGTCCTCCCGCGTCAGCGACGACGACACCTCGTTGGCGGATGCGCCGCGCATGACGATGGCGGTGTCCAGGCTGCCCGAGTTGCGCAGGGTCTGCGCATAGCCCTCGGCCATGGCCAGCAGCGACACGAGCACACCCACCACGCCGGCAATGCCGACGACGATGACGGCCGAGGAGCCCAGCCGCTGCGTCAGTGTGCTGATGCCCACCGAAGTGACCGAGAGCGCCTGCGCGCCGCTGCGAAAGAGCAGCATCCACAGCGCCAGCAGCGCGGCCAGCGCGAGGGCGCCATACCAAGGCATGAGGATCCACGCGGCCAGCATCAGGACGGTGAGGAGGATGAGGCCGAAGTTCTTCAGGAATTTCATGCTCATGCCCTCCCGGCCAGTGCATCGGTGATGTTGATACGCATGGCGCGCAACGCCGGCAACGCGCCGACGGCCAAGCCGAACAGCAGGGCCAGGCCCACGCCGATCATCCAGCTGTCCACCCCGGCCGCGGGCAGGTTGAGTGCGCCGCCGCTACCCTGACTGACGATGGGGCCGATGACGCTGGCCAGCCCCAGGCCGGCCGTGCCGCCGATCAGCAGCAGCAGCACCGACTCAGCCAGCACCATCGAAAGCACGCTCTCACCCGAGAAGCCCAGGGTCTTCAGCACCGCGATCTCGCCGGTGCGTTCACGCACGGCCTGCATCATGGTGTTGCCGGCCAGCAGCAGCAGCGTGAAGAACACCGCACCCATGATGGAGGTGACGATGAGGTTGATGTCGGCCACTTGCTTCATCCAGCTGGACATGGCGGCTGCCTCGGTCTGGGTGCGCGTCTCGTGGTCGGAGTTGGCCGAGATCTCGTCGATGGCCTTGAGCACGCGGTCAGCCTGGTTCACATCCTTGACTCGCGTCACGTACCAGCCCACCTGGCCCTGGTTCCAGGGCGTGGTGTCGTCGAAGTATTTCCAGTTCAGCAGGAACATCTGGTCCCACCAGCCGGCTGCCTTCCTGTCCGCCACGTGGATGATGCCGACGATCTGGAAGGGCCAGTTCTGGCTGCCGTTGCGGTCCGGGAAGATGGTGGACTGCATGGGCACCTGGTCGCCGACCTTCCAGCCAAATTTGCGCGCCAGGCCTTCACCGACGAGGGCGCCATTCTTGGTCTCGGCAAACGCCTTGCGGTGCTCGGCCGAGACTTCCATCTCGGGGTAGATGTCGAGGTAGTTGGGTGCGACGGCGAAGCTGAAGACCGCGTTCTCGGGCTTCTGGTAGGCGCCGCCGAACCAGTTGGCGAAGGCTACATCCTTGACGCCGTCGAGCTGCGAGATGCGTGCGCCCAGCGACATCGGCAGCAACTGGATGAAGCTGAGCTTGGAGCCCGTCTGCAACCGTTGGGCGCCGTTGGCACTCTTGCCGGCCTGGTCGAAGCCGACGCGCACCGCGTCCAGCAGGCCGAACAGCAGGAAGGCCGTGATGATGGACACCAGGGTCAGGAAGGTCCGGCCCTTGCGCCGGAACAGCGCCGCCCAGATGAGATGAAGGTATTTCATGCCAGCCTCCGCAGAGCCGTCTCAAAGAGGCTGGACGCCCCCTCGGGGGGCAGCGAACAAAGTGAGCGTGGGGGCATCATCTGCTCCTTCAAGCGGTGGCTTCGGTTACCAGCGTGCCCTTGTCCAGATGCAGCGTGTGGCTCGCTCGGGCCGCGGCGCGCGGGTCGTGGGTGACCATGACGATGGTCTTGCCATGATCGCGGTTGAGGGCCTGCAGCAGCGTCAGCACATCCTCGGCGGATTGCCGGTCCAGGTCGCCGGTGGGTTCGTCGCAGACCAGCAGCGTCGGGTCCGACACGATGGCCCGCGCGATGGACACGCGCTGCTGCTGGCCGCCCGACAGTTCGGTCGGCTTGTGCGAGGCGCGGTCGGCCAGGCCGACGAGCTGCAGCGCAATCGCCGCGCGCTTCTTGCGCTCGCCCGCTGACAGCTTGGTCAGCAGCAGTGGCAGCTCGACGTTCTTCTGCGCCGACAGCGTGGGCATCAGGTTGTAGAACTGGAACACGAAGCCGACGCGCGAGGCGCGCCACTTGGCCAGCGCCGCGCCGGACAGCTTGTCGATACGTTCACCGCCAACGCTGATGGCGCCGCCGCTGGGAGCGTCCAGGCCGCCAATGAGGTTGAGCAGCGTGGTCTTGCCGGAGCCCGAGGGGCCCATCAAGGCAAGGAAGTCGCCCTGCTGCACATCCAGCTCGATGTGGTGGAGCACTTCCACCTTCTGCTTGCCACGGGTGTAGACCTTGGACAGGTCACGGATCTCGATCAGTGCGCTCATCTCTTCAGTCCTTCTTCACGATGTTGGAACCCTGCTTCAGTTCGGTGGGCGGCGACAGCACGACCGTTTCGCCCGCCTTCAATCCGCTGGTGACCAGCTTGAACTTGCCCGCGTCGGCGCCGAGCTTCACGGCGCGCTGCTCCGCGCGATCGTCATGGGCGACGAACACGGCGTCGCCGCCGTCGCGCTGCACCAGGGCCTCCGGCGGCAGCAGCACGCCGGGTACCGGTTTGGCTTCGGTCTTGGGCTTGGCCGCCAGGAAACTCACGCGCACGCCCATGTCGGGCACCAGACGTTCGTCCTTCTTTTCCAGTGCCACACGCACCTTGACCGTGGCCTTGCCACGATCGGCGCTCGGGATGACGGCAACGACATGGGCCGGGATCTTCCAGTCCGGGTAGGCGTCGAGAACGGCTTCGCAGGGCATGTCGGGCTTGACCTGGGCGATGTAGGCCTCGTTGACGTCGACGTTCACTTCCAGCGAGTCCATGTCGACGATGGTGCCCACGCCGGTACGGGTAAAACCCCCGCCGGCGGACAGCGGCGAGATGATCTCGCCCACCTGCGCCGCGCGGGCCGTGACGACGCCGTCAAACGGCGCCCGCACGGTGGCGTAGTCGAAGTTGACGCGCGCCTGCCGCGCCTGGGCCTGGGCGGCCTCGATCTGGCGCTGAGACGCTTCCATCTGCGCGGACACGGTCTTCACCGCCGTGGCCGCCTGCTCGCGCGACTGGCGCGTCGTCATGCCGCTGGCGTTCAGCTCGGCCTGGCGGCGCTCGTCGGCCTGGGCCTGGGCGAGCTGGGCGCGCACCTGGCCGAGATTGGCTTCGGCCGTGCGGATCTGCGCCTGGGCCGCGGCGAGGCCCGCCTTCAAGCCGGTGTCATCGAGCCGGGCCAGGACCTGCCCCTTCTTGACCTTGAAGCCCTCGTCGATGAGCACCTCAGTCAGCGTGCCGGTCATCTGGGCCGAGACGGTCGCCATGCGGCGCGCCGTCACATAACCCGTCGCCTGCAGGACCGCATCGGCGCTGGCGCCCTGACCGTTGGCGCGGACCGTGACCGTCTGCACCGGGATCGGCTTGTTCCCCGACAGCCACCACCAGGCCCAGGCGCCGCCCGCGGCCAGCAGCACGACGGCCACCACCAGGGCCCAGACCCACTTGGGCGGCCCGCCGTCGCCATGGTCCTCGCGATGCGCACCGTCGATGCGCAACTCTTTCAGCAATCCGGTATCGATGACACGCCCCCTTGAACAGTTGGCTTGGGCGGACCCTCAGGCCCGCAGCAGCACCGGTCTTTCGACCACCCATTTGGAACCGGGGCGGATTGTGCAGTGGCTGCTGCCACAGCATGTCATCAATCGATGGACGGCGGCTGGCGGTGGCGAATCGACAGCCAGGGGCGATGAACGGCGGCCGTCAGGCCTGGCGTGCCGGCGTCATTCAGCTGGCGACGAGTCCGTTGCGGATGGCATAGACCGTCAATTCGGAGTTGTTGCTCAGGCCCAGTTTCTCCAGCATGCGGGCACGGTAGACGCTGACGGTCTTGGGGCTGAGCATCAGCTCCTCGGCGATGTCGGACAGCCGCTTGCCCGAGGCGATCATGACCAGGGTCTGCAGCTCGCGGTCGGAGAGCTTGTGGTGGGCCTGCTCGGTGACGGGCGCGGTCAGGCTTTCGACCAGCATCTGCGCGATCTCGGGCGTTACATATTTTCGGCCCTGGGCCACGGTGCGCACGGCCTGCACCAGCGTGGCGGGGTCGCCGCCCTTGTTGACATAGCCATAGGCGCCGGCCTTGAGCGCGCGGATGGCGTACTGGTCCTCGGGATACATGGACACGATCAGCGTGCGTACCGGGTTGCCCTCGTCCTTGAGCACATGCAGCACGTCCAGGCCGGAGCGGCCGGGCATGTTGATGTCCAGCACCAGCACGTCGCAGGGGTTGTCCTTGCCCAGGGTGTGCAGCAGGCCGCGCAGCTCGGTGTAGTCGCCGGCCTCGCCAATGACCTCGATGTCCTGGGCATCCGCCAACGTGTCACGGATGCCGCGGCGGATCAGGCCGTGGTCGTCGCAGAGGATGACCTTGATCACGCGCGTCCCCAGATGGATTGGCCGTCATCCTTGCCGAAGTCGGTCGAGTCGTCCAGTGCGTCGATGGCGTCCTGGGCCAGCGGCACGGTCAGGATCAGGCTGGTGCCGCCGCCCGGCGGGCTGGACAGGTCGACCCAGCCGCCCACCGTCGCGGCGCGCTCGTGCAGGCCACGGATGCCGAAGGACCGCTCCTTGGCGAGGTCGCCCCGCCCCATGCCGCGCCCGTTGTCGCGGATCTCCAGCGTCAGCACGCCGGAGTCCTGGCTGAGTTCGATGTCGACCCGGGTCGCCAGCGCATGCTTGGATACATTGGTCAGCGCCTCCTGCGCCGTGCGGTAAGCCACCAGCGGCACGCCGGAGGGCAGCGCCAGCCGCTCTTCGCCGATGCGCAGGCCAGCCTCGATGCCGGTGCGGCGTTCGAAACGGGCCGTCATCCACTGCAGGGCGGCAACCAGGCCCTGCTCCAGGATAGCCGGACGCAGGTTGTGCATGATGCGCTGGCTGGCCTCGATGGCGGCATTCACAGTCTCCAATGCCGCGGCAACGCGCTGGCGCACCTCGGGCTCCTGGGCATGGCGATCGATCCAGGCGAGGTCGAACTTGACGGCGGTCAAGGACCCGCCGACGTCGTCATGGATCTCCCGCGCGATGGCGGCACGCTCCAGCTCGACGCTGGTCTGCAGGTGGCCGGCCAACTGGTGCAGGCGCTGCTTGGACTTGACCAGTTCGTGATCGGCGGCCACACGGGCCTTTTCGTTCTCGGCGGCGTCGATGGCATGCAGCAGGGCGGGTGCCAGCCGGTTCAGGTTGTTCTTCAGCAGGTAGTCGGAGGCGCCATTGCGCATCGCGCCCACGGCGGTGTCCTCGCCGATCTCGCCGGAAACGAGGATGAAAGGCGTCAGCAGCTGGCGCGCCTTCACCGCCTCCAGCACATCCAGGCCCGAGTAGCCAGGCAGGTTGTAGTCCGAGATGATGGCGTCCCAGGGGCGCTCCAGCGCGGCCAGCACGGCGGGCAAGGCGTCCAGCCTCTGCATCTCGACCTTGAGCCCCGCACGGCCGAGCTGGGCAAGGATGAGTTGATGGTCGAGTTCGGAATCCTCGACATGCAGCACACGCAGGACCCGGGGCGCCTGCTCCACAGCAGAAATCGTCATGGGGGCGCAGTATGCCGCCGCTCGCGGCAGGTGGCCCGGCGCCACACTCGACGCGGGTCAGAGCGGTAATACGGCTCGTTCTCGTGACATCTCCAGGTCGACAGGGGCCGAAAAAGGAGTGAACATGCCATGATGCATTCGCCCTGAGGGTATCCACAGGGCTGGGACAAGAAGCAGCATCCCCTCGCGGAGACACGATGCAGACAGAACCTTCCACCGCCGCCGAATTCGATGGAGCCGTGGCCGCCATGCCGCTGCTGGCGGCCGCGGAACTGCAGGATCACCTGATGACGGTGACGAACGACCTTGAGCGCCTGCAGCGCCTTCTCGACGATGCCGGTGAAGCCCTGTCCACGCATTTCTACAGCGCGTCCGGCGAGGTCATGTCCTTGCTCAGCAGCAGCGACGGCACGCCGGCCTCCGAAGGCCTGAAGCAGATCATGCAGGACATTGCCGGCGCCATCACCGCGCTGCAGTTCCAGGACATGGCGACCCAGCTCATCGCTCACACCAGCCAGCGCCTGCGCAACTGCGCCGACCAATTGGCCCGCGACGCCTTCGGTGCGGATGACGAGGACGGCGCGGCCGTCGTCGAGATCGCACCGCTGCGGCCCAACCCGGTCACGCAGGATGAGATGGACGCCGGCTCCATCGAACTTTTCTGAATCCCCCCAAGCTAAATTCAGCCCCCAGGCAACGTTCTCTCGGAGAAAACTCAAATGCACTCAATCCTCGCTGTCGACGATTCGGCCTCGATGCGCCAGATGGTGGCCTTCACGCTCAAGAACGCCGGCTTCAACGTGGTGGAAGCTGTGGATGGGCAGGACGCCTGGGAGAAATCGGGCCAGCGTGACTTCGACCTCGTGCTGACCGACCAGAACATGCCGCGCATGGACGGCATCAGCCTGACCAAGAAGCTGCGCGAGAACCCCAAGTTCAAGACCACGCCCATCCTGATCCTGACCACCGAGTCCAGCGATGCGATGAAGCAGGCGGGCCGGGCTGCCGGCGCCACCGGCTGGCTGGTCAAGCCCTTTGACCCGGCCAAGCTGATCGAAGTGATCGGCAAGGTCATTCGCTGAAGTTCGGTCCACCGGAGCAACAGCCATGGGCGACATGACCACAGAAGGCGCCAGCATCAGTGCTGGCATCGACCTCAGCCAGTTCTACCAGGTCTTCTTCGAGGAAGCCGGCGAGAACCTCGACAACATGGAGCGGCTGCTGCTCAATGTGAACGTCGAGGCGGCCGACGACGAGGAGTTGAACGCCATCTTCCGCTGCGCCCACTCCATCAAGGGTGGCGCGGCAACCTTCGGCTTCAGCGATGTCGCCGAGCTGACCCACCAGATGGAGACGCTGCTGGACAAGCTGCGCCGCCACGAGCTGCAGCCCAATGCCGCCATGGTGGACGTGCTGCTGCAGTCCGGCGACGCGCTGCGCACCCAGCTCGCCCGCCATCAGGGCTCGGGCGGCGACGTATTCGACACGACCGACCTGCTGGTCAGCATCAAGAGCTTCGTCGAAGGCGGCGGCGCGCCCGCACCTGCAGCAGCCGCTCCGGCACCCAAGGCTGCACCCGCGCCTGCTGCCGCCGCGCCCGCCGTACCGCTCAAGTCCGGCGCGCGCCTGCTGGAACTGCAGGTCGGCCCGCTGACCGACCTCAGCCTGGCCGACAACCTGGTCGAGCTGTTCAAGGAAATCACCGACCTCGGCAACATCGAGCCGCTGGACGCCGGCCAGAGTTCCGACGGCATGCGCCGCTTCAAGGTGCTGACCAGCTCGACCGACAACGACCTGCTGGACCTCTTCACCTTCCACGTCGCCCGCGAGCAGGTCAAGCTGATCCCGCTCGGCCCCGGCTTCGGCTTCTACGACGGTGCGCCCGGCGCACCACCGGCCGAGGCACCGTCCGCCGACCCCGGCTACGGCTTCTTCGATGACGCCCCCGGCGTGCCCGAAAGTGTCGCTGCGGCAGCGCCCGTCGCGGAGGCCGCGCCCACGGCCGCCATCGTGCCGACCCGCCCCGCCACGCCGGTCGCCAAGGCCGAGGCCAAGCCCGCGGCCATGGACCAGACGACGCTGCGCGTGTCGATCGAGAAGGTCGACCAGCTCATCAACCTCGTCGGCGAACTCGTCATCACCCAGGCCATGCTGGCCCAGAACAGCCGCGAACTCGACCCGGCGATGTACCAGCAGCTGACCTCGGGCCTGGCCGACCTGGAGCGCAACACGCGCGATCTGCAGGAATCGGTCATGTCGATCCGGATGATTCCGATGTCGACGGTCTTCAACCGCTTCCCGCGCATGCTGCGCGACCTGGCGGCCAAGTTGGGCAAGAAGGTCGAACTGGTCACCCAGGGTGAAGCCACCGAACTGGACAAGAGCCTGGTCGAGAAGATCACCGACCCGCTGACCCACCTGGTGCGCAACAGCTGCGACCACGGCATCGAGATGCCGGAAGACCGCACCGCCCGCGGCAAGCCCGAGCAAGGCACGATCACGCTGGTCGCTTCCCACCAGGGCGGCAGCATCGTCATCGAGGTACGCGACGACGGCCGCGGCCTGAACCGCGACAAGCTCATCAAGAAGGCGCGTGAGAAGGGCATCGACGCGCCGGACACGATGACCGATGCCGAGTGCTGGAGCCTGATCTTCGCGCCCGGCTTTTCCACGGCCGACGTGGTCACCGACGTGTCCGGCCGCGGCGTCGGCATGGACGTGGTCAAGAAGAACATCACGTCGCTGGGCGGCACGGTCGAGATCGACTCGGCGGAAGGCTACGGCATGAAGGTGTCTGTGCGCCTGCCGCTCACACTCGCCATCATGGACGGCATGAGCGTGGGCGTTGGCGACGAGTGCTACATCCTGCCGCTGTCCTCCGTCGTCGAATCCTTCCAGGTGCAGTCCGACACCATCAAGACCGTCGCCGGCTCCGGCCGCGTCGTCGAGGTGCGTGACGAGTACATGCCCGTCATCGAGCTTGAAAAAGTCTTTGACGTACCGCGCTTCGACTTCGAGCACGTCAGCTCCATCATGGTCGTCGTCGAGGCCGAAGGCGGCCGCGTCGCGCTGCTGGTGGACGAACTGCTCGGCCAGCAGCAGGTCGTCGTCAAGAACCTCGAAGCCAACTACCGCAAGGTCAATGACGTGTCCGGCGCCACCATCATGGGCGACGGCCGCGTGGCCTTGATCCTGGACGTCGGCAGCCTTGTGCGTCGTTCGCGCCATTGAACCATCACACACATAACTAGGAGGTCTGCATGGAAGCCAGCAACGTCCCTGCCCTGCGCCAACCCGGTGCCCTCAGCGCCAAGGCCCATGGCCCCAAGAGCGGCGAGTACCTGACCTTCCGCCTGGGCTCCGAGGAATACGGCATTGACATCCTGAAGGTGCAGGAGATCCGTTCCTACGAGCAGCCCACGCGCATCGCCAATGCGCCGGACTTCATCAAAGGTGTCGTCAACCTGCGCGGCGTCATCGTGCCCATCGTCGACCTGCGCCTGAAGCTGAACTGCCCGAGCGCCGAGTACAACAGCTTCACGGTCGTCATCGTGCTGAACGTGAAGAACCGCGTCGTCGGCGCCGTCGTGGATTCGGTCTCCGACGTGCTGGAGCTGAGCCGCGACGCGATCAAGCCGGCCCCCGAGTTGAGCTCGGCGTCGGTGGATACCAGCTTCATCACCGGCATCGGGTCCGTCGGCGACCGCATGTTGATCCTGATGGACATCGAAGGCCTGATGAGCAGTGCCGAGATGGGCCTGATGGAAGCGGCCATCGCCGCTTGACCGCCCTGCCCTGATTCCTGTTCACGTGCCCCCGCAACGAGGCGGGGTGTGCGGAGCCTTGCTTGCTTTGGCCCCTGGAGATTCGCATGAGTCAGCCCAACAACTCCATTGCCCGCCAGGTGTCTCTGACCGGCGCAGTCGCCGTTGCAGTGGTGCTGCTGGGTGTCAGCCTTATCGTCGGCACACTGCTGAAGCGGTCCGCCAATGACCAGGTGCAGACCTGGGTGGGCGACAAGGCCGAGTCGCTGATCGACGCGATGCAGGCGATGGACGACGTCGCCGCCAAGCAGATCCAGCGCAGCTTCGGCTCCTTCCGCCAGGATTTCGGCCCCAGCTTCACGCTGGACGAAGCCACCGGCGACCTGCGCGACTGGGGCCCCAAGCTCAATGGCAACTTCACCCAGGTCGACAAGTTCGCGGCCGTCAACGGCGGCGTGGCCACCGTCTTCGCGGCCAAGGGCGACGACTTCGAACGCATCACGACCTCGCTGAAGAACGAGAAGGGCGAGCGTGCCATGGGCACGCTGCTGGGCAAGCAGCACCCTGCCCATGCCACGGTTTCCGCCGGCAAGCCCTACACCGGCCGGGCGCTGCTGTTCGGCCGCGCCTACATGACGCATTACGAGCCGATCAAGAGCGACGCCGGCAAGGTTATCGGCATCCTCTTCGTCGGCTTCGACCTCGACGCCTTCGAGCTCGCCATGGACCGCATGGCCGGCAGCGCCAAGTTCTTCGAGCACGGCGGCACCTATATCGTGGCCGTGCCCAAGGACCCGACCAAGGCCCTGCTCGCCGCCCACCCGTCGGCCAAGGGCAAGCTGCTGTCCAGCGTCGCACCCGGCTTCGAGAAGACGCTGGCCGAACAGACCGCCAGCGCCGTCGTGCTGGACGACGTGCCCGATGTGCTGGGCAACGGCAAGACCGACAACTTCGCCGTGGCGCGCAAGAGCGAGAAGACCGGCTACTGGGTCGTCGCCCAGGTCTCACGCGGCGAGGCTCAGGCCGCCGGCCGCACGACGCTGTGGTTCTTCTGGGGCGCCCTCGCACTGACTGCCGTGGGCCTGGGCTTCGGGTTGATGTGGATGATGCGCCGTTGGGTCGCACAGCCGCTGGCCTCGCTGCAGAAGGCCGTCGGCGCGATTGCCGAGGGCGACCTGACCCAGTCGGTCAGCAGCAGTCGCAACGACGAGATCGGCTCACTGATCCAGGACACCGAGGGCATGCGCCAGCGCCTGGCCACCACCATCGGCACGGTGCGCAACTCGGTCGACAGCATCGGCACGGCCAGCACCGAGATCGCGACCGGCAACCTGGATTTGAGCCAACGCACCGAGCAGACAGCCAGCAACCTGCAGAACGCTGCTTCGTCCATGAGCGAGCTGACCGGCACCGTGCGGCAGACCGCTGACTCGGCCCGCACGGCCAACCAGCTCGTGCAGTCCGCCGTGGCGGCCGCGACACGCGGCGGCGAGGTCGTCGGCCAGGTCGTCACGACCATGGACGAGATCAATGTCGCCAGCAAGAAGATCTCCGACATCATCGGCACCATCGACGGCATCGCCTTCCAGACCAACATCCTGGCGCTGAACGCCGCCGTGGAAGCGGCGCGCGCCGGCGAGCAGGGCCGCGGCTTCGCGGTCGTGGCCGGCGAGGTGCGTTCCCTGGCCGGCCGCAGCGCGGAGGCGGCCAAGCAGATCAAGGCGCTGATCGGCAACAGCGTCGAGCGCGTCGAGAACGGCGCCCGCCTGGTGCAGACGGCCGGCACGACGATGGGCGAGATCGTCTCCAGCGTGCAGCGCGTGCAGGACATCATTGGCGAGATCAGCTCGGCCGCCACCGAGCAGAGCGAGGGCATCAATTCGGTCAACACCTCGGTCGTGCAACTCGACCAGATGACGCAGCAGAACGCCGCCCTGGTGGAAGAGTCCGCCGCCGCGGCCGAGAGCCTGAAGGAGCAAGCCCAGCGCCTTGTCGAGGCCGTCGCCGTGTTCCGCGTGGCCGGCAGCGAGCCGCAGCGCAGGGCCAGCGCCCCGGCACCGACGAAGGCGCACGCACCCGCTCCAAAGGCCGCAGCACCCAAGGCGCCTTTCAAGGCGGCAGCACCCAAGCCCGCTGCCGCGAAGCCCGCCTCCGTCGTCGCGCCCCGCCCTGCCCCGGCACCGGCACCGGCACCGGCGGCCGCCGAAGGCGACTGGGAAACCTTCTGAGCCCTGGGCGCTCCTTGTTGATGCCCGCCTAGGGCGCCATGGCCTTGAGCGTGGCAACTGCCACCGCGCGGACGGCTTTGTCGGCCTCGACGTCCTCGCTGGCGTTGCTGGTCACCAGCACGGCATCTTCGGTGTCCGGCTTCAGCACGATGAGGGCGAACCAGGCCTGATTGCTGCCGGTGTGGGCGAGGTGGCGGGCGTTCACGCCGGCCATGCTGTTCTGCGCCCGCCAACCAAGCGCAAACTTGCCGCCTTCACGCGCCGGTTGGTGCAACAGGTGGTAGGTCTGCGCCTTCAGCAGCTTGCCGCGTCCGTGCTCGCCGGCCATCTGGTCGACCGCGAACCTGGCCCAGTCTTCCAGCGACATGGTGATGCCCCCGGCCGGCGCAATGACGGCGGGGTTGTCCGCCTCCACGCCTTCGACGGGTTCGCCAGCCTTGTGCCCCAAGGGCTGGCCGCGGTGGGTGGCACCAAACCCCGCGCTGCGCAGGCCCAGCGGCTCGAACAGCTCGCGTTGCAACAGGGTCTCGTAGGGCAAGCCAGCGGCGCGCTCGGCGGCCAGGCCGGCGATCAGCACACCCGAGTTCGAGTAGCCGTCGCCGGCACCGCGTGCAAAGGCGGGAGGCTGCGCCAACGCGATGCGGGCGAAGGCCAGGCGCTGTTCGTGCAAAGGGCGCTTGTCTTTGTAGAACACCGCCATCCAGGATTCATCAATGTCCGCTTGCAGGCCGGCCTGGTGTGCGAGCAGGTCACGCAGGGTGACGTCACGATAGGCGGCCTGCATGTCCACGGCCAGCTCGGGTAGCAACTGACTCAGCGGGGCGTCCCAGGACAACACGCCCCGTTCCACCAGCCGCGCGACCATCGTGGCCGTCATGGCCTTGCCGTTGGAGCCGAGGTGCCAGACATCGCCCGGCCGGACCGGTTCGGCGTCGCCCTTGGCGCGCAGGCCGGCCACCACAAGCTCCGTCACCTGGCCACCGCGTATCACCACGGCGCCCATGGCGGGCACCTTGCCGCCCACGCTGGTTTCGAGGCGAGCCTGCAGACCGAGGGTGGGCGCCGCCTTGACCGCAGACGCGGGCGCCTGCGGCGCATCGGCTGCAAGGACTGTGAACGAGGCGGCGCATGCGGCCAGGGCGATCGCGCAGATTCTGTGGTTCATCACGGGGTTTCTTCTGTTCTGGACACACCGATCCCGCGGCTCGACACGGCGAGGCAGGACCGCCCGCCATGCGGCATGGGGAGGGTTGGAGGGCCGGCGCAGTGTTGTCGGCGCCCTCCTCGCGGGCCAGCACTTGCCGACGAAACGCACGATCGTCGGCATGGTCGGCAGCTTGCTGCCCCAGGCCGTATCCACCAAAGAAAAAGGCCCGCGATGAGCGGGCCTAATTCATTAGATCGGTAAGTCGGCGGTATTCCGGGCCGAGCGCAGGGCCGCTCCCAAGCCGGCCCGTCTGGCGATGTGCTTGCCGGTCGATCC
The DNA here is from genome assembly GCF_056401875.1 of Roseateles sp. P4_D2. Taxonomy (NCBI): domain Bacteria; kingdom Pseudomonadati; phylum Pseudomonadota; class Betaproteobacteria; order Burkholderiales; family Sphaerotilaceae; genus Roseateles; species Roseateles sp. P4_D2. The sequence continues at coordinate 230,579 of NZ_JBFUIM010000008.1, read as the reverse complement.
GGCAAGTATCGCCGTCCCCTCGGGGGACCGACCAAGCTCGCCGGCGTTCAGCGCGGCGAGATTGGGCGAGGGGCAGTTTTCCTCAAACGCGCTCAGCCACCCAGCCCGCCACGCTCTGCAGCGCCGCGGCCACGCCGGCCGGCTGCGTGCCGCCCGCCATGGCCAGGTCAGGCTTGCCGCCGCCCTTGCCACCGACCTGCTGGGCGACGAAGTTGACCAGCTCGCCGGCCTTGACCTTGCCAATGCTGTCGGCCGTCACGCCGGCTGCCAGCTGGACCTTGTCGCCGTCGACCGCGGCCAGCACGATGGCCGCCGTCTTCAGCTTGTCCTTGAGCTTGTCCATGGTCTCGCGCAGCGTCTTGGCGTCGGCGCCTTCCAGCTTGGCGGCCAGCACCTTGATGCCACCCACGTCCACGGCCTGGGCCAGCAGCTCATCGCCCTGGGCGGAGGCCAGCTTGCTCTTGGCAGCGGTGAGTTCCTTCTCCAACGACTTGATCTGGTCCAGCACCGCGTGCAGACGGGCACCCAGCTCGTGCGGCGAGGTCTTGAGCGTCATCGCGGCACCCTGCACCGTGGTTTCCAGCAGCTGCAAATAGGCCAGCGCGTTGTCGCCGGTGACGGCTTCGACGCGGCGGATGCCAGCTGCAACGCCCGACTCGGCCACGATCTTGAACAGGCCGATGTCGCCCGTGGCCTTCACGTGGGTGCCGCCGCAGAGCTCCTTGGAGGAGCCGATGGACAGCACCCGCACCGTCTCGCCGTACTTCTCGCCGAACAGCATCATGGCGCCCGACTTCTGCGCGTCGTCCAGCGCCATGACCTGGGCGTTGGCCCCGGCATTGCCCAGGATCTCGGCATTCACGAGCGACTCGACCTCGCGGATCTCCTCGGCCGTCATCGGCGCGTTGTGCGCGAAGTCGAAGCGCGTGCGCTCAGGCGTAACCAGCGAGCCCTTCTGCTGCACGTGGGCACCCAGCACCTCGCGCAGGGCCTTGTGCATCAGGTGGGTGGCGCTGTGGTTGCGCACGGTCTTGGCGCGGCGCTCGGCGTCAACGCGGGCAACGAACACATCGCCCACCTTGACCGAGCCTTCCACGACCTGGCCATGGTGGCCGAACACATCGGCCTGGATCTTGATCGTGTCCGCGACGACGACGCGCGTCGTGCCGTTGCGCAACTCGCCGGCGTCGCCGACCTGGCCGCCGCTCTCGGCGTAGAAGGGCGTGTGGTCGAGCACGATGACGGCATCGTCGCCGGCCTGCGCCTCGTTGACCTGAGCGCCATCGACGTAGATGGCCGTCACCTTGCTGTGCTCGCAGACGAGGTGCTCGTAGCCGTGGAACTCGGTCGGCGCGCCGCTGTAGGCCAGGCCTTGCGCCATCTTGAACTTGCCGGCGGCGCGGGCGCGGTTCTTCTGCTCGTCCAGCAGTTCGTTGAAGCGCGTCTCGTCCACCGTCACGCCGCGCTCGCGGCAGACGTCGGCGGTCAGGTCGACCGGGAAGCCGTAGGTGTCATGCAGCTTGAAGGCCGTGTCGCCATCGACGTTGCCGCCCTTGGCAAGCGCCGCCTCAAGGATTTCCATGCCGGTGGCGATGGTCTGGAAGAAGCGCTCCTCCTCCTGCTTCAGCACGTCGGTGACGCGGGCCTGCGCCTGGCGCAGCTCGGGGTAGGCCTCGCCCATCTCGGCGCTCAGCGCCGCCACCAGCTTGTGGAAGAACGGCGTGCGTGCACCCAGCTTGTAGCCGTGGCGGATGGCGCGGCGGGCGATGCGGCGCAGCACATAGCCGCGGCCAGCATTGCCGGGGATGACGCCGTCGACGATGGTGAACGAGCAGGCGCGGATGTGGTCGGCAATGACCTTCAGCGACGGGCTGGTGGCGTCACAGTCGCCACCACCGGCCGCGTCCACAGCCTTCTTGGCCGCAGCCAGCAGCGTCACGAAGGTGTCGATCTCATAGTTGGAATGCACATGCTGCAGAACCGCAGCCAGGCGCTCCAGGCCCATGCCCGTGTCCACGCTCGGCTTGGGCAGCGGGTGCATCACGCCGTCTTCAGTCCGGTTGAACTGCATGAAGACGTTGTTCCAGATCTCGATGTAGCGGTCGCCGTCCTGCTCGGCCGAGCCCGGGGGGCCGCCAGCGACGTCGGGGCCGTGGTCGTAGAAGATCTCGGTGCAGGGGCCGCAGGGGCCCGTGTCGCCCATCATCCAGAAGTTGTCGGACATGTAGCGCGCGCCCTTGTTGTCGCCGATGCGCACGATGCGCTCGGCGGGCACGCCCACGGTCTTGTTCCAGATGTCGTAGGCCTCGTCGTCCTCTTCGTAGACGGTGACCCAGAGCTTGTCGGCCGGCAACTTGAAGTTGACCGTCAGCAGCTCCCAGGCATAGCTGATCGCGTCCTTCTTGAAATAGTCGCCGAAGCTGAAGTTGCCCAGCATCTCGAAGAAGGTGTGATGGCGCGCCGTGTAGCCGACGTTGTCCAGGTCGTTGTGCTTGCCGCCGGCGCGGATGCACTTCTGGCTGGTGGTGGCGCGCGAGTAGGCGCGCTTGTCAAAGCCCAGGAACACGTCCTTGAACTGGTTCATGCCGGCGTTCGTGAACAGCAGCGTCGGGTCGTCACCCGGCACGACGGGGCTGGACGCGACGATCTGGTGGCCTTTCGACTCGAAGAACTTCAGAAAGGTCTGGCGGATCTCGGCGGCTTTCATCCGGGGTTTCCTGGAAAAGGTCTGTGACAAGGAGGGGCGATTGTAGAGAGGGGGCTTTACATCGCCCGGGTAGAGTGCCTCTCAATTCGATTGGAGAACCTTGATGGACGCGAATTCGCCGCTGGAGGCGCTCGAGAATCCCGGTCTGCTGCGCACGCAGGCCCTGATCAATGGCGAATGGGTCGGCGGCTCCGCCACGTTTGCGGTCAACGATCCGGCCACCGGCCGCGAACTGGCCCAGGTGCCCAACCTCGGCCGCGCCGACGCCGATTCAGCCATCGCCGCCGCCGCCAATGCGCTGAACGCCTGGCGCTCCAAGCCGGCCAAGGAGCGCGCCGCGGTGCTGGTGCGCTGGCAGCAACTGCTGGTCAAGCACGCCGACGACCTGGCCCGGCTGATGACGGCCGAGCAGGGCAAGCCGCTGGCGGAGGCGCGTGGCGAAGTCGTCTACGGCGCCAGCTTCCTCGACTGGTTTGCCGAGGAAGGCAAGCGCGTCTACGGCGAGACCATCCCGACAACCGACCCGACCAAGCGCTACCTGGTCATCAAGCAGGCCGTCGGCGTCTGCGCGGCCATCACGCCGTGGAACTTCCCGTTGGCGATGATCACGCGCAAGGTCGCCCCGGCCCTGGCCGCCGGCTGCACCGTCATCATCAAGCCGGCCGAGGCGACGCCACTGACGGCCCTGGCTGCTGCCGAACTGGCCCAGCAGGCCGGCATGCCGGCCGGCGTGCTGAACGTGCTGACGGCGGACTCCCAGCAATCCATCGAGATCGGTCAGGTGCTGTGCGAGAGCGATGTCGTGCGCCATCTGTCCTTCACCGGCAGCACGGAGGTCGGCCGCATCCTGATGAAGCAGTGCGCGCCGTCGATCAAGAAGCTCAGCCTGGAGCTGGGCGGCAATGCGCCCTTCATCGTCTTTGACGACGCCGACCTCGACTCCGCCGTGGAAGGCGCCATCGCCAGCAAATACCGCAATGCCGGCCAGACCTGCGTCTGCGCCAACCGCATCTATGTGCAGGCGGGTATCTACGACGCCTTCCTGGAGAAATTCGCGGCCAAGGTCGCGGCGCTGAAGACAGGTAATGGGTTTGATGCCGGCATCAATGTCGGGCCGCTGATCGACGCTGCAGCGCTGGAAAAGGTCGAGACCCATGTCGCCGACGCCATCGCCTTGGGTGCCAAACTGCTGGCGGGCGGCAAGCGCATCGAGACCGCCGGCGGCAACTTCTTCGAGCCGACGCTGCTGGCCGATGCGACGCCGCAGATGCTGTGCTCGCGCGAGGAGACCTTCGGCCCGGTGGCGCCCATCTTCAAGTTCCAGACCGAAGAGGACGCGATCCGGTTGGCCAACTCCACCGAGTTCGGCCTGGCCAGCTATTTCTACAGCCGCGACATCGGCCGCATCTTCCGCGTCGGCGAGGCGCTGGAGTACGGCATGGTGGGCGTCAACACCGGGTTGATCTCGACCGCCGAGGTGCCGTTCGGCGGTGTGAAGCAATCGGGCCTGGGCCGCGAGGGCGGGCGCCAGGGCATCGAGGACTATGTCGAGGTGAAGTACCTCTGCCTGGGCGACATCCACCGCTGAAAACCAGGCCCCGGCAACAAAAAAACCGCGAGGCAGCTTCTGGCTGCACTCGCGGTTGCCGAACCGACTGACCGGGCCTTGTGCACCCGGCAGTCAAGCTACTTACTCGAAATCCACGCTGAAGGTCAGCGAGGTGAAGCGCGGGGCACCGAGGTAGTAGAACTCGGTGCTGGCAGATTGCGATGCGGTCGAGCCATTCGTCGTCCGCAGCGGCGTTGCCTGCGTGTTGGTCAGGATCGAAGACGCGCTGCGGTACTTCGCATTGCCGATGTTGCTGACGTTCAGGCGCAGTTGGGCGTTCTTCAGCTGCGAGCCGAAGTTGCCGAACTTGAAGCCGGCGTCCAGGTCACCGGTGGTGTAAGCGGGGGCGGCTTCCTGGTTCATCAGGTCCACGTACTGCGAGCCGGTGTACTTGCCCTTCAGGCGCACATAGACCGGGCCTTGCTCGTATTGCACGGACAGGGCGGCCATCTTCTTGGGCGTCTTGCCGAACTCCTTGTCCTTGATCGGCAGGAAGCCGGTAGCGGTCAGCTGCAGATCGTCCGTGATCTTGCTCTTCTGCAGCGTCAGCGAGCCATAGGCCGAGAAGCCGCCGAAGACGCCGCTGCCCACTTCCATCTCCAGGCCACGGTTCTTCACGCCGCCGGCATTTACATAGGTGGCGACCAGGGTATTCGGGTCCGTCGCCGAGACCTGGCGGTTCTTGAAGTCTGAGCTGAACAGCGTAGCCGTGAACGAGATGTCCTTCGACTGGAAGCGGTAGCCGCCGTCGATCATCGTCGACGTTTCCGGCTTGACCTCTACAAAGGGCTGGACCGGGCCGCCGTTGACGGATGCTACATAGACGCCGCTGGAGCTGACCTGATAGGCATAGTTCGGTGGTGCGCGGAAGTTCTTCGCGGCATTCAGGAAGACATGCTGTTTGCTGTCCAGGTTGAAGCGGGCACCGATTTGCGGCAGCGCCTTGCGGAACGAACGCGTAATGTTGAAGTCTTGGTAGACGTTGGCGCCCTTGGTATAGACGCCATTGACCAGCGTGTAGGTCGGGACCGGGGTCTCGCTAGCGTAGTTGGTCACGTCACGCGTCACATGCGGCAGGCGCAGGCCCAGCGAAATGAAGGCGCGGTCGTTCAACAGCGTGATCTGGTCGTTCAGGTAGATCTGGTAGGCGGTGCTGATCGTCTTGCTGTCGCGACCTTCGTAGCAGGTGCCGTCAGTGCGCTTGATGCAGCCGTCCTGCAGCCAGGGGTCCGCCGGCGTGCCGTCGGCATTGATGCGGACGCCCGGCTGGGTCTGGCGGTGCTGGGCACGCTCATACCACAGGCCCAGCTTCAGGTAGTGGCTGTCCAGCGTGGTGCTGAGTTCGCCGGTGATGCCGGGACGCATGGTCTTGGTCACGCTGGCGCGGCCCACGGCAACCTTGTCCAGCTTGTCGCCATCGCCATTGATGTCAATGGCACCGCCAATCAGGCTAGTCCCCGAGCTACCGGTCTTGGCAGCGGTACCGGTTTCGTCAAGGATGACTTGCGACCAGCCGCCGTTGCCAAAGCCGTACCACATGTAGGGCTGGACCTTCAAATAAGTGTCCTGGGCGACCTTGAAGGAACCCGACACCGACGCAATCACGTTCTTGAACGGGTTCAGCGCCATGCCGTAGTAGACCGGCGACTGGGTGACGTCGGTCTGGGCCGTGCCGCCCACCGGTGTCTTCAGCGCCTTGAAGTTCGCGCCGTAGTCATAGTTGTAGCCATAGGGCGTGCCATTGGCATCAGAGCCAGAGGCAAAGGAGGCGGCGCAGCTGGAGAGCGGAACGAGCTGAGCTTGGCACAGGCTGACCGAGAAGATGTTCTGGTTGTACAAACGGTTGTACAGGATCGAGCCCAGGATGTGGTTGTCCTCGTTCAGGTCGAGCGTGAAGCCGGCGTCGACATGGTCCTTCTTGAGCTTGCCGACACCCTTCCACTTGTCGGCTTCGGCATGCGAATAGCTCAGGAAGACCTTGGCCTTGTTGTCCAGGAAACGACCCGTATCGACACGCAGGAAGGAGCGGAACAGGTTCAGGCCACCGAACGTCTGCGAGAAGCGGAGGCGGCTCGTGTCATTCGGGTCGCAGGTGATCATGCTCACGCTGCCGCCGGTGGCGCCGCTGTGGGGCGATTCCAGCTCGGGAGAGCCCTGGGCCACCGAAGCGGTACAGAGGTTCTCCTTGTCGATCATTTCCTGGGCGTAGAAAGCATAGCCGCCCGAATCGTTGACCGGCACGCCGTTCACCGTGAAGCCGATCTGATCGGAGCCGAAGCCGCGGATGCTCACGTCGCCGCCGTTTAGGCCGGTCGCGTCGTAGTTGTAGGTGTTCACGCCGGGCAGCTGCGCAATGCTCTGCAGCACGTTTCCGGTGGCGATTTCCTTTTCCATCGCGGCCTTGGTGATCGTGCTGCGGCCCTTGACGGAGTCGTCATTGATCATATTGCCACCGGCCAGCTTGGCACCGGAACCAATGACCGTGATCGTGCCCAGGCGGACGGCATCGTCCTTGGCGCGCGGTGCGGCCTCTTCCTTGGCTTGATCCACCGGCGCTTGCTGCGCGTACACCGTGCCGGTGGCCAGCACGGAAACTGCCAGGGCGGTGGCGGTCTTGCAGAATAGTCTGCTCTTCATTCCTAGACTCCTAGTGGGTGCGCCAAGCGCGCGGGCTTCAACAGATTCAGTAGGGTGCCGTTCGTCGATGACCGCGGCAGAAAGACGCTTCGCAAAGCGCCCCGGAATTGTCATGACTTTCTGTGACAGAACTTTACGGGTAAGTCAGAAGTGGCCCGATTCAGACACTCGCGCCCGGCGTGAAGCACTGGGACAGTGCGTCGCCGGCCGGCGACATTGCTCCCCGTTTTTTGGCCCGCTGACTTGGGAATCACGGACCCAAGCCACGAATCGGGCCACCGGCAGCACCGAAATGGTGCGATCTTTACTGAAATGTAAACCTTGCGGCAGAACCTCGTGATGTCGCGAAACCGCGACAAACTCGCGCTACAAACCGACCTCCAAGATCCCAGCCTCCTCCAAGCAGCTCCGTCATGGCCTTTACCCACTCCTTCCGTCTCGCCACCGGCCTCGTGCTGGGCGCCCTGTTTGCCGGCTGCGCCACCCAGCAGCAGCCCGCCACGACAGAGCTGACGCTGCTGTCCATCAACGACTTCCACGGCAACATCCAGCCCGCCGACCCGACGCCGCTGCTGCCGCGCCTCCCCGACGCCACAGGCGCGCTCAAGTCCCAGCCTGCCGGCGGTGCCGCGTATCTGGCCACGGCCCTGTCTGCGTTGAAGGCCAGGAACCCCGACGCCCTGGTTGTGGCGGGCGGCGACCTGATTGGCGCTTCGCCGCTGATCTCCAATCTGCTGCGCGACGAACCGACGCTGACGGCCATGTCCCAGCTCGGCATCGCCGCCAGCGCCCTGGGCAACCACGAGCTGGATGCCGGCCTGCCCGAGCTGCTGCGCCAGACCCGCGGCGAATGCGGCGCAGGCGGTTGCCTGTGGCCGGGCTACAAGGGCCCCGGCTTTCCCTATCTCGGCGCCAATGTGCTGGACGCGAACACCGGCAAGCCGCTGCTGCCCAGCCATGTCATCAAGCAGGCTGGCGCGCTGAAAGTCGCCATCGCGGGCGTAGCGACGCTGGAGACGCCCCATGTCATCGTCGCCCGGGCGATCAAAGGCATCCGCTTCGCCGACGAGGCCGACACGCTGAATGCCCTCGTCCCCCAGCTCAAGGCGGAAGGCGCGCAAGTGCTGGTGGCCGTCATGCACGAGGGTGGCGTTCAAGGAAGGGACGCCAGTGCCAACGATCCGAGCTACGCCTGCCCGACGTTGACCGGCCGCGTGCAGGACATCGCCAAGCGCCTGGACCCCGCCTACGCCATCATCATCGGCGGCCACACCCATCAGGCCTACACCTGCAAGATCGATGGCCGCCTCGTCGTGCAAGCCGGCAGCTATGGCGGCTGGATCACCGAAAGCCATCTCAAGTTCGACGCTGCCGGCCGCGTGCTCGATGCCCAGGCCGTCAACCACCCGGTGCTGCAGTCGGCCTACGCGCCCAACCCGGCACTGGCCGCCCTGGTCGCCCAGGCCGCCGCGCTGACCGAAGCAGCCCGCAACAAGCCGGTCACCACCTTGACGCAAGGCGCCTCGCGCAATGCCAAGGAGCCCCATGGCGACTCCGCGCTGGGTAACCTCATCGCGGACAGCCAGCTCGCCTTCGCGCGCAAGCAGGGCCCGGCCGACGTGGCTTTCATGAACCCCGGCGGCATCCGCGCCGACCTGACCGTGAAGCCCGGCAAGCCCACGACGATGAGTGACCTGCTCGCCATCCAGCCCTTCGGCAACGACATCGTCGCGGTGACGCTGACCGGCCAGCAGCTGCTGGACATTCTGCAGCGCCAGCTGCCCAAGGGCGACGCCGCCCCGCGCATGCTGCAGCCCTCGTCGACGCTGCGCTACCACTGGCGCGCCGCGGCCGATGGCGTCGCCCAACTCGTCGACCCGCGCATCAACGGCGAACCGGTGGATCCGGCTCGCAACTACCGCGTCGTCATCAACAACTTCCTCTCCGAAGGCGGCGACGCCCAGGCGGGTTTCAAGCATGGCCGCGACCGCGCCGTGCTCGGCACCGACATCGACGCCCTCGTCGAGCTGCTGCGCGACAACCCACAGGCGCTTTCCCAGGCGGCGCCGGGCCGCATCGTGCGCGACTAGGGCAAACCTGTAACTTCTTGTAGCGACCCCGGCCCGGCGCCCTGACGAGGCCGCCCTAGACTCTAAGCGCCCGGCAATGCTGGCTGGGCAGCAGCGGCTCGGGGGCGTGATGGCGTGGGACATGCAAGCCGGCGGTGACGCCCAGCCTCAGGCCGGTCCTGCAGCCGCGAGCCCCACGCCCGGCGCGCCCAGCCCGTTGATCCGCGAGGTCATTGCCCACCTGCCCTGCGGCTTGGCCGTTTTCGACGCCGAACGCCGTCTCCTCGTGCACAACGCCGAGTTCGAGCGCCTGCTCAACGTGCCGGCCTCCCTTTTCGAAGAACCGCCGCTGCGCTTCGACGACCTGATCCTCTTCTTCGCCGCGCGCGGCGACTATGGCGAAGGCGAACAGGCCCGCGCCGCGGTCGACGCGGCCCTGGCCCTGGGCCGCGACCAGCGCGCCAACCGCCTCGAGACCTACCGCACCGGCGAGCGCCTCATCGAGGCCCGCACGGCGCCCCTTCCCGATGGTGGCCTCGTGCTGACGGTCCTCGACCTGACGCCCCAGGCCCAGGCCCGCCTCGCCGCCGAGCGCGCGTCGCAAGCCAAGACGCGCTTCCTGGCCAATATGAGCCACGAGATCCGCACGCCGATGAATGCCGTGCTGGGCATGCTGCGCCTGCTGCAGAAGACGCCGCTGGACGCTCGCCAGCGTGACTACGCCGTCAAGAGCGAAGGCGCCGCGCGTGGCTTGCTCGGCCTGCTCAACGACATCCTCGACTTCTCCAAGATCGAAGCCGGCCACCTCGGCCTGGACCCGCACCCGACACGCCTGGACGAGCTGCTGCGCGACCTCTCCGTCATCCTGGCCGCCAACGTCGACAAGCGCGAGCTCGAGCTGCTGTTCGACCTCGACCCCGCCCTGCCGCCGGTCGTGGTCGCCGATGCACTGCGCCTGCAGCAGGTGCTCATCAACCTGGCCGGCAACGCCATCAAGTTCACGCAGGCCGGCGAGGTCGTGCTCGGCATCTCGCTCGTGTCGCAGAACGCCAGCAGCGTCGTGCTCGCCTTCTCGGTGCGCGACACCGGCATCGGCATCGCGCCCGAGCAGCAGCAGCGCATCTTCTCGGGCTTTGCCCAGGCCGAGGCGTCAACGGCCCGGCGCTTCGGCGGCACCGGCCTGGGCCTGGCCATCAGCCGCCGCCTGGTGCGCCTGATGGGCGGCGACATCCACATCGAAAGCACGCCCGGCAAGGGCAGCCGCTTCAGCTTCACGCTGAGCTTCCCCTTGCCCGCCGAGGAGTGCGCGCCGGCGCCGCGCCAGGCCCTACAGGCCCTCGTCATCGACGACCATGCCGAGGCACGCCGGGTCATCGGCACACTGGCCCAATCCCTGGGCTGGACGGCACGCCTGGCGGCCAGCGGTGCCGAGGCGCTGGAGCTGATCACCAGCGGCACGCCGGAGGTCGTGCTGCTCGACTGGGTCATGCCCGGCATGGATGGCTGGCAGACCGCCGTGCACCTGCGCCAGCGCCTCGGCCCCGAGCCGCTGATCCTGATGGTCACCAGCTACGACCGCGAACGCCTGGCCCAGCGCAGCGCGGCCGAGCAGGCCCTGCTCGACGGCTTCCTCGTCAAGCCCATCACCGCGACCCTGCTGAGCCAGGCCGTCAGCGCGGCCATCCAGGCACGCTGCAGTGACGGCGAGCCGCCCGAACCGGCACCGCAGCGCCTGGCCGGCCTGCATCTCCTCGTCGTCGAGGACAACCCCGGCAACCAGCAGGTCACGCGCGAACTGCTTGAACTCGAAGGTGCCCAGGTCAGCCTGGCCGGCGACGGCCAGCAGGCCCTGACCCTGCTCGCCCAGACCCGCGGCCGGCGCGGCTTTGACGCCGTGCTGATGGACGTGCAGATGCCCGTCATGGACGGCACGACGGCCACGCGGCTGATCCGCCGCCAGCTGGGCCTGACCCTGCCCATCATTGCGATGACGGCGGGCGCGTTGGACGCGGAACGCCAGGCCTGCCTGGAAGCCGGCATGGACGAGCACATCGGCAAGCCCTTCGACCCCGACGTGCTGGTCGCCGTGATCAGCCGGCGCTGCGGCGCTGCGCCCACGGCGCCCAGGACCGTGGCCGCCGAGCTGCCCCCCACCCTGCTGGCCGACGCGGGCCGTGCCGGCATCGCACTGGCCGAGGCGCTCGCGCGCATGTCCGGCCGCATTGAGCTGTTCGAACGCACGCTGGCCGCCCTGCACGAACAGGATCGCAAGCTCGCCCGGGCCCTGGCCGAGGGCGGCCGTACCGCCACGCGCGGCCTGCATGGCTACCGCGGGCTGGCCGCCATGCTCGGCGCGGGGGAACTGGCGGCCCTGGCCGCCGAAGGTGAACATGCCGGCGCGCCCGACGAAGACTGGCGCCGCCGTTTTCTCGAGCGCCGCCAGGCCGACCTCGCCGCGCTGGACCGGCTCGCCGCCGACCTGCACGCCCGCCAGGCCCTGCACGACGATCTCGCCGAACAGCAGCGGCCCGCAGCGCCCGGCAGCCTCGCCCAGCGCGTGGACGCCCTCGCCGAACTGCTCGACGGCGCCGACCTCGCTGCGCTCGACTTCCACCAGGGCCTGCGCGAGCGGCTGCGGCAGGAGGCCGATGAAGGCACCGCGATTGCCCTCGATTCGGCCATGGAAGCCCTCGACTTCGGCACTGCGCTGACGCTGTGCCACCGCCTGCGCACGACGCTGGAAGCCCGACCATGATGCAGCTCTCCCTGCCTGACCGCGCACCGCTGACGCCCGGCCACGCGCCGGCCGGCCGCCGCCCGCGCCTGCTCATCGTCGACGACCAGCCGGTCAACATCCAGGCCCTGCACCGCGTCTTCGCGAGCGACTGCCAGGTGCTGATGGCCACCGACGGCAGCCGCGCCCTGCAGCTGTGCCGCGACCGCCAGCCCGACCTGGTGCTGCTGGACGTGCAGATGCCCGGCATGGACGGCCACCAGCTCTGCGCCGAATTGAAGGCCGACCCGCTGCTGCGCAGCATCGCCGTCATCTTCGTGACCGCGCAGGACCAGCCCGAGGACGAGACCCGCGCGCTGGACGCCGGCGCGGCCGACTTCATCACCAAGCCCTTCAACCCCACCGTCGTGCGGGCGCGGGTGCGGACCCAGCTGACCTTGAAAGCCCAGTCGGACCTTTTGCGCGAGCTCGCCTTCATCGACGGGCTGACCGGCGTGCACAACCGCCGGCATTTCGACGAGCGCTTCATCGCCGAGGCCCGACGTGCGCAGCGCTCGCGCTCGCCACTGGCCATCGTGCTCGCCGATGTCGACCACTTCAAGCGCTACAACGATGCGCTGGGGCATCTGGCGGGGGACGACTGCCTGCGGCGCGTGGCGGCGGCATTGCGGGCTTGCCTGCGGCGGCCGACCGATCTGCTGGCGCGCTACGGCGGAGAGGAGTTCGTCTGCCTGCTGCCGGACACCGATCTGGCAGGAGCGATCGGGGTGGCGCAGTTGATGGAGGACACGGTGAGGGCCTTGTCCTTGCCGCATCCGGGGGTGGAAGGCTGCGTGACGATCAGTCTGGGGGTGTCCGCGGGGTCGCAGGCTCAGGGTCTCGTCGAGGCGGCGGACAAGGCGTTGTATTTGGCGAAGGCGGCGGGGAGGGGGCGGGTGAGTTGGGTGGAGGGGTGACGTGGGGTGGTGAAGGGATGGGAATGCTCGGAATGCGATGGATCGGTCGGACCGATCCCTCGGCCTCGCTGGTACTCGGCCCGGCGCACGGCGCCGTCCAAGGACAGCCACTGGCTGTCCTTGAGCGAACCGTGGGTTCTCATCCCAAGCCCCCACCCCAAATGCCAACGGCCCCGAGTGGGGCCGTTGGCATTTGGAGCGGGTGATGGGAATCGAACCCACGTAGTCAGCTTGGGAAGCTGAAGTTCTACCATTGAACTACACCCGCAATGGGCCGCGAGTTTACGTGACTCAGAGGCTCAGACCAGGAAGGTCGAGGTCATGTTGAGCAGCACGCCAAGAGGCGATGGGAATGCTCGGAATCGGCTGGACCGATTCCTCGGCCTCGCTTGTACTCGGCCCGGCGCTGAGCGCCTCCAATGACAGCCGCTGGCTGTCATTGAGCGAACCCACGTAGTCAGCTTGGGAAGCTGAAGTTCTACCATTGAACTACACCCGCATCGGGGCGCGAGTTTCCAGGGCCGGATGTGATTCCCACGGCTACAGTCGCGCGCATGACGTCCTCCGCCTCGCCCGCCCAGCGTCCGCCTGCCACTTTGCTGATCGCCTGGCGCCAGTTGCTGCGGGACTGGCGGGCCGGCGAGTTGCGCTTGCTGATGCTGGCCGTGGCCCTGGCCGTCGCGGCGCTGTGCGCTGTGGCCTTCCTGTCCGACCGCCTCGACCAGGGCCTGCGCCGCGACGCAGCCAAGCTGCTGGGCGGCGATGCAGTCGTTGCCAGTGACCAGCCCACGGCCCCTGCCCTCGTCGACCTGGCCGCCGCCCAGAACCTGACCACCGTGCGCACGGCCACCTTCCCCAGCATGGCGCGCAGCGACGAAGCCCATGGCGGCGAGAGCCGGCTGGTGGCCGTGAAGGCCGTTGGTGCGGGTTATCCGCTGCGCGGCAGCATCAAGCTGCGTGAGGCCCTGCCCGGCCGCAGCGGTGCGCCAGCCGCCGGCGAGGTCTGGGTCGATCCGGCCGTAGCCGATGGCCTGGGGCTGAAGCTCGGTGACTCGCTGCTGCTCGGCGACGCGAAGCTGAAGCTCGCCGCGCTGATCGAGACCGAGCCCGACCGCGGCGCTGGGTTCATGAGCTTCGCGCCGCGCGTCATGCTGGCCGAGGCCGACCTCGCCGCCACCCGTCTCGTGCAGCCCGCCAGCCGCCTCACCTACCGCATGGCGGTCGTGCCCGGCCCGGGCGCAGCACCGGGTGCCGTCGGCCGCTTCGTGGCCGGCGCCGAGCAACTCGTCGAGAAGGACAAGCTGCGCGGCGTGCGCCTGGAGTCGTTGGAGTCCGGCCGCCCCGAGATGCGCCAGACGCTGGACCGCGCGGCCCGCTTCCTGCGCCTGGTGGCCATGCTGTCAGCCCTGCTCGCAGCCGTGGCCGTGGCGCTGGCGGCACGCGACTTTGCAGCCCGCCATCTGGACGACTGCGCCATGCTGCGCGTGCTCGGCCAGCCGCAGCGCCGCATCGCCTGGGCGTACGGCCTGGAGTTCCTGCTCGCAGGCCTGAGCGCCAGCGCGGTCGGCGTGCTGGGCGGCCTGGCCCTGCACCAGGTTTTCGTGTCGCTACTGGCCGGGCTGATCGACGTCGACCTGCCACCGCCCAGCATCTGGCCGGCGCTGCTGGGCCTGGGCCTGGGCTTGTCGCTGCTGCTGGGCTTCGGCCTGCCGCCGGTGCTGCAGCTCGCCGCCGTGCCACCGCTGCGCGTCATCCGCCGCGACCTCGGCGCGCCCAAGGCCGGCTCACTGCTGGTGCTCGGCGCGGGTGTGGCGGGCCTCGCGGCCATCCTCGTCGTGCTGGCAGGCGACGTGAAGCTCGGCGCCATCGCCGCCGCAGGCTTTGCCGCCGCGGTGCTGCTGTTCGCGCTGCTGGCCTGGGCGGCGGTGTGGCTGCTGCGCCGGCTGGTGCCGGTCAATGTCAGCGGTGCGGGCGTGCCGCGCTGGCTGCTGCTGGCCACGCGCCAGGTCGCGGCACGGCCGGGCTTTGCAGTCATGCAGGTGTCGTCGTTGGCCGTTGGTCTGCTGGCGCTGGCGCTGCTGGTGCTGCTGCGCACCGACCTGATCGACAGCTGGCGCCGCGCGACGCCGGCTGCCGCACCGGACCGCTTCGTCATCAACATCCAGCCCGACCAGGCGACTGCCTTTCGCAAGACGCTGACGGACGCCGGCGTGAAGGACTACGACTGGTACCCGATGATCCGCGGCCGCCTGACGGCGATCAACGGCGAGCCCGTGCAGGCCAAGCGCTTTGCCGAGGAACGCGCCCAGCGCCTGGCCGAGCGCGAGTTCAACCTCAGCCACACGGCCGACAAGCCGGCGCACAACCAGATCACCAGCGGCCGCTGGGGTGATGCCAAGCCCGACGAGACCGGCCTGAGCGTCGAGGAAGGCCTGGCGCAGACGCTCGGCCTGAAGCTCGGCGACACGCTGGCCTTCGACATCGCCGGCCAGCCCGTGCAGGGGCGCATCACCAATCTGCGCAAGGTCGACTGGTCGTCCATGCGGGTCAACTTCTTCGTGCTGTTCGAGAAGGCGGAGCTGCCCGAGTTGCCGTCCACGCAGATCGCCGCCTACCGCAGCCCGCCGGCCACCAAGCTGGACCGCGAGCTGGCGCGCCAGTTCCCCAATCTCACGGTCATCGACGTGTCGGCCCAGCTCAATCAGGTGCAGGGCGTGCTGGACCAGGTCATCCAGGCGGTGCAGTTCCTGTTCAGCTTCACGCTGGCCACCGGCCTGGTCGTGCTGCTGGCGGCCGTGGGCAGCACGCGCGAGGCGCGCACGCGTGAGTTCGCGCTGATGCGGGCCCTGGGCGCGCCGTCGTCGCTGCTGGCCCAGGTGCAGCGCGCCGAGCTGCTGGGTGTCGGCGCCCTGGCCGGCTTCCTGGCCGGCACTGTGGCGCTGGTGCTGGCGGCCCTGCTGGCGCGCTTCGTCTTCGAGTTTGACTGGCACATCAAGCCCTGGGTGCCGCTGGTTGGCGCGGCCTGCGGCGCGCTGCTGGCCTGGAGCGCCGGCTGGTGGAGCCTGCGCGGCGTGCTGCAGCGGCCCGTCGTGCAGACGCTGAGGGAGGCCCAGGCCGAATGAAGGCCATGCGGCCGCTGAGCGCCCGCGACGTGGGCCGCTACCTGGCGCTGTCGGCGGCCATCGTCGCCGTCTATTACGTGCTGGCGCGGCTGGGCCTGCTGATGGTGCTGCCGCCCTACCAGGTCGCGCCCATCTACCCCGCCGCCGGCTGGGGCCTGGCCGTGCTGCTTGTCTGGGGCCTGCGCTACACGCCGGCCGTGGCTTTGGGGTCCTTCATCGTGCAGGCCACGACGATGAACGAACTGAGCGGCGTGCTGCCGCTGGCCCTGGGCATCGGCCTGGGTGCCGCCGCCCAGGCAGTGGCCGGCACGCTGCTGATGCGGCGCTGGTGCGGCCGGCCGCTGGTGCTGGCCTCGCCGCGCGAGATCGCCGGCTATCTGTTCGCGGCGGCGCTGGCGGGCGTCGTCAGCCCAACTTGCGCGAGCTTGGTGCTGAAGGCCTTCGGCGTCATCGCCACCGCGCAGATGGGCCTGGTCTGGACGATCTGGTGGACCGGCGACCTGATGGGCGTACTCATCGCCACGCCGATCACCCTGGCCCTGATCGGCCAGCCGCGTTCGGCCTGGGCAACGCGGCGCTTCAGCGTCGGCCTGCCGATGCTGCTGACCACGCTGCTCGTGGGCCTGGGCGTGGCCGTCACGATGGAATGGGACCGCCAGCGCAACCGCGCCGACTTCACGCGCGACGCGACCAGCGCCGCCCAGGACCTGGCCGGCCGGCTGCGCGAGCCGCTGCTGGCACTGGAGGGCGTGCACGGCCTCGTCAAGGTCAAGCCAAGGCCGACGCGCGCGGAGTTCGCCCAAGCGACGAGCGGCTTCCTGACCGAGGAGAGCCCGTTGATCGCGCTGGGCCTGACGCTGCGTGTTGCGCGCGCCGACGTCGACCGCTTCAACGCGGCTGCAGCGGCCGATGCCTTTCCCGGCGGCTACCAGGCGCGCGACCGCCTGCGTGCCGGCGACCTGCGCCCACCGGCGGACGAGGACATGCTGGCCATCCGCCTCATCGAACCGCTGTCGCGCAATGCCGGCGCGCTGGGCGTGAACGTGCGCACCATCCCCGGCGCGCGCGCAGCCATCGAGCGCGCCGCGTCGCTGGGGAAACCGGTGGCGTCGGCGGGCTTCCAGCTGTCGCAGGACAAGGAGGCCGCGGTCGGCGTCGTGGTCTATCAGCCCCTCTACCGGGGCCAGGCGGCGCCCAGCGAGCAGGCCCTGGACGGCGTCGTCTTCGCCACGCTGAGGCCCGACCTGCTGCTGTCGCGCCTGGCGGCCAACTGGCCCGAGCATCTCGGCGCCTGTCTCGTCGACCTGGAGCGCGGCGCGCTCTATCCGCGACTGGGCGGGCGCCTGGGCTGCGAGGCCGTGCAACGTGGGGGCGCCGACCTGCCCCTGGTCAAGATGCCGCTGGAGTTCGGCGGCCGGTCATGGGAGATTCGCATCTATGACCTGCCCGGCTTGGTGCAGGCGCCGGGGCGCAGCTGGGCCTTCGCCCTCGTCGGCCTGCTGGCCACGGCCATGGTGGGCGCGCTGCTGCTGCTGATGTCGGGCCGCACCCAGCATGTCGAGGCGCTGGTGCAGGAACGCACCGCCGCGCTGGAGCGCGAGGTTGCCAACCGCGCCCAGGGCGAGCGCGCGCTGAGCCAGAGCGAGCAGCGCTTTCACAGCATCTTCGAGACTGCGCCCATCGGCATCGCCTTCACCGACCTCAACGGCGGCTTCCAAGAGGTCAATGCCCATTTCTGCCATCTGGTCGGCTACACGGCCGAGGCGCTGGCGAACAAGCGCTCCATCGACGTGACCCATGCCGATGACCGTCGTGAGGACATCCGCCTGGCACGCCGGCTGATGCGCGGCGAGATCCCGTTCTACCGCCGCTTGAAGCGCTATATCCGTCCCGACGGCAGCACCGCCCATGCGCGCGTGCTGGTCAGCCTGCTGCGCGGCGCGGACGGCCGGCCGCACCGGCTGGTGGGCATCATCGAGGACATCACCGACCAGCTGCGCATCGAGGAGCTGGACCGCGCCCGCGAGGCCGCCGAGGCGGCCAACCAGGCCAAGAGCGAGTTCCTGTCGCGCATGAGCCATGAGCTGCGCACACCGATGAACGCCATCCTCGGCTTCACGCAGCTGATGCAGATGGACGCCGGTGAACCGCTGGCACCGGGCCAGCGCGCACGCGCCCAGCAGATCGCCCAGGCCGGCTGGCATCTGCTGGAAATGATCAACGACACGCTGGACCTGTCGCGCATCGAGGCAGGCTCGCTGCGCCTGGAGCCTGTGCTGCTGGAGCTGCCGCCGCTGCTGGCCCGGGCCTTGGCGCTGGTGCAAGGTCAAGCCGCAGAGCGCGGCCTGGCCATCAGCCAGCGTATCGACCCGGCCGCCGTGCGCCTCGTCGGCGACCCCACGCGGGTTACCCAAATCCTGACCAACCTGCTCAGCAACGCGGTCAAGTACAACCGCCCAGGCGGCAGCGTCAGCGTCGAGGTGGCTCGTCCTGAGCTGGGGTGGGTCGAAATCGCCGTGCGCGACACCGGGCTGGGCCTTACCGAAGAGCAGCGCGCCGCCCTCTTCCAACCTTTCAACCGCCTGGGCCGCGAGCGCAGCGGCCTGCCGGGCACGGGTATCGGCCTGGTCATCAGCCAGCGCCTGGCCGAGATGATGGGCGGCAGCCTGCGCGCCGAAGAGCAGGACGGCCCCGGCGCCTGCTTCGTGCTGAGGCTGCCGGCCAGCGGCGCTGCCGCTGCACTGTCCCAGGAGACGGCCCCGGACGAACCGACCAGCCCGCGCCCCAGCCCCCAGCGGAGCGTGCTCTACGTGGAGGACAACCCGCTCAACGCCGAAGTCATGCGCGGCATCCTGGAGCAGCGGCCCGGCATCGAGCTGGAAGTGGCGCCGACCGTTGAAGCCGGCCTGCGCGCCTTGCGCGAGCGCCCGCCGGCCCTGCTGCTGCTCGACTGGCAGCTGCCCGATGGCGACGGCCTGACGCTGCTGAGCCGCATGCGCGAGCTGGGCCAGCCACTTCCCCCCGTCGTCGTCGTGTCGGCCAATGCCCAGCCCGAGCAGATCGCCGCCGCCGAGGTGGCGGGCGCCCAGCACTATCTGACTAAGCCGCTGGACGTGCGTGAATTGCTCGCCCTGGTCGATGAATTGTTGGCGCCGGGCTCCGTCGTAGCGGGGGCAGAATGAGGGCCCAGTCCCCAACACGCGTCAGCGCCCGATGAGTTCCACCGATCTCGTTCCCAGCACCGGTGCCCAGGCCGTGCAGGCCCTGGCACGCACCGATGGCCGCCAGTTCCTGACCTTTCGCATCGGCGCAGAGGAATACGGCCTCAACATCCTGCGCGTGCAGGAAATCCGCTCTTACGAGCCGCCCACCCGCGTTGCCAATGCACCGGCCTTCGTCAAGGGCGTCGTCAACCTGCGCGGCGTCATCGTGCCCATCGTGGACCTGCGCATCCGCCTGGGCCAGGCCGGTGAATACAACGCTTTCACCGTCGTCATCGTGCTCAATGTGGCCGGCCGCGTCGTCGGTGTCGTCGTGGATTCGGTGTCCGACGTGCTGGAACTCAGCGCCGACGAGATCAAGCCCCGCCCGGAAGTGGCCGCCGCCCTGGACGCCCGCTTCATCACCGGCCTGGGCAAGCTCGGCGAGCGCATGCTGATCCTGCTGGATATCGAGGCCATGATCAAAAGCCCGGATTTCGGCCTGGTCGACTGAAGGAAAGTTAGCGATCGCTGACTGTTTCACCGTTGGAAACATTGCATTCCAGCAGCGTCACGAACTGACTTAGCACTCGCCAAACCAGAGTGCTAATATCCTGCTCACCGCGGCATTCCGCGCCGCGGTTTAGCAAGGATTCATGACGATGTCCGCCTCTTCTGCCATTGCCGTCCGCGACCCCTGGGCCATGGTGCCTTCGCTGGGCAATCTGGACGCATACATCTCCGCCGTCAACCGCCTGCCGCTGCTGACGGCCGAGGAAGAAGGGTCCGCCGCGCGCAGCCTGCGCGACAAGGGCGACCTGGAAGCCGCCGGCCGCATGGTGCTGTCGCATCTGCGCCTGGTGGTGGCCATCTCCCGCCAGTACATGGGCTACGGCCTGCCCCAGGGCGACCTGATCCAGGAAGGCAATGTCGGCCTGATGAAGGCCGTCAAGCGCTTCGACCCGGACCAGGGTGTGCGCCTGGTGAGCTATGCCATGCACTGGATCAAGGCCGAGATCCACGAGTACATCCTGAAGAACTGGCGCATGGTCAAGGTCGCGACGACCAAGGCCCAACGCAAGCTGTTCTTCAATCTGCGCTCGATGAAGCACCAGATGAAGGCCGACCAGGCCGACGGCCAGACGCATCGCAACACGCTCACCGAGGCCGAACTGGCCCATGTCGCCAGCACGCTGAACGTCAAGCGCGAGGAAGTGCTGGAAATGGAAACCCGCATGTCGGGTGGCGACGTGGCGCTGGAGCCGCAGACCGACGACGAGGGCGAGAGCTTCGCGCCCATCGCCTACCTGGCCGACGACAGCCACGAGCCGACCCGCGTCATCGAGGCCCGTTCGCGCGACGAACTCGCCGGCGACGGCATCCACCGCGCGCTGGACGTGCTGGACCCGCGCAGCCGCCGCATCGTCGAGGAGCGCTGGCTGAAGGTGAACGACGATTCGTCGGGCGGCATGACGCTGCACGAGCTGGCTGCCGAATACGGCGTGTCGGCCGAGCGCATCCGCCAGATCGAGGTGGCGGCGATGAAGAAGATGAAGAAGGCGCTGACCGAAGCGGCCTGATTGACCCTCTTCCGCTCCAGGTAAAAGGCCCCTCGGGGCCTTTTCTACTTTTTGGCTTCGGCCAGCAGCAGCTTGATGTCGTCCGCCAGCGGCTGGGCGCCTGAGCCGTAGCGCGCGTAAACGCGCACGCGGCCTTCGGTGTCGAAGATGAAGCTCGCCGCCGTGTGGTCCATCGTGTAGGTCTCGGGTGTCTTGCCCGGCGCCTTGGCGTAGAAGACCTTGAACTCCTTGGCCGCGGCCTTCGTCTGCTCCTCGCTGCCGCGCAGGCCGACAAAGCTGGGATCGAAGCTGGCCAGATAGGCCTTGAGCAGCTGCGCCGTATCGCGCTCCGGGTCGACGGTGACGAAGATGCCCTGCACCTTGTCGCCGTCCGCGCCCAGGCTGCGCTTGACTTCGGCCACCTCGGCCATCGTCGTCGGGCAGACGTCGGGGCATTGGGTGTAGCCGAAGAAGACCACCAGCACCTTGCCCTTGAAGTCAGCCAGCGAGCGGGCGCGGCCGTCCTGGTCGGTCAGGTTCAGCGTGCGGGCGTACTCGGCGCCGGTCAGGTCGATGCCCTTGAAGGCAGGCTTGTCGGGGCTCGCCTTCTGGCAGGCGGCCAACGACAGTGCGGCCAGCGCGGTCAGCGCGAAACGACGGGTGTTCATGCGATGTAGTGGTCGATCAACAGCGCCGCAAAGAGCAGCGACAAATGCCAGATGGAGAACCAGAAGGTCCGCCGCGCCAGCATCTCCGAATACGAGCGCCACAGCCGGAAGGCATAGCCGCAGAAGCCCAGGCCGAGTGCGACGGCGCTGGCGAGGTAGAACCAGCCGCTCATGCCGGTCAGGAAGGGCAGCAGCGTGGCCGCAAACAGCACCCAGGTGTAGAGCAGGATCTGCAGCCGCGTGTAGTCGTTGCCATGCGTGACGGGCAGCATGGGTAGGCCGGCGCGCGCGTAATCTTCAGCGCGGTACAGCGCCAGCGCCCAGAAGTGCGGCGGCGTCCACAGGAAGATGATCAAGCACAGCAGCCAGGGCTCGGGGCCGAGGTCGCCACGCAGCGCGGCCCAGCCCAGCACCGGCGGCATGGCGCCCGAGGCGCCGCCGATGACGATGTTCTGCGGCGTCATCGGCTTCAGGATGACGGTGTAGATGACGGCATAGCCGATGAAGGTGGCGAAGGTCAGCCACATCGTCAGCACGTTGACGTACAAGCCCAGCAGCGCCATGCCGGCTGCACACAGCAGGGCCGAGAAGGTGAGCGTCTGCGTACGGCTGAGCTCGCCCTTGGCCGTAGCGCGCCAGGCGGTGCGCTTCATGCGCGCGTCGATGCCGTCCTCGATGAGGCAGTTGAAGGCGGCCGCGGCGCCGGCGACCAGCCAGATGCCTGCGACGGCGGCAAGCATGGTGAGGGCCTGTTCCAGCGACGGCAGGCCGGGCACGGCCAGGGCCATGCCGATGGCCGCGCAGAAGACGATGAGCTGGACGACGCGCGGCTTGGTCAGCTGGTAGAACTGCTGCCAGCGCGGGCTGTGCACGAAGGCGCTGGCGGTGGACGTGGAAGCCATGGTCAAGTTTGCGCCCTCAGGCGCGCGAGCAAGATGGTGAGCAAGGCGAGCAGCAGAGCGGCGCCAGCGGTGTGGGCGAGGGCCGCCACGATAGGCCAGTCGAGCACGACATTGGACAGGCCGGAGGCGAGCTGCCAGCCAGCCGCGGCGAGCAGCCAGTTGGACCAGTTCGCCGCATGCCGACGCAGCCGCCAGGCCAGTGCCAGGATGGCCGCAAAGACGACGCCCGCGCCGATGCGATGGGCCGTGTGGATGGCGGCCAGCGCCTCGAACCCGAGCCAGCCGCCGTCGGCGCGCTGGCCCAGTGCGCGCCAGAGCTGAAAGCCCTGCGCGAAGTCCAGTTGCGGCCACCACTGGCCGCCGTGGCAGGTGGGGAATTCGTCGCAGGCCAGCACGGCGTAATTCGTGCTGACCCAGCCGCCAAGGGCGACCTGGACAAGTGCAAGCACAAGGACGACGGCGACCGCACGGCGCAACGCCGACGGCGCGATGATCGGCCGCGGCTCGTAGGCCTCGTGCTGCCAGGCGAGCAGCATCAAGAGGCCGATGCCGAGCAGCAGGTGCAGCGTGACGATGGCCGGGAAGAGCTTCATCGTGACCGTCAGCGCGCCGAAGGCCCCCTGCACGCAGACCCAGGCCAGCGTCAGCGTCGGCAGCCAGGGCGATGGTGCGGTCTCTGCGCCCCGCCGCTTCAGCCGCCAACTCAGCGCAGCCATGACGAGGATGAGCAGGCCCACGCCGCTGGCCAGATAGCGGTGAACCATCTCGATCCAGGCTTTGCCGTGCGTGACCGGGCCGGTGGGCATCGCGGTCTGGGCGGCCTCGATGTGGTCGTGGGCGCCGGCCGGGCTTGCAGCGCTGTAGCAACCCGGCCAGTCCGGGCAGCCCAGGCCCGAATCGGTCAGGCGCGTGAAGGCGCCGAAGACGATGAGGTCGAAGGTCAGGAACAGCGTCAGCAGGGTCAGCGCGCGCAGCCGCCCTGCCGGCGTCGCGCTTCGCGAGCGCTGGCGCCACCAGAGCAGTGGGCCGATGGCGACCGCGCCGCCGATGGCGGCGACCTGGCCAAGAGGGACCAGCAGGTCGTTCATCGGCCTGCCGTATCCCAGCTGGCGCTGGCGCGCAGCAGCCTGTCGAGATCGGCTTTGAGCTTCTTGGGCTCGGGCTCGGCAGGGGCGCGCTCCATCCAGTTGCCCATGGGGTCGACGATGTAGAAATGGTCGGCCAGCGCCTTGCCCGAGGCGGGTTTGAGCCAGGCATCCAACCGGTCCCTGGGCACGCGCAGCACGGTCACTTCGGCGCCCTTCTGACTGACGGCAGCCATCACTTCGGGGCGCGGCGTGCCGGTATCGGGAATGAGCCAGAGCTTGTCCACGCGCGCCCGCTCCTTGCCCAGCATCTCGCGCAGTTGGCGCTGCACGAAGAGCTGCTGTTCGCAGGCGGCCGGGCAGTCGGAACCGTGCACGACGGCCAGCAGCCATTGACCCCGCAAGGAAGCCGGCGCGACCGCCCTGCCCTGCAGGTCGGTGAGCGGCAGGTCGGCAGGCATGTCGACGGCAGGCGCGATCAGTTCGCCATAGGCCGAGCCGCTGGGCCTGACGACGTAGAAGGTGAAGTAGGAGGCGACGACCGGCGCCGCGCACATGGCCAGCACCAGCAGCATCTTCCAGCGGCCGACGCGCTGCTGCCCCGTCGTGCGGGGATCGGGCAGGCTGTGCACCGCGAAGCTCAGCGGTTCAGGACTGCTGACGGCGGAGCCGGGGACGGATGAGTTGGAACCAGACATAGAGACCGACGATCAGCGCGCAGAGCGCAAACCATTGAAAGGCATAGCCATAGTGTTTTTGCAAGCCGAGGTCGGGCGCCGGCCAATGGCGCAGCAACGTGTCGTCGGGCGTATCCGCGGCGGTCTGCACGACGGTCAGCGGCAAGAGCTTCAGGCCGGACTCGACGGCGAAGGCCGCAGGGTCGAGATTTTGCCGGATCGGGCCGGCCGACCCTTCGCCCAGCTCGTAAAGCCGGGAGGGCGACGTCGCCAGCCGCCCTTCGACGGCAACCTCGCCGGGCGGCGTGAGCAAGGGGGGCAATTGCTGGCGCTCGAGTTGATTGCGCGGCGCCCAGCCGCGCTGTACCAGGACGGCGGCGTCGCGGCCCGCCAGGCGCAGCGGCGTCACGACGAAGAAGCCCGTGCGGCCGTCCATGGGCCGGTTGTCCAGCCAGATCGTGCGTTCGGCCATCCAGGTGCCACGCAGGGCCACACGGCGGTGCAGTTGGCCTTCGCCGCCCAACTCGGCCTCGGTGAGCGCCGGCTTGTCGGCTTCGGCCTCGATGGCTGCTTGCAACGCGATCTTCTGCGCGGCACGGTCAAGCTGCCAGACGCCCAGCCGCGCCGTCAGCGCGGCGCCCACCAGGCCCGCCAACAGCACCAGCCAGCGCCTACCGCTCATGCAAGACCCCGAGCGGATAATTCGACACCATGAAATTCGTGATCCTGATCGCCTTCATCGGCATCCTTGGCGCGCTCGGCGCGGCCGGCTTCTTCATGCTGCGCAAAGGCGGCAACAAGAAAAGCCCCAACATGGCCCGTGCGCTGGCGGTGCGGGTCGCCGTGTCGGTGACGCTGTTCCTGGTCATCCTGCTGAGCTGGAAGATGGGCTGGATACAGCCGACCGGACTGCCGGTGAAATCCTGAGCTTCAACAACAAAAAAGCGCCGCTGCTGCGGCGCTTTCTCATTGCGAGACCGGGAAGTCACATCCAGTAGACGATGACGTACAGGCCCAGCCACACCACGTCCACGAAGTGCCAGTACCAAGCGGCGCCTTCGAAGCCGAAGTGGCGCTCCGGCGTGAAGTGGCCCTTCATCAGGCGGATGGTGATGAACAGCAGCATCAGTGCGCCCACGCAGACGTGAAAGCCGTGGAAGCCGGTCAGCATGAAGAAGGTCGAGCCGTAGATGCCGGAGGTCAGCTTGAGGTTGAGCTCGGTGTAGGCGTGGTGGTATTCATAGGCCTGGAAGCCGACGAAGGTCGCGCCCAGCAGCACGGTGATCCACATCCACAGGATGGTCTTGCCGCGGTTGCCGGCGATCAGCGCGTGATGGGCAATCGTCAGCGTGACACCGGAGGTCAGCAGCAGGGCCGTGTTGATCGTCGGAATGGGCCAGGGGCCCATGGTGCTGAAGGCCTCGACGGTGCCCGCCGGCGCAGCGGTAAAGCCGGGCGCCGTGCTGGGCCAGATGGCCTTGAAGTCGGGCCACAGCAAGGCGTTTTCCAGGCTGCCAAGCACCGGCACCGAGTACAGGCGGGACCAGAACAGCGCGCCGAAGAAGGCGGCGAAGAACATCACCTCCGAGAAGATGAACCAGCCCATGCTCCAGCGGAAGGAGACATCGATACGGTCGCTGTACAGGCCGCCCTCGCTCTCGCCGATGGCCTGGCGGAACCATTGCTGCAGCACGAAGGCCCAGAAGGCCAGGCCGCCGAACAGCGAGTACATGCCCCAGCCATGGCCGTTGACCCACTGGCCCGCGCCGAGGATGACGAAGAACAGGCCGATCGCGGCCATCACCGGATGCCGTGAAGGCGCCGGGACGAAGTAGTACGGGGTCTTGCCCGGGGTAGTCGCTGCCGACATGTTGTTCTCCTAGTACTCGCTCGTTCTGAACTCTGTTGCGGCGCGGGCCTTCAGGCCCCGGCCACGCCACTGCTGATGACCCAACGGACCAGCAGCACCAGCACCAATACAAACAGGGCGGCGCCAAGCACGCCCGCGATCAATACATGCACCGGGTTGAGCTTGGCCATGTCGTTCTCATGATCCTTGCCCCGGCGCACACCGAAAAAACTCCAGGCCACGGCCGAGATCGTCTGGGCCAGCGAGGCCTTGCGGCCCACGGCGTCCTTCAGATCCTTGCCGGCTTCGCTCACAGCGCGGCTCCCGTCGCTGAACGGGATCCAGGCGCCTGGCCCAACTTCACACCGCCCTTGCCCGCCACCTCGAAGAAGGTATAGGACAGGGTGATGGTCTTCACATCCTTGGGCAGCTTGGGGTCGATGACGAACACGACCGGCCACTGCTTGCTCTCGCCCGGCTTCAGCGTGTACTCGTTGAAGCAGAAGCATTCCAGCTTGTTGAAATGCGCACTCGCCTGCATCGGCGCATAGCTCGGGATGGCCTGGGCCGCCATGGTGCGGTCCTGCACGTTGCGGAACTCGTACATGACCTGGGTCAGTTCGCCCGGGTGCACCGTCAGATGGCGCACCGCCGGCTTGAAGTCCCAGGGGCCGCGGGCATTGGTGTCGAACTCGACCGTGATTTCACGGCTGAAGTCGATCTGGCCGTTGCCGTCGGCGATGCCTTTGGCCGAAAGCGCGGTCTGGCGCTCGGCCAGCGACAGCACGTTGATGCCCAGCGCATTGCAGATGGCCTTGTACAGCGGCACCAGCGCGTAACCGAAGCCGAACATCAACGCGACCACCACCGCCAGCTTCATGACGAGCTGCCGGTTGTCGCGATGCAGAGCGGCCAGGAAACGCATGTCAGTGCCGCCCGGCCGCCCGAAGGCGCTGACGCGCCCCCTCGGGGGGCAGCAAACGAAGTGCGCGTGGGGGCTTCATCATGTCAGTGAGCCAGCAGCACCATCTTCGTGACGAAGCCGATGCCGAAAATCAAGGCAATCGACAGCAGGATCAATCCCAGCCGTCGGTTGGCTTTGCGCTGTTCGGGCGTCATGGCCATCAGGCGACGATCTTGGTGGCCGAAGCGTTCAGCTTGGGCGGCTCTTCGAAGGTGTGGAAGGGCGCCGGCGACGGCACTTCCCACTCCAGGCCTTCGGCGGCTTCCCAGGGCTTCTGCGCCGCCTTCTCACCCTTGCCGCGCATGGCCGGCACGACGACGAACAGGAAGAAGTAGACCTGCATCAGGCCGAAGCCGAAGGCGCCGATGGATGCAATCGCGTTGAAGTCGGCGAACTGCATCGGGTAGTCGGCATAGCGACGCGGCATGCCGGCCAGACCCAGGAAGTGCATCGGGAAGAAGGTGATGTTGAAGAAGATCAGCGAACCCCAGAAGTGGATCTTGCCGCGGGTCTCCGAATACATCACGCCGGTCCACTTCGGCGACCAGTAGTAGTAGCCGGCGAACATGCCGTACAGCGAGCCGGCCACCAGCACGTAGTGGAAGTGGGCCACGACGTAGTAGGTGTCCTGCAGCTGGATGTCGACCGGTGCCATCGCCAGGATCAGGCCGGTGAAGCCGCCCATCGTGAACACGAAGATGAAGCCGACGGCGAACAGCATCGGCGTCTCGAAGGTCATCGAGCCGCGCCACATCGTCGCCAGCCAGTTGAAGATCTTCACGCCCGTGGGCACGGCGATCAACATGGTCGCGTACATGAAGAACAGCTGGCCCGTCACCGGCATGCCGGTGGCGAACATGTGGTGGGCCCAGACGATGAAGGACAGGATCGCGATGGAGGCCGTCGCGTACACCATGGAGGCGTAGCCGAACAGGCGCTTGCGGGCGAAGGCCGGCACGATCTGGCTGACGATGCCGAAGGCCGGCAAGATCATGATGTAGACCTCGGGGTGGCCGAAGAACCAGAAGATGTGCTGGTACATGACCGGGTCGCCGCCGCCAGCCGGGTTGAAGAAGGCGGTGCCGAAGTGACGGTCGGTCAGCGTCATCGTGATGGCGCCGGCCAGCACGGGCATGACGGCGATCAGCAGATAGGCCGTGATCAGCCAGGTCCAGGCGAACATCGGCATCTTCATCAGCGTCATGCCGGGGGCGCGCATGTTGAGGATGGTGACGATGATGTTGATCGAGCCCATGATGGACGAGGCGCCCATGATGTGCATCGCGAAGATGCCGGCGTCCATCGACGGGCCCATCTGCAGCGTCAGGGGCGCGTACAGCGTCCAGCCCGCGGCGGGGGCGCCACCGGGCATGAAGAAGCTGCCCACCAGCATGATGGCCGCGGGGATCAGCAGCCAGAAGCTGAAGTTGTTCATCCGCGCGAAGGCCATGTCGGCCGCGCCGATCTGCAGCGGGATCATCCAGTTCGCGAAGCCGACGAAGGCCGGCATGATGGCGCCGAACACCATGATCAGACCGTGCATGGTCGTGAACTGGTTGAAGAGTTCGGGGTTGAAGAACTGCAGGCCCGGCTGGAACAGCTCGGCGCGGATGCACAGGGCCAGGATGCCGCCGACCATCAGCATCGTGAAGGAGAACAGCAGGTAGAGGGTGCCGATGTCCTTGTGGTTGGTCGCGAACACCCAGCGGCGCCAGCCGTGGGGTGCGTGGTGATCATCGTGGTGGTCGTGATCGTGATCGTGGGCGTGGCCGTCATGGCCACCGACCGCGCCGTGGGGGGGGAGCACTGCACTCATGTGATTTCCTCTGATTCGGCGTTCGGTCGATTACTTGCGGGCGGCCAGCACTTCGGCCGGTTGCACCGTCTGGCCCGTCTTGTTGGACCAGCTGTTCTTCGTGTACGTGATCACGGCGGCGATGTCGGTATCGCTGAGCTGCTTCCAGGCGGGCATGCCCTTGTCCATGCGGCCGTTCAGCACGACCTGAACCTGCTGCAGTTTGTCTTCGGCGAGCACGACCGGCGACTTGTCCAGCGGCTTGATCGGGCCGGCGCCCGAGCCGTCGGCCTTGTGGCAGACGGCGCAGTTGGCGCCATAGACCTTCTCGCCGCGGGCGACCAGGGCGGCTTGCTCCCAGACCTTGTTCGGGTCATCGGCCTTGGCGGCGATTTCCTTCTTCTTGCCATCCACCCACTTGGTGTAGTCCTCGGCGGACACGACCTTCACGTGGATGGGCATGTAGGCGTGTTCCTTGCCGCACAGCTCGGCGCATTGGCCGTAGTAGTCACCGATCTTCTCGGCCTTGAACCAGGTGTCGCGCACGAAGCCGGGGATGGCATCCTGCTTGACGCCGAAGGCCGGCACCATCCAGGCGTGGATGACGTCGTTGGCCGTCGTGATGATGCGGACCTTCTTGTCCACCGGCACGACCAGCGGGTTGTCCACCTTCAGTAGGTAGTCGTCGACCTCTTCGGGGTGCTTGGAGTTCGAGGACTCGCGCTGGGCCGTGTCCAGCGTGGCCAGGAAGCCGATGCCCTCGCCTTCGCCCTTCAGGTAGTCATAGCCCCATTTCCACTGGTAGCCGGTGGCCTTGATGGTCACGTCGGCATTGGTGGTGTCCTTCATCGCGACGACGACCTTGGTCGCCGGCAGGGCCATGCCGATGACGATGAGGAAGGGCACCACCGTCCAGGCGATCTCGACGGCCACGCTCTCGTGGAAGTTGGCCGACACCGCGCCCTTGGACTTGCGGTGCTTGAAGATGGAATAGAACATCACCCCGAACACCGCGAAGAAGATGACCAGGCAGACGATCATCACGAAGTTGTGCAGCCACATCTGGTCGGCCGCGATGCGCGTGACTGGCTCGTGCAGATTGAGCTGATTGACGCCGGGGCCGCCCTTCAGGTCGTTGACCGCCAGGGCTGGGCCGGCCGCCAGGGCCGCCATCGCCGCCGTGGCCCAACGGCCCCAAGCGCGTGAGGCGCTATGCACTCGTGCGTTCATCATCGTCATGGTTGTCACTTGGTTCTTTGAAGAGCGGGGCTTGCTTGTCCAGCCCGACAGCTGGATTTGGGAGGCAAGTTCCGTGGGTTGAGCCGGGTGTTGCCCCAAAGCCCTCTATGCGGCGCGGGATTTTAGCCCAGGCTCCGAGAGGGACGGCCCATGCCGCCCCCGGGGATTCACCCCCTTCATCCCCCTTCACCCGGTTTCACGGCCCTTGCGCAGCGTTGCGCGCATGGCGTCGACGGACACATGGGTCTCGGCCGCCATCGTCAGCCGCGGCGCCGCCTTGAAGGCGTGGCCGAAGACGAGCTCTACCGTCAGCGCAAGCCGGCCCTCGCCGTCGCGCAGCGTTTCCAGCTGCGCCAGCAGTGCCGCCTTCCACTTGCGACCGCGCAAGCCGGCGAAGCGCGCGGGCGCCAGGTTGCCGCCCAGCGCCCGCAGGTCGGCCAGCAGGCTTTCGGGCGTGGCCCAGGTCAGGCGCAGCCGCTGCTGGTCCATGACGGGGTCGGCAAAGCCGGCCTTGAGCACCAGGTCGCCGATGTCATGCATGTCCCACCAGTCAGGCGCCGGCCGGCCCCAGCCGGCGCGCGCATACAACGGCCGCAGTTCGACGAAGCTGTCCGGGCCCAGGCAGGAAAACATCACAAAGCCGCCGACCGCGACGCTGGCCTGCCAGGTGTCGAGCAGCTCCGGCAGGTCGGCGCAGGCATGCAGGGCCATGTTGGACCACAACAGGTCGACCTGGGGCAACGCTGGCAGCGAATCGACATGACCGGAGGAGGCGCCACGCAGCTTCTGCCACCAGTTGCGCTGGCGCTTCTCGGCCGCGCGAGCCGCCAGCGCCGTGTCGGCTTCATGCCATAGCAACTCCGCGCTCGGGTAAGCCAGGCGCAGCAGCTCGCCACTGGCGCCCAAGGCCGGCGATGCGTCCAGCACGCGGTTCGGCTGCAGCTTGATATAGGTCAGGCGTTCGGCCATGCGCCCGGCGACCTCGTCGTGCAACCACGGCGGCTGCGCAGCGGCCGCGAGGCGGCGCGCCTGGTGGCGAACGGCGGCGGCGTCGAGGTCCTGGGGCCGCGGCCCCTTGTTTGAAGTAGGGGTCGAAGCCGGTTCACTCATGGAGCGGTCAGTATATTGAGCCGATGCCCGAGCGCTCCCTGTCGGCAACGAAGCCTGCTCTGATCGAGAAAGTCCTGCTGCGCTGCGCCGGCCAGTGCGCCGTCTGCCGCGCCTGGAGCCACCAGACCATCTGCGAAGCCTGCCTGGCCCTCTACGCACGCCCGCAGCCGCGCTGCTGGACCTGCGCGGCCAGGCTGCCCATCGAATTGACCGGCAGGCCCCGCCCCCAATGCGGGCGCTGCCTGCACGCGGCACCACCGCTGGACCGCGCCGTGGCTGCGCTGGACTACCGCTTCCCCTGGGACGGCTTGCTGCAGCACTTCAAATACCACCAGGCCCTGGAACTGCGCGAGAGCCTGCTGGAGCGCCTGAACACGGCGCTGACCGCGGCCGAGGTCGACGCGCCAGACTGGCTGCTGCCCGTGCCGCTGTCGAACGACCGCCTGCGCGAGCGCGGCTACAACCAGGCACACGAGCTGGCCAAGGCGCTGGCGCGCCGGCGCGGCCTGCGCTGCGAGCCGGAGATGCTGCTGCGGGTACGCCACAACGCTGCCCAAGCCAGCCTGAAGCTGGAGGCGCGCGCAGCCAATGTGCGCGGCGTCTTCGCCGTCGAGCCGCTGCGCGCGGCGCAGTTGCGCGGCACCTGCGTCGCGCTGCTCGACGACGTGATGACCAGCGGCGCGACGCTGTTCGAGCTGGCCCATGTGCTGCTGCAGGCCGGCGCGATGAGCGTGCAGGCCTGGGTCATTGCGCGCACGCCGGAGCCGGGCGAATGACGCCCCTCGTCCAGTCCTGCCGCGCTGGACGCCGGCAAGCCTGGCCGGCCCCCCGAGGGGGCGGCGATGCTTGCCGGATCGACCGGCAAGCACATCGCCATGACGGGCCGGCTTGGGAGCGGCCCGGCGCTCGGCCCGAATGCAACACGTTGATCGCCGCGATCCGGCGAAGATACTCGCGTCCATGTTCCATATCGTCCTTGTCCAGCCGGAGATTCCGCCCAACACGGGCAATGTGATCCGGCTCGCAGCCAACACCGGCTGCAGCCTGCACCTGATCGAGCCCTTGGGCTTCTCGATGGAAGACAAGCTGCTACAACGCGCCGGCCTGGACTATCACGAGTACGCCCGCGTGCAGCGCCATGCCGATTGGGCGGCCTTCCTGGCGGCCCAGTCGCCCGACGCCGCACGCATGTTCGCCTTCACCACGCGCGGCAGCCGGTCCTTTGGCGAGGTGGCCTGGCAGCCGGGCGACTACTTCGTGTTTGGCAGCGAGACGGCCGGCCTGGCGCCCGAACTGCGTGAGAGCTTCCCGCTCGATCAGCGTGTGCGCCTGCCGATGCGCGAGGGCCAGCGCAGCCTCAACCTGAGCAACAGCGTCGCGGTCGCCGTGTTCGAAGCCTGGCGGCAGAACGGCTACGCAGGCGGCGCCTGAATTATTCGGCGCGGGCCTCGCGGCCCATCAGGTGCTCGACCGCCTCGCCGACACGCAGCCGCCCGTCCAGCAAGGCCACCATGGCCTCGGTGATCGGCATCTCGACGCCGGCCTCGCGCGCACGCGCCAGCACCGTCGGCGCGCTGTAGACGCCTTCGGCCACATGACCGAGTTTGGCCAGGATGTCCCGCAACGCGAGCCCCTGCGCCAGCATCAGGCCGACGCGGCGATTGCGCGACAGGTCGCCCGTCGCCGTCAGCACCAGGTCGCCCAGACCCGACAGACCCATGAAGGTCTCGGCCTTGGCGCCCAGGGCCAGGCCCAGGCGCAGCATCTCGGCCAGGCCGCGCGTGATGACGGCGGCGCGGGCGTTCAACCCCGGCGCATCAGGTGCGGCGCCGGAGAGGCCATCGCAGACGCCCACCGCTATGGCCATGACGTTCTTGACTGCGCCGCCGACTTCGACGCCAACCGGATCGTTGGAGGTATAGACGCGCAGCCGTTCGCCATGGAAGGCATCGACGGCGGCCTGGGCGAGCGCCGCGTCCTCGCTCGCCGCGACCAGGGCCGTGGGCCGGCCAGCGGCCACTTCCTGCGCAAAGCTGGGGCCGGACAACACACCGACGCGCATGGCCGGCTGCAACTCGCGTGCGATCTCGTGGCCGAGCCGCCCGGTGACTGCCTCGAAACCCTTGCACAGCCACAGCACGCGCTGCGTTGGCGGCAGGGCGGCGAGGGTTTCGCGCAGGCCGGACATCGGCGTCGCGACGATGGTCAGCCCGTCGGCGGCGTGCGCAATGGCTGCGGCACGGTCGCCGGTCAGGCCGAGCGCGGCGGGCAGTTCGCCGTCGGGCAGATAGGCCGCGTTGCGGCGGCTCGCCCGCATTTGTCCGATGGCAGTTGCGTCACGGCCCCACAGGCTCACATCATGGCCGGCGTTGGCCGCCTGGATGGCCAGGGCCGTGCCCCAGGCACCGGCGCCGAGAACGCTGATCTTCATCGTCGTCATGCGCAGAAGTGTCACCCAAGTAAAACGCCCCGCACGGAGCGGGGCGTCATCACGAGGCGAGCCTCGATGCTCAGTTGACGGCCTGGCCGCCCTGGGCTTCGCGCTGCGCCTGCTGGGCCTCGAACATGGCCTGGAAGTTCACTTCCGTCAGCAGCACCGGCGGGAAGCCGGCGCGGGTGCAGACGTCGGACACGATGGCGCGCAGATAGGGGTAGACCATCTGCGGGCAGACGATGCCCAGGATGCCTTCGAGCTGGTCCTGCGGCACATTGCGGATCTCGAAGATGCCGGCCTGCTTGGCTTCGACCAGGAACAGCGTCTTGTCGCCGACCTTGGTGTTGACCGTGGCCGTCACGCAGACCTCGAAAATGCCGTCGGTGACGTTCTCGGCCGACAGCGTCAGGTTGATGTCTACCTGGGGCTGTTGCTGCTCCAGCAGGATGTGCGGCGCGTTGGGCTGCTCCAGCGACAGATCCTTCAGGTACATGCGCTGGATCTGGAACACGGGGGTGCCTTCGGGGGCGGCTTGGATCTCGTCGGCCATGGGATTCTTTCTAGCGAAGCGTCAAACAAAAGCCCGCAGGCGGCGTGCTGCGGGCAGTCACTGGATTATGGGCGATGCCTCGTGACAAGCCGATCGGGCTTGCCCGGTGTTGAAATCAGGCAAGAACGCCCAAAGCGACCCTTCAGGCCGCTTGGAGCAAGGGCAGCAAGCCGCCCTTCTGGTCGAGGGCGATGAGGTCATCGCACCCCCCGACATGGGTGTCGCCGATGAAGATCTGCGGCACGGTGCGGCGGCCCGTCCTGGCCATCATCTCCTGGCGTTCGCCCGGGTTGAGGTCGACGCGGACCTCGTCGATCTGCTCGACGCCGCGTTGCTTGAGCAGCATCTTGGCGCGCACGCAGAACGGACAGACCAGGGTGGTGTACATCTTGACGGCAGCCATCTCAATCTCCTTCAGCCGCAAATCTGCCTACGCAGATTTCTGCCCAATGAAAGGCAGAAAAAGTCGGTTGGGCGAAAAACCGCTCACGCGCTTTTTTCCACCGGCAAATTCGCCTCCCGCCAGGCCTTGAGGCCGCCGGCCAGCACCTGGGCCTTGTCATAGCCCAGCTTGCGCAGCATGCCCGCGGCGCGGCCGGCGCGTGCGCCGGTCGGGCACACCAACACCAGCGGCAGGGCCTTGTTGGACGGCAAGGACTTGTGGCCCTCGATCTGGCCAAAGGGGATGTTGCGCGCGCCGACGGCATGGCCCTTGGCAAACTCTTCGGGCTCGCTGACATCGATCAGCACGCCCTTCTCGCGGTTGATCAGTTGCACCGCCTGGGCGGGGGCGAGGCCGCCGCCCTGTGCACCCGACATCAGCATGGGCCAGAGCAACAGGCCACCGGACACAAGTGCGGCGACGAGCAGAAACCAGTTCTCGATCAGGAAGTTCAAGCAAGCATCCCGTGTAATTCAACGAAGCCGGCGATTATCGCTGGGTCGGATAATCCGCCGCCTCCCACCACCTCAGCGCGCCTTGCCCCATGTACAAGCTCGTCCTCATCCGCCACGGCGAATCGACCTGGAACCTGGAAAACCGCTTCACCGGCTGGACCGACGTGGACCTGACGCCCACCGGTGTCGAGCAGGCCAAGACGGCCGGCCGGCTGCTGAAGGAAGCGGGCTATGACTTCGACATCGCCTACACCTCGGTGCTCAAGCGCGCCGTGTGGACGCTGTGGCACGCCCTGGACCAGATGGACCGCACCTGGCTGCCGGTGCGCCACGCCTGGCGCCTCAACGAGCGCCATTACGGCGGCCTGCAGGGCCTGAACAAGGCCGACATGGCCAAGCAGTACGGCGACGAGCAGGTGCTGATCTGGCGCCGCAGCTACGACACACCGCCGCCGGCGCTGGAAGCGACCGACCCACGCAGCGAACGCAGCGACCCTCGCTACCGCGGCCTGGACGCCGAGGACATTCCGCTGACGGAATGCCTGAAGGACACCGTCGCCCGCGTGCTGCCCTTCTGGAACGAGACCGTCGCGCCCGCCATCAAGGGCGGCCAGCGCGTGCTCATCGCCGCCCATGGCAACAGCATCCGCGCGTTGGTGAAGTACCTCGACAACATCGCCGACGACGCCATCGTTGGCGTCAACATCCCCAACGGCATCCCGCTGGTCTATGAGCTGGACGAGAACCTGAAGCCGATCAAGAGCTACTACCTGGGCGACGCCGAAGCCGCCGCCAAGGCGGCTGCCGCCGTGGCCAATCAGGGCAAGGCCTGATCCACCTCGGCCAGCACCTCCTCCACGCTGGCCCAGCCGGGCCAGTACTGAAGCAGCTTGACCGTCGGCCCCCACGGCGCCCAGACCGCGGGATCGGCCGGCCCCCAGGGGGTGAGCAGCCGTGCGCCGACGCCGGCGGCGATGTGGCCCGGCCCGGTGTCGTTGGAGACGACGATGCCGGCCATCTGCAGCAACGCGGCGTAGATGCCCAGGCCCACGCCTTCGAACCGCACCACGTCAGGGTAGAGCTGGCGGGCACCCTCCAGCTCGGTCGGTCCCGGCACCATCACGATGCGGCGCCCCGCCGCATTCAGGCGGCGCACGAATTCCGGGAAAGCCGGCCAGGTACGGTCCAGGAACTCGGTTTTCCCGTTGGCGAACGGGCAGATCATCACGTAGCGCCCCGGCGCGATGCCTTGCGCCGCCAGCAGAGCGGCGGCCCGCTCCCGCTGGGCCTCGCTGACCTGCAGGCCGATGACCGGCGGAGGCGGCTCGTCGATGCCGAGGAAGTCGCAGGCCAGTTCCCAGTATTCGACCAGCGTGTGCCGCCCCGGGCGCCGCGGGTGACCACGGCGCATCAGCCAGGTGCGTCCCTCCACCGCATGGCCCTCGGCGCGCAGGCCGGCCAGTCGCGCGTCCAGCGCCGCTGAAAACGCGTAGGGAAAGAGCAGCGTATTGGAGCGCCGGTCGAATCCGGGGTCTTGCGCACGCAGCTGCCGCCGCAGCGCGCGCAACTGCGCCACGCGCTCGCCGAGCCTCTCGGGCCGCACATGGACGCGCCAGCCTTCCGTCTCCAACAACCCGCATGCCCAGCTCTTGCCGACCAGTTCAAGGCGATAGCCGTGGCTTTGCAGCAGCCGCAGCGCCGGGATGCTCAAAACCGTGTCGCCAACGAAGTTGCGCAGACGGACGATCAACGGTCGGGCTTCTATCATCAGCAATTCTTTACAAGTGACGCGGGATTCTCCCTGCGCAGGCCCGCTCTCCATGCCCGAGATCACCCTGCCCTCCTCAGCCAAAGTGATCGCCATCCATGACGCCGCCCTGGTAGCGGGGTTGCAGTGATCCCGCCACGCTTCGCAGCCAATCTCGATTGGCTCTATACCGAGCACGCCTATCTCGACCGGCCGGCGGTGGCACGGGCCGACGGCTTTGCCGCCGTCGAGCTGCAGCAGCCGCATCTGCATGACCGCCCACCGCTGACGGCCGCGCTGGCGGGGCTGAAGGTCGTCCTCATCAACGCCCCTGCCGGCGACTGGGCCGTCGGCGAGCGCGGCTTCACCGCCCTGCCCGGCCGCGAGGCCGAGTTTCGCGACGCGACGCTGCGCGGCCTGGACTTGGCCGACCGCCTTGGCGCGGCCCGCGTGCATCTTCTGTCAGGCTTGGCCGAGGACACGCCCGAGCACCGCTCGACCTGGCTGGCCAACCTCGGCTGGGCCGCCGAGCAGTCCCCCCTGCCCCTGGTCGTCGAGCCCATCAACCGCCGCGACATGCCCGGCTATTTCCTGCATCGCCAGGCCCAGGCGCTGGAGCTGCTGGCGGCGCTGGACACGCCACGCGTGCAACTGCAACTCGACCTCTACCATTGCCGCGTCGCTGAAGGTGAATCACTGACACATCTGGCGCGCGCGCTGGACCTCGGCATGCTGGGCCATGTGCAGCTCGCCGGCGTTGCCGGGCGGCATGAGCCCGAGGCCGGTGAATTCGCGGCGGAGCTGGCCCTGCTGGACGCACGTGGCTGGCAAGGCGTTGTCGGCCTGGAATACCGGCCCCGTGGCAATACGTCGGCCGGCTTGGCCTGGCTCAGCCCAGCTTCGCGCTGATCACGCCGCGCAGCATCGCACCCAGGGCGCGACGGTCCTGGCCGGTCGCCATCACGCTGGGCAGGATCTGCACATCAATGCCCAGCCCCTTGGCCGAAGCAATGCGCCACAGGCTCTCAACCAACGTCGTGTCGCCAATGAAGCGCGCCGACGAGCTGAAGCGCTCGCCGGGCTCGTGCCACCGCAGCACGACGGGCAGCACCGGTGCATCGACCGACACCGCCGCCTGCAGCAGGTTGGCGTGGAAGGGCAGCATCTCGGGCCCGGCGCCCGTGGTGCCTTCCGGGAAGACGGCGACACAGTCGCCCGCCTGCAGGGCTGCGGCCGTCTGGTGCACGACACGCAGCGCATCGCGCTTGCTGGCGCGCTCGATGAAGAGCGTGCCGGCGCCTTCGACGAGGGCGCCGACCACCGGCCAGTGCCTCACGTCCGCCTTGGACACGAAGCGCGCCTGCGGCAGCACCGCGTGGACGCCGGCGATGTCCAGCCAGGAGATGTGGTTGGCCACCATGAGATGACCCGTCGGCAAGGCCTGGCCCTGGGACTTCAGCGCGATGCCGAGGATGCGCAGCGTCTTGAGCGACCACCACTGGATCAGCCCATGCCGCTCGGACGCCGTCAGCAGCTCGAAGCGGCGCTTGACGATCCACAGGCCGTGCAGCACATGCGGCACAAGGCGCGTGAGGCGCCAGGTGGCGATCAGGGATCTCATTCAGCCTCCCGCCGGGCCGCCCCTAGGGAGGCTGCACCCCCTCGGGGGGCAGCGTGCGAAGCGCGCGTGGGGGCCGTCATCCTTCATAGGCGACGTGGCCGGCGACAAGGGTGCAACGCACACGCGCGGGCAGCTCGAAACCGCTGGAGGCGAAGGCAAACGGCGTGTGCTTGCCCTGGCTGGCCAGGGCGTCGGGCGTGACGGACCAGCTCGCCGCCGCGTCGAACACGCAGACATCGGCGACGCCACCTTCCACCAGGCGACCGGCGCTGGCGGACAAAGAGCCGAGTGCGCTGCCCAGCACCCGCACCGGTTCGGCCGTCACGACGGCCAGCGCACGCTGCAGCGGCAGCTTGGAATCCTGGGCCCAGCGCAGCGCCAGGCTCAGCAGCAGCTCCAGGCCCGTCGCGCCCGGCGTGGCCTCGGCAAAGGGCACAGCCTTCTCGTCGGTCGTCACGGGCATGTGGTCGGACACCAGCGCGTCAATAGTTCCATCGGCGAGGCCCGCGCGCAGCGCATCGCGATCACGGCCTTGGCGCAGCGGCGGCGTCAGGCGCATGGCCGAATCGAAGTAGCCGATGTCGACGTCACTGAGGTGCAGCGAATTGATGGACACGTCCGCCGTGACGGGCAGGCCCTCGCGCTTGGCCGCGCGCACCAGCTCGACGCCGGCGGCGCTGGACAGGCGGCACACATGCACCCGGGCGCCCGTGGCGCGTACCAATTCAAAAATGGTGTGCAGCGCCACTGTCTCGGCGCTGACGGGCACGCCGGACAGCCCCAGCCGCGTCGCGACCGAACCGCTGGCCGCGACGCCACCGCCGAGATACGCGTCCTGCGGGCGCAGCCAGACCGTGTAGCCATAGGTGGCGGCGTATTGAAGCGCCCGGCTCAGCACCAGCGTGTCCTTGATCGGCACCTCGGCCTGCGAGAAGCCGATGCAACCGGCTTCGGTCAGTTCGGCCATCTCGGTGAGTGCCGTGCCGTTCAACTGGCGCGTCAGCGCGCCGAGCGGAAACAGGCGGCAGCGGCTCAGCTTGCGGGCACGGAACTTCAGCATCTCCACCAGACCGGGCTCGTCGAGCACCGGGTCGGTGTCGGGCGGGCAGACCAGGCTGGTCACGCCACCAGCGGCCGCTGCGGCGAGTTCGCTTTCGAGCAGGCCTTCATGCTCGTGCCCGGGCTCGCGCAGCCGGGCGCACAGGTCGACGAGGCCGGGCGCGACGATGAGGCCGCTCGCGTCAACCGTGCGGTCAGCACCGAAGTCAGCCACGGCGCCCAGATGCACGATGCGGCCGTTCGCGATGGCGACGTCGCCGATGCGGTCGAGATTGGACGCCGGGTCGATCAGTCGGCCGCCTTTGATCAGGATCTTCATGCTCATGCCTCGTTGCCAGCCAGGATGGCCATGACGGCCATGCGCACCGCGATGCCGAAGGTGACCTGCGGCAGGATGACGCTGCTCTTGCCGTCGGCCACTTCGGACGCGATCTCGACGCCGCGGTTGATGGGCCCCGGGTGCATGACGATGGCGTCGGGCTTGGCCAGGCGCAACTTGTCGGGCGTCAGGCCGAAGTGCTTGAAGAACTCGCCGCTGCTGGGCAGCATGCCGCCGTTCATGCGCTCGTTCTGCAGGCGCAGCATGATGATGACGTCGGCGTCCTTCACGCCTTCGGCCATGTCGTGGCAGACGCGCACGCCCATGTCGCGCAGGTCGCCGGGGACCAGGGTCTTGGGGCCCACCGCGCGGATCTCCGGCACGCCCAGGATGTTGAGCGCGTGGATGTCGCTGCGAGCGACGCGCGAGTGAACGATGTCGCCGACTATGGATACGGTCAGGTTGCGGAAGTCTTTCTTGAAGTGCCGGATCGTGTACATGTCCAGCAGCCCTTGAGTCGGGTGGGCGTGGCGGCCGTCGCCGGCGTTGACAACGTGCACGTGCGGCGCGCAATGCTGGGCGATCAGGTGGGGCGCGCCGCTCTCGCTGTGGCGCACGACGAACATGTCGGCGTGCATGGCGCTGAGGTTGGCCACCGTGTCCAGCAGCGTCTCGCCCTTGGCCGTGGAGCTGCGCGCGATGTCCAGGTTGATGACGTCGGCCGACAGGCGCTTGGCGGCGATCTCGAAGGTGGTGCGGGTGCGGGTGCTGTTCTCGAAGAACAGGTTGAACACCGACTTGCCGCGCAGCAGCGGCACCTTCTTGACCTCACGGTCGTTGACCGAGAGGAAGCTGCCCGCGGTGTCCAGGATCTGCTCCATGACCGCACGCGGCAGGCCTTCGGTGGACAGCAGGTGGATCAGCTCGCCGTGCTTGTTGAGCTGGGGGTTGCGTTTGGAAAGCATCACTTCACCTCAAAGGCAAATCGGCCCCCGTCGGCGCGCGCGAGGCGCAGGCTCTGGTCTGCGGCGAGCGTGACGCGGGCCGCAGAGAACGCCGGCTCGATCGGCAGCTGCCGCCCGCCGCGGTCCACCAGCACCGCCAGCTGCACGCTCGCCGGGCGGCCGAAGTCGAACAACTCGTTGAGCACGGCCCGCGTCGTGCGGCCGGTGTAGAGCACGTCGTCGATGAGCAGGATGTCGCGGCCGTTGACGTCGAAAGGCAGCGAGGTGTGGTCGGCCTTGGCCAGGCCCCGCGAGCCGAAGTCGTCGCGGTGCAGCACGCTGGAGATGGTGCCGGCGTCGGCCAGGCCCAGGTCGACGGCCAGGCGCTCGGCCAGCCAGGCGCCGCCGCTCCAGATGCCCACGAGGGCGGTGTCGGCGGTCAGCAGTCGCTGCACGCCGCGCCTGAGCTCGAGGTAAAGGCCTTCAGC
Source organism: Roseateles sp. P4_D2 (assembly GCF_056401875.1). Taxonomy (NCBI): domain Bacteria; kingdom Pseudomonadati; phylum Pseudomonadota; class Betaproteobacteria; order Burkholderiales; family Sphaerotilaceae; genus Roseateles; species Roseateles sp. P4_D2. Next base: position 189,638 of record NZ_JBFUIM010000008.1, on the reverse strand, counting down.
GTCCAGCTTGAGGTCACTCATGGATGTTCCCGGAAAAATTGTTCAAGGATGAGGGCGGCCGCTGCGGCGTCCACGTCGTGCGCGCCTTCAGCCTCGGCTTCAACACTGGTGTAGCGCTCGTCCACTTCGAAGACCGGCAGGTGATGGCGCCCGGCCAGCCTGCGGCCGAAATTCTGTGCCTTGGCCGTCATCTCGTGCGGCGCGCCGTCGGGGTGGCGCGGCACGCCGATGACGAGGGCGTCGGGCTGCCAGGTCTTGACGAGGGCGGCAATCGCGTCGAAATCGCCACTCCTGACCGTGGCACGCGGCTCGGCCGAACCGAGCAAGCGTGTGCCCGAGGCGACGCCGATGCGTCGGGTGCCAAAGTCAAAAGCAAGAAAGATCTGATGCGACGGCGCCAACGCCGCCATCATGCGTGCCCCGCGTCCGAGCTGAGCATGCGTGGGTCCACGCCCAGCAGGGCCAGTGCGCGCTCGTAGCGCTGCTCCACCGGAGTGTCGAAGATGATCTCGGGCGCCGCGTCCACCGTCAGCCAGCCGTTGCGGCCGATTTCCTCTTCGAGCTGGCCCGCGGCCCAACCGCTGTAGCCGAGCGTGACAAAGATCTTCCTGGGGCCGGCGCCGTTGGAGAGCGCTTCAAGCACGTCGCGGCTGGTCGTCATCTCCAGGCCGCCAGGCACGGCCAGCGTCGCGTTGTAGTGGCCGCCCTCTTCGTCCAGCGGCTCGTGCAGCACGAAACCGCGGTCGGTCTGCACCGGGCCGCCATAGAAGACGGGGCTGTCGGCCAGCGGTTCGGCCGGTGGGCTGAGCTCAACCTTCTCGAACAGATTGCCCAGCGTCAGAGAGATGGGTTTGTTGATGACGAGGCCCAGGGCGCCGTTGTCGTTGTGCTCGCAGAGGTAGACCACGGTGCCTGCGAAGGCCTCGTCGGCCATGCCGGGCATGGCGATGAGGAATTGGTTGGTCAGGACGATCCGGTCGGCGGGCATGGCGGCATTTTATTCTGGCCGCTTTGCGCTTCAGCGCTTTATCGCCCGGGAGACTGGTGCTTGCCGAGGTCGCCCAGCCTGGGCGGGCGTGCAAAGACCTTAATCTGCGCCCATGCCTGCTCACCTTGACCGCGCTCTTGTCTGGTTTCGCCGCGACCTGCGCGCGGGCGACCAGGCCGCGCTGTATCACGCGCTGCGCAGCGCGAAACAGGTCTTCTGCGCTTTCGTCTTGGACCGCGACATCCTCGACGCCCTGCCACGCGCGGACCGACGCGTCGAGTTCATCCTGGGCGCGCTGCAGGTGCTGGACGAGGACCTGCGCAAGCTCGGCGGGGCGCTGATCGTGCGGCATGGCTTTGCGGCGGACGAGATCCCGCGCCTGGTGGCCGAGCTGGGCGCGCAGGCCGTGTTCACCAACCACGACGACGAACCGCAGGCGCTGATGCGCGACGCGCTGGTGGCCGACCTGCTGAAACCCCTCAATGCCGAGCTGCGCACCTTCAAGGACCATGTCATCTTCGAGCGCGGCGAGGTCATGACGGCCGCGGGTGGGCCGTACAGCGTGTTCACACCCTACAAGAACGCCTGGCTGCGCAAGGTGGATGAGTTCTATCTGGGCAGCTATCCCATCGAGCGGCATGCGCATGCGCTGGCGAAGAGCAAGCTGGCCACTGAGATCCCCAAACTCGAAGAAATCGGCTTCAAGCCCGCCGGGCTGACCGAGCATGTCGGCCAGGGCGTCCGCGGCGCCGAGGCGCTGCTGGAGGACTTCCTGAACCGCATCGACGCGTATGACAGCAGGCGGGACTTCCCGGCGATGAAGGGGCCGAGCTATCTGAGCGTGCACCTGCGCTTCGGCACGGTGTCGATCCGGCGCCTCGCGCGCATCGCGCACCAGCGGATGCTGGGCGGCGAACATGGCGCCGAGGTCTGGCTGTCAGAACTGATCTGGCGCGACTTCTATCACCAGGTCATGCACCACCACCCGCATGCGATGACGGCGGCCTTCAAGCCCGAGTACGACGCCATCCGTTGGGAGACCGGCGCTGAAGCCGACGCGCTGTTCGCCGCCTGGTGCGAGGGCCGCACCGGCTACCCGCTGGTGGACGCCGCCATGCGCCAGCTCAACCAGACGGGCTATATGCACAACCGCCTGCGCATGGTGACGGCCAGCTTCCTGACCAAGGATCTCGGCATCGCCTGGCAACGCGGCGAGGCTTATTTCGCGCAGCAGCTGCTGGACTTCGACCTCGCGGCCAACAACGGTGGCTGGCAATGGGCCAGCAGCAGCGGCTGCGACGCCCAGCCCTATTTCCGCATCTTCAACCCGGTGAGCCAGAGCGAGAAGTTCGACGCGCAGGGCCGCTTCATCCGCCGCTACTGCCCCGAACTGGCGGAGCTGCCGGCCAAGACCATCCACGAGCCCTGGACGCGCGCGCCGCTGCAGATGCAGGGCAGCGTCTACCCGCGCCCTATCGTCGACCACGCCATCGCACGGGAGCGCACGCTGGCCCGCTACGCCGTCGTCAGGCGATGAACGGAGAGCAAAAAGGTCAGCCTGCGGTCTTGCGCGGGTGACGAATGCTTCAGCGCGGCGGCTTCAGAACAGCTCGACGTCGCTGAGCTGTGCCGATTCCTGGATCACGCCGCTGGCCACCAGGGCCGCGTAGTTGTGGACCTGGTTGCGGCCATGGCCCTTGGCGTGATAGACCGCCTTGTCGGCGCGCTCGAAGGCATCGGCTGGCCCGTCGCCCGGGCGCACCTCGGTGAAGCCGATGCTGACGGTGATGCGGCCCACCTGCGGGAAGGCGTAGCGTTCGGTGTTCAGGCGCAGGCGCTCGAAGGCCTCGCCCGCGTGGATCTCCTCGTCGCAGCGCATCAGCACGACGAACTCCTCGCCGCCGAAGCGATAGAGCATGTCGTGAAAGCGGAAAGAGCCGCGCATCAGGCGCGACAGCAACAACAGCACTTCGTCGCCGATCAGGTGCCCGAAGCGGTCATTGACGGTCTTGAAGTGATCAATGTCGATCACGCCGAGCACATAGTGTTGGATGGCCGTCTCGTGGCGACGGTCCTCGGCCTCGTGCGTCACGTCGGCACGCGTCGGGATGTCCGACAGCACCTTCAGGAAGCTCTCGTCGAAGGTCTTGCGGTTCAGCAACCCCGTCAGCGTGTCACGCTCGGAGTAGTCGAGCAGGCCCTGGAAGTTGTGATAGATCCGCAGCACGCTGCTGACCATGCGCTGCGCGCCCGTGCCCAGGCGCCGCGTGGACAGGATCTCGATGACGCCGATGACGTCGCGGTCGGTGGCGATCGGGAACAGATACAGCCACTGGCCGCCCTGGGCCACCTGGGTGACGCTGCGGCTGCGCATGGCTTCCAGGCGCAGCGGATGGTCGGTCGCCTTCGGCAGCGCACCAGGCTTGGCCCACAGCGGGTCGGCCGACGCGACCGCATCACCCGCGCGCAGATGGGCACGGGTCAGCCAACGTTCGTCGCCCGGCTCGCCGACGCTGCGGTAGATCGCGACGGACTCGGGCTCCAGCAGGTCACGCAGCGCCATGACCAGGGTGACGTCCATGACATCCCGGTCACGAAAACCGGTCAGTTCAGCAAGATGGTCGACAACCTGGGACATGGGGGGCTCAGGCCGCCACGGTCTGCTGGGTGAACTGCTGGATCAACCCGAGCAGATACTCCTCATCGTAGGGCTTGCCCAGGTAGTGGTCGACACCCAGCTGAGCTGCGTAGTCGCGGTGCTTCTGGGCAATGCGCGAGGTGATCATGATGACGGGCAGAGCAGCCAGCCGCGAGTCGGCGCGCATGTTGCGCACCAGGTCGAAACCGTCCATACGGGGCATTTCGATGTCGGACAGTACCACCGAAGGCAACTCGTCACCCGACAGCTTCTCCATCGCATCCAGGCCGTCCTTGGCCAGCATGACGCGCAGGCCGACGCGCTCGAGGAAGCGCTGGGTCACGCGACGCACCGTCAGCGAGTCGTCGACGACGAGGACGAGCGGCGCCTGCGTCACCGTCTCGACGACCGGTGCGGTCTGCTGCGGCGTTTCGCCCAGCGACATGGCATGGGCCGCCGCCAGCCGGGCCTGGGCGTCGAGGCCGTACCAGTCGGCGAGTGCCACGACGTTGTAGATCAGCGCCACTTCGCCCGAAGCCAGCAGGCTGATGCCCGCCAGGCCCGGTACGCGGTTGAGCTGGGCGCCGAGGTTCTTGACGACAACTTCCTGGTTGCCGACGACCTCATCCACGTGCAGGGCCAGTGCGCCCTGGGCGCTGCGCACCAGCACCACATGGGTGTGGCGGCCATGGACATGGCCACGGCCCGCGTGGCCGAGCAGGCCGCCCAGCCAGTAGAAGGGCATCTCGACACCGCCATGCTGCAGCTTGCCGGTGGCATAGGCCGCCTCGACTGCATCGACGGGCACGCGCTGCACTGACTGCATCAGCGCCGCGGGGACGGCGATGACCTGATCGGAGCTCTTCAGCAGCACGACCTGCGTCAGCGCCGTGGTGAGCGGCAGGCGCAGCAGGAAGCTGGTGCCCTGGCCGGTGGTCGACGTGGTTTCGATGGTGCCGCCCAGCGTGCCGACCTCGGCACGCACGACGTCCATGCCGATGCCGCGGCCGCTCAACTCGGTAACCTGGCTGGCCGTGGAGAAGCCCGGCGCGAAGATCAGGCGCTTGAGCTGCGCGTCGTCAGGCTCGGCGTCGGGCGAGATCAACCCGAGCTGCAGGCCGCGCTCGCGGATGCGTCCGAGGTTGAGGCCGGCGCCGTTGTCGGAGAAATTCAGCAGCACTTCGTTGCCGTGCTGGCTGACCTCGATGCGCAACGTGCCGACCGGGTCCTTGGCCGAAGCCGTGCGCACCTCGGGCGACTCGATGCCGTGAGCGACGCTGTTGCGCAGCAGATGCTCGAAGGCCCCAGCGGTACGTTCCAGCACCGAGCGGTCCAGTTCGGTCTGGCCGCCGGTGATCTCCAGCTTGACCTGCTTGCCGGCATCGCGGGCAGCCTGCCGCACGACGCGGTGCATGCGCTCGCCGATGCTGTCGAAGTCGACGAGGCGGGTGCGCAGCAGGTCGTCCTGCAGCTCGCGCGTCAGCCGGGATTGCGCGGCCAGCTCGTCTTCGCCGGTCTGGACGTTGCGGCCCAGTGTGCGCTGCAGCGTGGCCACGTCACCCACCGACTCGGTCAGCATGCGGGTCAGTTCCTGGAAGCGCGTGTAGCGGTCGAACTCCAGCGGGTCGAACTCGCGGCCGCCCTGCTGCGCCGCCTCTTGCTGGGCGTGCATCTGGGCCTCGGCTTGCAGATCCAGCTCGCGCAACTGGGCGCGCAGGCGCTCCAGGTTGTCGTCCAGGTCAAGCAGCGCGCCCTTCATCTGGACCAGCTCGGACTCCATCCGCGCACGGCGGATGCTGACCTCACCGGCCTGCGTGGCCATGCGCTCCAGCAAGCTGCCGCGCACACGCACCAGGGCCTGGCCGATGGCGAGGTTGTCGCTGCCGGCAGCGACCTCGGCGGTGTCGGTGAAGCGGCTCCAGTCGATCTCGCGCGCTGGTTCGGCGGGCTTCTCGACGAACGTGGATGCGACCGGCCGCACATCGGCTTGGGCAATCTCGGCCAGCAGGCGCTCAGGTTCAGGCGCCGGCGCAGCCGCCTCGACAACGACCGGCGGCTTGGCAGCGGGTGCGGGCGGCGGCGGGGCGACGATGGCCGGCGCGGCTGGCACGGCGGCAGATGCGAGCCGGCGACCGAGTTCCTCGAAGGCGTGCTCGAGGGCATCACCCTCATGCTGCAGCGCCTGGACCTGGCTGTGGTTGGCGCTGCCGGCCCTCAGCAGGTTCTCGATGGCGGATTCGAGGTTGTGGGCCTGCTCGCCCAGGCGCATGGCGCCGGCCAGGCGGGCGCCACCCTTGAAGGTGTGCAGAGCACGCATGCAGGCGTCGGAGCGACCCAGCTCGCCCGGATGGGCCAACCAGTCGCGCAGCGCACCGTGCAGTTGTTCCAGCAGGTCGCGCCCTTCCTCCTCGAAGATGGGATAGAGGTCGGGCTCGATGTGGTCGGGCAGGCCCGGCTCGGGCTCGTCGTCGGCCGCCAGCAGCGGGGCAGGCTCGGTTTGCGGCACAGCCTCGGCAACCGTCTCTGCGGCCGGCTCGGCAATGGGCTCGACGAGGGGTTCGGCCAGGTCGACGAAATCGGCGAGATCAACGACGGGCTCCGGCAGATCAGCAGCCACGGTGACCTGGTCATCCAGGTCGCCGGCGAGGGTGTCGTGCAGGGCTGGCACAGGCAGCGCATCCAGGGGCGCGGATGCCGTGAAGGACTCTTCCTGCGGCTCGTAGGCATGCAGCTGCGCGACGACCTCGGGATCGTTGGGCTTCAGGAAGCCGGCTGCGAACTGGTGCAGCAGGCGGCGGATGTCGTCGGCGGCGCGCACGAACAGTTCGGCGTCGGCCTGCTCGTAGCGCACGGCGCGATGGGCGCGACCCAGGGTGTGCTCGAGTTCCCGGGCCAGGATGGAGAGATCCTCGTAGCCCACCGTGGCCGCATTGCCGGCCAGGGCGTGAGCCTGCACTTCGCAGCTCTGCGGCACCGGATGGCTGAGCTCGACGGCCCACTCGGCCAGGCCGATGGACAGCTTGCGCGACAGCTCGTCAGCCTCGTTCAGGAAGATGTTGAACAGCGCGATGCTGATGCGCAGCGAGCCGATGACCTTGAAGCCTTCGTCGGGGTCGGCCGACTCGGGTTCAGGTTCCAGCTCCGGCTCGGCAGGGCTGACCAGCGTGAGAACCGGCGCGGCCGGCTCCTCGTCCTCCTCGAGCAGCTTGTGCAGGGCCAGCGTGGACTCCTCCGGCCGGACCGGGGGCTCGGCCAGGGGTTCGGCGGCAATGACAGGCTCAGGCTCGTCCAGATCCAGCACGACGCCGAAGTTGGCCAAGGTCGGCTCTTCATCAGGCGTGGGTGGCAGCGGCAGGGGTTCGGTCGGTGCGTGGGCGTCGAACTCGCTGACCAGCTCGGCGGGTAGTTCGGTCGGGTCGAGATCCAGCGTGACCTCGGGCAGGGCGAGGTCGAGGTCAGCCTCGATGGGGGCCTCGTTGGCCGGTGCGCCAAGCTCGAGAACGAAGTCGGGCACCAGCGGCGGCGTCTCCTCCATCTCCGCCGGCAGCGCGGCGACGATGGGTTCTGCTGCCGGCTCGGCCATGACCTCGGGGCCACGCTCGATGGCTTCGACCGGGGTCGCGGCGTCCAGCGGCAGGTCGAGGCCTTGGGCTTCTACCGCTTCGATGGCTTCGGCGGCCGGAGCAGCCGAAACGGCAATAGGCAGGGGCTGGCCATGCAGGCGCAGCGAATCGGCACTGCGGCGCACCGGGTCGGGCAAGCTGTGGCCCGGTTCCGTGCCAGCAATCTGGTTGCGCCAGTGGGCAAAGTAGTCCAGCGCCTCGGTGGTGAAGCCCAGCAAGGCGGCGTCGGACTGGGGGGTGGCTTCGGCGAGGCGGGCGTTGTAGAGCTGTTCGCAGGCCCAGGCACCTTCACCGAAGGGGTCCAGGCCGACCATGCGGGCGCTGCCCTTGAGGGTGTGGAAGGCGCGACGCACGATGGTGAGCTGGCCGTGGTCGGCGGGGGCCTGGCGCAGCTCTTCCAGCGCGGCCCGGGCGTTGCCGATGACCTCGTCGGCTTCCTCGAGGAAGATCTCGCGCATCTCGGGGTCGTCCGCGACGCTGGGCGCGGGCGGCGGGGGAGCAACCACGGGAACGGGTGCGGGAGCGGCCGGCTGCGACAGGTCGACGTCGGGCAGGCTGAGGTCGGGCAGGTCCAGCGTCCCCAGGTCGATGCGCAAGGGCTGGGTGGCGTCGTAGGCGGCGGGAGCGGCAATCTGGGCCGATTCGTCGCCCAGGTCGACGTGGAAGCCGCTGGCCTCGAAACTCGGCAGCTCGACGGCGCCTTCGCGGCGGCCCATGACGGCGTCCAGGCGGCCGCTAGCGTCGTCGAACTGGAACATGCGCTTGGCCAGCTGAGGCTGGACGCTGAGCATGTCGATCAGGAAACCCAGGGCGCCGAGGTTGTTGGCCAGGCGCTCAAACACGCCACGGGCGCTGGCGCGCTCGAAATCGATCTCGGTGTTGGCCAGGCCGTCGACCTCGTCGCGCATGCGAACGGTGGCCTGCGCCGCCTGGTCCAGGCCCAGCACGCTGAGCACGCCGCGCATCGCCTGCAACTGGCCGGGCACGGGAATCAGCAGCTCACGCCGGGCCGGGTCGCGGAAGTATTCGTCGCACTGCTTCTCGACTTCCGACAGGCTGGCACGCAGCTCGTGCACGACGCTGCCCAGGGTCTGGCGGTCGGAGACCCGGCGGTACAGGTCCTCCATCCAGTCTTCCAGCGGCTCGGGCGTCTGGCCATGGGCCACGGCCTCGACGCGGCGCGCCAGGCGACGCACGCGATCGGCCTGCTCGGGCTGGTCGAACGCGGCGTCTTCCAGCGCGGCTTCGACATAGAGCAGGCTGGTGGCGATTTCCATGGCCAGCGCGGGTGGCGGCGTGCTGCGCGAGCGCAGCGTCGCGACGACGGCGCGCTGCAGTGTCTGAGCCAGCACTTCACCGCTGGGGAAGAGGCGGGTCAGCGAATCGGCCAGACCGGCGAACTGCTCGTCCAGGCCGGCCAGGCGGTGCTGGTCGCCTTCGGCGGCGCTGGACCAGCTTTCCTTGGCTGAAATCACGCGGCGCTTGGCTTGCGCGACCCAGGCAGGATCGATGCGGCCGAGGCCGGCGTCCTCGTAGTCGCCGGCATGCTCATCAGTGAGGCGGTAGGTTTCATGCACCGCTGTCAGGCGCGGGCCGGCGCCTTGGTTGACGCGGCACTGGGCACAGAAGAACAGCAGGTCCTGGGCCAGACGTTCGCGCGCCGGATCCATCTGGTCGCCATGGCCAACGAGGCGCAGTTCATGCAGCAGCTTGGAGCCCAGGCGTTTGGCATAGCCGTCGCTGGGAATCAGCTTGAGCGCCTGGCCTTCGAAGACGGCGGCGGCGAGCTGCCACAGCGTGCGCGTCGTGCCAGCGGGCAAGGCGGCTGCCAGACCAGCGCACAGGCCGGAAAGATTGGCTGCATGCGTCGAGCTGGGCTCGCGCATATGGCGCAGCAATGCGGCTTCAAAAGGCGCGCGCACGGCCTCGGGCGAACGCGGCGACACACCGGCTTCGGACGCAATGCTGCGCCAGGACCAGTCGTACTGCCAGAGGTCGGCCGGGTGGATGCGATCGGCACCATTGAGCTGCTGCAGCGCGCGATAGCCCGGGTAGAGGGCCAGCGACGAGGTCTTGTTGCCAGCCAGCAGGCGGGCGACATAGGCCAGCAGGGCAAAGTCGGCGCGTTCGATGGTGTCGACGGTGCTGGCTTCGACCTCCAGCGGCCGCTCGGCCAGACGCGCGACGGCCACTTCGGCGGCGCGCAGCACGCTGGCGCCGGCCGGCAGGCCGACCAGCGACAGCACGCCGCTGACCTGGTGCAACTGCGCGGCCGCCTGCTGCAGCGGCGCGCTGGGCTGGGCATCACCGCCAAAGGCGGAGAGGCGGTTGTCGCCGCTGTCGCGCACGAGGCGGCGCAGGGTCTTGTGCACCGACTCCAGGGAGCGGCGTAACTCCTCCTGCACCCAGGCCAGTGGGCTGAGGTCGGCCGGGAGTTCGGAGTCTCGCAGGGAGCTGTCCATGCGTGGGCTTTCTCGCTCGATGCGGTAGGGCGGGGCCGGTCAGGCGACCTTGAATCGGGACACGGACGTGCGCAGCGCCTCGGCAGAGCGCGACAGCTCATGCACCATCTGGGCGGTGGAGCGCGTGCCCTCCGACGTCTGCTCGGTCACCGCGAAGATGTGCTGGATGTTGGAGGCCACCTCGTTGGCATGCTCGGCTTCCTGCTGGGCCTGGGTCGAGATCTGGCCGATCAGGTTGTCCAGCTGGCGGGACACGCTGTCGATGTCTTCCAGCGCCTTACCGGCCGCGTCAGACAGCTGCGTACCTTCCACCACCCCGCGCGTCGAACGCTCCATGGCGGCCACCGCGTCATGGGTGTCGGTCTGAATGGTCTTGACCAGCGCAGCGATTCGCCGCGTCGCGTCGCCGGAGCGTTCCGCCAGGCGCTGCACTTCTTCCGCAACCACCGAGAAGCCGCGACCGGCTTCGCCGGCGGACGCGGCCTGAATGGCGGCGTTCAAGGCCAGCACGTTCGTCTGTTCCGTGATGTCCGAGATCAGCTCCGTGATCTCGCCGATTTCCTGAGACGACTCGCCCAGTCGCTTGATGCGCTTGGAGGTCTCCTGGATGGAGTCGCGGATGGTGTTCATACCGGCGATGTTGTTCTGCATCGCGGAGAGACCCTGCTCGGCAGCCTGACGGCTCTGGCGCGCCACACCGGCCGTTGTCTGCGCCTGCGCGGACACGTCGGTGATTCGGCTCGCCATGCCGAGCACGGCCTCGCCGGTGGCGCGGATCTCGTGCAGCTGCTCCTTGGAGGCCGCCAGCAGGTCGGTGGACGTCTGGTCCACCGCGCCGGTCGTGTCGGTCACGCGGGCTGCCGTGGCCTGCACCTGGCCGACCAGGTTGCGCAGTTCCTCCACCGTGTAGTTCACGGAGTCGGCGATGGCGCCGGTGATGTCTTCCGTCACCGTCGCTTGTTGCGTCAGGTCGCCTTCAGCGACGCTGGCCAGTTCGTTCATCAACCGCAAAATGGCGGCCTGGTTGGCGTCGTTGACGCGCTTGGCCTCTTGCTCCTGGGCCTCGGCTTCACGGCGTGAGGCTTCGGCGAGCGCCGCGCGCTCGGACTGGTCGGCCACGAACAGGCGCAGGAAACCGAAGGCACCGGCCACCAGGGCAATCAGGGACAGCACCATGAAGGCGATCAGGCCCCAGCCCGCGCCGCCGGACTTTTCCAGCTCGCCAGCGGCCTGCTCCAGGCCCTTACGCAGCGGCTCGGAATCGTTCAGGATGGCCGTCTGCGCTTCACGTGCCGACACCAGGCCCTGCAGGTTGCCCAGAATCGCAGAGGCTTGCGTGCGGGTCTGCTCGTACTGCTTGAGCAGGGTCTGCAGGCGTTCCTTCAGTTGCGGGTCGCGTGCCGCGTTCAGGCGCAGCTCGGGGCTGCCGCTGATGAGCGCTTCGGTGATGAGCTTGAAGGAGTTCAAGTCCTTGCCCAGCAGGAACACCGCCTCGGGGCTGACGCCTTCCTGGGTCAGGAATTCGTTGGCGCTCTTGCCGATACGCTGGGTCAGCATGACAAGCTGGCCGACGGCAGAGACTTCACCCGCCGACGAGCCGATCTGCAGGGCTTGAGATGACACGGCCTCGGCGCTTTCCAGCAGGTCGCTGGACTGCCGGTTGATGGCGCGCAGCGCCTGGCCGACCTGGGTCAGGATCTTTTCCTGGGACTGCACGACCTTGCCGTTCTTCTCGGCACGTTCGACCAGCGGCTTGACCATGTCCAGCGTCGGCTGCACGGCGGCCGGCGCGACCGCCAGGTCGCCTTCGCCGGTGCGCAGGTTGTTGACGACGCCGCTCAGCGTGCTGACCGACTCGCGCAGCTCCGCGAACGCGGCTGGATTGCCGACGAGGGCCGCGGACACGGACTTGGCCATGCGCTGCGAATGCATCAGCGCCTGACCGGTGGCACGCACCTGGGCCGCACTGCGGCTGGAACTGGCCAGCACCAGGCTGACCGACACGGCCGTGCCGACGAGGCCGAGGACGACGAGGCCGGTCAGTGCACGCTGGCGGTGGCGACCGAACAGGTCGGTCAGCTTCTCGGCACCGGTGGCCGCCTTGGGCGGCAGCATGGTCGGGTCGGCGGCCTGCGTGGTGGGCGCGAAGCTCATCGTGCTGCTGGGCGCGAACTCGCTGTTCGGGCCCGGTTCGGTGGGCACCGCCTGCGAAATGATGGACGGCGCCTCGGTGCGTGGATACACCTCGGTGCGCGCGGGAATCTCGACGCCGGCCAGGGTGGAGTCGGCGTTGCGGGTGGCGTCGAAGCCGACGTTGCTGCGCGAATCGATGGTCGTGTCGACGCCTTCCGGCGGCGCCAGCGGCAGATCATCGGCTTCGGACTTTCCCCTGATTTTGTCCAGCAGGCTCATCTCACCCTCGTCCTTCAGTGTTTGTGGTGCCGCACTCGCGCGCGGCTTGAAGCTTGGAAACAGATGCGCGCATCACGCGACGATGTGCAGGAAATTCTCCTGCCGCGACAACGCTTCGAGATTGATTTCTTGCCAGTTGCGCCCAGCTTCGTCGCGGCGCAGGGCGCCAGCAAAACGGGGCAGCGGCCCGGCGGGCTGCTGCTCGGCCAGCGGCAGTTGCTCGTCGCTGCGCAGGCCGGCCAGCCGGTCGACGAGCAACGCGCAGTTCAGGTTCAGGTCGCTACCCAGCGACACCAGGCGGCTTTGCACCGCCACGGCGCGGCCAGGCGCGGGATCGCGCAAGCCCAGGTAGACGGCCAGGTCGACCACGGTGAACAAGCCGCCGCGCAGGTTGGCCACGCCCGCCAGCCATGGCTTGGCATAGGGCACGGGCTTGATGGGCACGGGCGCGAAGATTTCGCTGGCCTGCTTCAGCGAGAACAACAGGCCGACGCCGGCACATTCCACGGCCAGCCAGTTCGCCACGAGCGTCTGCTCGCGCGCGGCCGCCATGCGCTCGGCCAAGCGCTGCTGGAGTTCGCGGAGTGCCGTCTTGTTTGCCATGCTCAGCGCCGCCCGGCCGCCCGAAGGCGATGAAGCGCCCCCGCGGGGGGCAGTGAACGAAGTGAACGTGGGGGCGTCATCATTTCAGCCCAGGGCTTTGATCTTGGCCAGCAGCTCTTCGGCCTTGACGGGTTTGACGACGTAGTCGCTGGCGCCCTGGCGCATGCCCCAGACCTTGTCCGTCTCCTGGCCCTTGCTCGTGCACATGATGATGGGGATGCCGATGTAGCGCTCGTCGCGGGTGATTGCACGCGTCAGCTGGAAGCCGTTCTGGCCGGGCATGACGACGTCCATCAGGATCAGGTCGGGCTTGGCCTCGGCCAGGCGCTTCATGGCCTCTTCGGCGTTCTCGGCCGTGCGGACAGTGAAGCCGCGCTTGCCCAGCATTTCCGATAAGGCATGCAGTTCGGTCTTGGAATCGTCAACCAGCAGGATGTTGTGAATGCTCATGGCAGTTCTCTTTACGTACGCGCTTCTTGCCGACGGTGCTGGAGCACCGCCTGAAGCAGCTGGTCCTTGGTGAAAGGCTTGGTCAGATAGTCCTGCGAGCCCACCATGCGCCCGCGGGCCTTGTCGAAGAGGCCGTCTTTTGACGACAGCATGATCACCGGCACTCCCGAGAACTGCGGGTTGCGCTTGATGATGGCGCAGGTCTGATAACCGTCCAGGCGGGGCATCAGGATGTCGCAGAACACGAGATCGGGATGAAAGTCGCCCAGCTTCGCCAACGCATCGAAGCCGTCCTCGGCCAGGGCCACCTCATGGCCGCCCTGCTTCAGGAAGATCTCCGCGCTGCGGCGGATGGTGTTGCTGYCGTCGATGACCAGGATGCGGGTGGGTCCTGCACCGGAAACTTGCTCGTTCAAACGTCGTCTCCTCGGAACTTCAGCTCGGGGCCCGGCCCTTTCGGCCCCCTGTGAGGCATGTGAGGCCGAGTCAGATGCGCACCATCTCAAAATCCTCTTTGCGCGCGCCGCAGTCGGGGCAGGTCCAGTTCATGTCCACATCGGCCCAGGCGGTGCCCGGCGCGATGCCGTGCTCCGGATCGCCCGCTGCTTCGTCATAGATCCATCCACAGATCAGGCACATCCAGGTACTGGGTTCGCTCACGGTGCTTAGAGTTTGCTCACTACAATCGAATCATTCTAGCCAGGGCTCGAAAGCGCAATGCTGAGGGCAAACGCCTGTGCCCCGGGCCTCAGAAGCGCCCTTTTAGCGGCAGACTCCACGCTTTGCGGCTGCTATTTGGCCGCGACCGCCATGACTTCCCCATGAGCCCAACACCCCTCCCCACCGACCCCGCGGCCGAAGATGCCCAAGACGAACAGGAAAGCCCGCCGCCAGCTTGCGTGCTGAGCTTCAATGCCAGCGACGCCTCTGGCGCAGGCGGCCTGGCCGGCGATGTAGCCACGATTGCGGCTATGGGCGCGCACTGCCTGCCCGTCGTCACCGCCATCGTGCTGCGCGACACGGCCGAGACCTTCGAGCACGAGAACCTCGACGCCGACACCGTCGCCGAGCAGGCCCGCCACATCCTGGAAGACGTGCCCATCACGGCCTGGAAGGTCGGCTTCCTGGGCAATGCCGAGGCCGTCAGCGCCGTGGCCGAGGTGCTGAGCGACTACCCCGACGTGCCGCTGGTGACCTATCTGCCCTCCGTCGCCTGGATCGACGAGGACGACCAGCAGCAGTACCTGGACGCGCTTCGCGAGCTGGTGCTGCCGCAGACCGCCGTGCTGGTGGGCAACCACAAGACCATGACGGACTTCCTGCTGCCCGATTGGGACAACGAGCGCGCGCCGTCGGCCCGCGAGCTGGCCGTCGCCGCCGCCCAGGCCGGCGCCCAGCACGTGCTGGTGACCGGCATCCAGCTGCCCAACCAGTTCGTGGACAACGTGCTGGCCAACTCGCAGGGGCCTATCACCGGGGAGAAGTTCGAGCGCTTCGAGACGGCCTTCGTCGGCGCGGGCGACACGCTGTCGGCGGCGCTCGCGGCGCTGCTGTCGGTGGGCGCGGAACTGCACTCGGCCGTCAGTGAAGCCTTGTCCTTCCTGGACCAGTCGCTGGATGCGGGTTTTCGTCCCGGTATGGGCAACGTCATCCCCGACCGCTTCTTCTGGGCCCTGCCCGCAGCGGACGAAGAAGGCGGCGAGCCGCCCGACTTCGAGCCCGAACCCGAACCCGAGCAGCCGCCCAAGACGCCGCGGCGCATGCATTGATCTCCTGACTCCTCTCTCATGGCCAGCAATTCAGAGCTCTTCGAGCGCGCCGCGCGCGTCATTCCCGGGGGCGTGAATTCCCCCGTGCGCGCCTTCCGCGCCGTCGGCGGCACGCCGCGCTTCATCCAGCGCGGCGAAGGCGCCTACATCCATGACGCCGAAGGCAAGCGTTATGTCGACTACATCGGCTCCTGGGGGCCGATGATCCTCGGCCACGGCCACCCGGCCGTGCTCGAAGCAGTCACAAAGGCCGCAGCCGAAGGCTTCTCCTTCGGCGCGCCGACGGAGCGGGAGATCGAGCTGGCCGAGGAGATCTTGAAGCTCGTGCCCAGCATGGACCAGGTGCGCCTGGTCAGCTCGGGCACCGAGGCGACCATGAGCGCCATCCGCCTGGCGCGCGGCGCCACCGGCCGCGCCAAGTTCATCAAGTTCGAAGGCTGCTACCACGGCCACACCGACGCGTTGCTCGTGAAAGCCGGTTCCGGCCTGGCCACCTTCGGCCACCCGACCAGTGC
Organism: Roseateles sp. P4_D2; assembly: GCF_056401875.1. Classification (NCBI taxonomy): domain Bacteria; kingdom Pseudomonadati; phylum Pseudomonadota; class Betaproteobacteria; order Burkholderiales; family Sphaerotilaceae; genus Roseateles; species Roseateles sp. P4_D2. The sequence continues at coordinate 174,178 of NZ_JBFUIM010000008.1, read as the reverse complement.
CGGCGTCACGCCGGGAGCCGCGGCCGACACCGTCGTCCTGGAATACAACAACGTCGAGCAGCTCGAAGCCGCCTTCGCCCAGTACGGCAGCGAACTGGCCTGCGTCATCGTCGAGCCCATCGCCGGCAACATGAATTTCGTGCGCTCGTCAGTGGTCTTCATGAGCGCCATGCGCCGCCTGTGCACCCAGCATGGCGCCCTGCTGGTGCTGGATGAGGTGATGACGGGCTTTCGCGTCGGCCTCGGCAGCGCCCAGGCTCACTACGCCCGGCTCATCCCGGGTTTTGCACCCGACATCTCGGTCTTCGGCAAAGTCATCGGCGGCGGCATGCCGCTGGCGGCTTTTGGTGCCCGGCGCGCGGTCATGCAGCATCTGGCGCCGCTGGGTGGCGTCTACCAGGCCGGCACGCTGTCCGGCAACCCGGTGGCCACGGCCTGCGGGCTGGCAACGCTGCGCGAGATCCAGAAGCCCGGCTTCTTCGAGGCCCTGTCGGCCAAGACCCGCCAGCTCGTCGATGGCCTCAAGGCCGTCGCCGCCGAGAACGGCGTGCCCTTCAGCGCCGACTGTGAAGGCGGCATGTTCGGCTTCTTCCTGATGCCCGATCTGCCGCAGAACTACACCACCGTCATGACGACGGACAAGGAGCGCTTCAACCGCTTCTTCCATGCGATGCTGGATGCCGGCATCTATCTTGCTCCGGCCTTGTATGAGGCGGGCTTCGTGTCGGCGGCCCACAGCCAGGCCGATATCGACGCCACCCTCGCGGCCGCACGCACCGCATTGCGCTGATCTCTTGACGTCCTTCGGGGCGCGTTGACATGCATCTCCACATCCTCGGCATCTGCGGCACCTTCATGGGTGGCCTCGCGGCACTCGCACGCGAAGCCGGCCACAAGGTCACCGGCTGCGATGCCAACGTCTACCCGCCCATGAGCACCCAGCTCGAGGTGTTAGGCATCGAGCTCATCACCGGCTTCGGCGCCGAGCAGCTGGAACTCAAGCCCGATGTCTTCGTCATCGGCAATGTCATCACGCGCGGCGAGCGTTTCCCGCTGATGGAAGCCATCCTTGACACCGGCCTGCCCTACACATCGGGCCCGCAATGGCTGGCCGAGCATGTGCTGCAGGGTCGCCACGTGCTGGCCGTGGCCGGCACGCATGGCAAGACGTCGACGACGTCGATGCTGGCCTGGATCCTGGCGCATGCCGGCCTCAAGCCCGGCTTCCTGGTGGGTGGTGTGCCGCAGAATTTCGGCGTGTCGGCTCGCCTCGGTGAGGGCAAGACCTTCGTCATCGAAGCGGACGAGTACGACACCGCCTTCTTCGACAAGCGCAGCAAATTCGTGCACTACCGGCCGCGCACGGCTGTGCTGAACAACCTCGAGCACGACCACGCCGACATCTTCCCGGACCTGGCCGCCATCGAGACCCAGTTCCATCACCTCGTGCGCACCGTGCCGGCCAGCGGCCGCCTGGTCGTCAACGCCCGCGAGGAGGCCTTGCAGCGCGTCATCGCGCGCGGCTGCTGGAGCGAGGTGCTGCGCTTCGGCGCCAAGAAGGAAGAGGCCGGCATGCTGCGCGCGCGCGGCGAGCCGCAGGCTTTCGACGTGCTGCGCGGCAGCCTCAAGGTCGCGCGTGTCGAGTGGAGCCTGTTCGGCGAGCACAACCAGTTGAATGCGCTGGCTGCCATCGCCGCCGCGGAGCATGTCGGCGTGTCGCCCGAGCAATCGGCGGCGGCCCTGGCGGAGTTCCAGAACGTCAAGCGCCGCATGGAACTGCGCGGCGAGGTGCGCGGCATCAAGGTGTACGACGACTTCGCACATCACCCGACGGCGATGCGCACCACCGTCAACGGCCTGCGCCGCCGCATTGCGCCCGTCGACCGCATCCTCGCGATATTCGAGCCGCGCTCCAACACGATGAAGCTGGGCACGATGAAGGCTCAGTTGCCCTGGGCGCTGGAGGAAGTGGACCTCGCGTTTTGCAATCAGCAGGGTTTGAGCTGGGATGCGAAAGAGGCGCTGGCGCCGATGGGTGCGTCAGCGGTTGTGGGTGCGGATGTGGATGCGTTGGTGGCGGCTGTCGTCAAGGCCGCCAAGCCTGGGGACCATTTGCTGTGTATGAGCAATGGTGGGTTTGGCGGGATCCACGAGAAGCTGTTGGACGCTCTGTCCAAATAGCGTCTGCTCGATGCATTGCCGGGAGTCCGTCCCGGCGGCCGGGTAACTTTCTTCTGCGGCGCCAGAAGAAAGTTACCCGCCCTCGCGGGGCGGATTCCCGCGGCACTGCACGCGAGTCATGAGGACGCCTGCAAGAGCAAACCACACCAACTCACTTCCCGTACAACACCATCTGCGTACACCTGAACAAAGCCATCGTCTTCCCGGTGTCCTTGTTCGTCACCACCGCATCCCAGATCTGCGTCGTCTTGCCCAGGTGAACCGGCCTCGCCACGCAGGCGATAGTCCCTTCGCGCGCTGTGCCCAGGTGGTTGGACTTCAGCTCGATGGTCGTGAAGCCCACCGCGCCCGGCGGCAGGTTGGCGATGCAGCCGTAGCCGGCGCAGCTGTCCGCCAGCGTGACGATGCTGCCGGCGTGCAGATAGCCGTTGGGTGCCATCAGCTCCTCGCGCACCACCAGCTCGGCCTTGATCTCGCCGGGGTCGGCCTGGGTGAAGACGATGCCCAGATGGCCAGGCAGGTTCCTGGCACCGAATTGATTCAGTTTGTCGGGTGTGGACATGGCGGATCCCTCGAAGTGGCGGCCATGCTAAGACAAGAAAAAAGGCCGGCATGAAGCCGGCCTTTGATTGAGCACGAAGCCGATCAGCTGCGCACCAGCGACGCCTTCAGCATCGAATTCAGCATGTCCAGCGTCTCCGCCAAATGCGCACGCGTCTCGACCGACAGGCCCGGCTTGGCCGAGGCCACACGCAGCTCGTTGGCGAGCTGAGTCGCGTGCCAGCGTGCCATCGAGAAAGCGTCGGCGTACACCGTCGCCCCATTGGTCGCACGGTTCAGCTGGCCTTGCAGGCGGCGCAGGTACTCGCGTTGCAGGCTGCGGCGCATGCGGTCGATCTCGGCACCGGTCTTCAGCTCGCTGAAGATCGCACCCTGCAGCGTGCCATAGACCTCGCTCAGCGACACCGCGCCCTTGCGCTGGGCCTCGGGCAGGTAGGCGCCCTGCTCGATGAGACGGCGCGCCGTGTTGGGCGACATCAGGCGGTCCAGCACCCGGCCCTGCAGCGCACTGACGCTGTCCGGGATGGAGATGGGCAGGCCGCGGTCCCACTCGTTGTAGTCCAGCGTCTGGGTCACGAGGAACTCGGGCTTGAACTTGAAGGAGTCGCTGGACAGCAGGCCTGCCGCAATGAAGCGCAGGGCCTCGCGCTGCTGGGCGTTGTCGACCGGCTTGAAAGCCGGACCGGTCGTGATGCCCGGCACCACGCGCTCGGCCTGCATGCCGCCCACGTATTTGCTGACGTTGTTGGCCGTCATGCCCAATTGGCGGAAGCTCTCAAAGATGGAGCGGCGGTTGCGCAGCGGGTCGTCACCAACGGCGGCCTGGCGCGACTGCACACGCTCCCACAGCTCCTGGCTGAGCTTGAGACGCTTCTTGGCATAGGCCAACGGGTCGTCGCCCAGGTCGCGCTGGTTGGTGCGCGGGTCGAAGCCATCGTAGGGGCCGCCGACGCCCTGGTCGAAGTCGTCGCCATAGGCCAGCTTGGGCTCGGTCGAGCGTGCGGCGATCTTGGCGAGTTCCGCCGCTTCCTGCTCCGCAGCGATGGGCTTGTAGGCGTACTCGATGGCCCAGTAGTCGTAGGCGCCCAGCGTGGTGTTCGTCAGGCTGGCCTTGGCCTCGCCCTTGAGCGGCAGGTTGTAGGCGTTGTAGTCCATCACCGAGTTGGAGATGCCGTGGGCCTCGGTGAAAGCCTTGTCCTTGAGTTGGGCCTGGGTGACCGTCGTGGAGGACTTGAAGTTGTGCTTGAGGCCGAGCGTGTGGCCGACCTCATGCATGACCACGTCCTTGATGACGGCCTGGGCCAGGGCCTCGGCCTCGGGGCCGTTCATGTCCATGCCCTCTGCCCCGCCCCGCAGGGACAGCAAATCCAGCGCAAAGCCGAACTCGTTGGCCTGGTCGGCCATGTAATTGCATTGCTGCTCGGAAAGCCGCAGGCTGCGCTCACCCATCCAGCTGCTGCCGTGATCGTGGCCAGCGAAGCCGAGCACGTCGTCCGAAGCCAGGCGGCGCGAGCCGCGGCCGAAGACGTCGCTCATGCCGATGTCGGCGTCCAGGATTTCACCGGTGCGCGGGTCCTTGTTGCTAGGGCCGATGGCAAAGCCGACGTCGGCGCCGGTGAACCAGCGGATGGACGCGTGCGTCGAGTCCATGTTGTCCCAGTCGGCATCGTCGGGCTGCTGCCTGGCCTGCACGGCGTCCTTGAAGCCGATCTTCTCGAAGGCCTTGTTCCACTCCTCGATGCCGGCCTTGACCGCCTCGCGGTATTTGGTCGGGATGTTCTTGTCCATCCAGTAGACGATGGGCTGCACCGGCTCGGACAGGGCGGCGGCCGGGTCCTTCTTCTCCAGGCGCCAGCGGGCAATCATGTGCACGCGCGGGTTGGCCTTGAGGTCGTCGCCGAAGTCGCTGTAGCTCTCCATGAAATGACCCAGGCGCGGGTCGGCATGGCGCACGGCGGCCGGCTGCTCCGGCAAGGCACGGAAGCTGTAGACGAAGCTGAAGAACATCGAACGCGGATCCGGCGTCGCCTGAGGCGGCGTGGGCACAGGCACGGGCACGGGAACCAGCGGCGGCGCGGGAATGCGCGGCGTGGCGAAGTGCACGCGTGAAGTCAGCGTGGAAACCTGGGCATCAGCGCGGGTGGCTTCGATGAATGAGTTGGCGCGGTCAGGCGCGAACGGCAAGCGGTAGGCGAATTCCAGGCGCGTGGAATAGCCGGGGATATCGCCCAGCAGCAGGTTGCTGGCGTCGATCAGCACCGACTTGCGGTCCGGGTGGTCGGCGCTGGCGACCGGCACGCCGCCGATCAGGCTGGGCGAGAAAGCCTGCTCGATGGCCAGCTTGCTGGACGGGTTGTCCGTGCGGAACTTGGTGTTCAGCGCAATCAGCTGCACATGGTTGCCAATGCGACGCCATTCGGCCAGCTCGTCGCCCAGCATCTGGCTGGCGTACAGGCCGCGCTCGCCGACGGCGTTGGCGACGTTGACACTGAACAGGAAGGGCTTGTTGAAGGCTTCCTTGGGGATCTCGATCCAGACCTTCTCGTCCTTGCGCCAGATCGGGAACAGGCCGGGCTGCTCCTTGGCGCCCTTGATGATCTCGGCAAAGGGCTTGGGCGCCGTCGGGTCGGCCGGCGGGCGGGCGGGAGCGGGTGCCGAAGCGGCGGCGCCGGGGGCCGAAGCGGCGCCATTGGGCGCGGGCGGGGTTTGGGCGTGGGCAACCGCAGCCAGCGCGAGCAGGGCGGCGGCGGCCAGGGCGGTGCGGGGCATCGGGATCATGGGGTGACGGTCCGGGATTGCGGAAAGGCAGGCACTGTGGCTGGGAGCGACACTCGCGTCAATCGGAGCCCTCCCCCGTCGCGGAGCGGCAGAAATTCACGCAAAAACTTCCGTCATGTCGTTGACTCATCTGCTCTATTTGCACGGCTTTCGCTCGTCGCCGGCCTCGGCCAAAGCGCTGCGAATGGCCGCCTGGGCGGCTACACAGCCGGGCCTGACCTTCGCCTGCCCGCAGCTGCCGCCCTCCCCGCTTGACGCCATGGCCCTTGTCGCCGGAATCGTGGCGGCCTGGCCATCCGAGGGTGCCGCCGTCATCGGCAGCTCGCTCGGTGGCTTCTACGCCACCTCGCTGGCCGAGCAGCACGCCCATCGCGGCTGGCGCGTCGCGGTGCTGAACCCCGCCGTCGACCCGGCGCGCGACCTGTCCCGCCACATCGGCACGCTGACCGCCTGGCACGACCCGCAGCTGAAGTTCGAGTTCACGGCCCAGCATGTGGCGGAACTGGCCGCCCTGACGCCACCGGCGAGGCTGACCAAGCCGCTGCGCTATTACGCGCTGATCGCCAAGGGCGACGAGCTGCTGGACTGGCACGAGATGCTGGCCCGTTATGCCGGCTGCGACGGCGAGGTGCTGGAGGGCAGCGACCACGGGTTGTCCGACTTCGAAGACCACCTGCCCGGCTTGCTGAAACACCTTCAAGGCTGAGGCGACAATCGCCCTCCTATGTTTGCGCTGTTTGATGACGCCGGGAAATTTCTCGCCGGCCGGGTGATGTCGGAGGCCGATGCCTCGCTGCAGGTCGAGCTGGACTCGGGCAAGCGGGTCAAGGTCAAGTCCGCCAACGTGCTGTTGAAATTCGAGCAGCCGGCGCCAGCCGTGTTGCTGGCGGAGGCCCGCAAGCTGGCCGACGACATCGACCTCGACCTGGCCTGGGAATTCGCCCCCGAGGGAGAATTCGGCTTCGCCGACCTGGCGCGCGACTATTTCGACGCCAAGGCCGGCACCCTGCAGCAAGCGGCCGCGCTGTTTCGTCTCTACGAAGCACCGCACTATTTCCGCCGCGCCGGCAAGGGCCAGTTCAAGAAGGCGCCCGAGGAGATCGTCAAGGCCGCGCTGCTGGGCATCGAGCGCAAACGCCAGCAACAACTGCAGATCGAGTCCTGGGCCGACGAGCTGGCGGCGGGCACCTGCCCCGCGCCCATCCAGGACCAGATCTACAAGATCCTCTTCAAGCCCGACAAGAACGGCCCGGAATACAAGGCTGTCGTCGAGGCCAGCAAGAAGTCGCACAAAGCGCCGCTGGACCTGTTGCAGGGCGCCGGCGCCATCACCAGCGCCTACCAGTTCCACTGGAAGCGCTTCCTGTTCGAGAACTTCCCCAAGGGCGCCGGCTTCCCCGCGCTGACGGCGCCGGAGATCAAGGACGAGCTGGCGCTGTCGCCGGCGCGCGCCTTCTCCATCGACGACTCGCAGACCACCGAGATCGATGACGCGCTGTCGGTGCAGGGCCTGGGCACGGGCACCGTCACCTTCGGCGTTCACATCGCTGCACCGGGCCTGGCCATCACGCCGGACTCGGCCGTCGACAAAGTCGCCCGCGAGCGCCTGTCCACCGTCTACATGCCGGGCTGGAAGCTGACCATGCTGCCCGACGACGTCGTGCAGGCCTACACGCTGATCGAGGGCCGCGACTGCCCGGCAGTCTCCATCTACTTCACGATGGATGAGGCCACCTTCGAGATCAAGGCACGCGAGACCAGGCTGGAGCGCGTGCACATCGCCGCCAACCTGCGCCACGACAAGCTCGACGGCATCGTCACCGACGCCACGCTGTCGGGCGAGGCGCCGGCCGACTACGCCTTCGCACGCGAACTCGCCTTCACCTGGCGCCTGGCCAAGCACTTGAAGGCCCAGCGCGAGGTCGTGCGCGGCAAACCCGAGAACTTCAACCGGCCGGACTACAACTTCCGCCTTGCCGGCGAACGCTCGGAGGCGCCGAACGGCACGGAGTCCGTCGAGATCAGCATGCGCGCCCGCGGCAGCTCGCTGGACCTGATCGTGGCCGAGGCCATGATCCTGGCCAACTCCGCCTGGGGTGGCTGGCTGGCCGAGCTGGGCCTGCCCGGCATCTACCGCAGCCAGGCCAGCCTCGCGCCGGGCATCAAGGTGCGCATGGGCGTCAAGGCCCTGCCCCATGCCGGCATGGGCGTGGCGCAGTACACCTGGGCCACGTCGCCGCTGCGCCGCTATGTCGACCTGGTCAACCAGTGGCAGATCATTGCCTGCGCCCGCCACGGCAAGATGGCAGCACTGGCCGCGCCCTTCAAGCCCAAGGACGCGCAGCTGTTCTCCATCATCTCGGGCTTCGAGTCCGCCTACATGGCCTACAACGGCTTCCAGAACGGCATCGAGCGCTTCTGGACGCTGCGCTGGCTGCAGCAGAACGGCACGACCGAACTGACCGCCGCCGTCATGAAGGACGGCCTGGTGCGCGCCGACGACCTGCCGCTGGTGTTCAAGGCGCTGGGCTGCGACTCGCTGCCGCGCGGCAGCCATGTGAAGGTGCGCATCACCGGGCTGGACGAGATGACGCTGGACGTGCATGCGACGCTGGTCGAGCGGCTGGATGAGTCGCCTGCCGCTGAAGAACCGGAAGGCGATGAGGACGAGCTCGAGGCCGCCGCGGCACCGCTGACACTGGCCATCGACCTGAATGATGGTTCCGGCGAGGCAGAACCCGCCGAAGCGGCCTCGCAAAGCTGAGATGCGCAAACCGAGCACGCTGCAGATCGCGCTCGCGTTTTCGCTTGGCGTGCACATCGCGCTGATGTTCATGCGCATCGCCGCGCCCGAGGCCTTCAACCGCATCTTCCAGGACACGCCGCTGGAGGTGGTGCTCGTCAACACACGCTCCAACGAGGCGCCCGTCAAGGCCCAGGCCCTGGCCCAGGCCAACCTGGCTGGCGGCGGCAACATGGAAACCGGCCGCGCGACTTCGCCACTGCCACCGGCGCGGCAAAGCGAAGTGGGTGATGCGGCCGAGGCGCAAAGCTCGCAGATCGCCCAGTTGCAGCAGCAGCAACAGCAGTTGCTGACCCAGGTGAGGCGCGAGCTGGCCCTGCTGCCCCCGCCTGACCCGCGCCGCGAAAAGACCGACGCTGCCGAGCGCGCCCTGGCCGAGAAACGCCGACAGCTCGTGGACCTGCTCGCCGAGATCGAGAAGCGCGTCAACGACGAGAGCGCCCGGCCGCGCAAGCGCTACGTCAGCCCGGCCACGCGTGAGGTGGTCTACGCCCAGTACTACGACGGCCTGCGCCGCCGCATCGAGGAGCGCGGCACGCGCGACTTCCCCGAGGCGCGCGGCAAGAAGCTTTATGGCGAGCTGACCATGAACATCCACATCGACCACAAGGGCCGCGTCATCGAGACCGAGATCGTCGCCTCCAGCGGCAACCCGACGCTGGACAAGCGCGCCGTCGCCATCGTGCAGGCGGCCTCGCCCTTCGGCAATTTCAGCAAGGAGATGCTGCGCGGGGCTGAGGTGCTGGTCATCACATCGCGCTTCAAGTTCACGCGTGACGAAAGCCTGGAAACGACTTTGCAGGGGCAGCCGCAATGACTGATCGATATGCCGTTGTCGGTCATCCGGTCGAGCACAGCCGCTCGCCGGCCATCCACGCGATGTTTGCGGAGCAGACGGGGCAGCAGCTCGTCTATGAGCGGCTGCTTGCGCCGCTGGATGGCTTCGAGGCCACGCTGCGCGCGTTCGCGGCCGCTGGCGCCAAGGGCTGCAACATCACCGTACCCTTCAAGTTCGATGCCTTTGCGCTGGCCACCGAACATACGGAACGCGCCGCGCTGGCCTGCGCCGTCAACTCGCTGCGCTTCGACGAAGGGGGCTGGGTGGGCGACAACACCGACGGCGTCGGTCTCGTCAACGACATCCAGCGCAACGCCCGCCGGCCGCTGGAAGGCCTGCAGGTGCTGCTGGTGGGCGCCGGAGGCGCGGCGGCCGGCGTGCTGGGCAGTCTGATCGCGGCCAGGCCGGCGCGCATCACCATCGCCAACCGCTCAGTGGGCAAGGCCCAGGCCTTGGTGGCCAGCCATGCCGACCTGGGCGTCCCCCTTGCCGCGGTCACCTTGGCGGAGGCCCCCGCTGCGCAAGACATCGTCGTCAACGCCACCAGCACCAGCCTCGCCGGCGCGGCCTCGCCGGTCGATGCCCGCGTGCTGGCCCGCGGCGCGCTGGCGCTGGACATGATGTACGGCCCCAAGGCGCAAGGTTTTCTGGACTGGGCCGCCGCCCACGGCGCCGAGCCCCGCGACGGTCTGGGCATGCTTGTCGAGCAGGCGGCCGAGGCCTTCTTCTTCTGGCGCGGCGTGCGGCCAGACACGGCGCCGGTGCTGAAAGCGCTGAGATCCGAGCTGAAATCCGAGCTGGGGGCCGCGCTGTGATCCGCCACATCGGCCGACTCGTCGCTGTGCTGGCCCTGGCCGTCATTTGCCTGCAGCTCTGGTTTGCTGGCCGCATCGCGCTGATGAACGTCCTCGCACCGCAGTCCACCAGCTTCCAGCGCAGCGAGGCCGTGCGCCTGTTGAAGGAAAAACAGCAGGTCGCCTGGAGCCAGCAGTGGGTGAACGACGCCCAACTGGCCACCACGCTCAAGCGCGCCGTCATCGCCAGCGAGGACGACGGCTTCGCCCAGCACGGCGGCGTGGACTGGGAGGCCCTCAAGGGCGCCTGGAAGAAGAACGAGAAGGCACAGGCCCGCGTGGAAGCTCGCGGCAAAGGTGTGGCCAAGGTCATCGGCGGCTCGACAATCACCCAGCAGCTTGCCAAGAACCTGTTCCTTTCCGGCGAGCGCACGCTGTTGCGCAAGGGCCAGGAGCTGATCCTCACGTTGATGCTGGAAGGCCTGCTGAGCAAGCAGCGCATCCTGGAGATCTACCTGAACAGTGTCGAATGGGGGGAAGGCCTGTTCGGTGCCCAGGCCGCGGCGCGGCATTACTTCCGCACGGATGCGTCACGCCTGGGCGCCTTCGAGGCCGCGCGGCTGGCGGTGATGCTGCCGGCGCCCAAGCGCTTCGAGCGCCAGCCGGGCTCGGCCTATGTCATGGGCCGGGCCGGCCTCATCGTCGGCCGCATGAACAGCGCCCAAACGCCATGACCACCCCCACGCTCGCTTCGCTCACTGCCCCCCGAGGGGGCGCGTCAGTGCTTCGGACGGCCGTGCGCCACTGACATGAGCGACTTCACCGAAGAAATCGCCGCTGCCGCGGCCCGCCTCATCGTCGACGAGGGCATGGACTGGGGCCCGGCCAAGCAGCGCGCCGCCCGCGACCTGGGCGCGCCGCGCGCCGCCTTGCCCGGCAACGACGAGGTCGAGGACGCCGTGCGCGAGCACATCGCCATCTTCCATGCCGACACTCAGCCGGCCGAGTTGCGGGCCCTGCGCGAGCTGGCCGCGCAGTGGATGGCGCGCCTGGCCGAGTTCCGCCCGCACCTGACTGGCGCCGTCTGGCGCGGCACGGCGACACGGCTGTCCAATGTTCACCTGCAGCTGTATTGCGACGACAGCAAGGCGGCCGAGATCGCCTTGCTGGATCGCGGCATCAACTTCGACGTGGCCGAAACGACAGCCGGCCGTGGCCGGCAGGTCGACATGCTCATCCTGGATGCACCTTGCGCCGCCCTGGGCGAGCGGGTGACGCTGTGCCTGACCATCCTGGACTTCGACGACCTGCGCGGCGCCCTCAAGCCCGACGCGCGCGGCATGACCGAGCGCGGCGACCTGGCCGCGCTGCAAAACCTGCTGGAGGCCGCCGAATGACGCCCATCAACCGCCGCCTGATCCTGACTGGCGCCGGCGTCGGGGCCGCAGCCCTGGGCGCCGCCTTCGCCTGGCGCAAGCTGAACCCACCGGTGGCTTCCGTCGTCGCCCAAGCATTCTGGGCGCGACGCTTTCCTGCCCTGGACGGTAGCGATCTGGACGTCAGCCGCTGGCGCGGCCAGCCCCTGCTGGTCAATTTCTGGGCCACCTGGTGCCCGCCCTGCGTCAAGGAACTGCCGGAGATCAACCAGTTCTACAAGGAAGCCAAGGGCAAGGGCTGGCAGGTGTTGGGCCTGGCGGTGGACCAGGCCGAGCCGGTCAAGGCCTTCCTGCAGAAGACGCCGCTGGATTTCGCGGTCGCGCTGGCCGGGCCGGAAGGCCTGGGGCTGGTGCGGGAACTGGGCAATCCGGCCGGCGGCCTGCCCTTTTCCGTCGTGTTCGACGAGACTGGGGAGATCAGCTGGCGGCGTCTGGGCGTGAGCCGCCTGGAAGAACTGCGCCAATTGGCCCGAAGCTGACGCGCCCCCGAGAATTTCCCTATCCAGCAGGAAATCGGGTCCAAAACGCGTAAAGTTCGCCCTTCCTCAATTTAGTGGCGACTCTCTAGACCTTCGGGCAGGCGCGCCGCCACATGTTTGATGCAAGTTCTCGTCCTGCATGGCCCCAACCTCAACCTGCTCGGCGCCCGCGAGCCCGAGGTCTACGGCGCGCAGACTCTCGCGCAGATCGATGCCGAACTCGGCAAGATCGCCACGGATGCCGGCGCCACGCTGAACAGCTTCCAGAGCAACCACGAGGGAGCATTGGTCGACCGCATCCAGGCTGCGCGCACCGACGGCACGCGCTTCATCATCATCAATCCGGCCGCCTACACCCACACCAGTGTCGCCATCCGTGACGCGCTGGCGGCTGTGGCCCTGCCCTTCATCGAAGTTCATTTGTCGAACATCCACCGCCGCGAAGCCTTCCGCCACCACAGCTATATGAGTGAGCTGGCGGTGGGCGTCATCTGCGGCCTCGGCGCCAACGGCTACCGCCTTGCGCTGCGCCACGCCCTCGAATCGTTGGAAGCTGGCGCCTGACCTCCGGTCTCGCGCCGCTTTTTCTCTTCCCCCACAACAACAACACCGCCTGGAGCCAAGATGGACCTTCGCAAGCTCAAAACCCTGATCGACCTGGTTTCGGAATCCAATATTTCCGAACTGGAAATCACCGAGGCCGACGGCAAGGTCCGCATCGTCAAGGCTGACCCGGCCGCCGCCGTGGCCATGCAGCCGGTCTACGCCGCCGCTCCCGTCGCCCATGCACCGGCCCAGGTCGCCATGCCCGCCGCCGCAGCGGCCCCGGCCGCCGCGCCGGTCGAGACCGGCCATATCGTCAAGTCGCCGATGGTCGGCACCTTCTACCGTGCGTCCAGCCCCAACGCCAAGCCGTTTGCCGACGTTGGCCAGCAAGTCAAGGAAGGCGAAGCCATCTGCATCATCGAAGCGATGAAGATCATGAATGAGATCGAAGCCGACAAGAGCGGCACGATCACCAAGGTCATGTGCGAGAACGGCCAGGCCGTAGAGTTCGGACAACCGCTGTTCGTGATCGAGTGAGGCCACTCGATGTTTAAGAAGGTCCTTATTGCGAATCGCGGAGAGATCGCTCTGCGCATTCAACGAGCGTGCCGAGAACTCGGCATCAAGTCCGTCGTCGTCTATTCAGAAGCCGATCGCGACGCCAAATATGTGCGCCTCGCCGACGAGGCCGTCTGCATTGGCCCGGCGCCCTCGGCCCAGAGCTACCTCAGCATGCCGGCCATCATTGCGACGGCCGAGGTGACGGACGCTGAAGCCATCCACCCCGGGTACGGCTTCCTCAGCGAGAACGCCGACTTCGCCGAGCGCGTCGAGCGCAGCGGCTTTACCTTCATCGGCCCGACGCCTGAGTCCATCCGCCTGATGGGAGACAAGGTCTCGGCCAAGCAGGCCATGATCCGCGCCGGCGTGCCCTGCGTGCCCGGCTCCGAAGGCGCCCTGCCCGAGGACCCGAAGGAGATCATCAAGATCGCCCGATCGGTGGGCTACCCCGTCATCATCAAGGCGGCCGGCGGCGGCGGCGGGCGCGGCATGCGCGTCGTGCACACCGAGGCGGCCCTGGTGCACGCGGTGCAGACGACACGCGCCGAAGCGGGTGCGGCCTTCGGCAACCCCGAGGTCTACATGGAGAAGTTCCTGGAGAACCCACGCCATGTGGAGATCCAGATCCTCGCTGACACCTTCAAGAACGCCGTCTGGCTGGGTGAGCGCGACTGCTCCATGCAGCGCCGCCACCAGAAGATCATCGAGGAAGCGCCGGCACCCGGCATCCCACGTCGCAACATCGAGAAGGTGGGCGACCGCTGCGCGGCGGCCTGCAAGAAGATGGGCTACCGCGGCGCCGGCACCTTCGAGTTCCTGTACGAAAACGGCGAGTTCTACTTCATCGAGATGAACACGCGCGTCCAGGTGGAGCACCCGGTCACCGAGATGGTCACCGGCATCGACATCGTGCAGCAGCAGATCAAGATCGCAGCCGGCGAGAAGCTGCCGTTCACGCAGCGCCAGATCGAGATGCGCGGCCACGCCATCGAATGCCGCATCAACGCCGAAGACCCGGTCAAGTTCGTGCCCTCGCCCGGCCGCATCACGATGTGGCACGCGCCGGGCGGCCCCGGCGTGCGCGTGGACTCGCATGCCTACACGAACTACTTCGTGCCGCCCAACTACGACTCCATGATCGGCAAGATCATCGTCCACGGCGACACGCGTGAGCAGGCCCTGGCGCGCATGCGCATCGCGCTGAGCGAGACGGTCGTCGAAGGCATCCAGACCAACATCCCGCTGCACCGCGAGCTGATGGCCGACGCCAAGTTCATCGAAGGCGGCACATCCATCCATTACCTTGAAGGCTGGATGGCTGCCCACAAGCGATGAGCAACCTCTTCGAGTTGGCCCTGGTCTGCCACGAGGCCGACGTCGAGATCGTCAGCGATGCGCTGATGGAGATCGACGCTCTCGCGGTCTCGGTGGAGGATGCCGACGCAGACACCGAGGCTGAGCACGCCTTGTTCGGCGAACCCGGCATGCCGGCGCCCGCAGCCGGTTGGGAGCGCTCGGTCGTCAAGGCCCTCTTTCCCACCGAGCCCGAGGCCACCGAGGCGGCGACGCTGATCCTGGCCCAGGACTGGGCTACGGATGTGCATGTGCAAGCCATCCAGGCCGTGCCCGAGCAGGACTGGGTGCGCCTGACGCAAAGCCAGTTCGCGCCGGTCGAGATCACGCCCGAGTTCTGGATCGTGCCGAGCTGGCACGAGGCACCGCCGCAGGCCCAACGCGTCATGCGCCTGGACCCCGGGCTGGCCTTCGGTACAGGCACACATCCAACGACGCGCATGTGCCTGCGCTGGATCGCGACCCATTCCCAGCCCTGGATTCGCGTGCTGGACTATGGCTGTGGCTCCGGCATCCTTGCCATTGGCGCGGCCCTGCACGGCGCGCGTGACATCGACGCCGTCGACATTGACCCGGCTGCCGTCACTTCGTCGCGCGACAACGCGGCGGCCAATGGCGTCACGCTGAAACCCGGCCTGCCGGAGCTGGCCCGGGGCGAGTACCCGCTGGTCATGGCCAACATCCTGGCCACACCGCTGAAGCTGCTCGCAC
This sequence comes from Roseateles sp. P4_D2, assembly GCF_056401875.1. Taxonomy (NCBI): domain Bacteria; kingdom Pseudomonadati; phylum Pseudomonadota; class Betaproteobacteria; order Burkholderiales; family Sphaerotilaceae; genus Roseateles; species Roseateles sp. P4_D2. The sequence continues at coordinate 159,137 of NZ_JBFUIM010000008.1, read as the reverse complement.
CACTGCTTTGCGCCCATGTCGCGCCCGGCGGCAACCTGATCCTGGCTGGCATCCTGAGCCGCCAGGCTGAGGAACTGAAGGCCGCCTACGCGCCCTGGCTGGCGCTTGAAGTCAGCGATGAAGAGGATGGCTGGATCCTGATGACGGCCCAGCGAGCGGCATGAGCACCGCACGGCCGCCCGAAGGTGCTCATTCCCGCTTGGCGGGAGTGAGCCCGGACTTGAGACGCCCTGAGGGCATCTCATGCCTGGCGAACGCCTGGCCGCTCCGTCGGCCAGGCAAGCGCGCAGCGCGAAGGGTGCACCCGTGAGCCTCGCGACGCGCTGCACGGCCTGCGGAACGATCTTCAGGATCGTCGAGGACCAGTTGCGCGTCTCCGATGGCTGGGTGCGCTGTGGCCGTTGCGCGGAGATCTTCGACGCCCGCGAACTGCTGTTCGACATCGAGCGGGACGCTCCACCGCCCTGGCCGCCACAGTATGCGCCGGCCACCGTGGTGCCGGAGCCCGAGCCCCTGCCACCGCCTCCCCCTCCGCCACCTCCGCCCCCGGTCTACACACCGCCAGCGGACTGGATGCCGCCCCCCGAACCCGAGCCCCGTGCCGAGGCCTTGCCTACCGGCTGGCCCTCCGAGTACGGTCGGCAGGAAGCCAGGCCCGAGCCTCATTGGGTGGGTGACGACCGTGCCAGCGAGCCGGTTGCCGCCCCCCCGCCCATGGTGGCGCGTGATGCCGGGCCGGAACCGTCGATGGCCGAGATGGCTCCCATCACGGCCGAGCCGGCGGAGCGGCCGGGCAAGCCCGCAAAGGTCGCCAAAGCCGCCAAGCCGCAGAAGCCCGGCAAGGCCGAGGCGCCCGGCAGACTCGTGCCCGAGTTCATGCGCAAGGCCGAGAACACCGCTCGCTGGAATCGCCCTGCCGTGCGTGTGGCCCTCGGCGTCGCATCCCTCTTGCTTGCCGCAATGCTGGCCCTGCAGGTGACGCTGCACTTTCGCGACGCCATTGCCGCCCTGCACCCGCCCCTGCGCGAGCCATTGAAGGCGCTGTGCAGCGCCGCTGGCTGCGAGGTCAAACCGTGGCGGCGCATCGAGGCGCTCAGCATCGAATCAACGGCGCTCAGCCCGGTGGGCGCCGGCAGCTACAAGCTCAATCTCGCGCTGCGCAACAAGATCAGCGTGGACGTCGCCGCGCCTTGGGTGGAATTGAGCTTGACCGATGCCAGCGGCGCGGCTTTCTCCCGCCGCGTGCTCGGTCCCGAAACCCTGACCCCGGTGCTGACGCAGGTCAATGCCGATTCTGAACAGGCCTTGAGCCTGGTGTTCGGAACGGGTGGCCAGAAGGTCAGCGGCTACAGCGTCAACATCTTCTACCCCTGAGAGCGTCGACTCCGACTGCCCATCAACGGCCACCCCGCACCGCGTCATGGCCTCGTTGCCGTCCCAATGGGAAAGGCGCAGAGCCCATGCGAGTCCCTGAGACTTGAGCGCTTCGACCAACGTCAGACGTCAGGCCGGAACACGCTGGCGTGCTGCGGGGAGAGAGGCAAGGGGTCTACGCCCGGAATTGACTTTAGGTCGGCAGATTCGCGGGCCCTGTAGGACCATGCCGCATCGCCCGGACAAGCCGTTAGCAGATGCATCCCGGCCCTGCGAACAGTGCGCCGGAAATAAAAAACCCGGCACCGAAAATTTCGGGCCGGGTTGCCTGCTTCGCCGGGATCCGGGTGGACGAACCACCCGGCGGCGAGTCAGCGGATCGCCTGGTTAGGGCTTGTTGCCGGTCGGGAAGGGCCAGGCAGCTTGCGGGCTCAGAGCCGTCTTGGCCGCAGGAGCGGTTGCAGCAGCGGCAGGCTTGGCAGCCGGGGCAGGCTTGGCGGCAGCCTTCTTCGGAGCTGCGGCCTTCTTGGCAGCAGGCTTCGCGGCGGGCTTGGCAGCGGCCTTCTTGGGCGCAGCAGCCTTCTTGGCAGGAGCGGCCTTCTTGGCGGGYGCAGCCTTCTTGGCCGGAGCGGCCTTCTTGGCGGGYGCAGCCTTCTTGGCCGGAGCGGCCTTCTTGGCGGGCGCAGCCTTCTTGGCCGGAGCGGCCTTCTTGGCGGGCGCAGCCTTCTTGGCCGGAGCGGCCTTCTTGGCCGGAGCGGCCTTCTTGGCGGGTGCAGCCTTCTTGGCCGGAGCGGCCTTCTTCGCTGCGGCCTTAGCCGGGGTCTTTGCAGTTGCCATGGTTTTCTCCTTGATCAAGTGGAAAAGTCACCGTCCCGCACGGACCGGTCCGTGCGGATACGGTTATTCACCGCCCGAGAGTCGCCCAGGAGGAGCGCCTCGATACGGTGAATGGGATCGCCATGCAGCCCCGCCACGTCTAGCGTGTTGATGCGGGTTTCGCTCGGTGACTGCATTGGCCAGGTCTTGATCTTGTTATGGCTGGGACTTCAGTCCCAGCTCAGTGCCCCGCCTGATTGGTACTCGATGACGCGCGTCTCGAAGAAGTTGCGTTCCTTCTTCAAGTCGATCATCTCGCTCATCCAGGGGAAGGGATTTTCTTCGTTAGGGAACAGGGCTTCGAGGCCGATCTGCACCGCACGGCGGTTGGCGATGAAGCGCAGATAGCCCTTGAACATCGATGCGTTGAGGCCCAGCACGCCGCGCGGCATGGTGTCCTCGGCGTAGCGGTATTCAAGTTCGACGGCCTTCATGAACAACGCCTTGATCTCGGCCTTGAACTCGGCCGTCCAGAGGTGCGGGTTCTCAAGCTTGATCTGGTTGATCAGGTCGATGCCGAAGTTGCAGTGCATCGACTCGTCGCGCAGGATGTACTGGTACTGCTCGGCAGCACCGGTCATCTTGTTCTGGCGGCCCATGGCGAGGATCTGCGTGAAGCCGACATAGAAGAACAGGCCTTCCATCAGGCAGGCGAAAACGATCAGGCTCTTCAGCAGCGTCTGGTCGGTCTCGGGCGTGCCGGTGTGGAAGTGCGGGTCCATGATCGCGCCGATGAAGGGGATCAGGAACTCGTCCTTGTCGCGGATGGACTGGACTTCGTTGTAGGCGTTGAAGATCTCGCTCTCATCCAGACCCAGCGACTCCACGATGTACTGGTAGGCGTGCGTGTGGATCGCTTCTTCGAACGCCTGGCGCAGCAGGAACTGGCGAGCCTCGGGTGCCGTGATGTGGCGGTAGGTGCCCAGCACGATGTTGTTCGCGGCCAGCGAGTCAGCAGTGACGAAGAAACCGAGGTTGCGCTTGATGATGCGGCGCTCGTCTTCGGTCAGGCCGTTGGGATCTTTCCAGAGCGCGATGTCGCGGCTCATGTTCACTTCCTGCGGCATCCAGTGGTTGGCGCAGGTGGCGAGGTACTTCTCCCAGGCCCATTTGTACTTGAAGGGCACCAGCTGGTTGACGTCGGTCTGGCCGTTGATGATGCGCTTGTCGGCAGCCTTCACGCGACGCGCGGTGGTTGGTTCGCCGGACAACTTGGGAGCAGGAGAGGAAGCGAGAGCAACTTCAGGCATCAGGGGTGCCGAAGGCAGTGCCGCGACAGGCTTCGCGGTGTGTGTGTCAGTGGACTTCAGGTCTTCGTCCCAATCCAGCATGGTGTGCTTCCTATCACTTCGAATTATCGGCAGTGCTTGTGCAAATCAACAAGAACTAGCTACAGCTATTTGCATCGTTCGCGCAAAGTTTGTTGCGCGAGGGCATCGAAACCGAGGCCTTCACTTGTATAGACAAGTGAAGGCCTCGCTCCGAATTTACTGACAGGCCTCGCAATCCGGATTGTCGATCGAGCAGAACTTCATGTCCGTCGCCGGCAGTTCGGGCTCGACGACGGCAACCGGCGCGACCGGTGCGGCGGCCATCGCTGCGGTGCTGTTGGACACCGCGTTGAGCTGGCCCGAGCGCGTCACCGTGCTCTTCTCGGCCTGCGTCGCGCTGGTCGTGCGCAGGTAGTAGGTCGTCTTCAGGCCGCGCTGCCAGGCGAGCTTGTAGGTCTCGTCGAGCTTCTTGCCCGACGCGCCGGCCATGTAGATGTTCAGGCTCTGCGCCTGGTCGATCCACTTCTGGCGGCGAGCACCGGCCTCGATCAGCCACACGGTGTCGACTTCAAAGGCCGTCGCGTAGAGCGCCTTGATCTCCTCCGGCACGCGGTCGATGCGACGCAGCGAGCCGTCGAAGTGCTTGAGGTCCATGACCATCACGTCGTCCCACAGGCCCAGCGCCTTCAGGTCGCGCACCAGCGATTCGTTGATGATGGTGAATTCGCCCGACAGGTTGGACTTGACCGACAGGTTGCCAAAGCACGGCTCGATGGAGGCGTCCACGCCGATGATGTTGGAGATGGTCGCCGTCGGCGCGATCGCCACGCAGTTGCTGTTGCGCATGCCGAAGCTGGCGATGCGGCCGCGCAGGGCGTCCCAGTCCATCGTGGTCGAGCGGTCGACGTCGACGTAGCCGCCGCGGGCCTCGGCCAGCAGGTCCAGCGAGTCGATCGGCAGGATGCCGCGATCCCACAGCGAGCCCTTGTAGGTGGAGTAGCGGCCGCGTTCCTCGGCCAGTTCGGTCGAGGCCCAGTAGGCGTGATAGCAGACGGCCTCCATCGAGCGATCGGCGAAGTCGACGGCAGCCTGCGAGGCGTAGGGAGTGCGCAGTTGGTACAGCGCGTCCTGGAAGCCCATGATTCCCAGGCCGACCGGGCGGTGGCGCAGGTTGGAGTCGCGCGCCTTCTTGACGGCGTAGTAGTTGATGTCGATGACGTTGTCGAGCATGCGCATCGCGGTGCGCGTCGTCTTCTTCAGCTTGGCCTGGTCGATCTGGCCATCCTTGATGTGCTGGGCCAGGTTGACGGAGCCGAGGTTGCAGACGGCGATCTCGCTGTCGTTGGTGTTCAGCGTGATCTCGGTGCACAGGTTGCTGGAGTGCACCACGCCGACGTGCTGCTGCGGGCTGCGCACATTGCAGGCGTCCTTGAACGTGATCCAGGGGTGGCCCGTCTCGAACAGCATCGACAGCATCTTGCGCCACAGGTCCTTGGCCGGCATGCGCTTGAAGAGCTTGATCTCGCCGCGGTCGGCCTTGGCCTCGTAGGCCGTGTAGGCCACTTCGAAAGGCTTGCCGAACAGGTCGTGCAGGTCCGGGCAGGTGCTGGGGCTGAACAGCGTCCAGTCACCGCCTTCGAGCACACGGCGCATGAACAGGTCGGGAATCCAGTTCGCCGTGTTCATGTCGTGCGTGCGGCGGCGGTCGTCGCCGGTGTTCTTGCGCAGGTCCAGGAACTCCTCGATGTCGAGGTGCCAGGTTTCCAGATAGGCGCAGACGGCGCCCTTGCGCTTGCCGCCCTGGTTCACGGCGACCGCCGTGTCGTTGACCACCTTCAGGAAGGGCACGACGCCCTGGCTCTTGCCGTTGGTGCCCTTGATGTGCGAGCCCAGCGCGCGCACCGGGGTCCAGTCATTGCCCAGGCCGCCGGCGAACTTGCTCAGCAGCGCGTTCTCCTTCAGCGCCTCGTAGATGCCGTCGAGGTCGTCGCTGACGGTGGTCAGGTAGCAGCTCGACAGCTGCGAGCGGCGCGTGCCGGCGTTGAACAGCGTCGGCGTGCTGGACATGAAGTCGAAGCTCGACAGCACTTCATAGAACTCGATGGCGCGGGCTTCGCGGTCGATCTCGCCCAGGGCCAGACCCATGGCCACGCGCATGAAGAAGGCCTGGGGCAGCTCGATGCGCTGCTCTTCGATGTGCAGGAAGTAGCGGTCGTACAGGGTCTGCAGGCCGAGGTAGTCGAACTGCAGGTCGCGCTCGGGCTTGAGCGCCGCACCCAGCTTGACCAGGTCGTACTGCTGCAGCTTCTCGTCCAGCAGTTCGGCCTTCACGCCCTTCTTGATATAGCCGGGGAAGTACTCGGCGTAGCGCTGGGTCATCTCACCCTGCAGCACCTCGCCACCGAGGATCTCGCGGCGGATCGTGTGCAGCAGCAGGCGCGCGGTGGCGCGGCTGTAGCCGGGGTCCTTCTCGATCAGCGTGCGCGCGGCCAGGATGGCGGCCTTGTAGACCTCGTCGATGGCGACGCCGTCGTACAGATTGCGCTGGGTCTCGGCCAGCACCGGATCAGGCTTGACGTCGGCGCCGAGGTTCTCGCAGGCCGACGCGATCAGCGACTTCAGCGCACCCAGGTCCAGCGGGCGGCGCTCGCCGCGGTCCACCACCATCACCACCGGCTCGGCGGCGCGCGTGGCCTCGCCCTGCGCGGCGCGCTCCTGCGTGCGGCGCTCGCGATACAGCACGTAGGCGCGGGCGACTTCATGGTTGCTGCTGCGCATCAGGCCCAGCTCGACCTGGTCCTGCACATCTTCAATATGGAAGGTACCGCCACTCGGGCGCGAGCGCAGCAGGGCGCGCACGACGTTCTGGGTCAGCTGCTCCACCGTCTCACGCACGCTGGCCGAGGCCGCGCCGCTGGTGCCATGCACGGCCAGGAAAGCCTTCATCAGCGCAACGGCGATCTTGCTCGGCTCGAACGAGACCACGGCGCCATTGCGGCGAATGATCTGGTAGGCCTGATAGCCGGACAACGCAGGGGCGCTGGGGGCGGTGGCGTCGGATCCAAACGCGACCGGGGACTGCGACGACAGCGAGGCGGAGGTGGCCTGGCCCGTGGCGGCTTCATGCAGCATGAGGGGATCCTTTATCGAGAAATGACGGGCAAATGCGCGGCATCAACCCGAAGGTCGGGCCAGCGCATCGTGCGGTGCTTCAGTGGGGTATTTCGTCCCTGCCGCTCCATTGCCAGGCCGGCGTTTCGGCTTGGTCCCCGGGCGCTTTGCTGCCGTGGCCAAGCCACTGCAAACAGCGAATCCGAGGGGATGGTCATGGGGTCGACTGGCTCAGCAGGATATCACGAAGGAACACTATATCTATGGCCCCCGCCGTCCTCAAGCACTACCGCTAGTGTCAAACCCTGGCCGCGATTTCTCTGGACAAATGCCCTGCGCGCGCCTTTGGCCGATCAGATCGGGGCTTGCAACCGGCAACCCGCATCAACACTGGGCTGGCGGGCCGAAGCGGGCCGCAAGGCCGCGCCAGCGCTGCGTCCGAGCAAGCGCTCTATAGCCTCGCCGCAGATTCAAGCAGGGCAAATCCCGAGAAGGTTTTTCTTTCAGCTGTCACCAGCCGAGATCGCAAGCCGCGCCATGCGGTAGCGGATCTGGCGCAGCGACAGCCCGAGGCTGGCTGCCGCGGCCGTGCGGTTGAAGCGGTGCAGCTCCAGCGCTCGCAGCAGAATGGCGCGCTCGACCTCGTCGAGATAGCGCGCCAGGTCCGACGGCAATTCCTCGGGCAGGGACACGCCCTCGGCCACTGGTGCCGCCCCAAGGGGGGTGTCCAGCGCGGCGAACTGCGACTCGCTGCGGTCCTCGTCCAGCAGCGTGTCGGGCAGGCCAAGATCGTCGGCGTCGATCCACTCACCGCCCGCCAGCGCCAGCGCGCGGTGCAGCAGGTTCTCGAGCTCGCGCACATTGCCGGGAAAGGCATAGCGCGACAGCGTCTGCAGCGCACCCACCGTCAGTCGCGGCGCTGGTGACACGCCAGCGTCCTGGGCGATGCGGGTCAGCACCCGGGTGCTGATCAGGCCCAGGTCCTCCAGGCGCTCGCGCAGCGGCGGCACGCGGATCTGGATGACGTTGAGGCGGTAGAACAAGTCCTGGCGGAAGCGCCCCGCCGCCACCTCGGCGGACAGATCCTTGTGCGTCGCGCTGAGGATGCGCACATTGATCGGCGTCTCGGCGGTGGCGCCGACCGGCCGCACCGAACGCTCCTGGATGACGCGCAGCAGCTTGCTTTGCATCGCCAGGGGCAGGTCGCCGATCTCATCGAGGAAGAGCGTGCCGCCATCCGCCGCCTGGAAGAAGCCCTCGCGGTCCTCGTTGGCACCGGTGAACGCGCCCTTGCGGTAGCCGAAGAACTCGGCCTCCAGCAAGTTCTCGGGAATGGCGCCGCAGTTGACGGCGATGAAGCCCTGCCCGGCGCGCACGCCGTGGTCGTGGATGGCCCGCGCCACCAGCTCCTTGCCGGTCCCGGATTCACCCTGCACCAGCACCGGCGCCATGCTGCGCGCCACCTTGTCGATCAGCGAGCGAACCGCGCGGATGGCCGGTGATTCACCCACCAAGCGCAGCGCCGACGCCGGCATTGCCACGCTTTTTTCTTGCGCCGCCGGGCTGGGATCGGGCGCCACGCGGCCCAGTGCCGAACCGACGACGAGGCGGAACTGGCGCAGGTCCACCGGCTTGGTCAGGTAGTCGTAGGCGCCGGCCTTCAAGGCCTCCACCGCGTTCTCGGCCGAGCCGAACGCCGTGATGACGATGGCCTTCTCGGGTCGGCCGGCCTGCTCCAGCCAGCGCAGCAATGCCAGGCCCGAGCCGTCGGGCAGCTTCATGTCGGTGATGACGGCGCTGTAGGTCTGGGCCTGCAGATGCGCCAGCGCCTCTGCCACCGTGCCCGCACTGTCGATCTCATAGCCTTCACGCAGCAACGTCAGCTCGTAGAGCGTGCGCAGATCGGGCTCGTCGTCGACGACCAGCAGGCGCGGGAGCGTGGCAGTAGTCATGCAGAGGATGCAGATGGGGGCGTGCGCAGTCGAACGCAGAACTCGTTGGCCGCCGCGTCAGTGGCGCGGCGGTAGTCGATGCGGGCGCCATGACGCTCGCACAGTTCACGGCAAATGTAGAGGCCCAGGCCCGAACCGCGGCTGCGTGTCGAGAAGAAAGGCTCGAACAGATGGCGCTCGATCTCATGCGGCACCGGCGCGCCCGCGCTGCGCACGACGAGGTCCAGCGCATCGCCGTGGCGGTCCAGCTCCGCCTGGATCGCGCCCGCGCCGGGCTCGGCATGGCGGTGCGCGTTGTCGAGCAGATTGACCAGGACGCGGCGCAGATGCTCGGCGTCGAACAGCCCCATCAGCCCAGGCGCGGCGATGTGCAGCCGGAAGCGACTCTGGGCACCGGGCTCGACGCCATTGACCTTGGCCCAGTCCTCACAGGTTTCCTGTACCAACAGGCTGACGTCCAGCGGCTGGGTGTCGGGCTGCATGCCGGGCGCCAGCTCGCTGACGTCGTCGACCAACCGCTTGAGCCTTTGCACATTGGAGGCGACCATCCTGGTCAACTGCTCGGCGCGCCCGCCGGCGACGTCCTCGGCCAGCAAGGCATTGGCCTGGGCGATGGCCGCCAGCGGGTTGCGAATCTCGTGAGCGATGCCGGCCGACACCCGCCCCATGGCGGCCAGTTTCTCCTGGCGGGTACGCGCCAGCAGCTCGCGGTTGTCCTCGACGAACAGCACGCACAGCTCCTCGCTGCCCTCGCGCTGGCGTGTGAAGCGCAGGCGCAGGCGCAGGCTGCGCGCGGCGCCGCTGTCCAGCGCCAGCGCCACGTCGACTTCCGCTCCCCCATCACCGGCGTTGCCGCCATAGGCTCGCTCCAATGCGAGCACCAGAGGCTGCCAGTCGGCCCGCCCGCGCAACTGCCAGCTCAGCTCTCCGCTGGCGGCGCCCAACAGGCTGCGCGCCGCCGGGTTCATCGCGCGGATGCGGCCACGCCGGTCGACGACGAGCACGCCCTCCTGCATCTCATCGATGACCAGGCGGTTCAGCAGCTCCTGCTGGCGGGCGAGCGCCAGGCTGCCGCGTGCAGCCTTCTCCTCGCGAGCGAGCCGCGCGCTGAGCTCACCGGCGAGCAGGCTCACGGCGAACAGGCCGCTGCCCACCAGGCCGGCCTGCGTCGTCTTCAGGCCCACGTCCAGGCCGGCCAGCAGCGACCAGGCGGCCGCACCGAGCAGGCCCAGCGTTGCCATCGCCGCTGTAGCCAGCGCCAGCATGCGCGGGCTCAGCACGGCCGCCATCAGCACCGGCATGACGAAGAGGGCGCCGTAGTTCACCCCACTCGGGTCCAGCGCATGCAGCACGCCGAACAGGATCAAGTCCACGCCGATGGCGCTCCACCAATGGGGGCTGCTGATGCGCGCCAGGCTGCGCGCCGAGGCGCCCCGCCGCAGCTGCGGCGCCAGCCACAGGGCCAGGGCCGCCATGGCATAGGACAGGCTCAGAGCCAGCGTCGAGCGCGCCGGCGTCGTGCCGAGAACGACGGAGATCAGTTGGGCCATCACCAGGGCCAGGCCCAGGGCTGCACGCGCCGACAGGAAGGCGCGGTAAAGACGCTCGAACGAAGCGCTGGCCTCGGCCGGCGGCTCCGCCGGCGGCTGCTCGACGAACCAGCTGCCGGCGCCGGCCACCGTCAGGCCTGCCCCTCGCGGGCCTCGAAGCTGGTGCGATGCGCCGAGCTGCAGAACACGCCACCCTTGCCCGGCAGCGCCTCATCGACGGGCAGATGCATGCCGCATTCGGCGCAGCGCAGCATGGCTTGCGGCGGCGCCGGCGGCTGAGGCTTGCGCGCCTCGGGTTCGCGCGGCCGGCCGCGCTTGATGCCCAGCACAAAGAACAGGCCCGCCAGCAGGGCCAGCAGCAGCAGGTATTTCATGCGCCGCCTCCGTTGACACCGCGCTGCAGGATGACCTCCAGCACGAAGCGCGAGCCGGCATAGGACAACAGCAGCAAGGCCGCGCCGGCGTAGAGCCAGCGCGTCGCACGCCGGCCGCGCCAGCCGTAGATGCGCCGCCCGACCAGCAGGCCGGTCAGCACCAGCCAGCCCAGCACGGCCAGCAGGTTCTTATGGTCCCAACGCCAATGCGGTGTGAACCACCATCCCAGCAGGATGGCCAGGGACAGCACGCCGACGCCGGCGGCCACGAACTGGAAGGTCAGGCGCTCAAGCCGCAGCAGCGGCAGCCCGGCCGGTGTCGACTGCTTGCGGCGCAGCTGCGCCTCGGCGCGGTTCATCAGCGCCGCATGCAGCACCGCCACGCCAAACAGGCCGTAGGACGCCAGGCCCAGCACCCAGTGCAACGGCGCCCAGGGCGACGCGGCCAGCGGCCGGCTCTCACCGGGGAAGCCCCAAGCCAGCAGCACGGCCGCCGCCGCCAGCCAGGCCAGCACGCGCCGCACGCTGTGCAGGGGCAGGAAGCGGCTTTCAACCAGATAGACCGTCAGCACCAGCCAGGTCGTCATCGACAGCGCCGGCGCGAAACCGAAGCGCGCACCCGGTTCGGCCAGGCCGTAGCCACTGATATCTATATAGAGGGCGGCGAACTGGGCCGTCCAGGCCAGGGCCATGGGCGGCACGGACCGCAGCGGCCGCCGCACGGAGGCATCGTCGCCGGCGCGCGCGCGCAGCAGGCCAACCCAGACATATCCCAGCAGCGCCAGCGCGCTGGCGACGGCCAATGCCGGCCCGGGGCCGAGGCTTTGGGCGCCGGCTGCGGCGTCTCCAGCATCGGCAAGAAGGGCGGGCGATAAACTCATGGCTGCAGTGTACTTTTGGCCTGCCGCCGTTCTGGCGGTCCAGGAGGCTGTCGGGCTTTGGGCGGGGTGCGCGCCGAGGCGAGTTGCGAGGCCAGGCTAGGCGTCGACGAGGCGTTGGGTGGGGCCCAGCAACGAGTCGGCAACGACGCATGGCCCCGCAAATCGCCTCGGCCCTTCGGGTTGGGTCTGCAAGGGGGCTGATGCGTTGTTGCTCCTCCTCGCGGGCACGAGCCCGCAGCGTCGTCGCGCCTAGCCTCAGCCCCCTTGCAGATCCAACGTGCACCCCGCCCAAAGCCCGACAGCCTCCTAGCCCACCTCCCCACCATGGCATCCAACCTCACCGACCGCCTGAGTCGCCTCGTCAAGACGATGCGCGGGCAGGCCCGCATCACCGAGAGCAACGTGCAGGACATGCTCCGCGAGGTGCGCATGGCCCTGCTGGAGGCCGACGTGGCCCTGCCGGTGGTGCGCGACTTCATTGCCCGCGTGAAGGAGAAGGCGCTCGGCCAGGAGGTCGTCGGCTCGCTGAACCCCGGCCAGGTGCTGGTCTCGGTCGTGCACAAGGAACTCGCCGCGACCATGGGCGAAGGCGTGGCCGACATCAACCTCGCCGCCCAGCCGCCCGCCGTCATCCTGATGGCCGGCCTGCAGGGCGCCGGCAAGACGACGACGACGGCCAAGCTCGCCAAGCACCTGATCGAGAAGCGCAAGAAGAAGGTGCTGACAGTCTCCGCCGACGTCTACCGCCCGGCAGCCATCGAGCAGTTGAAGACGGTGACCAGGCAGGCCGGCGCCGAATGGTTCGAGTCCACGCCCGAGCAAAAGCCTCGTGACATCGCGCTGGCCGCGCTGGACTACGCCAAGCGCCACTACATCGACGTGCTGCTGGTGGACACCGCCGGCCGCCTGGCCATCGATGAAGCGCTGATGGCCGAGATCAAGGACCTGCATGCGGTGCTGAACCCGGTCGAGACGCTGTTCGTCGTCGACGCCATGCAGGGCCAGGATGCGATCAACACCGCCAAGGCCTTCAAGGACGCTCTGCCGCTGACCGGCGTCGTGCTGACCAAGCTCGACGGCGACTCCCGCGGTGGTGCGGCGCTGTCGGTGCGCCAGATCACCGGTGCGCCGATCAAGTTCGCCGGCGTGTCCGAGAAGATCGACGGGCTGGAGGTCTTCGACGCCGACCGCCACGCCGGCCGCGTGCTGGGCATGGGCGACATCGTGGCCCTCGTCGAGCAGGTCACGGCCAACGTCGACATGGCCAGCGCCCAGGCGATGGCCGACAAGCTCAAGAGCGGCAGCGGCTTCGACCTGAATGACTTCCTGCAGCAGATCGCGCAGATGAAGAAGATGGGCGGCCTGGGCGGCCTGATGGACAAGCTGCCGCAGAACATGATGGGCAACAAGCAGCCCGGCCAGGCCGACATGGACCGCGCCGAGCGCGACATGAAGCGCATGGAAGGCATCCTGCGTTCCATGAGCGCCAAGGAGCGCTCACACCCGGCCCTCTTGATGGATGGCAAGAGCAAGGCCAGCCGCAAGCGCCGCATCGCCACCGGCGCCGGCGTGCAGATCCAGGACGTCAATCGCCTGCTGAATCAGTTCGACCAGATGCAGCAGATGATGAAGAAGATGAAGGGCGGCGGCCTGATGAAGATGATGAAGCGCATGGGCGGCATGAAGGGCCTGCCGGGGATGTAAACCCGCAGGCTTGCACTCTCGATCGTTCGTTCGATCCGCGCGCAGACAGCCTGTCGTCAGCAGGGACACAAGTCCACACACTTGGTCCCAAGGTCGAGGGACAACGGAGCATGGTCAAGAACCGGCGCGGCCGCTAGCGTCGCGCGCATGCTGAACCTTCACCTCCCAAGAGCCGTTGGCGCCTGGCTGAGCAACCTCACCGGGCAAGGCAGAGCGCCTCGCAAGGACGCCAGCGATACCGTGATGCAATGGCCGCCCACCGCTGCGCGGGTGCTGGTGAGCGCGGAGCGCCATGCCCACAAGTGCATCGCACAAGCCCTGGCACTGGAACACCCCAAGGGCTTCCTGCTGGCCCATGTGCCGCTGCACAAGCTGGTGCGGGTGCCGAAGCAATACTCCTACCGCGAGTGGCTGTCGCGCACGGGTTTGCTGACCGTCGACTTCGCGCTTTGCGACGAACACGGCTATGCGCGCTCCGTCGTTCTGCTGCCCGTTGCCGACGAGCCTCGCCATTCCAGAAAACGGGATCGCCTGTTGCGCGTGCTGGGCGCCACCGAGCTGGCGGTCACACCGTGGAACCGGGAATGGCAGAACGAGTCCAGCGACCGGCTGCGTGACACGCTGTTCCCCAAGCCGCGCGCATCCGGCTACTACGCCGATACGCCACACGCGCATTAGCCGAGCATCACCAGGGCCGCGCAGCCCAGCAAGCCCAGACCGCCGAGGCGGTTCAACCAGGGCCCGGCGGGCATGCGGGCACGACGGCGCAGCAGGACGGCACCTGCGATCAGCAGCGCGAACCAGCCGATGTTGATCAGCTCGAACAGCAGGCCCAGGTGCATGAAGCCGCCCAGCCAGTCGGTGTTGTCAATCGTCAGGAAGAGCGGAAAGAAGGCGCCGAAGAACAGGATGGGCTTGGGGTTGAGCAGCGTCAGCAGCAGGGCCGGACCGAAAGCGCCGCTGGCCTTCCCGCTGAATTTCTCCTCCATGGTGGCAGGCGCCGCAGCGCTGCGCAGCATGGTCAGCCCAAGCCATGCGACGTACAGCGCGCCGACCATCCGCAACGCCACCAACGCCGCCGGCCATTGCTGCAGGAGGCTGCCCAGCCCCAAGCCAGCCGCCATGATCAGCAACAGATCGCCGGCCACCAGGCCGCCAACGGCCAGCATGGCGCGAGGCACCGCCGTGCGCACCTGGCCGAGCACATAGAGCGTCGCCGGCCCCGGCACGACGATGACGAGCAAGGCTGCCAGCAGGAAGGCGCCAAGGTGTTGGACGCCGTTCATGCGCCCACCCCTTCACCAGCCAGCGCTGCTGCGTGCGTGTCGATGAGGGCATCCAGCCAGTCGTCCAGGGGATCAAACAGCCAGCCCAGCGCCGTCGCGCGACCGGTGTCCAGCGCGTGAAGCGCGGCGTAGTCGAAAGGGCTCGCACCGGCACCAGCTTTCGGCGTCATCAGCGCCTCGCGCCCCAATCTTGTCGCGATACGCGCATGCAGTTGTGGCGCCGTCAGCGTGCCGCGGCTCGCGACGTTGAGCGGGCCGAGAAAGTCCTGGCGGCCAGCCCAGACCAACAGCGCCACCACGCCAGGCACATCGATGAAGGAGGTCGCGCCCGGCACCGCCGCATGCAGCAGCGGTTCGCCACGGAGGACCCGCTCGACATAGCCGCGCAGCCGGCCGGTGAAATCCTCCGCGCCGCCCAGCACGTGGGCCAGCCGAAGCGTCGCGACCGGCAGCTCCCGAGCCCTCAGCAGCTGGACCTCGGCGCGACGCTTGCCGTCGCCATAGGCCGTCGGCGGCTTGTCCACGGACCGCGCCAGGTCGAGATCCTCCTCTCGATAGGCGCGCGCCAGCTGGCCATGCCGCGCGTCATAGACCTCGAGCGTCGACGTCATCAGGTAGCGGCCGACCTTGCCGGTGAACAGGCGTGCGGCGAGTGCGGCTTCATCCGGGCCGTAGCACATCTGGTCGTAGACGACGTCAAAGCGCGCATCGCTGAACGCAGCCTGCATCGCCGTCGCGTCGCCGCGGTCCACCGCGATGCGGCGCACGCGCATGCCGAAGGGATCGGGCGTGCGGCCGCGCGTCGCGATCGTCACGCGGTTGCCAGCAGCGAGCAAGGCCTCAACAAGAGGAATGCCGAAAAATCGGGTTCCGCCGATGACCAGGATTTCTTGACTCATGACTCGTCCGTGGAGTGATGGCCAGCAGTCTTCCCCTGCGGGGCGAGAAGCGAAACCGAGATTTAGCTATCCTGAGGATCAGGAAAACTTGCCCTCGCTCCATGCCCAAGCCTTTTGCCAGCCTGTCCGGCCTGCTCGACTTCGAAGCGGCCGCCCGCCACGATGGCTTTCGCTCGGCAGCGGCCGAGCTGCACAAGACGCCGGCAGCGTTGAGCCAGCAGATCAAGCTGCTGGAGCAGTCCCTGGGCCTGGCCCTGTTCGTGCGCCACGCGCGCCATGTCGCCATCACGCCGGCCGGGCGCGCGCTGGCCGCGAGCGTCACGCGCATGGTGGGCGAACTGCGCGAGCAGGTGCTGGCGCTGCGCGAGACGCAGGACCCGCACACCGTGCGTGTATCCAGCACGCATTCGCTGACGATGAAGCTCCTGGTTCCGCGGCTGCATGCGTTCACCGCGACCCATCCGGCGGTCGACGTGCGCGTGCAGGCCAGCGACCAGCTCGCCGACCTCGACGGTGGGGGCTGCGACATCGCGCTGCGCTACCAGGCCCTCGACAAGATGGGTGAGCCGCCGCTGTACGCCGAGCAGCAGGTCGTCGCCTACAGCCCTGCCCTCACGCCCAAGCCGGCGCCACTGGCCGAGTTGCTGCGCCAGCCGCTGCTGCACGAGGAAGGGGGGCTGCAGGCCTGGCAGCGCCTGCTGTCGCGCGAGGGGCTGGCCGCGCGGCGGCATCTCGATTTCTCACGCAGCTACAGCCATGGCGGGCTGCTGGTGCAGGCTGCGGTGGCCGGGCTGGGCGTGGGCCTTGTGCCGTTCGCGCTTGCGGCCGAGGACCTGGCCCAGGGCCGCCTGGTGCTCGCCAACTGCGCGCCGCTGGCTTCGGCCTATGGCTACCGGTTGCTGCGTGGTGCGGCCCGCGTCGGCGCGCCGGCCGTCGACGCGTTCGAGGCCTGGATTCGCACCGAGTTCGGGCGGCTTACTCCAGCAAGGCCCGCGCGAACTCGCGCGCGCTGAAGGTCTCGAGGTCTTCCAGCTTCTCGCCCACGCCGATGAAATAGACCGGCACAGGCCGCTCGCGCGCTATTGCCGCCAGCACGCCACCCTTGGCGGTGCCGTCGAGCTTGGTGACGATGAGCCCGGTGAGGCCCAGCGTTTCGTCAAAGGCCTTGACCTGGTTCAGCGCGTTCTGGCCGGTGTTGCCGTCCACCACCAGCAGCACCTCATGAGGCGCACCTTCCTGGGCCTTGTTGATGACGCGCTTGATCTTCTTCAGCTCTTCCATCAGGTGGAGCTGCGTCGGCAGGCGGCCGGCGGTGTCGGCGATGACGACATCGGCACCACGCGCGCGTCCGGCATTGACGGCGTCGAAGGACACGGCCGCGGGGTCGCCGCCCTCCTGGCTGACGATCTCGACCTTGGCGCGGTCGGCCCACACGCCCAACTGCTCGCGCGCCGCGGCGCGGAAGGTGTCGGCAGCCGCCAGCAGCACCTTCTGGTCGGCTTCGGCAAGATGGCGGGTCAGCTTGCCGATGCTGGTCGTCTTGCCGGCGCCATTGACGCCCACGACCATCATGACAGTGGGCGTGTGACGGCCAACTTCCAGGCCCCTTTCCAGCGGCGACAGCAACTCGGTGAGCGCGTCGATCAGCAGACCACGCACGGCCTGCGGGTCGCTGGCCCGGGCGTCCTTCACGCGACGCTTCAGGTCATCGAGCAGGAACTGCGTGGCCTTGACGCCGGCATCGGCCATCAACAGGGCTTCTTCCAGCTCCTCGTAAAGCTGGTCGTCGATCTGGGTGCCGGTGAAGACGCCGGCGATGCTGCCGCCCGTCTTGCGCAGGCCGGCACGCAGCCGCTCCATCCAGCTCTGGCGCGGCGCAGCGGCGGGTTCGGGCGCCCTCGGCGGCAGGGCGACGGACAGCGCGGGAGTCGGCGCGGCGGGAACGGGTGCTTGGGGCGCGGCGACCGGTGGTGCAACTGGCTCGGGAGCGGCGGGCGGAGGTGGCGGGCTGGCGGGCTTGGTGACCCAGCCCTCGGGCAGCAGGGTGGGCGCCTCGTCGGGCACCGGCGCCGGCGCCGTCTTCTTGAAGAAACTGAACATGGGGGCATTCTCGCCGGCCCAGGCGAAGGCCCCTTTCTCGCACGCGCTTGATTTTTTGGCGCCGGTGAACCGGGTGACACTGAATCAGGCTCCCCGCACTCCCGGTCCGCTATGCACGCTGCCTTGCCGTTTGCTCCGTCGCCCCGCTCCGCCAGCTGGTGGGCCGCGCTGTTGCTGTGCGGGGCGATCCAGGCGCAGGACCTGCCGGGCCAGCAGGCGCCCACCGCCGTCAGCACGCCGGCGCAAGCGACGTCCCCGGTGGCAAAAAGCGAGCGAACCTATCTGATGTCGGCCTTCATGGCCACGTCGCAAAACACGCTGAGCCTGTTCAGTTCCAACGACGGCGTCAACTTCACCTCGCTGGGCTCGGAGGTCTACACGCCGGCCAGGGAGCTGCTGCGCGACCCGTCCATCATCCGCGCGGCGGACGGGCTGTACTACATCGCCTACACAACCAACTGGAGCGGCTCCACCTTCGGCATCGCCAAGTCGGCCGACCTGAAGAACTGGACACACGTTGCCGACGTGCCGGTGACGCTGCCGGGCGTCTCGAATGTCTGGGCGCCGGAATGGTTCCGCGACAGCGACGGCAGCTTGAAGCTGGTCATGAGCCTGTCCAAGACCGGCACGCAAGGTCCGTTCGGTGCCTATACCGTGAAGGCGCTTGACGCCAGCTTCACGAAGTTCGCCGACCCCGTGCTCATGCAGGGGCTGGAGAAGAACTACATCGACACCTTCGTCATCCAGCACGAGGGCCGCTACGTCGCCTTCACGAAGAACGAGACGACCAAGTTCATCGAACTGGCCACCGCGCCGTCGCTGGACGGACCGTGGACCTTCCAGAAGACCGGCGACTGGGCCGGCTGGGGCGGCCCGTCGGAAGGCCAGGCGCTGGTACCCATCAAGGGCGGCTGGCGCATCTACTTCGACGACTACACGACCAAGCGGTACTGGTACTCCGACAGCTTCGACGGCCTGCAGACCTGGACGGCCAAGAAGGAGCTGGGCGGCGTGTCGGGCACCGTGCGCCACTTCACGGTCATCTCCGAAGAGACCGCGCAACTGGAGCGTGCAACGGCACCCAAGGCCAAGCCCAAGGCCATCGCCTGGGACCGCCACTCGCTCATCATCGACGGCCATCGCGAAATGATCTTCGCGGGCGAGTTCCACCCCTTCCGCCTGCCCTCGCCCAGCCTGTGGCACGACGTACTGCAGAAGATGAAGGCGTCGGGCCTCAACGCCGTGTCGCTCTACTTCAGCTGGGGCTATCACTCGGCCAAGCCGGGCCACTACGACTTCACCGGCGTGCGCAACATCGAGCGCGCCATCCAGATGGCCGAGGAGGAAGGCCTCTACGTCATCGCCCGCATGGGGCCTTATGTGAACGCCGAGCTGACGGCCGGCGGCTTCCCGGGTTGGCTGCTGCGCCAGCGCGCCGAGGCCCGCACCGACGCGGCCGAGTACCAGGCCGCAGCGGATGAATGGATGACGCAGATCAACGCCATCCTGGCCCGCCACCAGATCACCAACGGCGGCGGCACCGTCATCGCCTATCAGTTGGAAAACGAGCTGTTCGCGGTGAACCCCAAGAACATCCGCCACATGCAGCACCTGGCGGACAAGGCGCGCGCCGACGGCATCACCGTGCCGCTGTTCCACAACGCCGCCTCACGGCTGCCGGACTGGACGCCCAAGAACTCGACCGCGCCGTTCGCCAACCCCGGCCCGACCGACCTCTACGCTTTTGACGGCTATCCCGGCGGCGTCTGCGGTGTGGACGCCCAACCCGGCACGCCGGCACCGGCGCCGGACTGGGGCATCTACGGCAAGAACTTCCCCAAGGTCGGCTCGCTGGCCTCCCCCAACACGCCGGGCTTCGTCGCCGAGATCGGCGCAGGCTGGTTCGACTACTGGGGCTCTAACGGCACCTACGAGTGCACCGCCCAGCGCCAGGGACCGGGCTACCAGCGCGTGTTCTACGGTAGCAGCCTCATCAACGCGCTGACCATCCATTCCATCTACATGGCCTATGGTGGCACCAGCTGGGGCTGGCAGCCGGGGCCCATCGTCTACACCAGCTACGACTACGGCTCGCCCATCAGCGAGGCCCGCGTCATGCGCGACAAGGCGCTGGTGCTCAAGCAGATGGGCGGCTTCGTGCAGGCGGCCACGCCCGTGCTGGCGCAGATGGACAAGGGCGAGCCTCTTGATTCGGGCAATGCCAAGGTCAGGCTTTATCACAACGTCAATCAGGCGCTGGGCAGCCATGTGCTGCTGGCTCAGCACAACGCGCTGACAGGAACTGAGGCGTTCAGCTTCAAGCTGCAAACGCGTGACGGCAGCTACCAGGTGCCGCAGGCCGGTAAGCTGACGCTGACCGGCCAGGACGCCAAGATGCTGCTGGCCAGCTACGCACTGGAACACCAGCACCTGGTCTACAGCACGAGCGAGCTGCAGGCGCAGTTGCAGCAAGGCGCCCGTGATGTGGCGCTGTTCTACGGCCGCAACGGCGACGACGGCGAGACCGTGCTGCGCTATGCCGCCAGGCCGACCGTGAAGCTGCTGCGCGGCCAGGCCCAGGTGAACTGGGATGCCAAGCGCGGCGACCTGCGGCTGAACTACCAGCACACCGGCCTCATCGAAGTGCTGATCAGCGGCGCCGGGCGTGCCCCCTTGCTGCTGCTGATCGCTGACGAAAAGACGGGCCAGGAGTTCTGGCGCCTGCAAGCGGTGCTGGTGCGCAGCCCGGCCCTCGTCCGCACGGCGACCGTAGACGGCAAGACATTGAAGTTGAGCGGCGACACGACCGCGCCCAGCGCGCTGCGCGCCTGGGTGCCCGATGACATCACCGGCTTGAGCTTCAATGGCCAACCCATCGCCACTTCGGCACAAGACTTCAGCCTCGCCGCCCGCACCGCCCTGCCTGGCCCGGATGCGATCAAGCTGCCTGACCTGACGCAGCAAGCATGGACGCGCCGCTTCGACTCCCTCGAAGCCACTCCCGGCTTCGACGACAGCGCCTGGCGCAAGGCCGACGCGGGCGCCTCGGCCGCCAACGTCTACACCGCGCCCGACAAGGGCCAGCCCGTGCTGGCGATGAGCGACTACGGCTTCCACCACGGCGACGTCTGGTACCGCGGCCGCTTCACGACGAGCGACACCAAGCCGCTACAGCTCGAACTCTTCTTTGGCGCGGGCGGCGCCGGGATGATCCAGGTCTGGCTGGATGGGCGCTTCCTCGGCCAGCAGGAGAACGACACCGGCCGACCCTTCCCCGAGACGACCGATACCTTCAAGCAACTTCTGAAAGACCTGCCGCCCGGCGAGCACGCGCTGGCGGTCGTGGTGCGCAACAACTCGCACAACTGGGACCTGTTCGCTGACGATGCGCACAAGGAAGGCCGCGGTCTCCTCGCCGCGTCGCTGGCGACCAAGGGCGGCCAGCGCTTCGGCGTTCCCATCGCCTGGAAGATCCAGGGCAACAAGGGCGGTGAGGACATCGCCGACCTCGTGCGCGGCCCGATGAACAGCGGCGGCCTGCACGGCGAGCGCATGGGCTGGCATCTGCCCGTTGACCCGACCAAGCCCCAGCCCGGCTGGGAGGCTACGACCGTGAGCGCCGCGCCGCCAGCGCCGGGCAGCTACTGGCTGCGCACCAACTTCAAGCTGGACCTGCCGGCCGGCCACGATGTGCAGCTCGGGCTGGCCTTTGGCGACACGACCAAGCCACGTTCCGAGGTCGAGAACCGCGCGCTGATCTTCGTCAACGGCTGGAATATGGGCCAGTTCATCGCCCATATCGGCCCGCAGCGCGTCTTCGTGCTGCCGCCCGGCATCCTGAACCCGAACGGCGAGAACACGTTGACATTGGCCGTCACCACCGACGGCCAGCCGGCCAACGCACTGGAGGCCGTGCGCCTGGTGCCGCTGGCCGTCGCCCGCGGCGGCGTACCGTTGGAGCCGGTGCCCCAACCGCGCAACCTGCAGCGTTGAATTCACATCGAGACAAGACCATGCCCAACCAGATCCTCAAGCCCGTCGCCTCCTCGCGCATCCACCCGCTGCTGGCCCATCACACGGCCGGCCTCGGCGCAGACCGCGACGACATCCGTGGCGCCATCGACCGGCTGATCCACAACCTGGTCAACATCGAGGACAAGGACGGCAAGTTCCTGCTGCGCCTGGACGACGGCCGGGTGCTGGACACCAAGGGCTGGAACGGCTTCGAGTGGACGCACGGCGTGGGTCTCTATGGCGTCTACAAGGTCTGGGAGCTGACCGGCGACCCCAAGGCCTGGAGCATCATGACGAGCTGGTTCGAGGCCCGCTTTGCGGAGGGCATGCCCAGCCGCAACATCAACACGGTGGCGCCCTTCCTGACGCTGGCCTATCTGTTCGAGCGCACCGGCGAGCGCCGCTTCCTGCCCTACATCGACCGCTGGGCCGAGTGGGTCTACAACGAGCTGCCGCGCACCGAGGAAGGCGGCTTCCAGCACATCGTCTACAACAGCGTGAACCACCAGCAGCTGTGGGACGACACGCTGATGATGTCGGTGCTGCCGCTGGCCAAGTTCGGCCTGCTGCTGAACCGGCCGCATTACATCGAGGAGGCCAAGCGCCAGTTCCTCATCCACATCAAATACCTGGCCGACCGCAAGACGGGGCTGTGGTTCCACGGCTGGACCTTCGAGGGGCGGCACAACTTTGCGAATGCGCTGTGGGCGCGTGGCAATTCGTGGGTCACGATCGTCATCCCAGAGTTCATCGAGCTGTTGAACCTGCCCGAGGGCGACGCCTTCCGCCAGTTCCTGATCACGACGCTCGAAGCGCAGGTCAAGGCCCTGGCCCAGTTCCAGTCACCATCGGGCCTGTGGCCCACGCTGCTGGACGACCCGACGTCCTACGACGAAGCCGCCGCGTCGGCCGGCTTCGCCTACGGCATCCTGAAGGCGGTCCGCAAGGGCTACATCTCCAAGGACTACGAGGCCTTCGGCGTGAAGGCGGCGCTGGCGGTGCGGTCGAAGATCAACGATGCGGGCGAGCTGACTCAGGTGAGCTTCGGCACGCCGGTGTTCAACACGTTGCAGGAATACAAGGACATCCCGCTGACGTCGATGCCGTTTGGGCAGGCGATGGCTTTGTTGGCGATGGGCGAGTTGTTGGTTCGCTTCATCTGATTCGATTGCTATGCGCTGCTTTGGGTTTATGGCTAGGCCCAGCCGGGGGTTCGTCCCGGCGGCCGACCTACTTTTTGCGCCGCCAAAAAGTAGGCAAAAAGCTCTCCCCTGCGAAACCGTCCCTGCGGGGTCCCCTGCGATGCTCGAAGCCCGAGGCTCGCGCAGAACTCACTTCGCTACGCTGCGTTCAGACAACTGCGCTAAGTCAGTTGTCGAAGCGTGCTTCGCACGCGCCTCGGGCTTCTGCGCTTCTCGGCGGTTTAGAAGGGGAGGCTCCGAACAGCCCCAACAGCCAAACCCGAAATCCGGGTGGTGGATGTATTTCTGTCTGCCCCCTTTTAGCCCCGCCGAGGAACGGAAGACCCGAAGCCCGTTCGCGCAGCGAACCTCAAGAACTGACTCGCGACGCCTGTTTGAGCAGAGCGTAGCGACGCGAGTTCGGCGCGGGGCTTCGGGGCTGAGTACCGCAGGGGACCCGCAGCGAAGCGTAGGGCGGGGCGGTCAGGGGGGAGCTCTTTGGTTACTTTCTGGCGGCCCAGAAAGTGACTCGCCTGCGGGGGCGAAATCCCCGCACCACTCGCAGCAGAAAACAAGAGCAGCTGAGACAAGCGCTCAAAGAGCACAGACATGACAACCCGAAACCTCCACCCAGCCGCCAAAGAACCCACCTGGATCAACTACTGGGGTTGGGGCAGCGGCGACATGCTGGGCGCCGGCGCCCAGGCCGTCATCACCGGCTGGCTGTTCTATTTCTTCACCACCTTCTGCGGCCTCAGCGCCGTCGACG
The DNA here is from genome assembly GCF_056401875.1 of Roseateles sp. P4_D2. Classification (NCBI taxonomy): domain Bacteria; kingdom Pseudomonadati; phylum Pseudomonadota; class Betaproteobacteria; order Burkholderiales; family Sphaerotilaceae; genus Roseateles; species Roseateles sp. P4_D2. The sequence continues at coordinate 135,795 of NZ_JBFUIM010000008.1, read as the reverse complement.
CGGGACTGATCCTCGGCCTCCCGAGACTGCTCGAAGCCATCACCTGCCCCCTCATCGGCTACGTCTCCGACAACCTGCGCCACACCTGGGTGGGCCGCAAGATTGGCCGGCGCAAGCTCTTCCTGCTGATCACCATCCCGCTGCTGCCCAGCTTCGCGCTGATCTTCCGCACCGGGCACACGTTCACCTACTACCTGCTTGCCTTCATCTTCTTCGAGCTGCTGTACACGATGTTTCTCATCCCCTGGGAAACGCTGGCGGCCGAGATGACCAAGGACTACAAGCGCAAGGCCAAGTTCGCCGGCGCGCGCATGATCGTGGCGCAAAGCTCGGCCATCCTGGCCTCCTACCTGCCCACGCTGCTGATCAGCCAGTTCGGCGGCAAGGACTCGCCCGACACCTTCTTCTGGATGGCAGCCATCTTTGGCTGCATCTTTTCGGTCGTCGTGACGATCGTCGTGTTGACGACGTGGGAGCGCCCCTACGGCACGCGCGAACAAGCGGTCATGTCGCAGACCTATGGCGGCGTGACGCTGAAGGCCGCACTGGCCCTGCCGGTCAAGATGTTCGGCGACCTGTTCTCGACGCTGAAGATCCGCGCCTTCCGCCAGCACCTGTCCATCTACCTGGGCGGCTACCTGTCGCAGGACATCTTCAACACCGCCTTCCCCATCTTCGTGGCGACGGTGCTGATGGGCGCGACCCTCGTCATCTCGCAGCTGATGACGGTCATGTACGTGGCCCAGCTCATCTCGGTGATGGTGGCCATCCAGATCGTCATCCGCACCGGCCCCGTGCTGGCCTACCGCCTCGCCATCTCGCTGTTCGGCGCGGCGCTGCTGCTCTACCTGGGCTTCTTCCTGTCGCGGCCCGAGGGTTTCGATGCCGGCTTCAAGGCGCTGGGCACCAACCTCTTCACCGCGCTGAACCCGGCAAGCGGCAGCTTCAGCCTGGTGTTCTGGATCTTCGTGCCGATCGTGCTGGCCGGCCTGGGCCGCGGCACGCTGAACTTCGTGCCCTGGTCGGTCTACAACTACCTGCCCGACATCGACGAGGCCGTCACCGGCCAACGCCGCGAGGGCATCTTTGCCGGCGTGATGACGCTGGTGCGCAAGATGGCCCAGAGCGCGGCCATCATCGCCAGCGGCTGGATCATCGACCTGGGCGGCTACATCTCGCCCAAGAGCCGCCCCGGCGAGGTCATCGTGCAAAGCCCCGAGGCCATCCAGACCATCACCGGGCTGATGGTGGGCGGGCCCCTCTTGATGATGCTGTTCGGCCTGATCGCCTCCTGGACCTTCCGCCTCAATGCCAGCACGCATGCCGTCCTCGTCAACGAGGTCGAGCGCCTGCGCAACGGCGCGACCGAGGCCGAGACGCCGGAAAGCGGCCGCATCGTCGAAGACCTGACCGGCTGGCCCTACGACCGCCTGTGGGGCCGCGGCAGCGGCCACGCCGCCGACTCCTCGCTGCAACCTCTGCAAGCCCGCCCATGACCGACTTCAGCCGCCGCAACTTCTTCAAGACCGCGTCCCTGCCTCTGGGTCTGACCGGCTTGGCCACCACCGCCGGTGCTGCATCGGCGCCCGCACCGACCGTCGCCACGTCGGACGACCTGCTCGGCTTGCACTGGCTGGACGGCACCGCCCCCGCGCTGGCGCTCGGCGCCACGTTGGGCCTGCCGTGGCCGCGCGGCCAGCACAGGAAGGATCAGGCCTTCCACGCGCTGGACGCGCAGGGCAAGCCACTGGCCTTGCAGACCTGGCCGCTGGCCTGGTGGCCCGATGGCTCGCTGAAGTGGACGGCGCATGCGCTGCCAGCCGGCGTCGATGCCGGTGCCCAGCCCAGCATCCGCCCGGGCAAGGGTGCTGCCGCCGCAGGTGCCACCGTGAAGGTGCGCGAGGAGGCTGACTTCATCGAGGTCGACAACGGCGTCATCCGCTGCAGGCTGCCACGCCAGGGCGCCAAGCTCATCCAGGGCATCGAGCGCGACGGCCGCGAGGTGCTGGGTTCCTGCACCCTCATCGCCCAGACCGACGACAAGCCCGACGCCGAGCAAGGCGCTGTCACGCAGACCGCCTTCCAGAGCCGCATCGCAAAACTGACCGTCGAGCAGACCGGCCCGGTGCGCGTCGTCATCAAGGTCGACGGCCAGCACCGCAGCGCCGCCGGCCGCGAATGGCTGCCCTTCTCGGTGCGCTTTTACTTCTACGCCGGCGCCGAGTCGCTGCGCGTGATGCACACCTTCGTTTTCGATGGCGACGACCAGAAGGACTTCCTGCGCGGCATCGGCCTGCGCTTCGAGGTGCCGCTGCGCGACGCGCTCTATGACCGCCATGTGCGCTTTGCCGGCGAGGCGGGCGGTCTGTGGGCCGAGGGCGTGCGCAACCTGACCGGGCTGCGCCGCGACCCGGGTGCTGCCGTGCGTGAGGCCCAGCTGGCCGGCCGCGCCACGCCGCCGGTGGCGCAATGGGGCACGCAGGTGCGCCAGCTGCAACATCGCATCCCCGCCTGGGGCGACTACTCCTTAAGCCAGCTCAGCGCCGACGGCTTCCAGATCAAGAAGCGCACCAAGGCCGGCCATGGCTGGATTCCCGCCGCCTTCGGCAAGCGGGCGCCGGGCAGCGGTTATATCGGCGGCGCCACCGGTGGCGTGGCCTTCGGCCTGCGCGACTTCTGGCAGCGCCACCCGACGCAGCTGGACATCCGCAACGCCCACACCGACGCTGCGCAGGTGACGCTGTGGATGCACTCGCCCGAGGCGTCGGCCATGGACCTGCGCTTCTATCACGATGGCTTGGGGCAGGAAACCCACGAGCAGGAGCTCGAAGGCCTGGAGATGACCTACGAGGACTACGAGAAGGGCTTCGGCACGCCGGTGGGCATCGCACGCAGCAGCGAGATCACGCTGTGGGCGCTGGCCGCTACGCCGACCCGCGAACGCCTCGTGCAGATGGCCGCCGCCGTGCAGACGCCGCCGCAACTGGCCGCCTCGCCACAGCGCTATCTGTCGGCCGGCGTCTTCGGCAAGCTGTGGAGCCTGCCTGACCGCAGCACGCCGATGCGCGTCAAGATCGAGGACAAGCTGGATTTCCTGTTCGGCTTCTATGCCAAGGAGGTCGAGCAGCGGCACTGGTACGGCTTCTGGGACTACGGCGACATCCGCCACACCTACGACAGCGACCGCCACGAATGGCGTTACGACGTCGGCGGCTTTGCCTGGGACAACTCCGAGCTCTCGCCTGACCTGTGGCTCTGGTACGCCTATCTGCGCAGTGGCCGGGCCGACATCTTCCGCTTCGCCGAGGCCATGGTGCGCCACACCAGCGAGGTCGACATCTATCACGCCGGCCGCTTCCAGGGCCTGGGCACGCGCCACAACGTGCAGCACTGGGGCTGCAGCGCCAAGCAGGCGCGCATCTCCACGGCGGCCTACCGCCGCTTCTACTACTACCTGACGGCCGACGAGCGCATCGGCGACGTCATGCGCGAGGTGCTCAGCGCCGACAGCAAGATGGACGAGGTCGACCCCGTGCGCAAGATAGCCGGCCGCGTGGACAAGGGCCCCTGGCCGGCGCGCATCGGCTTCGGCACGGACTGGGGCTCGGTCGTCGCCAACGTGCTGACCGAGTGGGAGCGCACCGGCGACGTGCGCTGGCGCAACAAGCTGCTGCGTGGCATGAAGGGCATCGCGGCCATGCCGCACGGTTTCTTCACCGGCAGCGGCGGCTACGAGCCCACGGGACCCAATGAAGGCGCCTTCCACAACGTCAGCGGCGACAAGCTCAGTGCCAGTCATTTGAGTGCCGTCTTCGGTGCCGTGGAGATGATGGCCGAGCTGGTGGAGCTCATCGACGAGCCGGCCTTCAAGCAGGCCTGGCTGCAGTATTGCGAGCTGTACAACGCGCCGAAAGAACAGCAGGCCAAGGCGCTGGGTGCGCCGCATGGCGGTGGCACCGTGCTGAGCGTCGGCCACTCGCGCCTGAGCGCCTACGCGGCAAAACAGAAGCAGGACCAGGCCCTGGCCCAGCGCGCTTGGCGCGAGTTCTGGGCCGACGACCCGCGCGGCCACAAGACGCTGAAGACGACGCGCATCGCTGGGCCGCTGGCTTTGAACCCGGTCGACGAAGCGCCGTGGATCAGCACCAACGACACAGCGCAATGGGGGCTGGCCGCCATCCAGAACCTGGCTCTCATCGGCGACCAGCTGACGGACTGACATGGCTGCAATGATTTTTGCCACAGAGGCACAGAGACACAGAGGAACAAAGCTTCTCTTGTCCTTGCTCCTCTCTGTGCCTCTGTGCCTCTGTGGCTGTGTTTCGCAGCCTCAAGCCCCCAAGCCGCAGCTGTTCGACCTCAGCAACGAGACCACCTACTCCCGCGAATTGGGTCGTGGCTTCGAGCCCGGCGCCCCGCTCAATGCCGCCGGCCAGCCGAGCTTCTTCACGGTGGACGTGCCCGCGGAAGGCAACTACCGCGTCACCGCGACGCTCGGCGCCGCCGCCGCCAGCAACACGACCATCAAAGCCGAGCTGCGTCGGCTGATGCTGGACAGCGTGGGGGTGGCTGCCGGTGCAACTGAAACGCGCAGCTTCATCGTCAACGTGCGCACCGCCCGCATCGCCGCCGTGCCGGGTGTGGAAGCAGGCGTCGTCAAGCTCAAGGAACCGCGCGAAAGCAAGGATGAGATCTGGGCCTGGGACCAGCGCCTGACGCTGGAGATCAACGGCAGCCAGCCGGCGCTGCGCAGTCTCGTCATTGAGCCCGTCAAGGTGCCCACCGTCTTCCTGCTGGGCGACTCCACGGTGGCCGACCAGTCCCGCGAGCCCTACAGCAGCTGGGGCCAGATGCTGACGGGCCTGTTCAAGCCCACCGTGGCCGTGGCCAACCATGCGCAGTCGGGCGAAACCTTCCGCGACTCGCTGGCACGCCGGCGCATCGACAAGATCCTGTCCGTCATGCAACCGGGCGACACCGTGCTGCTGCAGTTCGGCCACAACGACCAGAAACAACAGAAGGACGGCAGCGGCAACGCCCAGACCTACAAGGCCGAGCTGCGCACCCATGCCGAGCGCATCCTGGCGCGAGGCGGCGTGCCGGTCGTCGTGTCGTCGATGGAGAGGCGCAACTTCGACCCCGAGGGAAAGCTCAGGCCCAGCCTGACCGAGTACGCCGACGCGGCGCGCGCGGTCGCGCAGGACATGAAGCTGGCCTTCATCGACCTCAACGCGATGAGCCAGCAGTTCTACGCGGCCCTCGGCCCCGAGCGCTCCCAGGCCGCCCATCCGATGAACAACGGCAAGCTCGACAACACCCACCACAACAACTACGGCGCCATGCAGTTGGCTCGTTTGGTGGCCCTGGGTTTGCGGGAAGCCCGTGTGCCGGTGGCCGCACAGCTGCGCGATGATCTTGGCGCCATTGACCCCGCCAGGCCGCTGCCGCCGGAGCAGTTCCACGTTGCAGCGAGCCCGGGCTTCACCCAGCAACGCCCCCTGGGCGATTGAGCCGAATGAGAACCCCCCTTGCCGCCCTGGCGCTGGCCTGCGCCGCGCTGATCCACGCCCCGGCGACCTCGGCCGCACCGCCCAAGGCCGCCGCGGTCAACGTACAGGGCTTCTCGCCAGAACGCCTGCAGCGACTCGACGCGGCCATCGACGAGCAGATCAGCAACAAGCAGCTCGCCGGCGGCGTGATGGCCGTGCTGCGCGATGGCAAGCCGGTCGTCTTCAAGGCCTATGGCCAGCGCGACATCGAGAACGCCAGGCCGATGCGCACGGACACGATCTTCCGCATCGCCTCCATGACCAAGGCGCTGACGACGGTGGCGGCGATGATCCTTTACGAGGAAGGCCGCTTCCTGCTGAAGGACCCGGTGGCGCGCTACCTGCCGGCGTTCGCCAACCTGCAGGTCGCCTTGCCCGGCGGCGGCACCGAGAAGGCGCGCCGCCCGTTGACCATCCACGATCTGTTGACGCACACGGCCGGCATGAGCTACGGCGGCGGCCCGGCCCAGGCGGCCTACAGCGCGGCTGGCATGAAGGACTGGTACCTCATCGGCAACGACGAGACGTTGGCACAGTGGACCGACCGCTTCGCCGCGCTGCCGCTGCAGAGCCAGCCGGGTGAGCAGTTCATCTACGGCTACGCCACCGACGTGCTGGGCCGCCTCGTCGAGGTCGTTTCCGGCCAGCCGCTGGACCGTTTCATCAAGGAGCGCATCACCAACCCGCTGCACATGCCCGACACGAGCTTTTTCCTGCCACCGGAAAAGCTGGAACGCCTGGCCAACGTCTACGGGCTGGAAGGCGGCCGGCTCAAGCTGATGGAAACGTCGGCGAAGAGCGACTTCGTCAACGGCCCGCGCAAGCTGCTGTCCGGCGGCGCCGGCATGCTGAGCACCGCGGGCGACTACACGCGCTTCCTGCAGATGCTGCTGAACAAGGGCGAGCTGGATGGCGTGCGCATCCTCGCGCCCCACACCGTGGCGCTGATGACGGCCGACCATCTCGGTTCCAAATCCGGCGGCGATGCCGATGGCTTCGGGCTGGGCTTCTGGGTCAACGTGAAACGCGGCGRCTTCAAGGAACTGGGCAGCGAAGGCGCCTTTGGCTGGGGCAGCGCCTATTTCCCGCAGTACACGGTGGACCCGAAGGAGCGCCTCGTCATCCTCTTCATGACGCAGCTGCGGCCCGCGGGAAGTTCGACGCTGCATCTGCGCGTGCGCACGCTGACGTATCAGGCGCTGATCAAGTGATCCGCAAGCGCGCGCTATACCGCGCAGCTATGGCAAACGCGGTGATAGCGCTCATCTGAGCGAAGAGTCGCGGGCGCACGAGCGGCGCTGTTCAAACGCTCATCTGGTTGAGTACACGCGGAGTCAGGCGCTGCCTACATTCCGCTCCGGCTGCGGGCAAGCCCGCAAACCGTGAACAACGACACAAGACCAGGAGACTTCATGAACACGACAAGCTCGCGCCGGCCTATGGCGCACTGGCTGGCCGCAGGCCTGCTCGCCGCAGCGGCACCGGCCGCGATGGCCGCCTTCAGCATTACCACCGTCCACGACAACAACAACGCGGCGCGGCCGCAGTACGTCATCGACACCGATGGCGGCCTGGTGTTCAAGGTGCGTGGCTGGGACAGCAGCAGCACCACGGCCATCGGCGACTTGTCCAGCATGGTCTACAAGGGCGTGGAGTACGCCGACCCCGCCCGCGGCACGCAGCTCAACTCCGGGGCCGACTGGCTCTACAACGGCGTCAGCGCCGTGGGCCTGAAGGTGGAGGCCGTCAGCGCCAACGGCACGGTGACGCCGGCTTCCAGCAGCAACGGCGGCGTGGTCAACGCGAGCGACTACATCCGCGTCACCCTCACCAGCACCAGCACCAAGGGCGGCGTGCTGACGCACTACTACCTGGTGAAGAAGGGCGAGTCCAACATCCACATGGGCACGCACTTCACCGAAGAGCCGGACGTACACGGCCTGGTGCGCTTCATCGCCCGCATCCCCATCGCCAAGCTGCCCAACGGCGGCCCGGTCAACGCGGCCGGCGGCCTGCGCACCTACAACGGCGAGAGCTTCTGGGCCGAGGACCTGCGCGGCACCAGCGGCGCCATCGAGGCCAGCGACGTGTTCGGCTTCCCGGCCACCGATGCGCGATACGGCCAGTCGCGCTCCAAGCACTACGCCAACCGCCGGCTGAAGGACTGGGAGTTCGTCGGCGGCTCCGGCCCTGGCGTGGGCATCTGGTTCTGGCGCGACAACAACGAAGGCGGCTCCGGCGGCCCCTTCTACCGCAGCCTGCTGCAGCAGATCACCGACACGACCAACGAGCTGACCTACATCGTCAACTACGGCGAGGCCCAGACGGAAGCCTTCCGCATGGGTGTACTGAACACCTACACGATGATCTTCAACGACGGCACGGCCCCCACGGCCCGCCCCGACACCAGCTGGTACGGCAACGTGGGCCTGCTGGGCTACGTGCCTCCGGTGGGCCGAGGCTCGGTCAGCGGCGCCGGCCTCACGGGCCGCATCGCCGGCCTGCCCTACACGGTGGGCTTCGCCAACGCGCAGGCACAGTACTGGGCCGACGCCGACCCCGTCGACGGCCACTTCACGGCCACGGGCATGCTGCCGGGCGTCTACACGATGACGGTCTACAAGGGCGAGCTGGCCGTGCAGACCGGCTCGGTGACGGTGACCGCCAATGCCACGTACGCGCTGAACCCGGTGGCCATCACGGCCGACCCCGAGGCCACGCCGGCGCTGTGGCGCATCGGCCACTGGGACGGCACGCCGCAGGAGTTCATCAACGGCGACAAGCTGACCTTCATGCACCCGTCCGACGTGCGCATGGCGTCGTGGAATGTCAGTCCCTTCGTCATCGGCCAATCCAATGCCGCAACGCAATGGCCGGCCTATCAATGGAAGGACGTCAACAACGGCCTGCAGGTGCGCTTCACGCTCAAGCGCGGCCAGAACACCGTGCCGCTGCGGCTGCGCCTCGGCACCACGGCCGACTTCGCCGGCGCCCGCCCACAGGTCACGGTCAACAGCTGGACGTCGGCCATTCCCGCCGCACCGCCCAAGGTGTCGCGCAACCTCACCGTGGGCACCTACCGCGGCTTCAACCGCACCTACAGCTTCGACATCCCCGCCGCGCAGCTGGTCGTCGGCACCAACGTGCTGACCATCAACACCGTCAGCGGCACCGCCGGTGCCGCCTTCCTGAGCCCGGCGCTGTCCTTCGATGCCATCGATCTGATTGCCGCGCAATGAACGCTCTTCCCATGAAAACCATCACCCTCCTCGCCTCTGCCTTGCTGGCAGCCCACGTCAGCGCCGCCGTCGTGCAGACCACCGGCGCCGGCAGCGCCACGCCGAGCGCAGCGCACCTGACCTCCGCTGCCGACTTCGAGGCCAACGTCAACCTCGACAGCCCCTGGTCAGAAGGCGGCCTTCTGTTCAGCCACACGGGCTTTGCCAATGACAACGGCGGCTGCGGCTATGCCGGTGGCAACTGCGTGGACCTGGGCGCCGGCGAGACCTACAGCCAATCCTTCGCGGGCAACTACTTCGCCACCGCAGGCATGAACGCCTACCTGTCCATCCGCAGCACGGCACGCGACATCAACGGCATCGAGTTCGCCGTCGATTCGGGCTACGCCAACATCTACCTGATGTGGCAGACCTGGCTGGACGGCGTGCAGACCGGCAATGGCCGCGTGTCCCTGGGCGCGGCGGGCATTGGCGGCGTACTCGGGCTGAGTGACGCCGTCGGCTTTGACGAAGTGCGGGTCTATGCCTTCGACAGCGCGACCGACACGAGCGGCTACAGCGTGCCGGCCATCGACAGCGTGCGCGCCTTCACTCTTCCCGAGCCGGGCTCGCTGGCCCTGGCCTCGCTGGCCGGGCTGGGTGTGGCCGGCATCAGGCGCCGCCGACGCGGCTGACGCCACCGCGACCCCAAGTCAAAGGGCCGGCCTCGCGGGAGGCCGGCCCTTCTTCTTCGTGGCTTGCAGATCAGTGCGCGCCGGTGCTTGTGCGCCAGGCGTCGCGGTAGGCCCGCCATCCCGGCGGGTTCAATGCGGCCACCGACGCGGCTGCCGCGTCGGGCGCGCTGCCCCAGGCGTCCAGCAGCCAGGCGCCGCAGGTCGTGCCACTGCTGTCGTCCGACACGGTCACGTCGCGGCCTTCGGCCAGGCCGGCAAGCAGCGGGCCGAACCAGGGGTTGGCCGTGAATGCGCCTTCGACGACGACACGGCCGGTGGTGCCCAGGGCGGCCAGGCAATGGTCGGCCATCAGCACGACGTAGAGCGTGGCCAGCGCGGCCTGTTCGGCGAGCGTCTGCGGTGCTGGGCCGGTGACACGGCCGGGCTGACCCGCGAACGGCCCGCCGGTTTCGGCAAAGCAGGGCAAGGCCAGGGTGCGCTGTGCAATGAGTCGCTGCAGTTCGTCCAGACCGAAGCTGGCCGGTTGCGCACCGGCAATGGCACCGAATTCGCGCCCACCCATGAAACGGATACAGGGCACCGCGTCGCCAAAGACATCGCAGTTGGCCAGCATGTCCTGGGCCTCGACGAGAGGCCTGGTTGCCGAGCCCAGGGCCGCCGCGATGACCCAGGTGCCGGTGGACAGCACCGTGCAGGGGCCGCTCTGCTGCAGGGTCAGCAGATGGCGCAGCAGCGAGGCATTGCTGTCGTGGATGCCGCAGACGATCTCGCAGTCGCCGGGCAGGCCGGTGTCCGCGGCCAGCTCGGGCCGCAGCTTGCCCAAGCGCGACCAGGCATCGCGGCGCGGCGGGAACAGCTTCTCCCAGCCCAGGCGTTCGACCAGGCTGGACCAGCGGCCCACCCGGGGACGCCACAGGTCGGTATGGCAACCCAAGGAAGTGACCTCGCTCGCAGCCACCCCGCACAGCCGCCAGGCCCAGTACTGCGGGTACATCAGCACATGCCGGGTGCGAGCGAACTCCTCGGGAAAGCGCGCCTGCAGCCAGTCCAGTTGGCGGCCGAGGTTGAGGCCGGCCGGCAGCCGCGGCGAACCGCTCTCGTCGAACGGCGGCCGCAGCGTGTCATAGCGAGCGGCATCGACGGCGTCGCCCGGCACATGCTCATAGTCAGGCACCGGCAGCACCAGGCCGGCGTCATCGATCAATGCCGCCGTCGCCCCATGCGTGACTGGCACGATGGCGCGGATCTGGGCCAGCGTCGACAGCTCGCGCAGTTGACCCAGCAGCCAGTTCCACAGCCTCTCGGTGTCGTGGTGCGGATAAGGCCCGTCTCGCCGCACGGTGTTGGGCGTGCGCGCCTCGGCCAGCGTCTTGCCAGCCGCGTCGATGAGGGTCAGCTTGGCGTTGGTCTTGCCGATGTCGAGGACGACGGTGCCTGAAACGAGATCGCCGGCCGCAGGGCTCAAGACACCAGCCCCGCATGCCGGTGGTAGGAGCCCGACTCCAGCACGGCCGCATAGTCATGCGAGCTCAGCGCCGAAGCCTCCACCACGCGAGGGTCCACGGCCTCAGGCTCCACGGTGATGACGCGCACGCCGTAGTGCTCCAGCAGTTGCACGGCACTGTCGGACGCGCCGGTGTCGGTAATGACGGTGGACACGCGGTTCAAGCCGCACAGCACCAGGCCCGCCTTGCGCTGGAACTTGGAGCTGTCCACCAGCACGATCAGCTCCTCCGCCTGGCTGATGAGGCGCTTCTCCGCCTGGATCAGCAGCGGGTCGGCCTCCATCAGGCCCAGGATGGACAGCCCGTAGACGCCCATGAACATCTTGGCCGCGTAGTGGTGCTGGGCCACGTCGTTCTCGAACGGGCTGAGGATGACGTTCTGCTCGCGGTAAACCTTGCCGCCGGGCAGGATGATCTCGTTGTCGCTGGTGACGAGCAGGCGCTCGGCCATCAGGAAGGAGTTGGTGAGAATCTTCAGCTGCTTCTCGACGAGAAACTCCGCCATCATGAAGGTGGTGGTACCGCCATTGATGATGATGGTTTCGCCGTTATTGCACATCGAGGTGGCATAACGCGCGATGGCGCGCTTGGCGGCGGTATGTTGCTGGGCATTGTTTTGAAAAGTCTCGCTGGACAGCGTGTATGACTTTTTCTTTTGCTCCAGCCTCTGCGCGCCGCCTCGAGTGCGGGTCAACTGGTTTTTTGCGGCCAGCCAGGAAATATCCCGCCGCACCGTCGCGGCCGAGGCCGACAACCAGTCCATCAATTGCTGAACGCTGGCGTGCTCGCGTTCGTCCAGCAGTTTGAGCAGACGCTTGTGACGCTTGTGATTGATCATGTGGATCACCTTTATCGGGCGCCCCGGAGAATCGGCGGCGACCGTTGTCTCGTATTTATGGCACCCAGCCTCTGAAGGGCAGGCGTCGCTTGGCTTGGCGGCCCGGCTGAGGCCGGCTCCTTGATCGCAGCCGGTGAGCGTAGGCGCCGGCAGCAACAGCCCAATCCACTCACGCTCAGAAGCAATCAAAGCCTGGGTGAAACGCTGTTCCAAGTGCAGATTACGTCAGCTGCGTGACAAGGTCAATCAGCAAACGCTCACGGCCATGAGCGTTTCGTGAGCGGAGGTGCCGCGGCCGATGCATTCGCTCATCCTTTTGATTTACTGCGCCGGCGCCGACCATGGCGCGCTGTTTCGGCCCACACTGCGCTCCGCTAATCCCGCGAATGGCGGGCTCCGGGTCGCAAGCTGCGCTCACGGAGATGAATGACGGACTGAATACAGGCAAGCTGATGACTGCAAATTCCCAAACTCCCGCCAAATTCTCAGATACGGCTCCCATCGTCTCCAAGTGGGACGATGCCGTGGCAGCCAAGTTGAGCGAACCCGAACTGCTGCTCTACCGATCCAATCTGCTGGGCTCCGATCTGCGCGTGACGAATTTCGGCGGCGGCAATACCTCGGCCAAGGTTCTGATGCGCGACCACCTGACCGGCGCGGATGTCGAGGTGCTGTGGGTCAAGGGCTCGGGCGGCGATTTGGGGTCCATCAAGCTGGATGGTTTCTCCACGCTCTATATGGACAAGCTGCAGGCGCTTAAGCAACGTTATCGCGGCCTGGAACATGAAGACGAGATGGTGGATTACCTGCCGCACTGCACCTTCAATCTGAATCCGCGAGCGGCGAGTATCGATACGCCTTTGCACGCCTATATCCCGAAGGCGCATGTCGACCACATGCACCCTGACGCCATCATCGCCATCGCCGCCTGTGCCGATAGCCGCCGCCTGACCGAAGTGATCTTCGGCGGCCAGCTGGGCTGGCTGCCCTGGCAGCGCCCCGGCTACGACCTGGGCCTCAAGCTCGAAGCCCTGGCCACTTCGCAGCCGAACCTGAAGGGCATCATCCTGGAAGGCCACGGCCTGTTCACCTGGGGCGACACGGCCAAGAGCTGCTACGAGATCACGCTGGAGATGATCCGCCTGGCCGAGCAGTGGCTGGCCGAGAACATCAAGCAGCCGGTGTTCGGCGGCGTCAAGACCATCACCCTGCCCGCCGAAGAGCGCGCAGCCCTCGCCGCCAAGCTGATGCCCGCGCTGCGCGGCCGCATCAGCGCCAGCGAACGCAAGCTGGGCGACTTCAACGACAGCGCCGCGGTGCTGGAGTTCGTCGGCAGCAAGGACCTGGCCGCGCTGGCCGCCCTGGGCACGTCCTGCCCCGACCACTTCCTGCGCACCAAGATCCGCCCGCTGGTGCTGGACTTCGACCCGGCCAGGCCTGACGTCGACGCGCTGCTGGCCGGCCTGGACAAGGCGCTGGAAGACTACCGCGCCGACTACGTGGCCTATTACGAGCGCTGCAAGCGCGCCAACAGCCCGGCCGTGCGCGATGCCAACCCCATCATCTACCTGATCCCCGGCGTGGGCATGTTGTCCTTCGCCAAGGACAAAGCCACCGCCCGCATCGCCGGCGAGTTCTACATCAACGCCATCAACGTGATGCGCGGTGCGAACGGCGTCGACAAATACGTCGGCCTGCCCGAGCAGGAAGCCTTTGATATCGAGTACTGGCTGCTTGAAGAAGCCAAGCTGCAGCGCATGCCCAAGCCCAAGAGCCTGGCCGGCCGCGTGGCCCTGGTGACCGGCGGCGCCGGTGGCATCGGCCAGGCGGTGGCACGCCAGCTGCTGCAGGAAGGCGCCTGCGTGATGCTGACCGACATCGACGCCGAGGCGCTGGAAGAAGCCCGCCAGAACCTGCTGAAGGCCGGCGGCAAGGACAACGTGGCCGCCGTGCGCGGCGACATCACGTCCGAGTCCGAAGTGGAAGCGCTGCTGTCAGCCACGGCGCTGCGCTTTGGCGGTCTGGACATCCTCGTTTCCAACGCCGGCATCGCCTCGGCCGCGCCGCTGGAAGACACCACGCTGGAGATCTGGAACCGCAACCAGAACATCCTCGTCACCGGTTACTTCCTCGTCAGCCGCGGTGCCTTCCGCCTGATGAAGCAGCAGAAGATCGGCGGCAGCATGGTGTTCGTGGCCAGCAAGAACGGCCTCGTCGCGTCCGCCGGCGCCTCGGCCTATTGCACGGCCAAGGCGGCCGAGATCCACCTGGCCCGCTGCGTCGCGCTGGAAGGCGCGCCCATCGGCGTGCGCGTCAACGTCGTCAACCCCGACGCCGTCATCCGCGGCTCGCGCATCTGGGACGGCAAGTGGAAGGAAGAGCGCGCCGCGTCCAACAAGATCGAGACCGACAACATCGAAGAGTTCTACCGCCAGCGCAGCATGCTCAAGCTCAGCGTGCTGCCCGAGGACATCGCCGAGGCGGTGTACTTCATGGCAAGCGACAAGTCGGGCAAGAGCACGGGTAATGTCCTCAACGTGGACGCCGGCAACGCCGCGGCCTTCACGCGCTAACAATCAGCGCAGGAGACAAACATGACGACGCAGATCATCGACGCAGGCCAGATCGAGCAGCACAACGCCACCCAGCGCGCCACGCTGCAGGCCGACTATGACGCGCTCGGCGGCATGCTGTCCCGCCGCGGCGTGGACATCGAGGCGCTGACGGCCACGGCCCAGACCTTCGCCGTGGCCTTGCCCAGCTGGGGCGTGGGCACCGGTGGCACGCGCTTCGCGCGCTTCCCCGGCAAGGGCGAGCCGCGTGACGTGACCGAGAAGCTGGAGGACTGCGCCGTCATCCACCAGCTGACGCGCGCCACGCCCACCGTGTCGCTGCACTTCCCCTGGGACAAGCCGAGCGACCCCAAGGCGCTGCGCCAGCAGGCCGACAGCCTGGGCCTGAGCTTTGACGCGGTGAACTCCAACACTTTCCAGGACCAGCCCGGCCAGGCCCATAGCTACAAATACGGCAGCCTGACCGCGCAAAGCCAGGCCGCCCGCGAGCAGGCCGTGGCCCACAACATCGACTGCATCGAGCTGGGCAAGACGCTGGGCTCCAAGGGCCTGACCGTGTGGGTGGGTGACGGCGCCAACTTTCCCGGCCAGCACAACCTGCGCAGCTCGCTGGAGCGCTATCTGGACAGCGCCAAGGGCATCTACGCCGCGCTGCCGGACGACTGGCTGATGTACATCGAGCACAAGCTGTTCGAGCCGGCTTTCTACTGCACCGTCATCGCCGACTGGGGCACCAGCTTCGCCGCGGCGCAGACCCTGGGCGACAAGGCCAAGTGCCTGGTGGACCTGGGCCACCACGCGCCCAACACCAACATCGAGATGATCGTGGCGCGCCTGGCGCAGTTCGGCAAGCTGGGCGGCTTTCACTTCAACGACAGCAAGTACGGCGACGACGACCTGGACTCGGGCTCCATCGACCCCTTCCAGCTCTTCCTCGTCTTCAACGAGCTGGCCGATGCGGCTGAGCGTGACGGTGCGGCCTTCAAGCCCTCCTACATGCTGGACCAGTCGCACAACGTGACCGACCCCATCGAAAGCCTGATGAGCAGCGCCGTCGAAGTGCAGCGCGCCTTCGTGCAGGCCGCGCTGGTGGACCGCAAGGCGCTGGCGAACTTCCAGGAAGCCAACGACGCACTGCAATCCGCACAGTCGCTGAAGAAGGCCTTCCGCACCGACGTCAGCCCCATCCTCGCCATGGCCCGCCTGCGTGCCGGCGGCGCGATCGACCCGGTCGCGGCCTACCGCGCCAGCGGCTATCGCGAGAACGCCGCCGTCAAGCGCCCGCCGAAGGCAGGCGCCAGCGGCTCGGGCATCGTTTGAGGTGAGCCCGCAGGACTTCGGCGCGCGCGGTGACGGCCTCACGCTCGACACGCGGGCGCTGCAGGCCGCCATTGATGCCGCGGCGCTGCAGCGCACGACGCTGCGAATCCCGCCCGGCACCTACCTGACGGGTTCGCTCTTCCTGAAAAGCGGCATGACGCTGCGGCTGGATCGCGGCGCCACGCTGCTGGGCTCGCGCAACCTGGCCGACTACCCACTGCTGGCCACTCGCGTTTCAGGCATCGAGATGCGCTGGCCGGCGGCGCTGGTCAACATCTACGGCGAGCATGACGTCGGCCTCGTCGGCGAAGGCTGCATCGACGGCGATGGCCAGGTCTTCTGGGACAGCTACTGGGCCTTGCGCGCGCTCTACGAGCCGCGCGGCCTGCGCTGGGCGTCGGACTACGACGCGCAGCGCCCCCGGTTGATCCAGGTGTTCGAGGCGGCTCGCATCCACATTGGCGACGGCTTGCTGCTGCGCCGTTCGGGCTTCTGGACGCTGCACCTTTGCTATTCGGAGGATGTCAGCGTCGACGCCATCACCATCCGCAACAACGACGGCGACGCACGCGGCCCGTCCACCGACGGCATCGACATCGACTCCTCCCGCCGCGTCACCATCCGCCGCGCCGACATCGCCGTCAACGACGACGCCCTGGTGCTGAAGGCCGGCCGCGACGCCGATGGTCTGCGTGTCGCACGGCCCTGTGAAGACATCAGCATCAGCGACTGCATCGTCCGCGAGGGCGCCGCGGGCTTGACCTTCGGCAGCGAGACCTCGGGCGGTTTCCAGCGCATCACGGCGAGGCGCATCGAAGTGCACGCGCCGGTGCCGGTGGGCCTGCTGTTCAAGTCCGCACCCAGCCGCGGCGGCTTCATCGAGGGCGTGACGATCAGCGATCTCGTTCTGCACGAGGTACCCACCGCGCTGCGCGTGACGATGAACTGGAACCCCGCCTTCAGCCGCGCCGACATCCCTGCCGCCGAACGTGCCGGCGCACCCGCTCACTGGCTCAACCTCGCCACGCCGGTGCCCGCTGAACGGGGTCGCGTCCGGGTGGACGGTGTGCGCATCGAGCGCCTCAAGGCGCGCGGCGCGGCAGTCGCCTTCGAGGTCGACGCCTATGCCGAGACGCCGCTGCGGGGCTTCCACTTCACGGGGCTGGACATCGAGGCGCAACGCGGCGGCCATGTGCTGGACGCCGCGGACTGGCGCTTCGTGGACAGCCGCATGTCACTGGGCGAGCCCATCGCCGTCGGCGCGGGTATCGAACTCACCGGCTTGGGCAGCGCCTGCTGGAGACATGATCCCGCCCTGCGCCGCCGCGACGTGTCGGTCCTGCCGATGGCGGAGCAGGACGTTCAATAAGAAGGAGACAAGCGATGAGCGACGAGACCCTGGCTTTCAAGATGCAGCTCAAGCCCGGCGTCGTGCCGGAGTACAAGCGCCGCCACGACGAGCTCTGGCCCGACCTGGCCGCGGCCCTGCGCGAAGCCGGCATCCATGACTACTGGATCTTCCTGGACGAAGCCACGCTGTCCCTCTTCGCCGTCCTCAAGCGCAAGCCTGGGGCCGCCTTTGACGCCCTGCCCCAGCAGCCCGTGATGCGCCGCTGGTGGGACTACATGGCCGACCTGATGGAGGTCGAGCCCGACAACAAGCCGCGCCAGTGGCCGTTGCAGCCTCTCTTCCACTTCAATTGAAGGCGGGTCGTCATGCGCACCTGGATCACCCTCGCCTTGGCCTGGGCCCTCGCCCTACCGACGCTCGCCGCCGACTCGCTGCGCCCATCCCTGCTGCTGACGGCCCGCGCCGCCGACCAGGATCTGTCGGGCCGCTGGACCTATTCCAAGGACCTCTACCGCACGGGGTTCACCGACATCAACGGCTGGCCCGCCAAGCCGCGCATGCAGCGCTTTCGTGACGTTGACGTGGCCACGGCCGAGGCCAAAGGCGGCGCGGGCTTCTTCGAATACGACCTCGACCGCGCGCCAGCGATGGAGCTCCCCGGCGCCTGGAACTCGGCGGTTCCCGAGTTGCGCTACTTCGACGGGCTGATGTGGTTCCAGCGCCGCTTCGATGCGCCCGTCAAGGCGGGCCGGCGCAGCTTCCTGCGCTTCGAGGCCGTCAACTACCGAACCACCACCTTCCTGAACGGCCAGGAAGTCGGCAAGCATGAAGGCGGCTTCACACCCTTTGTCGTCGAGGTCACGCAGGCCCTGCGCGAGACCGGCAACCGCCTCGTCGTCGGCGTCGATTCCAAGCATGACGCCCAGACCATTCCGGCCGAGATCACCGACTGGGATCTGTACGGCGGCATCACGCGGCCGGTCAAGCTGTTCCAGACGCCCGCCACCTTCATCGACGACGCCACGCTGCGCCTGACCGAGGCCGGCCGCATCGTCGGCAGCCTGCAGCTCAACGGCCCGCAGCCGGCCAACCAGGCCGTGAGCCTGCGCATCGCCGCGTTGAACCTCACGCTGGCGGCCCGCACCGACGCGAACGGCGAAGCCCGCTTCGACACTGCCGCGCCGGCGGGGCTCAAGCGCTGGTCGCCCGAGTCGCCGACGCTTTACGACGTCGAGTTCGAGGCCGGCGGTGACCGCGTGCGCGACCGCATGGGCTTTCGGACCATCGCCGTGCGCGGCAGCGACATCCTTTTGAACGGCCAGCCCATCACGCTGCGCGGCATCTCCATCCATGAGGAAGAGATCGGCCCCAACCCGGCGCGCCGCATCGACGAGGCCGCCGCGCGCCGCCTGCTCGGCGAGGTGAAGAACGGCCTGCATGGCAACTATGTGCGCCTGTCCCACTACCCGCACAACGAGACCATGCTGCGTGTGGCCGACGAACTGGGCCTGCTGGTCTGGAGCGAGATCCCCGTCTACTGGAGCATCGACTGGGACACGCCCGCCGTGCTCGACAAGGGCCGCCGCATGCAGGCCGAGACCATCTACCGCGACCGCAACCGCGCCGCCCTCATCCTGTGGAGCGTCGGCAACGAGACGCCGGTGGCCGAGAACCGCACGCGCTTTCACACCGCGCTGGCGCAGACCGTGCGCGCGCTGGACAACAGCCGCCTGGTCAGTGCGGCGCTACTGGTCGAGCGCCAGGGCGACACCATCCACATCGCCGACCCGCTGCTGCCGCAGCTCGACGTCATCGCCGTCAACACCTACGCCGGCTGGTATGGCGACGACACGCTGGACACGGTGCGCCGGCTGCGCTGGGATGTGCCTGCGGACAAGCCGCTGCTGTTCTCCGAGTTCGGCGCCGACGCCTTCGCGGGCTTTCGCGACGAGAAGCTCAGGCCCAAGTTCTCCGAGGACTACCAGGCCGACTACTACCGCGCGACGCTGGCCATGGCCGCCAAGGTGCCAACGCTGCGCGGCCTGTCACCCTGGGTGCTGAAGGACTTCCGCTCGCCGCGCCGCGAGCACCCGGTCTATCAGAACGGCTGGAACCGCAAGGGCCTGATCTCGGAGACCGGGCAGCGCAAGCTGGCATTTGACGTGCTGGCCGAGCACTACAAGGCGCAAGCCAAATGACGCAATGGCTGGCCGCCCTCGCCTTGGCCGCGGCGGCGCTGTCGGCCCAAGCCGCCCGCGAGACCTACAACTTCAACCCCGGCTGGCGCCTGCACGTCGGCGACGCGCCGGGCGCCGAAAGCACGACATTCGACGACGCCAGCTGGAAGCCCGTCACCCTCCCCCGCGCCTGGAACGAGGACGATGCCTTCGCCAAGGACATCGTCGACCACAGCACCGGCATCGCCTGGTATCGCAAAAGCTTCACGCTGCCCGCCGACGTTGCCACCCGCAAGGTGTTCATCGAGTTCGAAGGCGCCCGCCAGGCCGCCGAGGTCTGGGTCAACGGCCAGCGCATCGGCCTGCATGAGAACGGCGTCACCGCCTTCGGCTTCGACCTGAGCCAGGCCGTGAAACCCGGCGACAACCTCATCGCAGTGCGCACCGACAACCGCTGGGACTACCGCGAGCAGGCGACCAACCAGCGCTATCAGTGGGCTGACCGCAACTTCAACGCCAACTACGGTGGCCTGCCCAAGAACCTGCGGCTGCACCTCACCGACAGGCTCTACCAGACGCTGCCACTGCTCTCCAACCTCGGCACGACCGGCGTCTACATCTATGCCAAGGATTTCGACCAGAAGGCCGGCCGCGCGACCATCACGGCCGAAGCCCAGGTGCGCAACGAGCACGGCCGGCCGCGCCGCTTTGGTTATGAGGTGACGCTGCGCGAGCCGGGCGGCCGCGTCATCGCGACGTTCAGGGCGCCCACCCAAACCATTCCCGCCGGCGCCACCGTCACCGTCAGCGCCAAGGCGCTCGTGACCGGCCTGCAGTTCTGGAGCTGGGGCCACGGCGCCCTCTACGACGTGGAGACGACGCTTAGCACCGATGGCAAGCCCGTTGACCGTGTCGTCACGCGCACGGGCTTTCGCCAGACCGAGTTCACGCAAGGCATGGTCAGGCTCAACGGCCGTGTCATCCAGCTCAAGGGCTATGCCCAGCGCACGAGCAACGAGTGGCCGGCCATCGGCCTGTCGGTACCACCCTGGCTCAGCGACTACAGCAACGGCCAGATGCTGGCCAGCAATGCCAACTTCGTGCGCTGGATGCACACCGCGCCGTGGAAGCAGGACGTCGAATCGCTGGACCGCGTAGGCCTGATGCAGGCCATGCCCGCGGGCGACTCCGAGGCCGACGTGACCGGCCGGCGCTGGGAGCAGCGCATGGAGGCCATGCGCGACGCCATCGTCTACTTCCGCAACAGCCCCAGCATCCTCATGTACGAGTCGGGCAACCGCGGCGTCAGCGCCGAGCACATGCGCGAGATGGCCGCGCTGCGCGATCGCTTCGACCCGAACGGTGGCCGCGCCGCTGGCAGCCGCGAGATGCTGTCCCAAGCCCTGCAGGACGTGGCCGAGTACGGCGGCGAAATGCTCTACGTCAACAAGAGCGCGCGGCGGCCGATGTGGGCCATGGAGTACTCGCGCGACGAGGGCGCCCGCAAGTTCTGGGACGAGCTCTCGCCGCCTTTCCACCGCGACGGCGACGGCCCCGAGCACAAGGGCCAGAGCGCTGCGGCCTACAACCGCAACCAGGATTCCCACGCACTGGAAGACGTGCGCCGCTGGGTGGACTTCTGGCGCGAGCGGCCGGGCACCGGCATGCGCGTGTCGTCGGGCGGCGTCAACATCATCTTCAGCGACAGCAACACCCACCACCGCGGCGCCGAGAACTATCGCCGCAGCGGCGAGGTGGATGCGATGCGCATCCCGAAGGAGGGCTTCTTCGCTCACCAGGTGATGTGGGACGGCTGGGTGGATGTGGAAAAACCCCGTGCCCATTTGCTGGGCCACTGGAACTACGCGGCCGACACGCTCAAGACGGTCATCGTCATCTCCAGTGCACAGCGCGTGCAGCTGACGCTGAACGGCAAGGTCATCGGCACGGCCGAGGCCACCGAACCCTTTGTCTTCCGTTTCGACGGCGTGCGCTTCGAACCCGGCGAACTGCGTGCCGTGGGCTTGGACAAGGTCGGCAACACCGTCTGCGAGGACGTGCGCGTCACCGCCGGCCAGCCCGCCGCGCTGAAGCTGGCGGCGCGGACGCACCCGCAAGGCCTGCAGGCCGATGGCGCCGACCTGGCGCTGGTGCAGGTCGAAGTGGTGGACGCTGCCGGCAGACGCAACCCCATCGCGCTGGACACGGTGAAGTTCACGCTGGACGGTCCTGCCGAGTGGCGCGGCGGCATTGCGCAGGGGCCGGGCAACTTCGTGCTGGCGCGCGAGCTGCCGGTGGAAGGCGGCGTCAACCGCGTGCTGGTGCGCAGCACGACCGACGCGGGTGTCATCCGGCTGCGCGCCGAGGCGCCCGGCCTGGCTCCGGCCACGCTGGAACTGCGTTCGCAGCCCGTGCCTGTCATCGGCGGCTTGAGCACCCGCTTCCCTGCGGACGGCCTGGCGCCGCAATCCACGCGAGGACCGACGCCGGCCACGCCTTCCTTCACGCCAAGCCGCCTGGCCGTTGCCATAGCGTCTGTCGAGGCCGACAGCGGCACGCCAGCCCAGGCCATCGACGATGACGAATCGACCGCATGGACCAGCGAGTCCGGCAAGGGCGCCATCCGCTTCAAGCTGGCCGAGCCGGCCACGCTGACCGAGATCACGCTCAAGCTCGGCGGCTGGCGCGAGCGGCGCTACCCGCTGCGCGTCAGTGTCGACGGCACTGAGGTCTGGCGCGGCCTGACCGAGCGCAGCCTGGGCTATGTGACGCTGCCGCTCAAGCCCCAGCGCGGCCAGACGGTCGGCATCGAGCTGGCCGGTGAGGCCGAAGGCGGCACGGAAACGGCGAACACCGAAGTCGCCAACCAGAAAATCGTCGACACCGGCGCCAGCCGCCTCGGCCGCGGCGTGCTGTCCATCGTCGAGGCCGAGTTCTACCGCCTGCCCTGAACCATGTCTGCTGCAAACCTCACCCGCCGCCAGCTGCTGACCACTGCACTGCTCGCCACGGCCCTGCCCGCCGGCGCCCAGCCCACATCCTGGCCCAACCCGTTGGTCCCCCAGCGCGCCGACCCGCAGATCCTGCGCCACGGCGATTGGGTCTACCTGATGGCCACGGTGCCCGAATACGACCGCCTGGAGCTGCGCCGCGCGCGCAGCATCGCTGGCCTCGCCACTGCCGAGCCGAAAGTGATCTGGCGCCGGCACGAGCAGGGCCCGATGAGCCACCACGTCTGGGCGCCCGAGCTGCACTTCATCGACAACCGCTGGTTCATCTACTTCAGCGCCGGTGAAGCGAAGGAGCCGTGGAAGATCCGCCTGTGGGTGCTGGAGAACGCGTCGCCCGACCCCATGCAGGGCGAGTGGACCGAGCGCGGCCAGATCAGGACGCAGTGGGAGACGTTCACGCTGGACGCGACTGTCTTCGAGCATCGCGGCCGGCGCTACATGGCCTGGGCCCAGACCGACCCGGCGAAGAAGAACCACAGCACCGACATCTTCATCTCAAGCATGAAGAGCCCGACCGAACTGCAAGGCCCGCAGGTGCGGCTGAGCCAGCCCGACTACGCCTGGGAGAAGGTGCGCCACTTCGTCAACGAGGCGCCGGCTGTGCTCATCCACGGCGGCCGCGTCTTCATGACCTACTCGGCCGCCGGCACCGGCGCCGAGTACTGCCTGGGCCTGCTGTGGGCCGACGAGAACGCCGACCTGTTGGACGCGAAGAACTGGCGCAAGTCGCCCGGCCCGGTGTTCACCAGCAGCCCGGAGAACGGCATTTACGGCCCCGGCCACAACAGCTTCGTCACCGAGCCGGATGGCAGCGTGCAGAACGTCTTCCATGCCCGCAACTACCGCGACATCGTCGGCGACCCGCTGAAGGACACCGGTCGCGCCACCCGCGTACAGCCGCTGGCGTTCACGGCCGACGGCATGCCGGACTTCGGCCTGCCGCTGCCCGAGAAACGATGAACCTCATTGCTCTGTCAGCCGGCGCGCCGAATGTCTTTGACGGCGAATCGCCCGACCGCATCTGCCGCCGCCCGACGCGGGCCGAGCTGCACGCCTATCCGTCGCCCTCACCGGCGCGCGGCCGTGCCCTCGTCTATGCCGGCGGCGGCTACCTGCAGCTGATGCACGACAAGGAAGGTGTCGAGATCGCGCAGTGGCTGAACACGCTGGGGCTGGACGCCCATGTGCTGGTACATCGCCTGCCCGGTCAGGACGGCCACCCCTTCGACATCGCGCTGCAGGACGGCTTGTTGGCACTGGCACATCTCGCCACGTTGCCGCGTTTGCCGCTGCTGCACGTAGGCCTGTCCTCGGGCGGCCATCTGGCCGGCGTGATGGCCTGTCAGCGGGAATCGGCGGGCGCCGTCATCGCCTACGCGCCTCTCAATGCCAACCACCGTGATCACAAGTTTCCTGCCGGAAAACCCGACTTTCCGCCGCCCGAGAAGCAGGCCTTCTACGACGCCTGGCCCATCGGCATTGCCAGCCAGCCCCACGGCCTGCCGCGCTGCCCGGTGTTCCTGGCCTATGCGCTGCACGACCCCGTCGTGCCCGTCGCCCATGCACTCAACCTGATCGCCGCGGCCCAGCAACACCGGCTCGACGTCGAGGCCCATGTCTTCCCGCAGGCCGAACACGGCTTCGCGCTGCGGGAACTGGCCGGCACGCAGGATCAATGGCCAGCGCTGGCAGCCCGCTGGATGGGCGAGAAACTGGGCAACCCAAACTTCGCCTAACCTTGCGCGCTTGTCGGGGCAACAAAGCAAGCATGCTGCAAGAGATCAATACCTGGGCTGACTACCGTTCCAAGCTGCGCGAGTTCGACGCCGTGCTCGAACATGGCAAGGCGGTTTCCGCGGCCCTGACCGGCCAGCCCCTCTCGGCTGTGCATGTCAGCTATGGCGAACAGATCTTCGCCAAGCTGCTGTCCCACGGCATCGCCTTGCGCCGGCTGGCGCCTGACCCCACCCAGCAACCGCCTCTCGATCTGTGGGATCTGCCGTCCATGAGCGCCCTGGCGCGCTGCGTCATCGAGGCCCATGACGCCTTTGAGTACATCGCGGGTCATCAAGTGCCGGACTCGGAACGCAGCTTCCGCATCCGGCTCTGGGAACTGCATGACGCCACGCGCCGCCTGAAGATCCTGGGCGGCATCGCTTCGACGGACCCGGCCATCACCGGCATCCTGGCCGACGCGGCGCGGCTCCAGCTGGCGCTGGAAGCGCACGAATACATGGCTTCGCTGCCGGCTGTGCCACAAGCGGAATTGCGCCTGCGACTGCGGCGCAGCGACCCGCCGGACTTTCATCTGAGCCGCCGCCAGCGCTGTGCCATGAGTGGCGTCGACGCCGATTGGCACAAGTCGGTCACGATGCAACTCGCGCAGCACGCGCTCACGCTGCCGTTCTCCGTCCACCAGTTGCACCAGTTCCAGGCGGGTACGCCCCAGGCGCTCCGCCTACTGGCCATGCCGCTGCTCTTCGCCCTGCCCTTCCTGGTTCGCGCCATCCAGGCCATGGACCTGCTGACGCCCGGGCGAGTCCCCAAGCCGCCAAGCCGCACGGCTCGCACCATGACGGTGTGGCGCACCCTGGCCGAGCGAGGCACAAGAGACACCGGACGAGCCGCTGGCTAAAGGTACTGCTGCTCTGGATGACCCGTCTGCAGCGGCGGCAGCGAGCGGGCCATCAATCCCGCAGTACCGCCTGCAGGCGTTCGGCCAACTGGGCACGCTTGGCGTCCGAGCCGGCATTCGCCAGCGCACGCCGGGCCGCGGCCCTGGCCTCGTCGGCGCGGCCGACGGCCAGCAGCGCCTCGGCCTGCGCGGTGTTCAGCAGCCAGTCATCGGGCAGGGCGGCCAGCGACGGCGCCAGCACCTTCAGCGCCCGCCCGGTCTCCGCCAGGCGCAGCAGCCGGTCCGCCAAAAAGTAGCGCGCCACCTTCACGCTGGGCTGCGAGTCCCCCTGCCCCAGCGCCAGTTCTGCCGCCAGCGCCAGTTCGGATTGGGCGACGGCATCGGCCAGACGGCCGGCACCGTCCATCACGGCCGCCAGCTGGCCGTGCAGGTCGGCGACACCCGCCTGCCCGCCGGCTGCGGCGATGGCTCGGACAAAGCAGGCCTCGGCCGCGTCGAGGCGCCCGGCCTCCCAATGCGCGCGGGCCTGCCGCGCCAGCGCGTTGATCGATTCATCAGTGTTCATCGCTCCCCCTCAGCGCTTCGCGGCGCGCTGCGGGAAGTCGCCCACGCCTTGCTCCGTGCGCTCCACCTTGCGGATCGTGCCGTCGTCATTGAAGTGCAGGTACTCCGCCGCCACGTGCCGCTGCTTCTTTGCACAGACCGCACCGGAGACGTCCAGCCAGCGGTGATAGAACAGCAGCCACTGGCCTTTGTACTGGACGATGGAGTGGTGGTTGTTGCCGCCCTCGGCGTCCATGATGACGCCGCGGTAGGTCCACGGGCCTTTGGGCGAGGTGCCCGTGTAGTAGGTCAGGATGCGGTTGTGCTCGGGCATGGTGAAGTAGTACAGGCCGTTCCTCTTGAACACCCACGGGCCTTCCATCGGCGGCTCGTAGCCGCCCATGTCCATCTTCTGCAGTTCGCCCTTGATGCTGCGCATGTCGTCAGCCATCTCCGCCACCAGGTAGTTGACGCCTGATGTGCGGCTGTAGAGGTAGGCGCGGCCGTCGTCGTCAACGAACAGCACCGGGTCATTGGCGTAAGGCTTGCGCCACAGCGGCGCGCCGATCATGTCCTTGAAGGGGCCGGCGGGCGAGTCGCTCTCGGCGATGCCGATGCCCATCCACTTGGTGCTGTTCTTCGGGTTCTGGCGGTCCTTGACGCCGGTGCCGGCGGGGAAGACGAGGTAGTACCTGCCGTTCTTGTAGGCCGCGTCGGGCGCCCAGGCGTAGTCGTCAGCCCACTTCAGGTCCTTGACCGACAGCACCGCGCCGTGGTTCGTCCAGTTGACGAGGTCGGTGGACGAGAAGGCGGTCCAGTCCTTCATGTGGAAGTCGGCCTGGCATTCCTCGTCGTGCGAGGTGTAGAGCCACAGGCGGCCGTCGGGCCAGACATGGCCGGAGGGGTCGGCGGTGCGCAGGTCCTTGCCGAGGGCCAGCGGGTTCTGGGCTTGGCAGGCCGAGGCGGCGAGCAGGGCGGCAAGGGCGAGCGAAGCAAGTTTCACGAGGTCACCTCAGAAGCGGTTACCGGCACGTTGCGACGAGCACGCGGCGGAGCACCTTGCCGAGCGAGGCACCCTGCTCGTCGAAGGCCTCCATCAGAACCTGGCCGCCGAACTTGTCCGTCTTGCCGATGAGGTCGAACGTCCTGAGCCGCCGCACGTCGGCAGGCGAGAACGGCAGGTTGACGAAGTCACGCGTCTTCGGGGATTCGCGAAGACCCTGCAGGTGCACCAGCGAGCGTTCGGCGGCATTGAACTGCGCGAACTCCTTGCCATGGGGATCGGCGGCGAGTTTCAAGCCGGGGCGGACGACTTCGTCCACGGGCGAGGTGGCCGCGTTCGTCGTGCTGCCGTTGACCACCGCATCAAATCGTCCGTCCGGTCTCGCCTTGATCTCGACGGCAAACCGCCCCTGGCCGAACGCCGAGAAATCTGCGACGCAAGTCGTCTGCGCATGAGCGGCGCCTGTGAGGGCCAGCAGACAAGGGATCAGCGTGACTGGGATGCGTGCTCTCATGGGGAGGTGGGGTCAACAAGGTTGGGAATTCTGACTCGCGGTCAGGAGCGGCAGGCGCCGGGCAGCAGTTCGGCGCCATCGAACATCAGGTCGCGCTGGCCGGCCGCCAGTTGCAGCCGCAGCGTTCCGGCGGCGCGTTCTGGCAGGGTCAGGGATGCGCTCAGTCGATTGGCCAGCACGCCCTGCCCCCAGGCGGCGTCCTGCACGCCGCGCGGCCAGCGCAGTGGGTGGGTCTGGCCGTCGACGACCACGTCAGCCTGCCAGGGCTCGCCTGCGGTCAACGGGTAGGTGGGGAGCACGTAGACGCGCAGGCAGCTGGCGCCGGCGGGTGCCTGCGCTTGCAGCGCCAAGGTCGAGCCGGGCTGCTGTGCGGCGAGCACGCCGTCGCCGCGACCGAGGCCGGGGATGAGGCGCCAGCCCTGCGAGGCGGTCACACGCAGCGCGGGTGGCGCTGCAGCGGCCGTGGCCACGGGTGCGAGGTCGGCAGCGGCTTTCGCGATGTCGCTCAGCGCATCGGCCGTGCTGCCACCCAATCCGGCGGCCGGTAGCAACGGCGCCTGCTGGCGGTAGCTGGTCCAAAGGCCATCGGCCGGTTCCTCGGCCAGGATGCCGGCCCAGCGGCCGCCGTTGCAGCGCGCGGTCAAGGCCTTGAGGCGCTGATCGGCGCGCACGGCCTGGGCGGCGAAGCGGCGGGCACCAGCGGGATCGCGCTCCATCGTCGCCGCGTAGCGCTCCAACGCAAAGAAGCGCTCGTTGGCCAGGGCCGAGGCGCGCAGCGGGTATTCGACGAGTTGGAAGAAGCCGTCGCGCTGGGCGGCAGTGACGCGCAGGCGTACGGCATCCAGGCGCTCCAGCAGGCGCGCAAAGCGGCCCAGGCGCTCGTCGACGGCAGCAGGTGCGAGTCCGCTGCGGCGCATGCGCTCACCCGGCAGGTTGAATTGCAGATGCTCGGGGCGGCGCTCGAAGTTGAGGCGGTAGTAGCCGTCCCAGATGTCGGCGATGCCAGCAACGCCGAAGAGCCGCTGCGCCAGCTCACGAAGGTAGGCCTGCTGGCCCTGCGCCCGCACGGCGGCCGGGTTCCAGGCCAGGTCGAACCAGTGGCTGAGGTTGACCTCGTGCGGCTTGATGTCGCCGGCGTTGGCGATCCACAGCCGCTGCGCGCCGGCATCGAAGGCGCGGCCCATTTCTTCGGCGACGAGTGCGGGCGGCGTGGTGGACAGCCACAGATAGGACAGCGGCGCGCCGAGATAACTTAGGTGGTAGTACACGCCCGAGCCGCCTGAGCGCTTGGTCTGCTCCGCGTCGGGGAACTGGCGGATGTAGCCGAAGTTGTCGTCGGGCCAGACCAGCGTCACGTCGTCGGGCAGGGCCAGCCCGGGCAGCAAAGGCAGCACTTCCTTGTAGGGCACAAAGACCTGCGGCAACTGCGTCGGGTCGCCCACATGTTTGGCGAGCAGCTCGCGCTGGTCGGCAATCAGGTGGTTCAACAGCGCCTGCTTCTCGGCCACCGTGCCGCCGCCCTGCATGCCAGAGTCGTGGATGCCGCGCATGCCCAGCGTGTAGAGGTTGTCGAAGCGGCCATTCGTCTTCAGCCGCGCGGCCCAGTAGTCGCGCACCTGTTCGGGATGAGTTGCGTAGTTGTACTGCTCGGCCGGCGCCTTCCACTCGGCGACGTTGTTGCGCAGCATCGGCTCCGCGTGGGATGAGCCCATGACGATGCCATAGCGCTGCGCGAGCTCGGCATTGCGCGGATCGGCGTTGAAGGCGCCCGAGACTTGGTGCATGGCCGGCCACAGCGTGTTGGCCTTCAGGCGCAGCAGCAGGCGGAAGACCTGCTCGTAGGTGCGCGGGCCAATCGTGCGGGCCTCGGGCTCGAAGGTGCGAGAGGCCCAGGGGAAGAGGCCCCAGTCCTCGTCGTTGATGAACAGGCCGCGGTACTTCACGGCGGGGCCGTCGTGCAGCGGCTCGGTCAGGCTGACATGCAATGGCCCGCGCTTGAGCGGCGCGACGTCCGCCCACCAATGCCAGGGCGACACGCCCAGCGCCTGGCTCAGCGTGTAGACACCATAGGCCGTGCCGCGGCGGTCGGCGCCGGCGATGACGAGAGCCGCTTTCACGCCCGGTGCGGGGTCGCGCAACAACGCGATCTGGAAGCACTCCCAGCAGCCCTTGAGCTTGCTGAGGTCCAGACCTGATGCGTCGATGGCCGCGTGGTGGCCGGCGGCGCCTACCCAGATCTGCACGGCGCCTTTGTTGTTGCCCATGCTGGCGCGCAGGCCGAGGCGCTTCAGGTCATCCGCGAGGTCCTGGGCAACAAAAGCTTCGAGCGGATCGGCATCCGGCGCGGCGACGATGACGGCGCCGTCGAGCGGCACGCTGCCCGGCGTGGCCTTGGTTGCAACGTTGAGCCCGGCTTGCGCGGTGCCAGCCAGACCGATCCACAGACCCAGCAGCAGCGCGCGCATCAGCGGGCCTTGAATGCAGACCGCAGATCGGGCGGCGGCGCGTTGCGGTCCACGGTCAGCCAGCCGTCCTGCAGCTTCATCTCCGCGACCTGGATGACGGTGCGCTGGTGCCAGCGGTCGTCGGCCTTCGCTTCAGGCTCGCCGCTCTGGTGCGTGAAGTAGAAGAGGTAAGCCCGGCCGTCGACAACGGTGACGCCCGGGTGCTGGCCCTTGGCGCGGTCGGTGGGATGCTCGCCGATGCCGGCCAGCAGTCGCGTGGGCTGCTCCTGCCAGTTCTCGGCGTCGTCGGAGCGCAGCACCAGCAGCCCCTTCCACAGATCGGCCACCAGCCACCATTTGCCGGCGAACTGGAACACCGTCGGCCCTTCACCGGGCAGCGGGCTGACCGGGCCGCGCACGGTCCAGGTCTTCATGTCGGGGCTGTCGGCCACCTTGAGCTTGCTGCCGCCCTGCTCGTCCTTGAACCACATGCGCCAGCCGCCCTGCGGCGCGCGGATGACGGACGCGTCGATGACCTTGGGCGAGCCCAGCTCCGCCTTGCCGGCGCAGGTCCAGTTGCGCAGGTCCGTGCTGGTGAGGTGCTCGATGCGCCGCTCGCCCGTCCAGCTCTTGTGCACGCCGGGCACGATGGTGAGCCACAGGTGGTACACGCCGTCGAAGTCCTGGATCTCTGGCGCCCACAGCGTGGCGCCGGTGCACTCGGCAGGGAACTTCGCCTCGCCCGACGCGCGCCAGCGGTTGCCGTCGTCCGTCGTCGCGATGCCGATGGGCGTGGCGTGCACCCAGGTCACGTCCTTGGGGTCGTCCAGCCGCATCGTCGCGCGACGGTTGGTGTAGAACATCTCCCAGCGCTTCAGGCCACGGTTGAAGACGAGGGAGACATCGGCCGCGCCGTCCAGCACCGGGTCTCGGTAGAGCGGCCGCGGTGCCGGTTCGGGAGCAGCGCAGCCGGCAAGCAGTGCCAGCAGCAACAGCGCAATGAACTTCATGGCGTCGTGACGGCCAAGTAGCGCGGCGGCTTCATCCCGTGGCCGAGGTGGAAGCTGGTGTGCGGCGGCTGGTTGTAGCCGGCGTTCTGCGCGGCCACCTGCACGCGGTATTGCGGGTCGTGCATCAGCGTGACGAGGCGGTGCTCAGTCGGCACGGCCGTCGAGAAGACCAGCAGGGCCGTGCTGTCCTCGTTGCGCCAGACGACTTCCTCGCGCCAGTCGCCGAACAGGTCGGCCGACAACACCGGGTTGCCCTTGGTGCCGTTGTTGGACGCCGCACCAAACTTCTTGCCGTTCAGCACGTTCTCGAACTTGAAGCTGGCAGGGTTCCACTTGTCGATGGCGACGTGGTCCAGTGACTCGCGCAGCAGGTCGCCGTCCCACCAGATGGCGAAGTTGTAGCGGTTGGGGTGCTGCTCGCTGATGAGCTTGCCGCCCGCGCTCATCAGGCCGCCGACCGAGCCCCAGCATTCGGCGCCGGGGTAGGCCGGGTCGATGTCGAAGCAGACACCGCGGCCTACGTCGGTGTTCTTGCCGGACATGCTCCACAGCAGCTTGCCGGTGGCGGCGTCGTGCATCTCCAGCCCATGCTCGCCGTAGCAGCGCGGAGTCTCGTGGACCATGAAAACTTGCTGGCCCTCGCGCGCCGGGTCGAAGGCGCTGGCGTGCAGCGCGTCGCCGTGGCACAGGCCGGTGCTGTAGAGCAGCTTGCCGGTGCCGGAGATGGTGGCAGCGCCGTAGATGATGTCGTCCAGGCCGTCGCCGTTGACGTCGGCCACCGAGAACCAATGCGCGCCCTGGCCCGCAGCGGGCTTGCTCGCAGCATCCGCGTCGCTGTCGAACACCCACCGCTGAGTCAGCTTGCCATCGCGCCAGTCCCAGGCGGCCAGCACGGCGCGGGTGTAGTAGCCGCGCGAAAACACCGCGCTGGGGCGCTGGCCGTCGAGGTAGGCCACACCGGCCAGGAAGCGGTCGACGCGGTTGCCGTAGGCATCGCCCCAGGCCTGCACGTCGCCGCGCGGCGGCGTGTAGTTCACGGTGGCCATGGCCGCGCCGGTCAGGCCGTTGAATACGGTCAGGAACTCCGGCCCGGCCAGCACATAGCCCGCCTCGTTGCGGTAGTCGGCCTTGGCGTCGCCAATCACCATGCCCGCGCCATCCACCGTGCCGTCGGCCGTCTTCATCATCACTTCGGCCTTGCCGTCGCCATCGAAGTCGTAGGCAAGGAAGCTGGTGTAGTGGGCGCCGGCGCGGATGTTCTGGCCAAGGTCGATGCGCCACAGCCGCGTGCCGTCGAGCTTGTAGGCGTCCAGCAGCGTGTGGCCTGTGTGGCCCTTGTGCGAGTTGTCATGCGCGTTGGTAGGCTGCCATTTCACGACGAGTTCGTATTGGCCGTCGCCGTCGAGGTCGGCCGCTGCGCCGTCGTTGGCCTCGTAGCGGTAGGCCAAGCCGTCGGGCGTCACGCCGCCTTCGGGCTTTTGCAGCGGCACGCGCAGATAGGGCTGGCTCCACGGCGCGACGGCGGCGGACGCAGGCTGCTCCTGGCCGCCCACAACGGCGCGCACGGTATAGAGGCTGTCGCTGCGGCCTTGTGCATCGACCAGGTTGGTCAGCGCCTGAGGCTCGTGGGTGACGCGCTGGCCGTCGCGGTAGACGTTGAAACGCACGCCGGCCGGCTCGGTGCCCAACAGGCGCCAGCTGACGAACACGCCGGACGAAGTCGTCAACGCAACGACGCCGCGATCAAGCCTCTCCATCTGCCTGGGCTGTGCTTGAGCTGCGCCGGCCAACAACAGGCAGCAGACGAGGAGATGGCGCAGAAGACTCATGGTGGCGGTCAAAAAAAGCGGCCCCAGCGGAGGCGGGGGCCGGTGCGCGATCAGCGCAACACAGAGGCCATGCCGGCCCGGGAGTCCAATTCAGGTCAGAGCTTGTAGCCCAGTGTGACGTAGTAGCGGCGGCCCGACCAGGCCAGCTCGTTGGGCCGGCCCAGGTCGCCGGCATAAGTCAGCTCGGCCTGGTTGGTCAGGTTCTTGGCTTCCAGGGCCAGCGTGAAGTTCTTCGTCGCCTTCCACTGGATCTTGGCGTCCAGGTAGCCGGTCTTGTCGCTGAAGTTCGGGTTGCCCGACACGTCGTTGCCGCCGGTGTAGTACTTGTCGCGATAAGCGTAGGCCAGGCGCGCGTTGAAGTTGCCGTCGTCGTACCACAGGCCCAGGTTGTAGGAATTCTTCGACATGCCTGGGTAAGGCAGAACCGAGTTGTCCAGCGGGCTGATGAGTTCGTTGCCCTTGGCGTAGCTGAACGCCATGCGCGTGTAGTTGGCATCCACGCCGAAGTTGCCCAGCCAGCCCGGCAGGAAGGACAAGGCCGTGCGGCCCGCCAGCTCGATGCCCTGCGTCTTGGCACCCTCGCCATTGACGGCCTGGGTCACGTCGAACAGCCGACCGTCGCCGTAGAAGTTCACGCTCGGCCGGTAGACGCCGGTACGCACATAGGTGCCGATCTCGGTGCGGAACGTGGCCAGGCTGACCTGCGTGTCGCGGCTGGGGTAGTACTCCACGCTCAGGTCGTACTTGGTGGCGCGGTAGGGCTTGAGTTCCGGGTTGCCGGCCGTGCAGTCGTCGGTGCCGTCACCGCCGCGCGCCGGGTCGCCGCTGCCGGTCGTGCAGGTGACGTTGGGCGCCAGCAGATTGATCGCCGGACGGGCCATCACCTTGGCCGCACCACCGCGGACCAGCAGCTTGCCGTTGATCAGCTGCAACGTGGCGTTCAGGCTGGGCAGCACGTCGCTGTAGCTGTTGCTGATGGACACCACCTTGTTCGTGTTCACGAGCGGCGAGCAGGTCGACACCGTGGCCGGGTTGCAGGTACGGTCCGTCTGCAGGCCGGTCGAGGTCACGTCGGTGCGGGTGTAGCGCACACCGACATTGCCATCCAGCGGCAGGCCGAGGATCTCGGTGCCCCAGTCCAGCCGCACGTAACCCGCCTTGACCTTCTCGGTGATGTCGAAGGCCGGGATCTGCGGATAGGTCTTGCCGTCGTTGCCAGGCGTCGAGTACAGGTATTTGTGGCTGAAGTCGCTGGTGTCGAAGATGCCCGAGGCCACCGTGGCGGCATAGTTCGGCGCCGTCCAGTTGGCGGGTACGCCGGAGACGTCGCCATAGCCGCCCATGAAGGTGCCGGGCGACTTGGTGCGGATCGCGTTGACGATCTCCTGCATGCGCGCGCCGGTCACATACGCCGTCTTGAAACCGCTGTTGATGTAGGTCTGCGCGTCGTTGGGGCGTTGCGCCGTGCCGGTGTAGAGCGGGTCCCAGATGAAGGTCTGGTTGACGTTTGCCGTGCGGGCATTGATGTCCACCGCCTCGTCGGTGGCGGTCAGGCTGCCGTTGTTCTGCACCAGGTAGCCGCCACCGTTGTACTGGCGCGAACTGGACTCGCGCGCCTGGCCGCCGAACCACAGGCTCTGGAAGAGGTTGTGGTCGAAGTTGTACTGGAAGTCCAGCTTGCCCTGGCGCTCGGTGTTCTTCGTGGCCGACGGCCGGTACTGCAGCTGCGCCTGCACATAGGACGACGCGTTGTCCGGGCTGTAGGCCGTCGGGAACGTGAACTGCGGCAGGTGGCTGCCGTCGAGCTTGACGACCAGGCCCGGCGCGTTCTGCGTCAGCACGATGTTGTTGCTCTCGCTCTTGTAGTCCGACTTGGAGTCGCCCAGCAGCCCTTCGACGCGCCAGCTGTTGTTCTTGAACTTGAAGCCGGCGGTGGTGTACTTGGACTCGATGTCCAGCGCGAAGTCGCGCGCCGACGTGCTGAACGCGCCCTGGCCGCCCTGGCCCGCCACGTTCAGGCAGTTGCCGACGGTGAACTGCGTGACGTGGTGGTTCTCCACCACCATGCCGGCCGGCGTGGCGGCGGTGGGCGCCGCGACGCAGGTGCCGGCAGTCTGCACCGTGGCGTCGGCGCGGTAGACCGGCGCATTGCCCGGCGAAGCCAGCCGCGTCACCGCCGAGAAGTCGGTACCGTAGTTCATGTCGTTGAGCCGCTGGGCCTGCGTGTTGGCCTGGTAGCTCACGTAGGCGTCCAGCTCCTTGGTGAACTGGTATTGCGCCGTCACCTCGGCGGAGCTGCGCTTGTGGTCGCGGGTCCAGATGCCGTAGCGCGAGATGCGCGGCGAGTAGTCGAACCACTGGCTGCGGCAAGGCGCCTGGTCAGCGGCAGCCAGGCTGCTGCAGCCGGCCGACGTGGTGACAGCCGCCGCATTGGCGTTCAGGCTGGTGACGGTCTTGTCGGCCGAGAAGTCCCAGTCGCGCAGGAAGGCCCAGGAGGTGTTGCGGGAGAAGTCACCGCGCGTGTAGATCTTGTCGTAGACCAGGTTGGCCATGAGGCCGAGCTTGCCGTCCAGGAATTTGTCGGCCAGCAGCAGCGTGCCGCGCGGCTGCATGCCGCCGCGCAGACTGCCCTGCTCGGCCGCCAACGTACCAGCGATGGTGCGCTTGGTGAAGTCGAGCGGCTTGCGCGTCGTGATGCGCACGGTGCCGCCGATGCCGCCTTCGGTCAGGTCGGCCGTGGAACCCTTGATGACGTCGATGGAGGAAATCAGCTCCGACGCCAGCTCGCGCAACTCGGCCCCGCGGCCCGCGCCGCCGTTGGTACCGAGCACCGACATGCCGTTGATCTCGACGCGGTTCAGGTCGGGCTCGACACCGCGGATGGACACCTGCGAGCCTTCGCCGAACTGGCGCGACAGCTGCACGCCGGTGATGCGCGACAACGCCTCGCCGACGTTCTTGTCCGGGAACTGGTCGATGTCTTCCGCAACGATGCTGTCGCTGACGGTCGACGCATTCTTCTTGCGGTCGATGGCGCTCTGGATGGAGCGGCGGATGCCGGTGACGGTGACCGTGTCGAGCTGCTGGGCCTTGGCCTTGTCGGCGGCCGCAGGTGCCGAAGCGGCATCAGCCGGCGCGGCGGGCTGCTGGGCGTGCGCCTGGCCGGCCAGGACCGCCGAGATAGCCAGGGCCAGCGGCGTCCAACGCGAAACCGGCGAACCACCGTGAATCTTCTTCAGCATTTTGTCTGTCTCCGAAAATATCAACCGGGGAGAACTCGAAAAGGCTCTCTTTAATGCCCCGAAGACAGTCTAGGGGCCGGTTTTGCGCTGTGTTCACACGCCGGCAAAGAATCACGACCGTGATTGCTTTGACTCCGCAAAAACCCTTGAAAGGCGCAGATTCGCTCAAATTCCTGATTAACCCGGCCCAGCGGCTGAGCGCGCAACGGCCCAATGGCCAGTGATGCGGCCATGCGCCAGCCGCGTGCCGGCAATTTGAGCGTTAGGCAATATGGCGCCTGATTTTCAATATCAACAAACCCGCCCGCGACGGTTTCATTCGAACGAATCGAATATCAATATTTGAATATTGGCGTCGAACCGTCAGCGTACAGGCTCACGGCTTGCGCTCGACCCAAGCTTGGGGTACCGGCACGATGCAGATATTCATCTCGCGTCCGTCGGCGGCGAGCATGGCGGACTGGATCTGGATCTTCTTGCCGTCCGGGCTGAAGGTCGGGTGCGGGTGGTCGCGCGCCGTGGTCTTGTGGCCGGTGGTCAGCAGGATCATTTCGCGCGTCTTGCGGTCGATCAGGTAGAGGCTGCGGCTGAAGTCGTCGCCAACCGCAAAGCGCCCGTCTGACGAGCCGTGGACATGCCACAGGCCGCTGCCCGAGGGCGTCTGGCCGGCAATCGTCATCTCCCGCGTGCGCAGGTTGACGATGGCCAGGCCCGTCGGCTTCTCGCGCGTGCCGGCATCGCCCCAGGCGGCGTCCTGACCGGGGTTGGCGCCGCCCACGTCGGTGGCGGCCGGCCGGTTCGGATCAACGACGCCGGGAATAGCGCGGTGGCCCATGATGGCCAGCGCCACCTCGTCCTTGCCGATGAAGGCCTCGTGCGTGACCCATTCATACGGTGCTTCGGGGTAGAGCGGCCGCAGGCCGGTGCCGTCGCCCTTGACCGTCCAGGTCCGCTGCGGTGACTTGCCGCCCGTCTCCCAGCTGAACACCAGTTCGCCCGGGTTCCAGCTGTTGCTCTGG
Source organism: Roseateles sp. P4_D2 (assembly GCF_056401875.1). Classification (NCBI taxonomy): domain Bacteria; kingdom Pseudomonadati; phylum Pseudomonadota; class Betaproteobacteria; order Burkholderiales; family Sphaerotilaceae; genus Roseateles; species Roseateles sp. P4_D2. The sequence continues at coordinate 99,319 of NZ_JBFUIM010000008.1, read as the reverse complement.
ATGTGGCCGATCTGGAAGGGCACCGAGACGACGTGGCGGATCTCGCCCGTCTGCACATTGATCTTGCCGATGGCATGCGGCCCGGCACCCATGCCGCGCGGGCCGAAAGGTGGCTCGATCTTGGTACCAGCGGGCAGGCGGGCACCGGCGTAGGCCTTGCCCTGGATGCGGAAGTAGAACCACTGGCCGTCGGCATCCAGCGCGTTGTCGCCTACGGCCTCCAGCTCGGGCGGCAGCGTGCCGATGACGCGCTGGTAGCTGCTGGCCGGCTTGATCATGCCGGCGCGGCTGTCGGCGAAGACGCGGTCCAGGTCGACCTCGATGGCCTGCATGGCCTTGGGGGCGCCCTTCCTGTCGGGCCGCAGGAAGTAGAGCTTGTTGCCGCCCGACTGCGCGAGGTTGAGCATGCCGTCGTAGCCGCCCTCGGTGACCTGCACCATCTCGCCGCTGGCCTCGCTGACGGCGATGGCTTCGCCCTTGACGCGGTTGGAGCGGAACACCAGCCACTGGCCGTCGGCCGTCCACTGCGGATGGCTGGGGTAGATCTTGGAGTCGCCGCGCGGCTGTGTGGTCAGGAAGGTCAGCAGCGCGCCGGTGACGGGGTCGGGCACGACGCGCTTCTCGGACGGGAAGCGCTGGCCGATCTGTGCCCAGGTGGACGCCGTGGCCAACAGCAGGCACAGCAGCAGGGAGGTCTTGCGAAGCGACATGATGGGTGCCCGGTAGAAGTGGCGCGACTCTAGGACTCGCTCTGTTGCGCGATGTTGCTGGGCCTCAATCGCTCAAGAACTTGCGCCGTCCTGGCCCGGCCTGCTCCTAGCATGCGCGCCATGATCCGCACGCTCATCGCCTTGCTCTCACTGTTCGCCTTGCCCCTGACACAGGCCCAGACCTTCACCGCCAGCACCGACCCCGCCCGCGCCCAGGTCAAGCTGCCCGAGCCAGCCAAGCCCGAACTGCCGTCGCTGATCCTCATCGGCGACTCGACAGTGCGCAACGGTCAGGACGACGGCCAGGGCAAGGGAGCCGAAGGTCAGTGGGGTTGGGGCAACCCGATCGCCGCCTACTTCGACACGAACAAGATCAACGTCGTCAACCGCGCCGTGGGCGGCCTCTCCAGCCGCACCTATCGCAGCAGCGGCCATTGGGACCGCACCAAGCCCTTCATCAAGCGAGGCGACTGGGTCGTCATGCAGTTCGGCCACAACGACGCCAGCCCCGTCAACGACAACAGCCGCGCCCGCGGCGTGTTGCGCGGCACGGGGTCGGAGAAGGAAGACATCGACAACCAGCTGACCGGCAAGCCGGAGACGGTCTACACCTACGGCGCCTACCTGCGTGGCTACATCGCCGAGATCCGCGCGGCCGGCGCCACACCCGTCGTCTGCTCGCCCGTGATCCGCAAGCGCTGGGAGGCTGATGGTGTGAAGGTGACGCGCGCCGGCGGTAATTTCGCGGCTTGGGCCGCCGAGGTGGCCAGGCAGGAGGGCGTGACCTTCATCGACCTCAACGAATGGGGCGCGTTGCGCTATGAGGCGCTCGGCAAGGCCACGGTCGAGAAGCTCTTCCCTGCCGACACGCCGCAGGAGACCGTACACACCAACTGGCTCGGCGCGGCGGTCAACGCGCAGCTCGTCATCGCCGGGCTGATCCAGAACAAGGTGCTGCCGGACGCCTTCTACACCCGTCGCTTCGCGCCCGACGGCTCAGACGACCGGCCTGTCGTCGACGCCCGCAAGGTCAAGGTCGAAGCACCTCGCGATCCCAAGTTGCCCAGCCTCGTGCTGATTGGGGACTCCACCGTGCGCAGCGGTGGCCAGAACGGCGCCTATGGCTGGGGTGAGCGACTCGCACCCTTCTTCGACACCCAGCGCATCAACGTCGTCAACAACGCCATCGGCGGCCGCAGCAGCCGCACCTTCTTCACCGAAGGCCGCTGGGCCTCGGTGCTCGACCAGCTCAAGGCCGGCGACACGCTGCTGATCCAGTTCGGCCACAACGACGGCGCCCGCATCGGCGACCCGGCGGGCAAGAACCGGGGCTCCGTGCCCGGCATCGGCCCCGAAGCCGTGGAAGACACCAAGCCTGATGGCAGCAGGGAGATGGTGCAGAGCTTCGGCTGGTATCTCGCGCGCTTCATCAGCGATGCCAAGGCCAAGGGCGCGAGCGTTATTGTGTTGTCGCCCATCCCGCACAAGGACCGCTGGCAGACGGGCCAGCCGCGCGACTTCGAGAACTACACCGCCTGGGGCGAGCAGGTGGCGCGCGAGAACGGCGCCCAGTTCATCGACCTGACGATGCTGGTGACCGAGGCCTATCGCGTCATCGGTGCCGAGCGCGTCGACGCCTATTTCGCCGACGCCCGCACCCACACCAATGACGCCGGCGCCGTGTTCAACGCCACCCGGGTCGTCGAGGGCCTGAAGCGCCTGCCGGGCAAGCCGCTGCAAGCCTACCTGCGCGAGCCCACGCTGTGATCTTTCGCGACAGCTTGCCAGCCTCCAAAAACTTCGCTTAGAATAGCCGGCTCAGGCGCTTTAGCTCAGTTGGTTAGAGCGATGGAATCATAATCCACAGGTCCGGGGTTCGAGTCCCTGAAGCGCCACCAAAAATAGTCCAAGCGCGAAAGCACTTAGACACGAAAGCCACCCTAGCGGTGGCTTTTCTGCTTTCTAAGCTTCAGTGGCGGCCTATAGCGCTTCTTACGCGCTTCTTACCCCCAAGGCGCCTACGGAGCGCGCCTCTGCCCGCACGTACGGGACGGCCCCACTTCCCCGTACGTACGTCGTCGGGGCGGCGTATTGTGCTGATCAAGTTTTCTCGGACACAGCGATAGGTTGTTTGACTGCCGATTGCTGCTCGAAGGCATTGGGTAGCAGGTTGCCCAGTTTGAGTGCGGGCGCACGCTGTTGTAGAAGTCCACGGTGTAGTCGGCGATGTCGGTCATGGCCTCGGAGTGGTTGGCGCAGGCGCGTTGCCAGACGCGCTCGGTCTTGAGGCTCAGGAAGAAGCGCTCCATCACCGCGTTGTCCCAGCAGTTGCCCTTGCGGCTCATGTGCCGACCAGGCCGTAGCGAGCCAGAAGCCCCTGATGCAGCGCACTGGCGTACTGACTGCCCCGGTCCGAATGCACGATCAGCCCTGGCGCCGGGTGACGTTGCGCGATGGCCAGTTGCAACGCCGCGCAGACCAACTCGGCGTGCATGCTCGGTGCCATCGCCCACCCACGACTTTGCGCGCGTACAGGTCCAGCACTACCGCCAGGTACAGCCAGCCGCTGCGCGTGCGGATGTAGGTGATGCCGCTCACCCAGGCCTGGTTGGGGCCGCTGGGATCAAAGCGCCTCGCCAGCACGTTGTCGGAGACGGGCAACACATGGCCACTGACGGTGGTGTGAATGAACTTGCGCCTCCACAGCGCGTGCAGCCGGTGCTCGCGCATCAGCCGACGCACCGTGTCGCCCCAGCCGCGGACCCTTGGCGCGCAGCGCCGCACACAGCCAGCGGCTGCCGTACACCCGGCCGCTGGCGGCGAACCCTGCCTTGAGTTGCGTGCGGCGGCCCACAGTGATGGCCTTCTTGCTCAACTGCTCGACGAGTCGGTGACTCAGCGCAGTTCCCGGGCGAAGAAGGCCGATGCTTTTTTAGGATGTCGACGTCGCCTCGCAGCTGCTTGTTCTCGGCTTCAAGCTGACGGATGCGCTGCTGCTCTGCGGTGAGCGGCTTGCCGATGCCAGGCCGGCCGGTCGCCTCTTCATCGAGCTGGGCCTGATCTTGCCACCGCCTCATGGCGAGGCTCGCCCAGCTTCATGTCGCGGCAGACCTCGCTCACGCCCAGGCCATGCTCGCGAATCATCTGCACGACCTGCAGCTTGAATGCCGCGTCGAAGTACCTTCGTTGTCTCTTGCTCATGTCCCTCGTCCAGGTGAATTCCACCTATCGAGGTGTCCGTGGAAATTAGACCAGCACCGGTCCGATGCGCAGCGGCTATGTAACTAATAACGCTCATGGAGAAACGCAGGCCGATCCGTCGTAATCTCCAGTCGATCGCCTTCACAGGGGCTGCCTCGGGAAATCTTGGGACAGTCGTTGACGAAACGAATGAGTTGGGCTGCGTAGTGGAGCACGATCCGGGAACAGGCGGGGTAATCAGTCAGTACGGCACCGCAGCTCCGACCGGTTCTGGACTTTGGGCGGTCGGTGACCGTGTTATCCAGCTGGCTTCGGCGGTAGGACTGCCTAAGGCATGGCGCTGCACTGTGGCCGGAAATCCTGGCACTGGGTCGTCAGAGGGCAACCTTGGAAACGACGGGTGGACGAATATGCCTGAGCACAATTCCGGTTAGGCGCATTCAGATGTCGTAGCGAATGATGTGGGGAGCATCAATACCACCGATCGCGGCGAGCAAAGAGCTAGTTAGTTGTAAGCCATGGCGGCAGCAATGTCGGTGTGCTAGAGGTGCTTCAATTCACCCGCGAGGCGTCTTTTGATAAGTGTGAGGCGAACTCTTGGCTGAAATCATGTCAATGTCACTATGCCAATGTCACTATGCCAATGTCACTATGCCAATGGTAATTCTTCGCTATGGCAGTTAGGAGAAGCTTGATGGATGACGGAAAATTTGAGCTATATATTTCTGGCAAAAGGCTCTACGGAGATGATTTGACGCCTCCGCAGATAATGGATTGGTTCAAAAGCGAGGAAGATGGGTATGCAAATCTTGGCGCAAAGGACAAATCGAACTATCGTTATGAGTATCACGCATTAAATAATGAGCTGTTCTACAAATTTCTCAGAGGGAAGAGATTCAAAGAAGCGCTCGGCATTGGTAGTGCCTACGGCGACGAATTGATTCCGATAGCTGACCGCTTGCAAAGCATAATGATTCTTGAGCCATCCGACGCGTTCGCTATGGACTCGACGATTGGCCAAACACCTACAACCTATGTAAAGCCGAACGTATCTGGGGATTTTCCCTTTGAGAGCAACCGTTTCGACTTAATTACGTGCTTCGGAGTAATGCACCACGTGCCCAATGTTTCGCACGTAATGAAGGAGATTTACCGATGCCTATCTGTCGGCGGCTCTTTCTGTATTCGAGAGCCAATTGTTTCAATGGGCGACTGGAGGAAGCCGAGGGCCGGCCTCACTGCTAACGAGCGGGGAATTCCAATCGACATATTTGATAAGATAATTGACGAGGCTGGTTTCAAGGTCGCGCGCCGGTCTTTTTATGATTTCCGGCCCATCCCAATAATTGCAACAAAAATTGGTGTTGATGCTTACAACAATTATTTCACTGTGAAACTCGACCAATTGGTATGCAACTTGTTGTCATGGCGGACGCCTTATCACCGAACGACGTTCGTGGAGAAACTGCCCCCCGCATCCGTCGCCTACCTTCTCGAAAAAGCGTGACGCTTGGCGGTTGAGGCTCAAGTGCCGCCGTCGTTGCAGACAGTGCAGCATGGTCCCGACGGCCAACGAAGGAGGTCCGCTCCTGCTTGGCGCGTGGGACCAGATCAATGCCTCAAGCATGGCCGCGGAACGGCTTGGTTCCTTCGCTAGAGGAGCTAACAGCCGGGATGCAAGCGCGCTGGTGGGGGGGGTTCCTTCATGCCCGAAGTCGTTGAGTCGTTGGCTCAAGGTATTGGGGGTGGTGTTGGGGGGACATGTGTGAGTGCGCGCGCAGACGCCGCTCCATGCGACTGCTGTACTGATCTCGGACTATTCCACCGTCACCATCGACGCACTGGGCAACTTCACCGAGACCGGCTATCTGCCCGTCACCGGCTTCCAGCTCGGCGGCAACGCCCTCACACCCACCGGCCTGAACACCGACTACGGGCTGTATCTCGCCTTCACCGGTACCGGCACGACGACGACGAACGATCCGACCACGACGTTCAATTTCGGCAACTTCACGACCTTGACCTACACGCTGTACGGCTACAACGGCACAGCGACCTTCGGCTTCAGCGGCAACACGCCCACCGAAACAGCCAGCGGTGAAATGGCACTGGCCAGCGGCACCTTGATCTCGGGCAGCGTGCTGACGGTGCCGACTGGCGGCGGCACCTTCAGCCCCTCGGCCAACGCCATGCTGACGGTGGCGCTGAACCAGCCGACGTTCTTCTCACCCGATCCCTTCTATTCGGTCGCGCTGACGGCCTTCTCCAACACGCCGTCACAGGTCGAGCCGTTCGCGGGCGGCTTCCGCATTCGCCAGGGCGGCGGATCGCTGAACTTTGCGCCGGTGCCCGAGCCGAGCAGCACCGCCATGCTGTTGGGCGGTCTGGCTGCCGCAGGCTTCCTCGGCTACCGTCGCCAGCGCAAGCAGGGCTGACGCAAGGGACGCCGGGGCCGGCCCCGGCGTCAGTAGACCGGGCGGGGCCGCAGCAAGCGCTCAAACTCGCGGTGGATGGTGTGATAGCAGTCGCAGGTGCGCGTCTCTAGTCCGCTGCGATTCAGTACCGTGATATGGCCCCGTGCATAGCGGATATAGCCCCCCTGCTGCAGCCGAGCCGCGGCCAGCGTGACGCTCTCGCGCCGCACACCCAGCATGCCGGCCATGGACTCCTGGGTCATGGTCAGCTCATCGGACTGCTGGCGGTCCATCCGCAGCAGGATGAGGCGCGCGAGCTGCTGCTCCAGGCCATGATGCCGGCTGCATAAGGCGGTCTGCATGATCTCGGCGACCAGGGCCTGCGAATAGGCCAGCAGCAGCCGGCGTACCGTGGCGTGGCGCGCGAACTCCTCGGCCACGGCAGAGGCACGCAGGCGCAGCGCCTTGCCCGGCATGTGCACCACGGCGCGGCTGCGCGTGTAGTTGCCATCGATCAGCGGCAGACCCACGACACCTTCGCGGCCAACGGTCGCCACTTCGGCGCAGGCGCCCGCGCGATCAGGCACCGAGAGCGACGCCAGCGCGGTGATCGGAAAGTACACCCACTGGATGAAGGCAGACGCTTCGTGAAGCATCTGGCCGGGGCGCAGGTAGACCCATTCCGCTTGCGCCAGCCACCTCTGGCGGTGCTCCGGCAGCAACGCTGCCAACAGTCGGTTGTATCGCCAGTCGCCCGCGTACGCCGCTCCGCGCCGGATACCTTCCTCCACGTCGTCCTGCAGCCAGGCTCGGGCGTGAACTCCCGCGGTCGAGCTCTCATCGGCGGCATGGAGGGTGGGTAAATCTTTCATGTTCAAGCCGTGTATGCGCTCTGGGCGCGGTGGACAGGCGGCTGCCAACATTTCAATTGGCAAAGGCCGTTCCCGCCTCAGGCAGCGGCAAGGATTTCCTGCCCGTCTTTGCACCGAAGGGATGCCGACGCGGCCAGCTTGAAAAATTTGCCGAATCCTTTCCATGCCGGGGACTGCCGCGCATGAGCCGCCACCAAGCTCAACCGGTCCCGTCGCTACAATGGCGGGCGCTTGGCTCGTCATGCCGAGCCCGACGGCTCGGGACACTCCCGGGTCGTTTTCATTTCCACCGCAGCCACTGGACACATACCATGTACCGCTGTGCACTCCCGCTGGCGCTGGCCGTCAGCTGTCTGGCCGCCCAGGCCCAGACGCACCGCTTCTTCACGCCTCAGACCCTGCGTGGCGAACTCGTCGTCACCCAGCACCCTGACGTGCTGTTGAACGGCAAGTACGCGCGCCTCGCACCCGGCAGCCGCATCAAAGGCGACACCAATCTGCTGGTGCAGCCAGGCGCCATCACCGGCCAGAAGTTCATCGTGCACTACACGGTCGAGAACAGCGGCTTGATCATGGACGTCTGGCTGCTGAACCCGGCCGAGATCGCCAACAAACCCTGGCCGACGACGTCGGCCGAGTCGGCAACCTGGCAGTTCAACCCGGGCAACCAGACCTGGAGCAAGCCATGAGCGAGGTCGTGACAAAAAAGGTCTTCATCAAGACCTTCGGCTGCCAGATGAACGAGTACGACTCGGACAAGATGGCCGACGTGCTGGGCGCCGCCCAAGGCTACGAACCGACGACCGATGTCGAGCAGGCCGACCTCATCCTCTTCAACACCTGCTCGGTGCGTGAAAAAGCGCAGGAGAAGGTCTTCAGCGACCTCGGCCGCGTGAAGCACCTGAAGGCCAAGGGCGTCATGATCGGCGTCGGCGGCTGCGTCGCCTCGCAGGAAGGCGCGGCCATCATCGAGCGTGCACCCTACGTGGACATCGTGTTCGGCCCGCAGACCCTGCACCGCCTGCCCGCCATGCTGGATGCCCGCCGCGAACAGCGCCGCCCGCAGGTGGACATCTCCTTCCCCGAGATCGAGAAGTTCGACCACCTGCCGCCGGCCAAGGTCGAGGGTGCCTCGGCCTTCGTCTCCATCATGGAAGGCTGCTCCAAGTACTGCAGCTACTGCGTGGTGCCCTACACCCGCGGCGAGGAGGTCTCGCGCCCGTTTGACGACGTGCTGACCGAGATCGCCGGCCTGGCTGACCAGGGCGTCATGGAGATCAACCTGCTGGGGCAGAACGTCAACGCCTACCGCGGCAAGATGGGCGATACGCCTGAGTTCGCCGACCTGGCCCTGCTGCTGGAATACGCCGCCGAGATCCCCGGCATCCGCCGCCTGCGCTTCACGACCAGCCACCCTAACGAGTTCAGCCCCCGCCTCATCGAGGCCTACGGCAAGATCCCGCAACTCGTGAACCACCTGCACCTGCCCGTCCAGCATGGCAGCGACCGCATCCTGATGGCGATGAAGCGCGGCTACACGGCGCTGGAGTTCAAGAGCATCGTGCGCAAGCTGCGCGCCATCCGCCCGGACCTGCGCCTGGCCAGCGACTTCATCGTCGGCTTCCCCGGCGAGACGGACGAAGACCACGCCAAGCTGATGAAGCTGGTGCACGACGTCGGCTTCGACGCCTCGTTCAGCTTCATCTTCAGCCCCCGCCCCGGCACGCCGGCCGCGGCGCTGGAGGACACGACACCCTACGAGGTCAAGGTCAAGCGCCTGCAGGAGCTGCAAGCGGCCATCGAGGCGCATGCCATCACCATCTCGCAAGGCATGGTGGGCAAGGTCGAGAAGGTGCTTGTCACCGGCAATGCGCGCAAGGACGTCTCGGAGCTGATGGGCCGCACCGAGTGCAACCGCATCGTCAACTTCCCCGGCTCGCCGCGGCTGATGAACCAGCTGGTCGATGTGCGCATCACGACGGCCTTCGCGCATTCGCTGCGCGGCGAGGTCGTCACGACCGAGGACGTGCTCAGCGCTTGAAGCTCAGCAAATACCACTGCGGCAGGGCGACGCCAAGCACCAGCAAGGCGTAACCCGCCATGCGGCCATCGCGGCCCAGCAGGATCAATGTGGCGATGGTGGCCGCCGTGCCGCCCGCCGCTCCCCAGGCCCACAACCGTTGCCACGCCAGAGGCTTCGCCACCCGCCGCCACAGGCCCTTGATCGCCAACGCCAGTAGCGCCGCCAGCCCCCAGGCTGGGGCAAAGAGATTCGCGATGTGCCAAAAGGCGTCAAGTGGGCTCATTCGGGCTTGACCGATGTCAGATGCGGAAAAGCCGCGAATCCTACAATTCACGCCCATGTCCGTCTTTGCTCTCGGCCTGAACCACAACACCGCCCCGCTCGATCTGCGCGGGCGGTTTGCATTCACGCTCGAGCAGCTCGCCCCTTCACTGACCGGCCTGCGCCAGAAGCTGTCCGGCACGCCCGAGGCGGCCATCCTGTCGACCTGCAACCGCACCGAGGTCTATGTGGCCGCACCGTCAGCCCTGGTGCAACCCGCCATCGCCTGGCTGGCCGATGCCGGCGGCGTGCAGGCCGGCGCCTTGCGCGAGCATGCCTATGTGATGCAGGGCAGCGATGCCGCTCGCCATGCTTTCCGCGTCGCGGCTGGCCTGGACTCCATGGTGCTGGGCGAGCCACAGATCCTGGGCCAGATGAAGCAGGCCGTGCGTGAAGCCGAGAACGCCGGCGCCCTGGGCACGACGCTGCACCAGCTCTTCCAGCGCAGCTTCTCGGTGGCCAAGGAGGTGCGCAGCTCCACCGAGATCGGCGCCCACTCCATCAGCATGGCCGCTGCTGCCGTGCGGCTGGCCGGCCAGCTCTTTGAGGACCTGGCCAAGACACGGGTCCTCTTCGTCGGCGCCGGCGAGATGATCGAGCTGACCGCGACTCACTTCGCGGCCAAGACGCCGCGCCAGATGGCCGTGGCCAATCGCACGCTGGAACGCGGCGAGAAGCTCGCCACCCATTTCGGCGCCGAGGCCATGCGCCTGGCCGACCTGCCTGAGCGCCTGCACGAGTTCGACATCGTCGTCTCCTGCACGGCCTCCAGCCTGCCGCTGATCGGCCTGGGCGCCGTCGAGCGCGCGCTGAAGAAACGCAAGCACCGCCCGATGTTCATGGTCGACCTGGCCGTGCCGCGCGACATCGAGCCCGAGGTCGCCCAGCTGGACGACGTCTATCTCTATACGGTCGACGAGCTCGCCGCCCAGGTGCAGACCGCCGGCGAGAAACGCCAGGCCGCCGTGGCCCAGGCCGAGGCCATCGTCGAGACCGGCGTGCAGAGCTTCATGCACTGGCTGGACCAGCGCCACACCGTGCCTCTGATCCAGGCTCTGCATGCCCAGGCCGACGACTGGCGGGCGCTGGAGATCGCCCGCGCCCGCAAGCTGCTGGCCAAGGGCGCGGACGTGGACGAGGTGCTGGATGCGCTGTCCAAGGGCATCACGCAGAAGCTGCTTCACGGCACGCTGGCCGAACTGCACGCCAGCGACGGCGAGCAACGCCTGCAGTTGGCCCAGACGGTGTCGCGCCTCTTCCTGCGCGGCAAGCAGTCTTAGCGGCGCTCTCAAGCCGCCGCTCGGTGCATCGCTTGCGCCGCCCCTGACCGCATTCCCGTTCCGTGCCCATGAAAGACTCCCTGCGCCAGCAGTTCGACCGCCTCGGCTTCCGCCTCGCCGAGCTCGACACCATCCTTGCCGACGGCAGCGTCGCCTCGGACATGCAGCGCTACCGCGCGCTGACCAAGGAGCAGGCCGAGGTGTCTGGCCTGGTCGAGCGCTACCGGCGCTATCTGCAACACGAGGCCGATCTCGCCGCGGCACGCGACATGCTGGCGGACGCTGAGATGGCGGAGATGGCCCGCGAGGAAATTGCGTCCAACGAGACAGCACTGACGTCGCTCGACGCAGAGTTGCAACTCGCGCTGATCCCCAAGGATCCGGACGACGAGCGCAACGCCTTCCTCGAAATCCGCGCCGGCGCCGGTGGCGACGAGGCGGCCCTGTTCGCCGGCGACCTGGCGCGCATGTATCTGCGCTTCGCCGAAGGCCAGGGCTGGCGCACCGAAATCCTGTCCGAGAACATCTCCGACCTCGGCGGCTACAAGGAACTGGTCGTGCGCGTCGAGGGCGATGCCGTCTACGGTCGTCTCAAGTTCGAATCCGGCGGCCACCGCGTGCAGCGCGTGCCGGCGACCGAAACCCAGGGCCGCATTCACACCAGCGCCTGCACGATCGCCGTGATGCCCGAGCCCGACGAGGCCGAGGTCATCACGCTGAACCCGGCCGACCTGCGCATCGACACTTTCCGTGCCAGCGGCGCCGGTGGCCAGCACATCAACAAGACCGATTCCGCTGTACGCGTCGTCCATCTGCCCACCGGCATCGTGGCCGAATGCCAGGACGGCCGCAGCCAGCACAGCAACAAGGCCAAGGCGCTGCAGGTGCTGCAGGCACGCATCCAGGAGAAGGAACGCAGCGAGCGCGCCGCCAAGGAGGCCGCCACGCGCAAGGGGCTGATCGGCAGCGGCGACCGCAGCGACCGCATTCGCACCTACAACTTCCCCCAGGGCCGCCTGACCGACCACCGCATCAACCTGACCCTCTACAAGCTGGGCCAGATCATGGACGGCGACCTCGGCGACGTCATCCAGGGCCTGCAGGCGGCGCAGGCGGCCGAGCAGTTGGCTCAGCTCGAAGAAGGCCGGGCGTGACAGTCGATGAGGCGCTCGCCCTCGCCCGCCAGCTCGGCGTCGAGCGCGGCGATGTGCAGACGCTGCTCGGCCACCTGACCGGCCAGGGCCGCGCCTGGCTTGTCACCCACGGCGACGCACTCGCACCCGGCGCCGAAGCCGCGCTGCAAAGGCTGGCCGCTGGTGAACCGCTGGCCCACCTGACCGGCTGGCAGCCCTTCCACGGCCTGATGCTGCAGGTCACGCCGGCCACGCTAATCCCTCGGCCGGACACCGAAACCCTGGTCGACTGGGCGCTGGAACTGCTCGCCGCCCTGCCGGGCCAATCCAGCGTCGCCGACCTCGGCACCGGCAGTGGCGCCATCGCGCTGGCCATCAAGGCCGCCTGCCCGCACGCCCAGGTCACGGCCGTTGACTTCAGCGCCGACGCCTTGGCTGTTGCTCGCGCCAATGGTGAACGCCTGGGTCTGGCCGTTGACTGGCGGCACGGCAACTGGTTCGCGCCGCTGGCCGACCGGCGCTTCGACCTCGTCGTCAGCAACCCGCCCTATATCGCCGGCGACGACCCGCATCTGCCAGCCCTGCGCCATGAGCCGATCGCGGCCCTGACGCCTGGAGGTGACGGACTGGCCGACCTGCAAACCCTGATTGATGCTGCACCGCAACACATCAACGATGGTGGCTGGCTGCTGATGGAACACGGCTGGGACCAGGCCGAAGCGGTCGCCGCCCGCCTGGCCGCACGGGGGTTTGCCCAGGCCACGCTGAGGCGCGACCTGGGCGGTCGGCCGCGGGCCAGTGGCGGCTGCTGGCGTGCAACCAGCTGAAAGCTCCCCGAAATGTGTGATGTATTGCTGCCAGTTCTTCATTCCCGTAACTGACTGGCCGGCGTAGTATCAAATCCCGGTGCCACTCGATGCACCGCGCAGGAGACGATCATGGCCCGCCTCGCCAGCGCTGCAGTACTGAGCCTCTCTGTCCTTTGTGCTATCCATGCCGTCTCGGCCCAGGCCGACGACAACGCCAATCCGCGCTGGCAGGCGCGATTGCAGCTGAACAGCATCGACAGCGGCAGCGAGGCGCAGCAGCCCCATCTCGGCGGATCCCGTGTGCTCAGCGCCAACCTGCTTGGCGACTACTACCTCACCAGCTCAGGCTTCTCCAGCCTGCGCGGCGGCCTTCGTGCCACCGGCGGCCTGTTGCTCGGACCGCTGTCCATGTCGCAAAGCAGTGGCGGCCTGGCCCTGGGCAGCGGCCCGGTCTCCGCGGGGCGGCGCAGCCTGTCGCTGAACGGCCCTGACGGTTATTCGCTGGACAACGCCAATCTCTCCTATGTCGGCATCGGCTACACCGGCCGCGTGCACAAGAGCGGCCTGGCCTTCAGCGCCGACTTCGGCCTGATGTCAGGCTCCTATGGCAGCAGCCTGCGCCTGGGCCGCAGCAGCGCCCAGGGCTTCGAGGACGCCATGCGCGATTTGCGCTTCAAGCCCTTGCTGCAATTGGGCTTGGCGTACAGCTACTGACGCTCAACCGGGCGCGTCCCGGATAATTGCCGTTTTGCCTTTTGACGAGAACAGCAATGAGTGACGTTCAGCAACGCATCGACGACCTGGTCAAGTCCAATCGCGTCGTGCTCTTCATGAAGGGCACCGCCCAGTTTCCGATGTGCGGTTTCTCCGGCCGCGCCATCCAGATCCTGAAGGCCGCCGGCGTGACCGATCTCAAGACCTTCAACGTGCTCGAGGACGAGGAAGTGCGCCAGGGCATCAAGGACTACGCCAACTGGCCCACCATCCCCCAGCTCTACGTCAACGGCGAATTCCTCGGCGGCTCGGACATCATGATGGAGATGTACGAGTCGGGTGAGCTGCAGCAGGCATTGACGGCCGCCTGATGAGCCCGCAGCGGCTCGTCGTCGGGCTGACCGGGGCGACGGGCGCCGCCTACGCGCTGCGGCTGCTGCGCCGCTCGCGCGAGCTGGGCGTCGAGACCCATCTGATCGCCACGCCCGCCGGCATCCTCAACGTCCATCACGAACTCGGCCTGGACCGCTCTGCGCTGGAAGCCGAGGCGGACCATGCCTACGCGCCAGGAGACATCGGCGCCTGCATCGCCAGCGGCAGCTTCGCGACCGCCGCCATGATCGTGGCGCCCTGTTCGATGAAGTCGCTCGCGGCGATTGCTCACGGGCTTGGCGACAACCTGCTGACCCGCGCCGCCGACGTCACCTTGAAGGAGCGCCGCCGGCTGATCCTGATGGTGCGCGAGACACCGCTCAACCTGGCCCATTTGCGCAATATGGTCGCGGTGACCGAAATGGGCGGCATCTGCTTCCCGCCGCTGCCGGCCTTCTATCACCGCCCCAAGACGATCGAGGAGATGGTCAACGAGACCGCCGAGCGGGTACTGGAGCTGGCCGGCGTCGCGGCAGCGCAGCCCAAGTCCTGGGCCGGGCTCTAGGGAAACGCTAAACCAGTCACTCGCGCGCAGCGCATCCCTGCTTTGGGCGGCCTGCGGCGTTGCAAATCCTCGCCATAGCCCGCTATGGCTGTGGTTTGCGCCTTGCAGTCCATCCCAAACCAGGGCGCGCTGCATCACGGGACCGATTCAGCGTTCCCCTGGCCCGCTCAGGGCTTCTGCACCACCAACCCACGCCGCTCCAGCAGCGGCTTGATGTCGGGCTCGTGGCCCACGAGGTTGCGGAACAGCACCATCGCATCCTCGCTGCCGCCACGCGACAACAGCTTGGCGCGCAGCGCATCGCCGTTGGCACGCTTCAAGCCACCATTGGCCTTCAGCCATTCGACGGTGTCTGCGTCCAGCACCTCACTCCAGATGTAGGCGTAGTAACCGGCCGAGTAGCCGCCCATGATGTGGCTGAAGTAAGGCAGGCGATAGCGCGGCGGCACGGGGCCGAAGTCAACGCCTTCGTCCTTCAGCACCTTGGCCTCGAAGGCCATGATGCCGTCGGCTGCGGGCACTTCGCCGGCCTTGAGCTGGTGCAGGCGCTGGTCGACGATGGCGGCGCTCAGATAGGACAGTGTCGTGTAGCCCTGGTTGAAGCGCTTGGCACGCGCCACCTTGTCGAGCAGTTCACGCGGCATGGCCTCGCCAGTCTGGTAGTGCTTGGCATAGCTGGCCAGCACGCTGGGCCAGTCGGCCCAGACCTCGTTGACCTGCGAGGGATATTCAACGAAGTCGCGCGGCACGCGGCCCAGGCCCGGGTATTGGCCCTTGTTGAACATGCCATGCAGCGCGTGGCCGAACTCGTGGAACAAGGTGTTGACCTCATCCCAGGTCAGCAGCGTCGGCTCACCGGCTGGTGGCTTGGGGATGTTGAGATGGTTGGCAACGACCGGCTGCGTGCCCTCCAGCGCGTTCTGGCTGACGTAGGCGTTCATCCATGCACCGCCGCGTTTGCTGGGTCGGGCGTAGAGGTCGGCGATGAAGATGGCGAGTTGCTTGCCGTTGGTGTCGAAGACGTCGTAGGTGCGCACGTCGTCGCGGTAGACCGGCAGGTCGGTGCGGCGCTTGAAGCTGATGCCGTAGAGCTGGTTGGCCGCGAAGAACACGCCGCGCTCCAGCACGCTGGTGAGCTCCAGATAGGGCTTGAGCTGGCTTTCGTCGAAGCCGTACTTGGCGGCACGCAGCTTCTCGGAGTAGTAGCTCCAGTCCCAGGGCTGCAGGGCGAAACTGGGTTGCTTCTTGACGGCCTGGTCGGTATCAATGAGCTTTTGCAGCTCGGCAGCCTCCTGTTTGGCCGACGCCACGGCCGCCGGCCCAAGCTTGCCGAGCATGGCATTGACGGCTTCGGCGGACTTGGCCGTCTCCTCCTCCAGCACATAGGCGGCGGGCGTCGCATAGCCGAGCAGGGCCGCGCGCTCCTGGCGCAACGTCATCACGCGGGACACGATGCCCGTCGTGTCATTGGCATTGCCGCGGCTGCCGCGCGCGACGGATGCGCGGTGCAGGCGCTCGCGCAATGCACGGTTCTGCAGCTCGGTCTCCAGCGGCTGGATGGTGGTGTTCAGCAGCGTCAACAGGTACTTGCCTTCTAGACCCTTCTTCTTGCCGGCTTCGGCCGCGGCGGCCACCTGGGCCGGCGTGAGCCCGGCAAGATCCTCGGCGCTGTCAACGATGAGAGCCGAGTCATTGACCTCGGCCAGCACCGCCTTGTTGAAACGCGCGCCCAGCGTCGCCAACTCGGCGTTGATGGCCTTCATGCGCACCTTCTGTTCGTCGCTCAGCTGCGCACCGGCGCGCACCATGTCGCGGCGGTAGCGCTCGATGAGGCGCTTGCCTTCGGCGTTGGGCGCTGCCTTGCCACGCGCCGCGTACAAGGTCTCGATGCGGGCGAACAGCCTGGGGTTGAGCAGCACCGCGTCGCGATGGGCGGCGAGCTTGGCGGCGTAGTCGGTCTGCAACTGCTGGCGGGCGGGGTTGGCATCGGCACCAAGCAGGCTGAACAGCAGCGTGGAGGTGCGGCCCAGCAACCGGCCGCTCTTCTCCCAAGCGACGATGGTGTTGTCGAAGGTGGGCGCTGCAGGGTTGTCGGCGATGGCCTGGATTTCGGCCAGTTGCTCAGCCATGCCCTTGTCCAGGGCCGGGCCAAAATGCTCGTCGCGTACCTTGTCGAACTGCGGGTATTGCAGCGGCAAGGGGCTGGGCGCGAAGAGGGGGTTGTCCGAGGGCTGCTGAGCCCAGCTCAGGTTGGTGGCCAGCAATGTCGTCAGGAGAAGAGGCGCGAAGCGTTTGGCAGCGGGCATGGGTGGCTTGTCTTGTGGACGAAACCTCAAAGCCTAACGCCCTGACCGCTCCCGGCCACAAGCCACGCCGGGAAAGCCCTGAGTCATTTCTCGCCGGGCAGCAACCACTGCCGCCGCGCGGCAAATACGGCGTTCGGATACTCGGGCCGGCCGCGGCTGCCGTTGTAACGGCCCAGAGCCAGGAAGAGGTCGCCCTTCTCCAGGTCCAGGTAGTGGCGCAAGATGACGCAGCCGAAACGCAGATTGCTCTGCATGTGAAAGAGGCGCGCGGCATCGCCGTCGCCGATCAGCTTGGCCCAGAAGGGCATGACCTGCATATAGCCGCGCGCGCCGGCGATGCTGATCGCGTATTTGCGAAAGCCGCTCTCGACCTGCACGAGACCAAGCACCAGGCTGGGCTCCAGGCCCGCGCGCTTGGCCTCGTACCAGACCGTCTCGAGGAACTCGATACGGATCTGCGTCTCGGTTTTGCGCTTCTTCAGCCGCTCGCTCATCGCGCCCAGCCAGCGCAGATAGGCCATGCGCTCATCGACCTGGCTGGCCTCGAACTTCGGGCGCGGCGGGGCCGCCTGGGCGATGGAGGCGGTCAGCGCCGAGCGCATCGAGTCCGCCAGCGGCTCCTCGACCTGGGCGCCGGCCTGCGCCGCCAGCGGCGCGGCGAGCAGGCTGGACAGCAGCAGCCGGCGCTTCAAAGCTTGAGCAGGCCCTTCAGGTGGCCGACCACATCAGCCACGGCGAGCTTGGTCGCCGCCTCATCGCGACGGCCCTGGTACTCGACCTGGCCTTCCTTCAAGCCACGGTCGCCCAGCACGACGCGATGCGGCACGCCGATGAGCTCCCAGTCCGCGAACATCGCGCCGGGGCGCTCACCGCGGTCGTCCAGCAGCACGTCAACGCCCAGCGCCTTGAGCTCCTCGTACAGCTTGTGGGCGGCGGCCTTGACCTCTTCGCTCCGGTCCATGCCGATGGGGCAGATGACGACGGTGAAGGGTGCGATGGCGTCCGGCCAGATGATGCCGCGCGCATCATGGTTCTGCTCGATGGCGGCACCCAGGATGCGGGTCACGCCGATGCCGTAGCAGCCCATCTCCATCAGCTTGGGCTTGCCGTTCTCGTCCAGGAAGTTCGCGTTCATCGCGGCGGAGTATTTGGTGCCGAGATAGAAGACATGGCCGACCTCGATGCCGCGCTGGATGGCGAGCAGGCCCTTGCCGTCCGGCGAGGGGTCGCCGGCAACGACGTTGCGAATGTCTGCAACGACGTCGGGCTCGGGCAGATCGCGGCCCCAGTTGGCGCCGGTGAAGTGGAAGTCAGCCTCGTTGGCGCCGCAGACGAAGTCGCTCATGACGGCGACCGTGCGGTCGGCGACGATCTTCAGCGGCTGCTTCAGTCCGATGGGACCAAGGTAGCCGGGCTTGCAGCCGAAGTGGGCGTCGATCTCGCCGCTGGTCGCGAAGCGGAAGCCGCCCTTCAATCCCTCGACCTTGCCGGCCTTGACCTCGTTCAGGTCGTGGTCGCCGCGCACCAGCAGCAGCCAGACCTGGGTCTTGACGATATTGCCGTCCTTGTCGAGCTCATCGGTGGCCAGCACCAGGGACTTGACCGTCTGCGCGAGCGGCAGACCGAGCAGCAGCGCCACCTCGGCGCACGTAGCCTTGCCCGGCGTGGGCGTCTTGGTGAGCGTCTGCAGCGCGTCGGCGCGGCCGGGCAGCAGGGCGACGGCTTCCGCCAGCTCGATGTTGGCGGCGTAGTCGCTGGTCGGGCAATAGACGATGGCGTCTTCGCCGGTCTCGGCGATGACCTGGAACTCATGCGAGCGGTCGCCGCCGATGGCGCCGGTGTCGGCCGCAACGGCGCGGTACTGCAGGCCGAAGCGGTCGAAGATCTTGCCGTAGGCCGCGTACATGTTGTCGTAGCTGCGGCCGGCGGCCTCGACGTCACGGTCGAAGGAGTAGGCGTCCTTCATCGTGAACTCGCGGCCGCGCATCAGGCCGAAGCGCGGACGGCGTTCGTCGCGGAACTTGGTCTGGATGTGATAGAAATTCTTCGGCAACTGGCGGTAGCTGCGCAGCTCCTGGCGGGCAATGTCGGTGATGACCTCCTCGCTGGTCGGCTGCACGATGAAGTCGCGGCCATGGCGGTCCTTCACGCGCAACAACTCGGGGCCCATCTTGTCGAAGCGGCCCGTCTCCTGCCACAGCTCGGCAGGCTGGATGACGGGCATCAGGCATTCGACGGCGCCGGCAGCGTCCATCTCCTCGCGGATGATCTTCTCGACCTTGCGGATGACACGAAGACCCATCGGCATGTAGTTGTAAATGCCGGCGCCCAGGCGCTTGATCATGCCGGCGCGCATCATCAGCCTGTGGCTGACGACCTCGGCATCGGCGGGCGCTTCCTTGAGGGTGGAGACGAAGAACTGGGAGGCTTTCATGGGCAGACCGGATCAAAGGCCAGGAGAGCGCCTGGCAAATGCGAAGGCCGGGTGAAAACCCGGCCGAAGTCACGACAAAACAGGGAGAAATCTTCGGGTTAGCGAGGGCGCTGTGACGATCGTGGCCCGATGCAATAATCGAACCAACTAGAGATTTGAGGTTGATTATGCTCGACCGTGAAGGCTTCCGCCCCAACGTCGGCATCATCCTGCTCAACCAACGCAACGAGGTCTTCTGGGGCAAACGCATCCGGACGCACTCGTGGCAGTTCCCGCAAGGGGGCATCAAGCACGGTGAAACGCCTGAGCAGGCGATGTTCCGAGAGCTCCACGAAGAAGTGGGGCTCACGCCAGAGCATGTGCGCATCATCGCGAGGACTCGCGACTGGCTGCGCTACGAGGTGCCCGAGCATTTCATTCGGCGAGATGCGCGTGGCCATTACAGGGGCCAGAAACAGATCTGGTTCCTGCTGCAGATGGTGGGGCGCGACTGCGACATGAACCTGCGCGCCACCGATCACCCGGAGTTCGACGCCTGGCGTTGGAACGAGTACTGGGTACCGCTGGAGGCCGTCATCGAGTTCAAGCGCGGTGTTTACGAGATGGCGCTGACGGAACTGGCGCGCTACCTGCCGCGCATCAACCATCACAACCGCTATCTGCGTGCCGGCATGCGGCCCGCGCACCGGGAGCGCAACAGCGGGCCAATGCCGCTGGACGCGCCACTGGAAACAACGGCGACGCCGCCGGAGGGCGAGCCGCCGAACTGAGGGGCTGCGCTTCTAGCGGAGCACCAAGTTGTCTCGATGGATAAGTTCGGGCTCTGCCGCATAGCCGAGCAGCGCCTCGAACTCCGACGAGGGCTTGCGCGCAATCAGCCGGGCTTCCGAGGCTGAATAGTTGGCCAGGCCGCGCGCGAGTTCGAAGCCCTCGGCCGTCTGCACGGCGATGACATCGCCGCGATGGAAGCCGCCCTGCACTTCCACCACGCCGATGGGCAGCAGACTTTTTCCTTCGTCCCGCAGCTTGATCGCCGCACCCGCATCCACCTTGACCGAGCCACGCAACTGCAGGTGGTCGACCATCCACTGCTTGCGGGCCGCCAGCTTGGGCGTGGCTGCCAGCAGGGCCGTGCCGATGGCCTCGCCGCGCGCCAGGCGCAGCAGCACATCGGGCTCGCGCCCCCAGGCGATGACAGTGCCGGCGCCACTGCCAGCTGCGCGCTTGGCCGCGAGGATCTTCGTGATCATGCCGCCGCGGCCGATGCTCGAGCCGGCGCCGCCAGCCATGCGCTCCAGCTCCGGATCGCCGGCCTGTGCCGTATCGATGAAGCGGGCGGTCGGGTCCTTGCGTGGGTCGGCTGAATACAGGCCGCGCTGGTCGGTCAGGATCACCAGCGCATCGGCCTCGACCAGGTTGGCGACCAGCGCCCCCAGCGTGTCGTTGTCGCCAAACTTGATCTCGTCGTTGACGACGGTGTCGTTCTCGTTGATGACGGGCAGCACGCGGTGGGCCAGCAACGTCAGCAGCGTCGAGCGCGCATTGAGATAGCGCTCCCGGTCCGCCAGGTCGGCGTGCGTCAGCAGCACCTGGGCACTGGCCATACCCTGGGCACTGAGCTGGCTCTCGTACATCTGCGCCAGGCCCATCTGACCGACGGCTGCAGCGGCCTGCAATTCGTGCAGTTCCTTGGGGCGTGTCGCCCAACCGAGACGCTTCATGCCCTCAGCGATGGCGCCGCTGGACACCATGATCAGCTCACGGCCCTCTTTCGCCAACGCCGCCAGCTGGCGGCTCCAGTTCGCGATCGCCTCGGCATCAATGCCGCGACCCTCGTCGGTGACGAGGCTGGAACCGACTTTGACGACGATACGGCGCGCGCTGGACAGCAAACTCATTCGGCGGGGCTGTTGGACTCGAAACGGATATCGGGCTCGACCAGCACGTTCTGCTCGGCAGCAACGTGTTCGTAGATCGCATGGATCAGCGGCTGGCAGCCCTGGCGTGTCAGCGCCGAGATCTCGAAGACCGGCCCCTTCCAGCGATAGCGCTTGACGAAGTCCTTCACGCGCGTGGCACGCTCTTCCTCGGGAACCATGTCCAGCTTGTTCAACACCAGCCAGCGTGGCTTGGCATGCAGCTGAGGGTCGTATTTCTTCAGCTCGGCCACGATAGCCTTGGCTTCCTTGACCGGATCGACCTCGGGATCAAAGGGCGCGAGGTCGACGACATGCAGCAGCAGCCGCGTGCGTTGCAAATGGCGCAGGAACTGGTGACCGAGGCCAGCGCCCTCGGAGGCGCCTTCGATGAGGCCTGGAATGTCCGCGACAACGAAGCTCTTCTCGGGCGCGACGCGCACGACACCGAGGTTGGGATGCAACGTCGTGAACGGATAGTCCGCAATCTTGGGCTTGGCGTTGGAGATCGCCGTGATCAATGTCGACTTGCCGGCGTTGGGCTGGCCCAGCAGGCCAACGTCGGCCAGCACGCGCAGCTCCAGGCGCAGCTTCTTGGCCTCGCCCGGCCAACCCGGCGTTTTCTGGCGCGGCGCACGGTTGGTCGACGTCTTGAAATGCAAGTTGCCAAAGCCGCCGTCGCCGCCCTTGGCGAGCAGAATGCGCTGGCCGGACTCGATCAACTCGCCGATGACGGATTCGGTTTCCAGGTCCGTGATGATGGTGCCGACCGGCACACGCAGCACGATGTCGTCGGCCGCCGCGCCGAAGCAGTCGGAACCGCGACCAGCCTCACCGTTGCGTGCCTCGTGGCGGCGTGCGTAGCGGTAGTCGATCAGCGTGTTCAGGTTGCGGTCCGCCTCGGCCCACACGCTGCCACCCTTGCCGCCGTCACCGCCGTCCGGCCCACCGAAGGGAATGAACTTCTCGCGACGAAAGCTGGCGCAGCCCGCGCCGCCGTTGCCGGCTGCGATGTCAATGGTGGCTTCGTCGACGAATTTCATGGCTGAGCAGCCATCGTACTGGCTGGGTTGCGGCGCGCCCGCTGCGATTCAGTGCGGCGGGCTTTCCAAAAAACAAACCCGGCAAGCCGGATCAAACAAGCAAAGGCTCCGGCAAGCCGGACCTTAAAAAACAAAAGCCCCGGCGAGCCGGGGCTTGGAAGTATCCGGGCGGGCGACCCGTCCGGATCACGCAATCATCAAGCCGCCAGCGGCGTGATGACGACGGTCTGACGGTTCTTCTCGCCCTTGATGGCGAAGGACACGTGGCCATCGACCAACGCGAACAGCGTGTGGTCCTTGCCCATGCCGACGTTGACGCCAGCGTGGAACTTGGTGCCGCGCTGACGCACGATGATCGAACCTGCGGAGATCAGTTCACCGCCGTAAGCCTTGACGCCCAGCATCTTGGGCTTGGAGTCGCGGCCATTCCGTGTGGAACCGCCGCCTTTTTTCTGTGCCATGAGTTAGCTCCTAGAAATTAGCGAAAGACGACTGAAATCAGCCGTTGACCGCGCTGATTTCCAGCTCGGTGAAGTTTTGGCGATGGCCTTGGCTCTTCTTGTAGTGCTTGCGACGGCGCATCTTGAAGATGCGAACCTTGTCGTGCTTGCCATGGCTGACAACCTTGGCGCTGACAGTAGCGCCGGCGACCAGCGGAGCGCCGACCGTCAGGCCGTCGCCGCTGCCGATGGCCAGCACTTGGTCGATAGTGACCTCAGCGCCGACTTCCACGTCGAGCAACTCGACCTTGATCTTTTCGCCGGCAGCAACCTTGTATTGCTTGCCGCCGGTTTTGATGACCGCGTACATATTCATCCTTCCGCACCTCAGGGGTGCAATCACCCGGCTCCAGCAGCTTGACGCCAGCCATTCAGCCCGCGCCGCCGCCCTCGTCGGGCCTTTTTGTCGGTTTTGATCCCCATTGCCCGCCACCCATCAAAGACACACGGCTTGCAAAGAGCCCGCGAGTATACCCTGACGCTTCATCGAAAGGCAATGCTCCACGCGCTGGGCCTCCTGCAAGCCTCACGACAACAGTGCGGCCCGACCATGCCCGCAAGCGCATGGACGCCGTTTCTATAATCACCACATTCCTTGCCTGAGAGTCCACGTGCGCGTCGAGTCAGCCTCGCCCCCATCCCAAGTTGCTGAGGTACTCGCCCTGCTGGCCGACGAAATGGCCCAGGTCGACGCGGTCATCGCGCAGCGCCTGTCCTCCGATGTGGCGCTGATCGACCAGATCGCGCACTACATCGTGCATGCCGGCGGCAAGCGCATGCGCCCCAAGCTCGTGCTGCTGTTTGCGAACGCGCTCGGTTTTGCCAAGCCGGCGCGCTTTGAGTTGGCCGCCGTCGTCGAGTTCATCCATACGGCGACGCTGCTGCACGATGACGTCGTCGACGAGTCCTCACTGCGTCGCGGCAAGCCGACCGCCAACGCCCTGTTCGGCAACGCTGCGAGCGTGCTGGTCGGCGACTTCCTTTATTCGCGCGCCTTCCAGATGATGGTGTCGGTCGACCGCATGCGGGTGCTGGAGGTGCTGGCAGAGGCCACCAACGTCATTGCCGAGGGCGAAGTCCTGCAGCTGATGAACATGCACGACCCGGACATCACGGTGGAGAGCTATCTGCGCGTGATCCGGTTCAAGACTGCCAAGCTTTTCGAAGCCAGCGCTCGCCTCGGCGCGGTACTGGCCAACGCCCCGCCCGAGGTCGAGGAAGCCTGTGCCGCCTATGGGCGCGCGCTGGGAACGGCCTTCCAGCTCATCGACGATGTGCTGGATTACGAAGGAGACGCCCTGGAGCTCGGCAAGAACATCGGGGACGACCTGCGCGAGGGCAAGACGACACTGCCGCTGTTGATCGCGATGGAGCGAGCAACGGGCGAGCAACGCGCATTGCTTCGGCATGCCATCGAAGAGGGCGAGCAGGAAAAACTGCAGGATATCGTTGCCATCGTGCGCTCAACCGGCGCCCTCGAATCGACCCGGGAAGCGGCGCGAACCGAAGCGCGGCACGCGGCCGAATGTCTCAGCCACCTGCCTCCAAATAGGTGGACAGAATCTCTGCTAGAATTCGCAATTCAGTCGGTTGAGCGCCACTCCTAGGCGGCTCGCGCAGAAGACATCGGGGTGTAGCTTAGCCTGGTAGAGCGCTACGTTCGGGACGTAGAGGCCGGAGGTTCGAATCCTCTCACCCCGACCAAGTCTTCGCCCTCGGGATGAGGGTCCGCAAATCGACCGGGCCACAGTACCGGCAACCCTGAAATCCTGACGTTATCCCTGGAATTCGTTTGCCTCGCGCCCGGCTACCGACTGGCACAATTGGCAGACTTCGCTCTTTCCGTCGTTGACGCAACTGCCTGTGGAAACCACGCTCGCCGAGCCGCTTCAGTCTTCCCTGTCGGGGGTGGCGCGCATGCTGGTGCACGCCGGCAAGCTGCAGGCCAAGGCCGCCGAAGATCTCGTCAAGCAGGCGAGGGAAAAGAAGGCCAGTTTCGTCAACGCGGTGATCGCAAGCGGCCTGGTTTCGCCAGTCGATCTGGCGCACACCTTGTCCAGTGCCCTGGCCTTGCCGCTGCTGGATCTGTCGGCGATGGACCCGCAGCGCATGCCGCAGAACGTCATCGACGCCAAGCTGGCCCAGCAGTACCAGGTCGTGGCCCTGTCGCGGCGCGGCAATCGCCTTTTCGTCGGCGGCGCCGATCCCACGGATCTCGAGGTCATTGAACGCATCAAGTTCGCGACCCAGCTGCAGCCGGAATGGGTCATCGTCGAGCATGACAAGCTGGCCAAAATGCTGGCCAGCAGCGGCGTCAGCGCGACGGAATCGCTCGAGAGCATCGCTGGCGGCGACTTCGACTTCGACATCGCCGAAGAGGATGCGACGCCGCAGCAGGAGGCTGCCGAACTGGCAGACGTCGAGGACGCACCCGTCGTCCGCTTCCTGCAGAAGATGCTGGTCGACGCGATCAATCTGCGCGCTTCGGATTTGCACTTCGAGCCCTACGAGTTCCACTACCGCGTGCGCTTTCGCGTCGACGGCGAGTTGCGCGAGATCACGCAACCGCCCATCGCGATCAAGGACAAGCTGGCCTCGCGCATCAAGGTGATTTCGCGCCTGGACATCTCCGAGAAGCGAGTGCCCCAGGACGGGCGCATGAAGCTGAAGTTCGGCAGCAAGTCCATCGATTTCCGCGTCAGCACGCTGCCTACGCTGTTCGGCGAAAAGATCGTCATTCGTATCCTGGATTCGTCCTCCGCGAAGCTGGGCATTGAAGCGCTGGGCTACGAGAAGATCGAGAAGGAGCGCCTGCTCGCCTGCATCTACCGCCCTTACGGCATGGTGCTTGTGACCGGCCCGACGGGCTCCGGCAAGACGGTGTCTCTCTACACCTGTCTGAACATCCTGAACCAGCCTGGCGTCAACATCGCGACCGTGGAAGACCCGGCCGAAATCAACTTGCCCGGTATCAACCAGGTCAACGTCAACGACAAGGCGGGCCTGAACTTCTCGACGGCCCTGAAGTCCTTCCTGCGCCAGGATCCAGACATCATCATGGTCGGCGAAATCCGTGACCTGGAAACCGCCGATATCGCGATCAAGGCCGCTCAGACGGGCCACATGGTCATGTCGACGCTGCACACCAATGACGCGCCCAAAACGTTGACCCGTCTGCTCAACATGGGTGTGGCGCCGTTCAATATCGCGTCCAGCGTGCTGCTCATCACCGCTCAGCGCCTCGTGCGCCGGCTGTGCGAGAACTGCAAACAGCCGGCAGACTACCCACGCGAAGCGCTGATCAAGGCCGGCTTCGTCGAGGAAGATTTCGACGGCAGCTGGAAGCTCTATCGCGCCGTCGGCTGCAGCAGCTGCACAAATGGTTACCGCGGCCGCGTCGGGCTTTACCAAGTGATGCCCGTCACGGAGGCGATCCAGCGCATCATCCTGGCTGAGGGAACGGCGATGGACATCGCCGAGCAGGCCAAGAAGGAAGGGGTGCGCGATCTGCGCCAGTCCGGCCTCGTGAAGGCGCGCGTCGGCGTCACGACACTGGAAGAAGTGCTGTCCGCCACCAACGAATAATCAGTCTCGAGGAGAGCGCATGGCTACTGCCACTGCCGCAGCAAAAGGCGTCAAGGACTTCGTCTTCGAGTGGGAGGGCAAGGATCGCAATGGCAAGATCGTCAGAGGCGAACTCCGGGCCGGCGGCGAGGCCATGGTCAGCGCCACCTTGCGCCGCCAGGGCATCCTGGTCAACAAGGTCAAGAAGCGCCGCTCCAGCGGTGGCAGCGCGGTCAAGCAGAAGGACATCGCGATCTTCACGCGCCAGCTCGCGACGATGATGCGCGCCGGCGTGCCGTTGCTGCAGTCCTTTGACATCGTCGCCCGCGGCGCGACCAACCCGCGCCTCACACGGCTGCTGAACGACATCCGACAGGATGTGGAGACCGGCACGAGCCTGTCATCGGCCTTCCGCAAGCACCCGATATATTTCGACGCCCTGTACTGCAACCTCGTCGAAGCGGGCGAAACCGGCGGTATCTTGGAGGCCCTGCTGGACCGGCTGGCGGTCTATCAGGAAAAGACGGTTGCCATCAAGAACAAGATCAAGTCGGCACTGACCTACCCCGTCGCGGTGATGGTGGTCGCCTTCATCGTGGTCGCAGTCATCATGATCTTTGTGGTGCCGGCTTTCGAGGACGTGTTCAAGTCCTTCGGCGCCGACCTTCCAGCACCGACGCTGATGATCATTGCGATGTCGAAGTTCTTCGTCTCCTACTGGTGGGCCATCTTCGGCAGCATTGGCGGTGGCATCTATTTCTTCCTGCAGACCTGGAAGCGCTCCGTGCCGATGCAAAAGCGCATGGATCGCCTGCTGTTGAAGGTCCCCGTCTTCGGTGACCTCATGTACAAGTCCGCCGTCGCGCGTTGGACGCGGACCCTGTCGACGATGTTTGCCGCAGGCGTCCCGCTGGTCGAGGCGCTCGATTCCGTCGGCGGCGCCTCGGGGAATGCGGTATTCGCTGAGGCGACCGAACAGATCCAACGCGACGTTTCCACCGGCGCCGCGCTGACGACGTCGATGCAGACGACGGGCATCTTCCCGACCATGGTGTTGCAGATGTCTTCCATCGGCGAGGAATCCGGCTCCCTCGACCACATGCTGGCCAAGGCCGCGGAGTTCTATGAGGACGAGGTGGATGAAGCGGTCAAGGCGCTGTCCAGCCTGATGGAGCCCTTCATCATCGTCATCCTGGGCGGCCTGATTGGCGGCATCGTCGTGTCGATGTACCTGCCGATCTTCAAGCTCGGCCAGGTGGTCTGATGGCGGTGGACTACAGCCTGCTGCTGTCACCCTGGATCCTCGGCATCTTCGGTCTTTGCATCGGCAGTTTTCTCAACGTCGTCATTTACCGCCTGCCGCTGATGTTGGAGCGCCAGTGGCTGCATGAGTCGGCCGCGCAGCTCACTGACGCGGCCGCCATGGCGCGCGTCGCTGACGTGCCTTTGCCCGAGGCTGAAAAGCTGGCCAAGGCCGTGGATGTCTACGGCACCAAGATCGAAGCCCTGCCTCCATTCACTATCGCCGCGCCGCGTTCACGCTGCCCGCATTGCGGCCATCAGTTGCGCTGGCATGAAAACCTGCCGGTCATTGGCTGGCTTCGCCTGGGCGGTAAATGCGCCACGTGCAAGGCGCCGATCTCCAAGCGCTATCCCATCATTGAAGCGCTCACCGGCGCCGCCTTCGCCGCCCTATCCTGGCGCTTCGGCGCCCAGCCGACCACGCTGCTCTGGTGCGGCTTCGTCGCTGCTCTGATCGCGCTGGCGATGATCGACTGGGACACCACGTTGCTGCCGGATGCGATCAACCAGCCCCTGCTCTGGGCCGGGCTCGCCGCCGCCCTGATGGGCTGGACGATTCCGCTGGACAAGGCCCTGATCGGCGCCTTGAGCGGCTATCTGTCGCTGTGGTCGGTGTACTGGGTGTTCAAGCTCCTCACCAAGAAGGAGGGCATGGGCTATGGCGACTTCAAGCTGCTCGCGGCGCTGGGCGCCTGGCTGGGCTGGCAGATGGTGCTGCCCATCGTCCTCGGCGCCTCAGCCATCGGTGCCGTCATCGGCATCATCATGAAGATGAATGCCGGCCTGCGTGAGGGCCGCTACGTGCCCTTCGGCCCTTTCCTGGCCGGCGGTGGCCTGGTGGTGCTGTTTGCCGGCCAGCCGACGGTGCTGGGCTGGCTCGGCTGGACATGAACCCTTGATGAGGGTCGGCCTGACCGGCGGCATCGGCAGCGGCAAGAGCACGGTCGCAGGCTTTCTACACGAAGCCGGCGCCGCCCTCATCGATACGGATGCCATCTCCCGCACCCTGACCGCGCCCGGCGGTGCGGCCATGCCTGCCATTGCAGTGCAGTTCGGCGCGGACTTCATCAGCACCGATGGGGCCCTGGACCGCGATCGAATGCGCGCCCTGGTCTTCTCTGACCCGACGGCCAAGCGCCGGCTCGAGGCCATCCTGCATCCGCTGATCACCGCTGAAGCACAGGCGCAGGCTGAGACCGCGACGGCCCGCCTTGTCGTCTTCGACGTGCCTCTGCTGGTCGAATCCGGTCGCTGGCGGGCGCGCGTCGCCCGCGTGCTCGTCGTCGATTGCGCGATCGAAACCCAGATCGAACGGGTGCTGCAGCGCCCGGGCTGGACGCGCGAACGCATTGCGGGCGCCATCGCAGCACAGGCCAGCCGCGAAGCCCGCAGGGCGGCGGCCGACGCTGTGCTCCACAACGATCGCCTACCGCTTGTTGCGCTCAGAAACGAGGTTCTCAGCCTGGCCGAGCGCTGGGGCTGTGAAACAATCGCCCGGCCCTGATCGCAGTCCACCCGAGGCACCTTTGGTCCTGTACGAGTACCCGTTCAACGAAAGCATCCGCACGATGCTTCGCCTCGAGCATCTGTTCGACCGCCTCGGCACGCTGATGTCGCGCGAGACCGCGCTGGACCATCATTTCGCCCTGGTCACGCTGTTCGAGATCATGGACGTCGCTTCGCGTGCCGACCTCAAGAGCGATCTGCTCAAGGAACTCGAGAAGCACAAGGCGCAATTCATCGGTTACCGCGGCAGCCCCGGCCTTGACGAAGCACGCCTGGATGAAGTCGTCGCCCGCATCGACGGCGCCTTCCAGCGTTTGAACGCGCTGGCCGGCAAGGCCGGCGCGACGCTGACGGGCAACGAGTGGCTGATGAGCATCCGCAGCCGCATCAGCATTCCCGGCGGCACCTGCGAGTTCGACCTGCCGGCCTACTACAACTGGCAGCAGTTGCTGCCGGTGCGCCGCCGCAAGGATCTGATGACCTGGGCCCAGACGCTGATGCCGCTGGCTGAGGCCCTGCAGGTGCTGCTCGGCCTGCTGCGCGACTCTGGAGCCCCGCACAAGGTGGCGGCCACCGCGGGGCAGTTCCAGCAGAGCCTGCCGCCTGGCCGCGTCTACCAACTGCTGCGCATGCGCATCGACCCCAGCCTCGGGCTGATCCCCGAAATCTCCGGCCATCGGCTGATGATCTCCATCCGCCTGATGCGCCAGGACGAGGAAGGCCGGCTCAAGCTGGCACAGGAAGACAGCGGCTTCGAACTCGCCTTGTGCCAATGAAGACGAACCCCGCAGGCGAGCGCATCGTGCGCTGCCCTCAATGTGGCGGCGACAGCGTGTTCGCACCCAGCAACAAATGGCGGCCCTTCTGCAGCGAGCGCTGCCGGCAGATCGACCTCGGCGCCTGGGCCAGCGAGTCGTTCCGCGTGCCCGCCACGCCGCCCCAGAACCCGGATGAATACGGGCCGGACGGCGAGCCGCTGGTGCACTGATCAGGCGCTCAAGCGCTCAACAGACGCCGCGACACCAGCTCACGCCGCGCGCTGGCGGCATCCGTGAACAGGAAGGCCTGCCAGTCGCGTGACAGGGCCGCATCGACATTGGCCGGGTGGTCGTCCAGGAAAAGCAGGTCCTGCGGCGGCGCATTGAAGTGACGCTCGGCCATCGCGAACATCTCGGCGCTCGGCTTGATCTGCTTGACACGGCCCGAGAACAGGCCCGACTCGAACCATTCATTCAGTGGAAAGCTGCGGCTGAGATGGTCCGCATACGGCTCGGGCATGTTGGACAGGAAGTGCAGCGTGTGCCCCGCGGCGCGCAGATCGCGGATCAGCACGGCAGTAGCGGGGATCAGCATCAGCTCGTCCGGCACTGCACGCACGACCGCAGCGACGTCGCCCCGCGGCCAGCCGGTGCGCGCCGAGATGCGGCGCACCACCTCGTCGGCGCCGATCAGGCCCTGGTCGAACAGGCCCCAGTCGCCACCATAGTTCTGAAAAAAGACCACAGCCGCGGCCGCCCCCTGCTCCAGCGTCTCGATGCGGTGCGGCCAGATGCGCGCGAGGAAGCTGGCCGGATGCCAGCGGAACACCACGCCGCCAAAATCAAAGACGATCTTCATGCGGCCACCAGCCGCTTCAACAGGCCGGCGGTCGAGCCGTCCAGGCCCGCCGTGTCGCCGGAGTCCAGGCGCGGCAGCAACTGGTTGCAGAGTGCCTTGCCCAGTTCCACGCCCCACTGGTCGAAGCTGTTGATGCCCCACAGTGCGCCGGTCACGAAGACGCGGTGCTCGTACAGGGCGATCAGCGCGCCGAGCGAACGCGGCGTCAGCGCATCCAGCACGAGGGTCGTACTCGGGCGGTTGCCAGGAAAGCTGCGGTGCCGGGACAAGACGCCACGGTCCAGCGTTGCCGACGCGGTCGGCGCCTTCTCGGTGAGGGCCTTGGCGGCCGTCTTGCCTTGCATCAATGCCTGGCTCTGCGCCAGGCAGTTGGCCAGCAGCTTGCGGTGCTGGTCGGCCAGCTTCTCGGCCAGTTCTCCGCTTACGCCGTGATTCGGGCGCTTCACCGCGATGAACTCCACCGGGATGACGTCCGTGCCCTGATGCAGCATCTGGAAGTAGGCGTGCTGGCCGTTGGTGCCGGCCTCGCCCCAGACGACGGGCGACGTCCCGATTGACAGCGCGTTGCCGTCCAAGTCCACGCCCTTGCCGTTGCTCTCCATCTCCAGCTGCTGCAGATAGGCGGGCAGGCGGCGCAGGCCCTGGTGATACGGTGCGACGCTGCGGCTGGTGAAGCCATGGAAATTGCGGTACCAGACGTCGACCAGGCCCAGCAGCACCGGCAGATTTCGGTCGAGCGGCGCGGACGCGAAGTGTTCGTCCATCGCATGCGCGCCGGCCAGCAGTTCACGGAAGTTGTCGGCGCCGACGGCGATGGCAATGGGCAGGCCGATGACCGACCACAGCGAGTAACGGCCGCCGACCCAGTCCCAGAAACCAAAGGCGGTGTCGATGCCGAAGGCGGCAGCGGCGGCAGTGTTGCTGCTGGTCGCGACGAAGTGGCGCGCCACATCCGTTCCACCGGCGGCCAGGAACCAGGCCTTGGCAGCTTGCGCATTGGCCAGCGTCTCCTGCGTCGTGAAGGTCTTGGAGGCAATGACGAACAGCGTGTGCTTTGCGTCAACGCCGGCCAGCACGGGCGCCAGGTCATGGCCGTCGACGTTGGAGACGAAATGCAGCTTGAGATCGCGACGACCAAAGGCCTGCAGCGCCTGCACGACCATGGCCGGGCCGAGGTCGCTGCCGCCGATGCCGATGTGCACGACGTCGGTGATCTCGCCCCGCTCGCCGCGGCGCACGCGCTCGGCAAAGGCCAGCATCGCATCCAGAGATGCTTGCACCTCGGCATTGAACGGTGCCTTGCTGCCTGCCGGCGCGCGCAGCGCCGTGTGAAGCACCGCGCGGCCTTCGGTGTGGTTGACCGGGTCGCCGCGCAGCAGCGCATCGCGCCGCGCCTCGAGGCCACAGTCGGCCGCCAGCTTCAGCAGCAGGGCCAGCGTGGGCATGTCGATGCGGTTCTTGGACAGATCGGCGAACACCTCGGGCGCTTCAAACGACAGCGCGCCGAAGCGGTCCGCATCCGCCTTGAAAGCTTCACGGATATCGAAGCCGCGACCGCTCGCGGCGTAGTGGGCTTGCAGTTCAGCCCAAACGGGAGACAGGTCGCAGCGCGCCGTCATGTCAGGCGGCCTCGATGAGCTTGTCGAGCTTGCCGGCATCGACGGCGAACTGGCGGATGCCCTCGGCCAGCTTCTCGGTGGCCATCGCATCCTCATTCAGCGCGAAGCGGAAGGCGGCTTCGTCCAGGTGGATGGCGGGTACGGCCGCCGCCTTGGCCGGGTCGAGCGCGCGCTCCAGCTTGGCGTCGGTGGCCTGAAGTTGGGCGAGCAGATCGGGGCTGATGGTCAGCAGGTCGCAGCCGGCCAGCGCCTGGATCTGGCCGATGTTGCGGAAGCTCGCGCCCATGACCTCGGTCTTGATGCCATGCTGCTTGAAGTAGGCGTAGATCTGGCTCACCGACTTCACGCCGGGGTCGTTGACGCCGGCCATCGCCGCCTCATCCCAACTGCTGCCGGCCGACTTCTTGTACCAGTCATAAATGCGGCCGACGAAGGGAGAGATCAGCTGGACCTTGGCTTCACCGCAGGCCACGGCCTGGGCGAAGGCGAACAGCAGCGTCAGATTGCAGCGGATGCCTTCGCGCTCCAGTTCGGCAGCGGCCTGGATGCCTTCCCAGGTCGAGGCCAGCTTGATCAGCACGCGCTCGCGCGAGATGCCGGCGGCTTCGTACAGGCCGATGATGCGGCGGGCGCGGGCGAGCGACGCGGCCTTGTCGAAGGACAGGCGCGCATCGACCTCGGTGGACACACGGCCTGGCACGACCTTGAGGATCTCGAGACCGAAGCGCACCAGCACCTGGTCGACGATCTCGTCCAAGGGCTTGCCGCGATGCGCCTCAACTGCTTCCTTCAGCAACGGCGCGTAGTCGGGCGACTGCACCGCCTTCAGGATCAGTGAAGGGTTGGTCGTTGCATCTCGCGGTGCAAACTGCGCGAGCTGCAGGAAGTTGCCCGTATCGGCAACGACGGTGGTGAGGGTTTTGAGCTGGTCGAGCTGGTTCATGGGCTGCCTGTATCCGGGTCGAACGGATTGACCCGACGAAGAAACTGCTGCATAGTATTTCACGAAACTTAGTTACACAACGGTTAGCGCTCCATGGGAGACGCTGGCCTGGAGACCCCGCAGATGTCTTTCGATCTCGTGTTCTTTGGCGGTACCGGCGACCTGACATGGCGCAAGCTGATGCCCGCGCTGTTCCAGGCCTTCCGGCACGGCAAGCTGCCCGAAGGCGGCCGTATTCTCGCCGTCGCGCGTGACGACCAGACGGACGAGCGCTATCGCGAATGGCTGAAGGAGCGCTTCCGCGAAGTGGATGGCGCCAAGCGTCCCAACGACGAGGAGTTCGAGCGCTTCGCGGCGCTGATCCATTACCGCCGCATGGACTTGTCCCAGCCCGATCACTACGCCGGGCTCAAGGAATGGCTGGACGCGCGCAACGCCGACACCGTCGTCCTTTATCTCGCCACCAGCCCGCACCTGTTCACCGGCATCTGCCAGCAACTCGGCGCCGTGGGCCTGAACCACGACAAGGTGCGCGTGGTGCTGGAGAAGCCGCTGGGCCATGACCTGGCCAGCGCCCAGGAGATCAACCGCGCGGTGCGCAGCGTCTTCGCCGAAGCGCAGGCCTTCCGCATCGACCACTACCTCGGCAAGCCCTCGGTGCAGAACCTGATGGCGCTGCGCTTCGGCAACGCGCTGTTCGAGCCGCTGTGGCGCCGCGAGAGCATCGCCAACATCCAGATCACGCTGGCCGAGCGCCTGGGTGTGGGCACACGCGGCGCCTTCTACGACGGCACCGGCGCGCTGCGCGACATGATCCAGAACCATGCGCTGCAACTGCTGACCATGATCGCGATGGAGCCGCCGGCGCGCAACGACGCCGACGCCATCCGCGACGAGAAGCTCAAGGTGCTGCGTTCGCTGAAGCCCTTCACGCCCGACAGCGTCGCCCGCGACGTCGTGCGCGGCCAGTACCGCGCCGGCAGCATCGAAGGCAAGGCCGTGCCCGGCTATCTGGAAGAGGTCAAGGTGCCGCCCGACAGTGCCTGCGAAACCTTCGTCGCGCTACGCACCGAGGTCAACAACTGGCGCTGGGCCGGCGTGCCCTTCTACCTGCGCACCGGCAAGCGCCTGGCCGAACGCGACGCACAGATCGTCGTCAACTTCCGCCCCGTACCGCACAAGATCTTCCCCGGCGCAAGCCAGCCCAACCGCCTGGTCATCAAGCTGCAGCCCGAGGACGGCCTGGAGTTGCAACTGCTGGCCCAGAAGGGCGCGGGCCACGGCGAACAGTTGACGCCGGTGTCGCTGGACCTGGACTTCGACAAGGCCTTTGCGACGCAGCGCGTCGGCGCCTACGAGCGCCTGCTGCTGGATGCGATCGCCGGCCGCCTCAACCTCTTCGTGCGCAGCGATGAGCAAGAGCAGGCTTGGCGCTGGGTCGAGCCCATCCTTGACGCGTGGGAGGCCGACGCGAGCGGGCCGCGCCCCTATTCGGCAGGCTCCTGGGGCCCGGCCG
The DNA here is from genome assembly GCF_056401875.1 of Roseateles sp. P4_D2. Classification (NCBI taxonomy): domain Bacteria; kingdom Pseudomonadati; phylum Pseudomonadota; class Betaproteobacteria; order Burkholderiales; family Sphaerotilaceae; genus Roseateles; species Roseateles sp. P4_D2. Next base: position 64,639 of record NZ_JBFUIM010000008.1, on the reverse strand, counting down.
CCGCAAGCGCACTGGTCGCGCGTGATGGTTTCAGTTGGGCGGAAGAACAATGAGCATTCTTGAGCGCGTGAAGGCCGCCCTGCCGGCCCTGCCGCCGGCCGAGCAACGGGTTGCCAAGCTGTTGCTGCTTGATGCCCGCAGCTTCGCCAGCCTGCCGGTCAGCGAGTTGGCCGACCGGTCGCATGTGTCCAAGCCGACGGTGGTGCGCTTTTGCCGCAGCGTCGGCTATGACGGCCTGGCCGACTTCAAGCTGAAGCTGGCCGGCAGCGTCAACGAAGGTGTGCCCTTCGTGCACCGTGCCGTGGACGAGGACGACAAGACGGGCGACATCATCGTCAAGGTGGTCGACAACGCCGTTGCCGCCCTGCTGCATTACCGCAACGATGCAGCCAGCCATGCCTTCGAGCGCGCCATCGACGCGCTGACCGATTCGGCCCGCCACAACCGGCGCATCGAGTTCTACGGCGTCGGCAACTCCGGCATCGTCGCCCAGGACGCCCAGCACAAGTTCTTCCGCCTGGGCGTGAACACGGCGGCGACCAGCGACGGCCATGTGCAGCTCATGAGTGCGACCATGCTGCAGCCAGGCGATTGCGCCGTCATCATCAGCAATTCGGGGCGCAGCCGCGACCTGCTGGATGCGGCCGACATCGCGCGCAAGAAGGGCGCGACCATCATCATCATCACGGCCAGCGCTTCGCCGTTGGCGCAGCTGGCGCTAGGCCCCAGCCAGATCCTGCTGGCGGTGGACCATCCCGAAGACTTCGACCGCTACAGCCCCATGGTGTCGCGTTTGCTGCATCTGATCGCGGTGGACATCCTGACCACGGGCGTGGCGCTGAAGCTGGGCCAGCACCTGCGGCCCATGCTGCAGGAGATCAAGAAGAATCTGCGCGCGAAACGTTACGCGGGCTGATCAGACGGCCGCGGCAGGCGGCCACAGCAGTTCGGCCACGCCGTAGACGCGAGCCAGTTCGCGAAGCTTGTCGGGCGCGTTGTCCAGCTTCAGCGTGGCGCCCTGCTCGGTGCACTGGCGCCCGGCCGATAGCAATACGCTCAGCGCCGCGGAATCGAAATCCTTCAACTCGGCAGCCGACAGCCTGACCTCACGGCCGGCCGCCGCCAGCACCTGGGCGGCCTCGGCGCGCAGGGCGGGCGACATCTGCGCCCAGGCGGCGCGGGCGCCGTCCGTGCGCAGCCGTGCGGGCAGCTTCAGGCCGCTCAAGATCAGCCCTTCGCGGCGGGAGCGCCGGCCTTGGCGTTCTTGTCCGCCAGGCTCTTGATCAGGCCGTCGATGCCGTTGGCGCCGATCTCCTGGGCGAAGCTGTTGCGGTACTGGTCCGCCAGCCAGATGCCCAGCACATTGACGTCATAGATCTTCCACTCGGCACCGGCCTTCTCCAGGCGATAGTCGAGCTGGATGGCATCGCCCTTGCCACGGATCTCGGTCTTCACGACGACCTCGGTGTCGGTCGGCTGGGCGCGCAGCGGCTTCAGGCCGATGGTCTGGTCCTTCACCTGCGTCAGCGCGCCGGCATAGGTGCGCACCAGCAGGGTCTTGAACTCGGCCTGCAGCTTGGTCTGCTGCTCCGGCGTGGCCTGGCGCCAGAAGCGGCCGACGGCCGATGCCGTCATGCGCTGGAAGTTGACGTGAGGCATCACCTTGGCGTCGACCAGGGCGATGATCTTGTTGACATTGCCGGCCTGGATGTCCTTGTCGGCCTTGACGGCCTCGATGGTTTCCAGGGACAGCTGGCGGATCAGCTGGTCGGGCGTGCCGCCATCGGCCGCATGGGCGCCATGCACGAGGCCAAGGCTCAAGGTCGCCAGGGTGGCCACGGTGAGCAGGCGGCGGCGCAGGGATTTCAGCACAGTCATGGTTTCGCTTTCTCTGAACGGGACGGGCGCTCAACGCGCCAGTCCGGATTTTGGTTGGCTCTCGGGACGTAACCGTTCGCGTGCGGATTCACCGCGCCGCTGCAGAGGCAGGCTCGGCAGGCTTCTTCACGTTCGCCGCGGGTTCGGACGCCGCAGGCTCGGGCGCTGAAGCTGCGGTGGCCGCTGCCGAAGCGCCGTTGCCCGGCACGAGCACCTCGACCTCGTCGTCATCATCGAAGCTGCCGCGGCGTTGCAGATAGGCGTCGCGGTAAAAGGTGTATTTGTCCAACGCAATGCCATCGAGCATTTCACCGGCACGCAGGAAGTTGGAGCGCGTGTTGACGAGGCTCAGCGCGGTAATTGCGACCTTCTTGCGGCCATCGTCGAAGATCACGCCCGGCGAGGCCTGCCAGTCCACCGGCAAGGCCAGCGAGTCGCGCACCGAGGACGGGCCGAACAAGGGCCAGACGATATAGGCACCCGTGCCCATGCCCCATTTGCCCAGCGTCTTGCCGAAGTCCTGGCTGTTCTTCTCCAGGCCCGCTTCGGTGGCGATATCCAGCACGCCAGCCAGGCCGAGCGTCGAGTTGACGGCAAAGCGCATGCCCTGCTCCACACCGGCCTTGAAACGACCCTGCAGGAACAGATTGATCGCCGACCAAGCGTCGCCGATGTTGCCGAAGAAGTTGTCGACGCCGGTACGGATGGGCGCAGGCACGATCTCGGTATAGGCGGTCGCGACGGGCTTGAGCACGTTCTCGTCCAGCTTCTCATTGAAGGCGAAGACCTTGCGGTTCCAGGATTCCCAGGGATCCAGCCGCTGGCCCTTGGAGCCCATGACCTTGTCGACAGCCCGCTCGATGCGCGTGCCGACACCCTTGACGGTCTGGCAACCCGCCAGGCTCAGGGCCAGGACAAACAGGGCCAGCATGCGGACGATACGGTTCACGGCTTGCTCCCCGAGGCAGGTACTGCCGCTGCGGCGCTGCCCATGTCCGACGCCTTGCTGTTGATGAACTGGCCAATGAGGTTTTCCAGCACCACGGCGCTCTGCGTCTGCCTGATGATGTCGCCGCTGGCGAGGTTCTTCTCATCCGCACCCGGCTCCAGGCCGATGTACTGCTCGCCCAGCAGGCCCGAGGTCAGGATCTTGGCCGAACTGTCCTTGGGGAACTGCGTGTTCTTGTACATATTGAGCAGCACCTTGGCCTGGAAGGTCTTGTCGTCGAAGCTGATCGACTCGACACGGCCGACGACGACGCCGGCGCTCTTGACCGCGGCGTTAGGCTTCAGGCCGCCGATGTTGTCAAAACGCGCCGACACCTGGTAGGTGGCATCGAAATTGAGGCTCAGCAGGTTGCCAGCCTTGAGCGCGAGGAACAGCAGCGCAGCGCCGCCGATCAGCACGAACAGGCCCACCCAGGCGTCATATCGAGAGGATTGCATCCTTCCTTCTCCCTAAATCGAAAACATCATGGCGGTCAGCGTGAAGTCCAGGGCCAGCACGGCCAGCGACGACAGCACGACGGTACGCGTGGTCGCTGCCGACACGCCCTCGGGCGTGGGCCGGCAACCATAGCCCTGAAGCAGCGCGATGAAGGTGACCGTCACGCCGAACACCAGGCTCTTGATGACACCGTTACCGACGTCCTTGAACACATCCACGCCGCCTTGCATTTGCGACCAGAAGGCACCGGGGTCGATGCCCAGCAGTGGCACGTCAACCAGCCAGCCGCCCATGATGCCAACCGCCGAGAAGACCGCGGCCAGCAAGGGCATCGCGATCAGCCCACCCCAGAAGCGCGGCGCCAGCACACGCTGCACCGGGTCCACGGCCATCATCTCCATCGCGGTGAGCTGCTCGCCGGCCTTCATCAGGCCGATCTCGGCGGTCAGCGACGTCCCGGCGCGGCCCGCGAACAGCAACGCCGTGACCACCGGGCCGAGCTCGCGCACCAGGCTCAGCGCAGTCAGCAGGCCCACCGCTTCCCGGGAGCCGTAGCGCTGCAGCGCGTAGTCGCCCTGCAGGGCCAGCACGGAGCCAACGAACAGGCCCGACACGCCGATGATGAGCAGCGAGCGATTGCCCAGATAGAAGAGCTGCTCGCGCACGAGCACGAAACGCATCAGCGCCCGGGGGGAACAGGCGAGCAGCGCGCCGAACAGCCGCGCGGCGGCGCCCCAGTCGGCGAGCAGCATGCGCACGCTCAAACCCAGGTTGGCGGCCAGCGCCATCATGACGCCACCCCGAAATCCTCGGCCACCGGCACGGCAGGCTGGTGAAAGCGCACCGGCCCGTCAGGCTCGGCACCCACGAACTGACGCACCAGCGGGTCATCGCTGTGGCGCAGCTCGTCCGGCGTGCCTTGGGCGACGATGCGGCCATTGGCCACCATCGCCACCTCGTCGGCGATCTCGAAGGTCTCGTGCAGGTCATGCGAGACGATGATGCTGGTCAGGCCGAGGGCGTCGTTCAGATCACGGATCAACCGAGCAGCCACGCCCAGCGAGATCGGGTCCAGGCCGGCGAAGGGCTCGTCATACAGCACCAGGTCCGGATCCAGCGCGATCGCACGGGCCAGGGCCACGCGCCGGGCCATGCCGCCGGAGACTTCGCTGGGCAGCAGGTCGCGCGCACCGCGCAGGCCGACGGCATTGAGTTTCATCAGCACCAGGTCGCGGATCATGGCCTCGGGCAGGTCGGTGTGCTCGCGCAGCGGGAAGGCCACGTTCTCGAAGACGCTGAGGTCGGTGAACAGCGCGCCGAACTGGAACAGCATGCCCATGCGCCGGCGCACGGCATACAGGCCGTCCAGGTCCAGGGGCGCCAAGTCCTGGCCGTCGAACAGCACCTGGCCGCTCATGGGCCTGAGCTGGCGGCCAAGCAGGCGCAGCACGGTAGTCTTGCCGCCACCCGAAGTGCCGATCAGCGCCAGCACCTTGCCGCGCTCGAGCTTCAGGTTGACGCCGTCCAGCACCACGCGGTCGCCGTAGCCGACGCTGACGTTGCGCAGTTCAATCAGAGGTGCGGTTGCCAAGGGATTCACGCAGGCAGGCTGCAAGCCGGGGGGCGGGAGAAAGGGCGCCATGATAGGGGAAACACCAAGCCTTCCCGCACGCCCGGCCTTCAAGGCGGAGCGGCGACTTTCTCCGACTCGAAGTTCACCTCGATGCGCATCCAGGACTTGACCGCCTGGCCATTCAGCTGGCCGGGGCTGAAATCGGTTGCCATGAAAGCCTGCCGCGCCGTCTCGAACAGCGGCTCGGGCAGCACGGCGTCGCCGTCGGGCTCGACACGCTCGACCCGCCCCTGCTCGTCCAGGTAGAGCTTGAGGATGGCGTTGTAGGACCGCCGCACCGGCCAGTTGAGTGGCCATTGCAGCAGCACGGGCGTGCGCGCCACGGGCCCGACGCTGAGCAGCGCCCGCGGCACGTAGATGGCCGGCTCGACGATGGGCACCGCGGGTTGCGGCGAGGGCTCACGGGAAATCTCAGGCGGAAGGGGCGACGGCACCGTCGCCGGGCCAGAGATGGCGGCCGCAGGCGACGGTTGCTCGGCCGCCGCCGCAATCGGCGTGACGGCAGGCGCGGCCACGTACCGCACCTTCAGCGCCGCCGGCGCGTCGGTAGGCTTGGGCAGCAGCTGGTCCCGCTTCCAGTCGCTCAGCGCCTGCGCCCCGGAGGCGAGCAGCGCGAGGTGTGCCAGCGCCGCCCCGGCCAGGCACCACCACGGCGCCCGTACCGAGCCGCTGGCGCCTGCGCCTCTCAGTTCATCAGCTCGCGCCATGAGGTGCGCCGCAGGGTGCCCGGCGGCAGGTTGATCGGGTCAGCACCTGTGCGGGGGACGTTCTTGCCGTCGACCTGCTGCACCAGGGTCAGCAGCTTGCCGGTGGAGCTGACGATGGTCGTGATACCCGCCACCAGCGTCGTGCTGGAATAGGTCAGCAGCGGCTTGCCGGAACCGACGTCCAGGTAGTAGAGCCAGGAAGTGCCGCCGGGCGAGCAGACAGTCGGCTGCGGAATGTTGGTGGCGACGATGAGCTGGTTGAGCTGCTGGTCGAAGTCGACGCTGACACGTTCGCCGGCGCTGAGGCTGAGATCGACGTACCAGCCCTTTTGCGTCGCCCAGTTGATGGTCGCGCCGTTCTCCAGGCCGCTGCGGTCGGCTTTCAGCGTCTGCTGGACCATGTTGGCATTGCTGCGCAGCGCGCCCAGGCCAGACACCGCCAGGTCGTCCTTGAAGCTGTAGATGGACTGCAGCGAGGTGTCGCCAACGTCCCCGGTGCCCAGGTAGCGCCCCGTAGCCACCGAAACGATCGGGTATTTGTAGTTGCCATCAATGATCTCGCTCAGCACGGGCTTGGTCGTGATGGGCTGGTTGCTACCCGTCTGGCCCAGCAGCATGCTTTCCTTGCCGGCCGGGCCGTAGTTGTCGTCAAAGTCGAAGCGCCAGACGTTGCCGAGCATGTCGGCGCCATACACCCGCGATGCGACGCCGAGCTTGTCGTCATCCACCCAGGCGTTGATCTTGCCCAGGTTGCTGGGGTCGCTGGGGCTGCCTACACTGGTCCCGGCCTTGATCTTGCTCGTTGCATCCACCAGCGCGCCCGTGACGGCGTCCACCACGTACAGATAGCCCACGCCCGAAGCGTTGTTATAGCCCGAGGTGAACATCACGACCCATTTGCCGGCCTTGTTCTTGGTGATGATGGGGTTGCCGTAGCTGTAGCCCAGGTCGCCGTCAGTGGCGTACTCCCACAGGGCCTTGGGAGAGACGGGATCGGTAATGTCCAGCGCGTAGTAGCCCTTGCCGCCCTTGCCCAGGCCGCCCACCAGGATAGTGCGCCACTTCGTGCCGTCATACACATCGCCCACCACCGGCGCGCCGTCGACGAAGAAGCGGTGGTTGGATTCATAGTTGGCGTCCGCCAGCATGTACATGTTCGACATGACCATGGACGGCACATAGGCCCACAGCTCGGTGCCGCTCGTGGCATCTGCCACGTTGTCTTTGTCCACCACTTTGATGGCGTGCAGCATGCCGTCGTTGGCGCCCACATAAAGTACGCCAGGCCGCTTGGTGCCGGCGAACGCGGTGTAGCCGGCATCGCTCAAGCTCATGGGCGACTGCTTCACGTAGACCGGTGCGCCGTTGACGATGTCGCCCAAGGGACCGGCGCGGGTGCGGAACACCTTGTCGGCATCGGCGCTGGCGGACTGTTCGTAGGTGGTGGCGCCAAGCAGGTAACTGACGAGGTTGGCGGTCGTGGCCTTGAGCTTGGCGCCCGGGTCCATCGTTGCGCACTGACTCAGCTGACTCGCCCCGACGCATGGGTCCGGAAATTTGCTGATCTTGCCGGCGGTGGTCAGATTGGCCACGGTGAAATCGACGAGGCTGTTGCTGCCGTTGTTGAACAGGATGGTGCGCGAGGCCTGGGCCTTGATGCGATCGGCGGCCGACCAGATCGGCGTGCCCGGGTTGATCACGGCGCCGGTGCCGGTGTCGATCTTGAACGCATTGACGGTGCCGTCCCAGGTCTTGGTGGTGTACAGGGGGATGAACAACCAGTCGTCGCCCGCCGACGGTGTCAGCGAACTGGTGGCCGCCGCGGCCGAACTGCCCGTGGCCGCGTCGATGCGGGTCAGCGCATCCACGAGGCTGGCGGCCATTTCCGACGCGTTGTTGGCGCTGTAGTAGGTGCCGCGCCCGTTGACGGCGGCATGCCAGAGATCGTCGACGGCCGTCAGCGTGTTGGACTTCGGCTCGGGCCAGACCTTGTTGCCCTGCTTGATGTCGAAGAAGTCGCCGCTCCTCTGGGTTTCGTAATTCTTGTCGTAGGTCAAGGTCCCGCTCAAGCCCAGGCCCATCGCGAACGTGGTCATGTGCTGGGCCGGGTTGTTGTCCTTGGTGTCGACCGGCACGATGTTCGCGCAGACGTCCTGGTTGGCGACCGAGCCCGTGCAGTTGCCCAGCGCCGAGGTGCGCAGGTCGTTGACGTAGTAGTACTGGGCCACGTCGGCCAGCGTGTCGGCGTAGCCGGCGCCGCCGTTGCCCTCATCGCGCATCGGCCGCGCCACCGACGCGCCCGCATCGGTGTTGCCGATACCCACGGTGCCGGCCAGGTCCTTGTGCGTGATGCTGCCCTCGTTCCAGTAGCCGTCCGTCGAGAGGATGGTGTAGTTGCGCTGGCAGGCGTACTGCATCGGGTCGCTCTGCCCGCTCAGCTTGTTGGCGAAATAGCGCCCCGCCCGCGCCAATGCCGGCCGCAGCGGCGTGGCGCTGTTGCCCGACGTGCCGTACAGGCGGGTGAAGAAGTCGGTCTTCTGCGTACCGCCGTCGAAGTCACGGATGTTCAGGAAGCCCGTGCCGTCGGCGCCGTTATTGGCGTACTCGCTGATCTTGGAGAAGCCGACGCGAAACCGCGTGGCGTCGATCCTGGCGAAGGCCATGCCGGCACCGGCCCGCATGGCCAGCATGCGGGTGCGGTAGTAGGAGAACCAGTTGGCATAGTTCTGCTTCTGCGCAGCGGTCGCGTTCTGGGCGCGCACGACGTCGAAGTCGGGGCCCGCGCAGCTGCTGCCCGTTTTCCCGGCCTTGGGCGTCGCCCAGAGGAAGGAGCCATAGTCACCCTCGGTCTTGGTCGTGGTGACGGTTTTTTGGATGGAGCAGCTATTGGCTACGTTGTTCTTGCAGGTCTTGCCGGGTGCATTGATGCGCGCGTACGACGTCACGACGCTGGTCGTCGTGTTGCTGGCACTGTCGTAGTTCGACGTGGAGCCGCTGCCGGGAACGCTACAAGCGGGATCGTTTCTGGCGCCGCACACCGCGGAGGTGGCCGACTGATCGGGGTTGCCGACGGTCGCCCCGACGACACTGGGCGTTTCCGGGTTGTCGTTGCTCAGGTCGACGGTGCTCGAGCCGCTCTTGTAGCCGTCGTTCCAGGCGGCCGTGAAAGTGGCGTCCGTCATCGACGTGCCATTGGATTTCAAGGGCGCCGGATAGCTGCGGTTGGGATCGTAGAAGATCTTGTTGGCACCGACCCAGCCGAAGCACACGTCGCCGGTCGGCGCGTCGTCGGGCAGGTAGTTGTCGCTCATGGAGCCCGAGTCGTCGAGCACGAACATCAGGTTGGCGCGCACCAGCGTGCCATTGGTCGTGCTGGCCAGCGGCCGGTCGGCCAGATCGGCGAGCCCGGCGGCGCTGGCCGTCAACGCGGCCAGGAGCAGGGGCAGGCCCCCAACCATCCATCGCAACCCAGGGAGAAAAGAGGTCGTTTTCATGCTTGATCTCCTGCGTGGCTTACAGCTGGACCATGGTTTCGGTGAACGAGACGGTGCCGCGCGCACTGGTGGCGCGCACGACGATGCGGTAGTACTGGGAATTCGTGACGATGGTCTGTGCCTTGCCATCCTTGTAGCTCTGCACGCCCTTGTTGCCCCCGCCCGTGAGCGCCGAACCGGTGGGCACTGCGCAGTCGACTGCCGACGGTGCACCTTCACCCGCGCACAGCCGCGTGATGATGTAGCGCGCCGTATTCGCGCCACCATTGAGGCTGATCTGGGCAGACGGGCTCACACAGGTGCCAAAGCTGCCCGCCGCGTAAAGCGAGCAGGCGCCGCCGCCGGTCCAATCCACCACCGCTCGCGCGTTGCTGGTGGAACCCTGACCAGTCATGTCCAGCGAGTCGCGACTGCTGGCGTAGTAGCCGGCGGCGGCCCGGTCGTTGTGCAGATTCGTGCCGGCATTGGCGTTCAGGTAGGCCACGGCCGATTCAGCGGCCTGGCTGGCCGCCGACGTTGCATCTTGCTTGAACCCGAGGTTGCCAATGACCAGCGAGCTGGTGTCCACCGACCGCACCAGCGCCACCGCGGCCAGAGAGATGACCACGAGGGCGATCAATGCAAATATCAGCGAGATCCCCCGCTGCCGGCGGGTCGCCGTTGTCCTGGTTGCGTGGCAGTCCGTCATTTAATTTTGTCCCCAGATCACGTTGCGCAGGGGTGCCGTCACCTCGAACACCGAGTAGCGGTAGTGCTTCCAGTCCGGCACGCCGCTGACCACCAGGTCCAGGCAATTGCTGCTGCCGCACGTGGTGGCACCGGTGACGGTGGTTGCCTTGCCTACATCCCACTTCGGCGCGGCCACGGTCACTTCGTCCTTCTGGTAGCTGCCGCTGCGAGCGACGAGTGCGAGCCGCACGGCCAGCACCTGCCGCCAGCCGGCGTTGGTGGTGGGCGTCACGTTGTCGTAGGTGTCCACGACGCGGTCGGCGTTGGTGTCCTTGCCATACAGGGCGCGCAGGTAGACGATCTGCGGGAACAGCTCCTGCGACTGCATCCCGCCCGAGGCCAGGTCCAGGGTCTGCTGTTGCAGGTTGTAGTTGGCATCCACCGCGAAGGTGCGCAGCACCAGTTGACCCGCGTTGATCAGCCGATCGCCCGCAAGATAGCCTGCAGCCGGCGCCACCTGCGCGCCGCTGTTCCAGGACGACGCGCCATGCACGACCTGGTTGCTGTTGGCGATCTGCGTCACCTGGTAGGCGCCGCACCAATTGGTGGCGGAGTTGCCGGCGGGCACGGCGATCACGATGTCGCTCACCGAGATCCCCACCGTCGACCGAAGGGTGAATCGATCCGCGGTGATCGGGTGGTTGACGCTCACGATCGCCGGCACGGCATAGGCACGGCTGGACGACATGACCGTGACGCTGTCCGGAGCGCCATTGGCCCCTGCGGCGATCACCACCGGCGTGAGCGTCCAGTTGAAGGCGCCCGTACTCGTATGGTTGGCAACGACCGGGCAGCCGAGCGCGGGCAGATCATCGATGAGGCCGTAGCCGGCCATCTGGATTTCGCGCTGCAGCGTGTACAGCCCCAGGGCGCCATTGACCTGGGCATCGGCACCACCGGTCGTCACGCGCTTCTGCCCTTCGGCGAAGGACAGCACCTGGGCGGTGACCAGCACGACGACCAGGCCCAGCAGCAGCCCGATCATCAGCTCGATGAGTGTCGCGCCGCGCACGGCCGCCCGGCAGGGGGGCAGTTTGGAATTCAAGACCATCACGACAGCGGCCCTCAGTTGATGGACGAGGCCATCGTGAATCGATTGGTCGACTCACCAGCCGCCGTCCAGCGGATCTCGATGGACACCGCCCCCGTGGCCGCCACGGTCACCGTGGACTCGCCGTTGGGGAGTCGGGCCGCCACGCGGGCCTGCCAGTCCTGACAGGCCGCCCCGCAACTGGCCGTGGCGTAGGCGTTGAGGCCGGTGCGGTCGGTCCACATCTCGCCGAGCAACTGCTGGGCGAGGAAGGCCGCCTCGGCCCGGAAGGTGGCGGACGTCTGGGCGCGCGTCATGGCCCCTTGCAGCCCGACGACGCCCAGCACGCCCATCGCGCAGATCAGCAGCGCGACCAGGGCTTCGAGCATCGCAAAGCCGGTGTGCTGGCCGCGGCCAGCCTTCAGGTTCGAGCTTGCTTTCATGCCTTGGACTCCATGGTGCAGCGGGTCAGCATTTGCGCGGATCACTGCTGGCGGTGACCTTGGGCTCGCACATGCGGATGGCGCCGCCGGTCCCGACGACGATGCGCAGCGCGCGGAAGTCATCGCCAGGGACGCTGTTGTCGATGTTCAGCGTGGTCAGCGTGGCCACAGGGGTAAGGTCTACGGGGCGGCCGAAGCCGTTGAACACGACGAACGCAGCGTCACCGCCGGCGGCATCGTCCCCCTGCACCACGACCGATTGGCTGCCGCTGCCGGTGGCATGCTTGTCCAGGATGCGGGGGGCTGTCGTGTCGCTGACCGCGGTCGCGCACTTGCCTGCCGGGTCGTCAAGGCTGACCACCCACGACATGCCGTCCTCTTTAACCGCGCAGCTGTTGTCCATCACCGCCGAGTTGCTCAGGGTGACGAGCGAGAAGCGCACATTGGTGTTGCGCCGCATCGCCTCTGCGCGGGCGCGCTGCAGGCCAGCCTGCAGGGACGTGGCCACGTTGCGGATCTGGGTGTTGCGTATCCAGGCGCTGGCGCTGGGCATCACGGCCATGAGCAGCAACGCCATCAAGGCGACCACCACCACCAGCTCGATCAAGGTAACGCCCCTCAGGGCCGGCCGCTTCATGTTCACCTCAGCACTCGCTGCCCTTGGCGAGCCAGCAGTTCTTGCCGGTCATCGCCGCGCCCTTGAAGGTGGTCGTGGCCTGCACGTTGGCTTCGTTGATGGTGTACACATGCCCCAGCGACACCGTGCCCGTCTTGCCGGTGGCCGTGAGGGTGTAGCCCTGCCCGGAGCTGGTCAGGCCGCAGGCATAGGTGAAGTTCTTGGCGCCGGTGGGAACGAAAGTCTTCCAGCTCGGGGCGGCCGCGGCGTCGACACAGGTCGTGGTCCCGTAGTTGCGGTTGTCCTGGTAGTACTGTTCCATCTTGACCCGGTAGTCCGCCAGCTGCGAGAAGCTTTCGGACAGGGAGCCGCGGCGCACGTAGTCCTTGTATTGCGGGACAGCCACCGCTGCCAGGATGCCCACAATGGCCACCGCGATCATGAGCTCGATCAGCGTGAAGCCACGTTGAACCTGAGGAGACGCGAATTGGGACATGGGCAGTTCCTGTGGAGCGGCGACGAGGCGATGAGCGCCGGGTAGAAGGACCATCAAGTGGTCGTTTCGGGGCATTCTGCGGCAGCGCCGGCGTGAATGTCGTGCAAAACTGCGCACCTCGACACTGCTTCTCGACGGGCGTCCATGCCGCCGCGACGAACGGCATGCCCCCGTAAGTAATTGCTACGGCGCCATGAAAAACGCGACCCGGAGGTCGCGTTGCAGGAGGCGAGGCGGCGTGCTCAGCGCGGCAGCGTCGTCGAACCCATCAGGTATTCATCCACCGCACGCGCGGCCTGGCGGCCTTCGCGGATGGCCCACACCACCAGGCTCTGGCCGCGGCGCATGTCGCCGGCGGCGAAGACCTTGTCGACATTGGTCTTGTAGGCGCTGGCACCTTCGGTCGAGGCCTTGCCGTTGCCACGCGCATCCTTGTCGACGCCGAAGGCCTCCAGGATGGTGGCGACCGGCGACACGAAGCCCATCGCCAGGAAGGCCATGTCGGCCTTGAGGATCTGCTCGCTGCCTTCGACCTCGGTCATCTTGCCGCCCTGCCATTGCAGGCGCACGGTCTTGACGCCGGTCAGCTTGCCCTTCTCACCGATGAATTCCTTGGTGGCGATGGCGAACTCGCGCTCGCAACCTTCTTCATGGCTGGACGAGGTGCGCAGCTTGATCGGCCAGTAGGGCCAGGTCAGCGGGCGGTCTTCCACTTCGGGCGGCTGGGGCAACAGCTCGAACTGCGTGACGCTCTTGGCGCCGTGGCGGTTGCTCGTTCCGACGCAATCGCTGCCGGTGTCGCCGCCACCGATGACGATGACGTGCTTGCCGTCGGCGCGCAACTGGTTCTTCAGCTTGTCGCCGGCGTTGATCTTGTTCTGCTGCGGCAGGAATTCCATCGCGAAGTGCACGCCGGACAGCTCCCGGCCCGGCACGGGCAGGTCGCGCGACTGCTCGGCGCCGCCGGTCAGCACGATGGCGTCGAACTGGCTCTTCAGCTCGTCGGCGCTGATCGTTTCCTTGGCCCAGTTGGTGACCTTGCTGCCTTCGGGCAGGGCGGCGACCATCACGCCCGTGCGGAACTCGACGCCCTCGGCCTTCATCTGCTCGACGCGGCGGTCGATGTGGGACTTCTCCATCTTGAAGTCCGGGATGCCGTAGCGCAGCAGGCCACCGACTCGGTCGTTCTTCTCGAAGACGGTGACGCTATGGCCGACGCGGGCCAGCTGCTGCGCCGCCGCGAGACCGGCCGGGCCGGCGCCGACGACGGCCACCTTCTTGCCGGTCCGCACCTTGGCCGGCTGGGCCGTGACCCAGCCCTCGGCCCAGGCGCGGTCAATGATGGCGTGCTCGATGGACTTGATGCCCACCGCGTCGTCATTGACGTTCAGCGTGCAGGCCGCCTCGCAGGGCGCGGGGCAGATGCGGCCGGTGAACTCGGGGAAGTTGTTGGTGCTGTGCAGCACGACGATGGCGTTCTTCCAGTCCTCCGGCCGGCCCTTGTAGACCAGGTCGTTGAAGTCCGGGATGACGTTGTTGACCGGGCAGCCGCTGTTGCAGAACGGCGTGCCGCAGTCCATGCAGCGCGCGCCCTGCTGCTTCGCCTGCTCGACGTTCAGGCCGATGACGAATTCCTTGTAGTTCTTGACGCGGGCGGGCGCGGGCTCGTAGCCCTCTTCCAGACGCTCGTATTCCATGAAGCCGGTGACTTTTCCCATGCTCCCTCTCCTCAGGCCTTGGCGGTGACGGCTTCAGGCGCCTTGGCCTGAGCGATGGTTTGTGCGGCTTCCTTGGCGGCGTTGATCTCGCCCAGCGCGCGGCGGTATTCGTTCGGGAACACCTTGATGAACTTGCCGCGCGACTCGGCCCAGTGGTCGAGGATGTCGCGGGCGCGCTGGCTGCCGGTCCAGCGGTGGTGGTCTTCCAGCAGCTTCTTCAGGATGGCCTCGTCGGTCTGGGCCTCGCGGTCCACGCCGTCGACACCCTTGGTGCGGTGCCAGATGGCCTTGTCGACGCTGGCTTCCTGCTCCTGCGCCGTAGCGAGCTTCTCCAGCGACACCATGCTGGTGTTGCAGCGCTTGGCGAAGTGGCCGTCCTCATCAAACACGTAGGCGATGCCGCCGCTCATGCCGGCGGCGAAGTTGCGGCCGGTCTTGCCGAGCACGGCGACGGTGCCGCCGGTCATGTACTCGCAGCCATGGTCGCCCGTGCCCTCGACGACGGCCGTGGCGCCCGACAGGCGCACCGCGAAGCGCTCTCCGGCGACGCCACGGAAGAAGGCCTCGCCGCGCGTCGCGCCATACAGCGCGGTGTTGCCGACGATGATGTTCTTGGTCGCGTCGCCGCGGAAGTCGATGCTGGGGCGCACGACGATGCGGCCGCCCGACATGCCCTTGCCGGTGTAGTCGTTGGCGTCACCGATCAGGTAGAAGGTGATGCCATGCGCCAGGAAGGCGCCGAAGCTCTGGCCGCCGGTGCCTTCCATCTGGATGAAGATGGTGTGGTCGGGCAGGCCCTCGGGCTTGCGGCGGATCAGCTCGCCGGACAGGCGTGCACCCACCGAGCGGCGCACGTTGCTGACCTCCTGCATGAACTGCACCTTCTCGCCCTTCTCGAAGGCGGGCAGGCACTTCTCGATCAGCTTGACGTCCAGTGCGCGCTCCAGGCCATGGTCCTGCACATCGTTGTGGATGCGGGCCACGTCAGCGGGCACATTGGGACGGTGGAAGATGCGGGCGAAATCCAGGCCCTTGGCCTTCCAGTGCGAGACGGCCTTCTTGGTGTCCAGCCAATCACTGCGACCAATCAGTTCGTCGAACTTGCGCACGCCCAGCTGGGCCATGATCTGGCGCGCTTCCTCGGCAACGAAGAAGAAGTAGTTGACGACGTGCTCGGGGCGGCCGGTGAACTTCTTGCGCAGCACCGGGTCCTGCGTGGCCACACCTACAGGGCAGGTGTTCAGGTGGCACTTGCGCATCATGATGCAGCCCTCGGCCACCAGCGGTGCGGTGGCGAAGCCGAACTCGTCGGCGCCCAGCAGCGCGCCGATGACGACGTCGCGGCCGGTCTTCATCTGGCCGTCGGCCTGCACGCGCACGCGGCCACGCAGGCGGTTCAGCACCAGGGTCTGCTGCGCTTCGGCCAGGCCCAGCTCCCAGGGCGTGCCGCAGTGCTTGATGGAACTCCACGGCGACGCGCCCGTGCCACCGTCATGGCCGGCGATGACGATGTGGTCGGCCTTGCACTTGGCCACGCCGGTGGCCACCGTGCCCACGCCGACTTCGGACACCAGCTTGACCGACACGTCCGCCTTGGGGTTGACGTTCTTCAGGTCGTGGATGAGCTGGGCCAGGTCCTCGATGGAATAGATGTCGTGGTGGGGCGGCGGGCTGATGAGGCCCACGCCCGGCACCGAGTGGCGCAGCATGCCGATGTACTCGGACACCTTGCCGCCGGGCAGCTGGCCGCCCTCGCCGGGCTTGGCGCCCTGGGCCATCTTGATCTGGATCTGGTCGGCGCTGACCAGGTACTCGGTCGTCACGCCGAAGCGGCCCGAGGCCACCTGCTTGATCTTGGAGCGCAGGCTGTCGTTTTCCTTCAGCTCGTAGTCGACGGCGATGACCTTGCCGTCGATCACGTCGCTGATCTTGGTACCAGCGGTGATCTTGATGCCCTTGAGCTCGTTGCGGTAGCGGGCCGGGTCTTCGCCGCCCTCACCCGTGTTGCTCTTGCCGCCGATGCGGTTCATCGCCACGGCCAGCGTGGCGTGGGCCTCGGTGGAGATGGAGCCCAGCGACATGGCACCGGTGGCGAAGCGCTTGACGATGTCGGCAGCCGACTCGACCTCTTCCAGCGGCACGGCCTTGGTCGGGTCGAACTTGAACTCGAACAGGCCGCGCAGCGTCATGTGGCGCTTGCTCTGATCGTTGATGAGCTGGGCGTAGTCCTTGTAGGTTTCGAACTTGCCCGAGCGCGCCGCGTGCTGCAGCTTGGCGATGGCGTCGGGCGTCCACATATGCTCCTCGCCGCGGGTGCGCCAGGCGTACTCGCCACCGGTCTCCAGCATGCTGTCCAGCAGTGGGTCGTCGCTGAAGGCCGCCTCGTGCATGCGGATGGCCTCTTCGGCCACCTCGAACACGCCGATGCCGCCGACCTGCGTGGCGGTGCCGCGGAAGTACTTCTCGACGAAGTCAGGCTTCAGGCCGATGGCCTCGAAGATCTGCGCGCCGCAGTAGGACATATAGGTCGAGATGCCCATCTTGGACATGATCTTGGACAGACCCTTGCCCACGGCCTTGATGTAGTTGTAGCGGGCCTGTTCGGCGGTCAGCTTGGGCGGCAGCTCGTCCTTCATGGCCTCGAGCGTTTCCAGCGCGAGGTAGGGGTGGACGGCTTCGGCGCCATACCCGGCCAGCACGGCGAAGTGGTGCACCTCGCGGGCGGTGCCGGTCTCGACAACCAGGCCGGCCGTCGTGCGCAGGCCTTCACGCACCAGGTGGTGGTGGACGGCGGACAGGGCCAGCAGCGCTGGAATCGCGATGCGGTCCTGGCTCAGATGGCGGTCCGTGATGATGAGGATGTTGTGACCGGTCTTGATGGCGTCAACCGCCGAGGCGCACAGCGAGGCGAGCTGCGCTTCCACGCCGGCGCGGCCCCAGTCACGCGGGTAAGTGATGTCCAGCTCACTGGGCTTGAACTTGCCGTTGGTGGGTTTCTCGATGCCGCGCAGGCGCGCCATGTCGTCGAAGTCGAGGATGGGCTGGCTGACTTCCAGGCGCATCGGCGGGTTGATGGCGTTGATGTCCAGCAGGTTCGGCTTCGGGCCGATGAAGCTGTTCAGCGACATCACGATGTTCTCGCGGATCGGGTCGATCGGCGGGTTCGTGACCTGGGCAAAGAGCTGCTTGAAGTAGTTGTAGAGCGGCTTGTTCTTGCCCGACAGCACCGCGAGCGGCGAGTCGTTGCCCATGGAGCCGATGCCCTCCTCGCCATTGGCGGCCATGGGAGCGAGCAGGAACTTGATGTCTTCCTGCGTGGTGCCGAAGGCCTGCTGGCGGTCCAGCAACGTCGTCGTGAAGCCGGGGCGGGCCGTGTCGGGCACGGCGATGTCGTCCAGCTTGACGCGAACGTTCTCGATCCACTGGCGGTACGGGCGTGCGTTGGCGAACTGGTTCTTCAGTTCCTCGTCGTCGACGATGCGGCCCTGCTCCAGGTCGATGAGGAACATCTTGCCGGGCTGCAGGCGCCACTTCTTGACGATCTTGGCCTCGGGGATGGGCAGCACGCCGGACTCGGAGGCCATGACGACGAGGTCGTCGTCGGTGATGCAATAACGAGCAGGCCGCAGACCGTTTCTGTCCAGCGCGGCACAGACCTGGCGGCCGTCGGTGAAGGCCATAGCGGCAGGGCCGTCCCACGGCTCCATCATGGCGGCGTGGTATTCGTAGAAGGCACGGCGGCGCTCGTCCATGCCTTCGTGCTGCTCCCAGGCTTCCGGGATCATCATCATGGCCGCGTGGGCGAGCGGGTAGCCGCTCATCGTCAGCAGCTCGATGGCGTTGTCAAAGGTGGCCGTGTCGGACTGGTGCTCGAAGCTGATGGGGTAGAGCTTCTTCAGGTCGTCGCCCAGCACCGGCGACTTCATGACGCCTTCGCGGGCGCGCATCCAGTTGAAGTTGCCCTTGACCGTGTTGATCTCGCCGTTGTGGCAGACCATGCGGTAGGGGTGGGCCAGCGGCCACTCGGGGAAGGTGTTGGTCGAGAAGCGCTGGTGCACTAGCGCGATGGCCGAGACGACGCGCGGGTCGGCCAGGTCCAGGTAGTACTTGCCGACCTGGTCGGCCAGCAGCAGACCCTTGTAGATGACCGTGCGGCAGCTCATGCTGGGCACGTAGTACTCGCGGCTGTGCGTGAGCTTCAAGGCCTGGATGGCGCTGGAGGCCGTCTTGCGGATGACGTAGAGCTTCCGCTCCAGCGCGTCGGGGACGATGATGTCAGTGCCACGGCCGATGAAGATCTGGCGGATCACCGGCTCCTTCTCGCGCACCGTGGGCGACATGGGCATGTCACGGTCCACCGGCACGTCGCGCCAGCCGATCAGCACCTGGCCTTCGGCCTTGATGGCACGGGCCAATTCCTGTTCGCAGGCCAGGCGGGAGGCAGCTTCCTTGGGCAGGAAGATCATGCCGACGCCGTACTCGCCGGGCGGCGGCAGGTTGATGCCCTGCTTGGCCATCTCGGCGCGGTAGTACTCGTCCGGGATCTGGATCAGGATGCCGGCACCGTCGCCCATCAGCTTGTCGGCACCCACTGCACCGCGGTGGTCCAGGTTCTCGAGGATCTTCAGGCCCTGCTGGACGATGTGGTGCGCCTTGTGGCCTTTGATGTGTGCCACGAACCCGAGGCCGCAGGCGTCTTTCTCATTGCCCGGCCGGTAGAGCCCGTGCTCGGCTAGGTCTTGGATCTCGGCTTGAATCTGCGCGGCGTGGCTCATAGCGCCCTCCTGGAACACAACAGGGCGGGAGCGTAATGCAGTGCAGCATTTGCGGCAACTTGATTAAATTAGGGTCAGAGTCAATTAATTACCCATCGACGTGGTGAAGTTAAATAAATGGGGCCATAGTCACGCCACTCCGGTTGGCTTGGTTTCCGACGATGCCAGTGGCGTTTTGCGCGGCCGTCCGCGCGGCCGTTTGAGTGCGACTTTCGGGTGGGTGTCGCCCAGCGCCTTCAGGAATGTTGCGCCGCCCACTGGCCGCCCCCGCAACACGGCCTCAGTGAACTGCGCTTGCTCCTGCAGGGTGACACCCTGGTCCATCAACTCGCGATAGGCATGCTCGCGCTCGAAGGGTGTGTTGCCCAGTGACCAATACAGTTCATGCTCCGTGACCAGCGCGCTGCGGTTCAGGCCGAGGTGGTGAGCGGCGCTGGACCAGGGCCATTGCGCCGCGTCCTGGCACAGCCCTGCACGCACCGGATTCAATTCGATGTAGCGGATGCAGGCCAGCAGATGCCGTTCGCCCTCGACCAAGCCTGCCCTGAACCGACCTTCCCAGAGCGTGCCGCTGCGCTGATGACGGGTGTTGAACCAGGCCACGTAGCGGCGGCCGAGCGCTTGCATCATGCGACTGAGAGCGTCCGCAGCGGGCGGCGTCAGCAGCAGGTGAAGGTGGTTGTCCATCAGCACGTAGGCATGGACGGCCACCCCATACTGAGCCGCGACCTCGGTCAATGTGACCAGCATCTGCTGGCGGTCGTGATCGCTGAAGAAGATGGCCTGGCGGTTGTTGCCGCGCAGGATGACGTGGTGAGGCTGACCCGGCAGGATCAATCGAGGTAGACGGGCCATGAATGCATCCTTGTCGGCACAACGGCCTCGGCAGGAGCAGCCAGAATAATCGACTCCGACCCCATTTTGCGGAGTGACGTCAGAAGAGCGTCTTGCCCGTCAACCGCTGATGCTCGCGAATGGCGAACCGGTCGGTCATGCCGGCAATGTAGTCAGCACAGGCTCGTTCACGATCGGCGCGCTCGGCGAAGTCCGCCGGCATCTGCGTCGCATCGGACGAATAGGCCGCAAAGAGGTCGCGCAGCACCTGCTCGGCGCGGCTGCGCGTGGATTGCACCTGCGGGTGGCGGTAGAGGTTGGCGAAGAGGAAGCGCTTGAGCGCCGTGCTCTTGATGCGCATCTCCGGGCTGAAGCGCAGCAAGGGCTTTTCAGCCCGGCGCACAGCATCGACGTCGCTGGGTGCCGCTTCGTCCAGCGCCGCACGCGTGGCGTCGATGATGTCGTAGACCTGAGCCGACAGCATGCGGCGGATGGTCTCGAACAGCAGGCGCTTGCCGGCCAGGCCCGGATGCGCATCCAGCGACGCCCGCCAATGCTCCCGCACCAGCTCGACATCCAGCAGTTGCTCCAGCTCGATCAGGCCCGAGCGCACGCCATCGTCAACGTCGTGCGCGTTGTAGGCCACCTCGTCGGCCAGATTGCAGAGCTGGGCCTCCAGGCTGGGCTGGCCGCCATGCAGGAAGCGGGTCGCGATGCCGTCAGGTTCAACGGCCTCGATGAGTTCGGCATGCCGTCGCGAACAGTGCTTGAGGATGCCCTCGCGCGTCTCGAAGCACAGGTTGAGGCCGTCGAAATCCGGATAGCGCTGCTCCAACTGATCGACGACACGCAGTGATTGCAGGTTGTGCTCGAAGCCGCCATGGGCGCGCATGCACTCGTCCAGCACGTCCTGGCCCGCATGGCCGAACGGCGTGTGACCGAGGTCATGGGCCAGGGCCACGGCCTCGACCAGGTCTTCGTCCAGGCCCAGGCTGCGTGCGATGGACCGGCCGAGCTGGGCCACTTCCAGAGAATGTGTCAGCCGCGTCCGGAACAGATCGCCCTCGTGGTTGAGGAAGACCTGGGTCTTGTAGACGAGGCGGCGAAACGCCGTGCTGTGGATGATGCGGTCGCGGTCGCGCTGAAATTCGCTGCGCGTGGGTGCGGCTGGCTCGGGCAGGCGGCGGCCGCGGCTGCGCGCCGGGTCAGCGGCGTAGGCCGGACGCGGCGTCGACATCTCAGGCCGCTCCGTACGCTGCCAGTGTTTCCACGATGCGTGCGTCTGGCACCGAGTGCAGGCCGGCTCGGCCGAGCGCCTCGATGAGGACGAAGCGGATCTCACCCGCCTCGGCCTTCTTGTCCACGCGCATCAGCGACAGATAGCGTTCGGCGCCCAGCTTGGGTGGTTGCACCGGCAGCCCTGCCCTCTCGATCAGGCTGCGCAGGCGCTCGACGAAGCCGGCCGGCATCAGCCCCATGCGCTGCGACAGGTCGGCCGCCAGCACCATGCCGCAGGCGACGGCTTCGCCATGCAGCCACGCACCATAGCCGAGGCCCGCTTCGATGGCATGGCCGATGGTGTGGCCGAAGTTCAGGATGGCGCGCAGGCCCTGCTCGCGCTCGTCCTGGCCCACCACGTCGGCCTTGATCTCGCAACTGCGCCGCACCGCATAGCCGAGCACGGCCTTGTCACGCGCCAGCATCGCGTCGAGGTTGTCCTCGATCCAGCACAGGAAACCGGCGTCAGCGATCGGGCCGTACTTGATCACCTCGGCCAGGCCAGCGCGCAATTCGCGGTCCGGCAGGCTGTCCAGGGTGTCCAGGTCGGCGATGACGCGCGCGGGCTGGTAGAAGGCGCCGAGCATGTTCTTGCCCAACGGATGGTTGATCGCCGTCTTGCCGCCCACCGACGAGTCGACCTGAGCCAGCAATGTGGTGGGCACCTGTACGAAGGGCACGCCGCGCATGTAGATGGCCGCCGCGAAACCGGTCATGTCACCGATGACGCCGCCGCCCAGCGCGAACAACACGGTCTTGCGGTCCAGGGCCTGGCCGAGCAGGTGGTCGCAGATGCGGTTCAGGCTGTCCCAATCCTTGTGTTGCTCGCCATCCGACAATACGACCAGATCGACGCGACCGTAGACCGCCAGCAGGCGTTCACGCAGGCGAGCGGCGTACAGCGGCGCCACGGTCTCGTTGCTGACAATGACAGCCGTCGCTGCCTTGGGCAGTTGCTGCCAGCTGGCAGGCGCGTCCAGCAGGCCTGAACCGATGCGGATCTCGTAGTTGCGGTCGTCAGGGAGCTGAATGCGGACGGTATCGGTGGCAGGCATGCGGCCAAGTGTAAGAGGCACCTCGCAAGCGGCCCTCCGCCTCCCGTCAAGGCGCCGTCAAAGCGGTTCGGCCCCCACGGTGGCCGCGACGCGGGTCGGGTCCAGTAGGCCCGCCAGCTCCAGCTGCATCAGCGCCATGTTGACGAGGGCATGCACCGAAGGTCGCGCGCTTTCCAGCACATAGTGCGCGCAGCGGCGGTAGAGCGGGTCGCGCTGGTGGTGGAGTTCGCGCAGCTTGGCCAGCGGGTCGCGCACCTGTAGCAGCGGCCGCGTCGTGTCATGGCGCAGACGCCGGAACAGGTCCTCGGGCGTGGAGCGAAGGTAGAGCACCGTCGCACCGCCATGCAGCAGTTCGCGATTGCGCTCTCTCAGCACCGCGCCGCCGCCGGTGGCCAGCACGCGGTCGCCGGGACGTGCGATCAGCTCGGCGATGACCTCGGTCTCAAGGTCCCGAAAAGCGTCCTCACCATGGCGCTCGAAGAACAGCTTGATGCTGCCGCCGATGCGCTGCTCGATTTCATGGTCCGAATCGACAAAAGGCACGCCAATTTGGCGTGCCAGTTGTTTGCCGACGGTGGACTTGCCACCGCCAGGCATGCCCACAAGGGCGATCACGTCACTTCGCGCTGGCGCAGCTGTTGCTGGTGCCATAAGGGCTGACCACGAACGCCGGCGCCGATTCGCTGGAAAGGTCTGCTGCAGCGACCGGCAGTCGTGCGTAGGTGTACAGGTAGTCAACTACGCTTGCCGCGTAGGTCTTGCCTTGAGCGACGCCCTCGGCCACAAGCGCGGAGTAAGACTTGGACGACAGGGACACCGGCACACCAATCGGGTAGTAAGCAGGTGGGCTGAGGACACCCGCAGCCGTGACCGTGATCTTGTAGTCGACCCAAGTACCTAGACTCTTCGGATACTCGAGCTGAAGCACAGCGACGCCGTTTGCATCCGTCCTGGTGGCGCCCACCAGCGTGATCGCGACATCGGACTTGCGTGGATCCAACTGCTTGTTGCCATTCACGTCCTCACCGCCATCGACGACACCGTTCCGATTCAAATCCTCGTTGGGACAAATGGCGTTGAGCTGGCCCACGGTAAACCCCCCGGTACCAATGACGGCCACATAGTCGCCTTGAGGTGTCAGCTCCCAGCGCTTCTTCCCGGCGTTGTATTCCCAGAACCCCTTCGAATAGCTACCCAGATCCAACGACGGGGTGATCTGAACGTCGGCCTTGGGATTGCCAGCTGAATCTACAACGAGCACGACGTACTTTTTCACATACGTCAGACCACCGCCACCGTCACCGATCGAGTTGTCCGTGCCGATCGAGATCGACACCGGATTCGATACGATGGTCAGCGTCGTGGTCAGCAACTGGCCGCCCGCAGCGACGCAACTGCCAGCCGTGGCGCCGGGCGCGAAGTCGCTGACCTTCCAGCAGGCTTGAATGGTCACGCCGTTCGTCGGGCTGCTGACGGCGCCAGGGGCATAAGTCGTCGAAGCGGTACCCGAAGCATCTGACAGAACGGAGTTTGCCCCAGAGCCAATCTTGCCGGTCCCGTTGTCGCCCGCTGCCGCGAACAGCACGCGGACATTGGAGATGGGCGCATTGCTGCCATCGCGGAAGATGGCACTGACAGTCACCTGGTTGTTGGTGGAGGACGTGTTGACGGTGACGACATCGGCAGACAGGTTCAGTGCCGTCGCGACAGGCGTGGAGCCAGCCACTGGCACCGTCGTGCTGCCGCCTGCGACGGGAATCGTCACGAGCGACTCGCGCCCGCCGGCTACCGCCTTGATCGTCAGATTGGTTCCCGGGGCGTTGGGTGTGGTGTAGGTGAACGTATAGGCGCCATTCAAGTCCGTCGTCCCCGTGGCACTCGTCACGCCGTTGCCGCTGACATTGATAGTCACGCCCGGCATCGGATTGCTGTTCACGTCAGACAGCGTGTATTGGACGGTACCGGCGGCGCCCACCGTCGCAACGGCCGGCACCGGGCTGGCTTGCGAGAAGTTTGCCCCAATGACCTGGAACGCAGCGGTGCGCGTCAAGTTGCCGCTTGTCGCAACGACTGTGATGGTGCGATTCGAGCGGTCCTGCCCGATGTTGACCGTACCGGTTACCTGCCCACTGGCATTTGTAGTGCTGGAGGGTGCGATGAGGAAGGCGCTGGCGTCTGTCACCGACAACTGCACGGGAATGCCCAGCAAGGCGTTTCTATTGCTGTCCACCGCCGTAGCCGTGGCCGTGATCGTTGCGCTGCCCGAGTTGTTGATATTGCTCGCGCTCAGCGTCAACGTCAGGTCATTGGCCTGAGGATTATTGGTCGAAGACTGCTGGACGACATTGAAGGTCACCGCCCGCGTAATAGTGCCCGAGGTCACGGTCAGGGTCACGGGGCGAACCGAAGTGTCGGAGCCCTGGGTGATCGTGGCCGTCAGCTGACCGCTGGCATTGGTCGCTGTCGCGTTATTTGTCGACACCACTGCATTGGCGTTGATTGAAACGGTAACCGGCACGTTGCCGACCGCGGCGCGGTTGGTGTCGATGGACGTCACCGTCGCCGTGATGGAGTCGGACCCCGTGTTCGTCAACGTGGCCTTGTTCAGCACGACGACGAGGTCGGCCGCCACGGCGCTCGCCGCGCCCGACGGGGTGGATGCCGGGGGATCGAAGACCGGTGTTCCGGCGCTTCCACCGCCACCGCCACAGGCCGTGAGCGCTGCAGCGAGCACACCACCCAACAACGCGCGAACCGCAGTCCGGCTCCAAACATCAAACTTCAACATCTCTGCTCACTCCCGTGTGTAGCCAGCGCAGCTGACACATCGTCAATTCGGTGAATCCTCAGCGCACCGTTGACCGCTCACTGACCACCTTGGGCGTCAGGAAGATCAACAGCTCGGTCTTCGAGGTCGTGCGGGTCTTGTTCTTGAACAGGTTGCCCAGGAAAGGCACATCGCCCAGCAGCGGTACCTTGTTGACGGTCTCGCCCTCGTCCTGGGTGTAGATGCCGCCGATGACGACCGTACCGCCGTTCTCGACCAGCACCTGCGTCTGAACATGCTTGGTATTGATCGCATAGCCCTGGGGCGTCAAAGTACCGCGGCTGTCCTTGTTGACGTCCACGTTCAGGATGACGCTGCCTTCAGGCGTGATCTGCGGCGTGACCTCCAGCTTGAGGTTGGCCTTGCGGAACTGCACGGAGGTGGCGCCGCTCGCGGTGGCCACCTGATAGGGCAGCTCCTCGCCCTGCTCGATGAGGGCCTTGACCTGGTCGGCCGTGATGACGCGCGGGCTGGACACGACCTTGCCCTTGCCGTCGGATTCAAGCGCCGACAGCTCAAGGTTCAGGAAGCGGTTGGCGGTGGCACTGAACAGCGACAGCGCGACCTGGGTTGCCGTGCCGCCGCTGAACGCGTCGGACGACACGTTCGCCGGCAGGTTGACGAACTGGGTGTTGTTGTAATTGGCCGTGACCCCTTGGTTGGTCTGTGAGCCGATGCCGTTGTAGTTGCCGCCAACGGTCACGTAGTTGCCGCCACCGACGCTATAGCCCGGGATGCCTCCCTGCTGCCCGCGCAGGTCGTTCGCGCCGAGCTTGACGCCCAACGAGCGCCCGAACTTGTCGTTGGCTTCGACGATGCGTGCCTCGATCAGCACCTGGCGCACCGGGATGTCGATCTTGGCAATCATGGCCTGGATCTCTTCGAGCTTGCTCGGCACGTCCGAGACGAAGAGCTGGTTGGTACGAGGCTCGAAGATGACACTGCCGCGCGTCGAAAGAATGCGGGTGCCGGTACCACTGTTGCTGCCGCTGCTACTGCTGCTGCTGCCACCGCTGGAACCGCCACTGCCGGAGGACGTGATGCCCTGACCGGTCAAGCCCCTGGCAAGGTCCTCGGCCTTCACATAGTTGAGCTGGAAGGACTGGGTTCGCAGCGGTTCGAGCTGGGCGATGGCGGCCTTGGCCTCAAGGTCCAGCCTCTCCTTGGTGGCGAGCTCTTCCTTGGGCGCGATCCACAGCACATTGCCGGACTTCCTCAGGCCCAGGCCCTTGGCCTGCATGATGATGTCCAGCGCTTGATCCCAGGGCACGTCCTTCAGGCGCAGCGTGACGCTGCCGGTCACGGTATCGCTGGTGACGACGTTGAAGTTGGTGAAGTCGGCAATGACCTGCAACAGTGCCCGGACTTCGATGTTCTGGAAGTTCAGCGACAGCTTGTCACCCGCGTAGCCGGGCCCCTGGGTCAGCTTGTTCGGATCGACCTTCTGCGGCCTGACTTCCAGGACGAACTGGTTGTCGCTCTGGTAGGCGCTGTGTTCCCAGCTGCCCTTGGGTTCGACCAGCATGCGCACCCGATCGCCGACCTGGCTCGTGGTGATGGTTTGCACAGGGGTGCCGAAATCGGTCACGTCGATCTTGCGACGCAGGTTCTCCGGCAGGCTGGAACGCAGGAACTCGACCACCAGGCCATGGCCCTGCTGCTGGATGTCGACGCCGACCTGGTTGCTGGGCAGGTTGACGATGACGCGGCCCGCATCGTCCGCGCCGCGACGGAAGTCGATATCGCGCAGCGGCTGAGGTGCGGCGTTCAGGCTCTGTGCGAAATGGACCGGTTCGCCGGGAGCTTGGGCCTGGGGCAAGGGCTGCGCAGGCGCCGGGTCGAGCACGATGACCAGTGCACTGCCTTCCAGCTTGGCCGTGTAGCCCGATGCATGGCGCAGGTTCAGCACGATGCGGGAGCGTTCGCCCGCCTGCGCCACATTGGCCGAGCGCAGATTTCCCTGGTTGATGTCGATCTGGTTGCGACCGACACCGTTCGTGACGCCCGGTAGATCGATGGCGATGCGCGGCGGTGCCTGGATCGTGAAGCCGGTCGGCAGGGCCGGCAAGGGCTCGCTCAGTTCGATCCGCACGACCTCCACACCCGCCTGCTGGCTGGTATTGATCGAGCGTATCTGCGTCTGTGCCCAAGCCGCCGGCGCGGCCAGCAACGTGAGTGCGAATCCCACCAACCAGCCACGGCCCATCGACTTATTCTCCTGCGGTGTCTTGTTCATCGTCCCTTCTCCTGTAGCTGGAGGGTACTGGTGCGCTCGATCCACTCGCCCGCAGCGTCCTGGACGACTTCTCGCAACGTGATCTCGGTCTCGCTGATCTTGGTGATGCGGCCGAAGTTCTGGCCGAGGTAGTCCCCGGCCTTGACTTGATACAACAGGTTGTCGACGCGCAACAGCGCGTAGCGACGGTTGTCGCGCGTCAGGCTGCCCACCATGGCCATGCCGTCCAGCGGATAGGCCTCCAGCGGCTCCTTGCGACGGCTGATTTCGGCCGTCAGCAGGGAATTCGGCTGGGCGGCTTCCTGCTTGATCGCGACGCTGAGCTTCTGCGGGCTGTAGGGATCCACGCCGGCCGCTGACTCATACGGCTGGGGCAGGAATTTCTTGGGCGGCAGCAGCGGCGTGACGGTGGTCTTGGCTTCCTTGCGCTCCTGCTCCATCCATTGGCGCAGCTCATCCATGTCGCCGCCACAACCAGCCAGCGGCAGCAGCACGGCGAGGGGCATCAGCAGACGCTTCATTTCTTGCCTCCCGCCGTCTTGGTCGCGGCCTTCTTCTGCTCGGCGACTTCGGTGGCATCCAGGTAGCGATAGGTGCGTGCCGTGGCTTCCATGCTGAGGGGACCGTTCGCGTCGCGCGGGCCGGCGGGTGCCACGACCACGAGGTTGTGCAAGGTGACGATGCGCGACAGATTCGACACGTCGGCCGCAAAGGCGCCGATGTCGTGATAGCGGCCCGACACCTTGACCGCGATCGGCAGCTCGGCGTAATAGTCCTTGATCAGCACCTGGCCGGGCCGGAACAGCTCGAACTGTAGGCCGCGCCCGACGCCCGCGCTGCTGATATCGGACAGCAGGGAATCGATTTCCGCCTTGCCGGGCAACTGCTTTTCAAGCTGGGTCACGTATTCCTCGACCTGGCTCTTCTGCTTGCGCAACTCGGGCAGGTTGACGGCCTGGCCCAGCTTGTTGTGATAGTCCTGGCGCAGCTGCGGTTCGCGGTCCCGTTCTGCCTCCAGGCCCGCCTGTACGTCGGACAGCACGAAGACATAGCCGGCGATGGCAACGGCCAGCATCACGACCAGCGAGGCTGCGAGCTTGGGCAGCAGCGGCCACTGGCCGGGCTCCTTGGGATTGAGGCCCTGGAATTGGCTCGCGACATCGGCGAACCAGGCGTTCAGGTCGAACTTGGATGTGGAGGTGGCCATGGGCGATCAGCTCTTCTTCGGCGCTGCGGCACCCGGCGCAGCCTCGCGCGGCGGGGTCTTGATCGAGACCTTCATCGAGAAGTCCAGCAGGCGCCGCTGGTCACGCGTGTTGGTCGTGACATTGGCCAGCTTGACTTCGATGAGATCCGGCTTCTCCAGCCATTCCGAGCTGCGCGACACGTTGCGCAGGAATTCGGACACGCGCTCGTTCGTCTGGGCAATGCCGCTGATGGTGACGAGCTTGGCGTCCTGCTTGATGGCCGTCAGATAGATGCCTTCGGGCGCGAGCCGGGCCAGATCATTGAGCAGTTGCACAGGCGTGTTGCGATCGGTCTGCAGGTCCTCGACGGCACGCTGGCGTGCCTTCAGCGACTCGATTTCGGCCTTCAGATCGGCGATGTCCTTGATCTGGGCCTCCAGCCGCGCAATCTCGCTCTGGATGTACTGGTTGTGCGACTGCTGCTCCGCAGTCAGGAACTGCAGCATCAAGTAGGCCGCCACCACCAGGCCGGCGCCGACCAGGCCAGCAAAGCCCAGGCCGGCGAAGAAGGCAGCCTTGCGCCGCTTGCGCCGCTCTTCGCGATACGGCAGCAGGTTGATCAGGATCACTGGAAGAACCTCCGCATCGCGAGGCCGCAGGCGGTCAGATAGGACGGCGCCTCACGACGCAGCTTGGGCTCGCGCACGGCCGAGCCCATGGCCATGTTCTCGAAGGGATTGACCACCATGCAGGCGAAGCCCGTCAGGTCCGTCACTCGCTCCTTCAGACCGGGCAGAGTGGCCGTGCCGCCGGCCAGCATCACGTAGTGCACCTTGTGATGCGGCGTGCTGGTGAAGAAATACTGCAGCGCCCGACCGATTTCCTGAGACAGGCTGTCGACGAAGGGGTTGAGCACGCTGCTCTCGTAATCCTCGGGCAGTTCGTTGGCGAGCTTCTTCTGCTCGGCCTCTTCGAAGGAGAAACCGTACTGCCTTGAGATGAGCTGTGTGAGCTGGGATCCGCCAAAAGACTGGTCCCGGTCGTAAAGCAGCTCGTCGTCGCGCAGCACCTTGAGGCTGGTGGTGTCGGCGCCGATCTCGAACAGCGCCACGAGCGCGTCCTTGCCTTCGTTGGGCAAGGCGGCAATGAGGCGGCCCATGGCCATGCGCGAGGCGTGGGACTCAATGTCCAGCACCACGGGACGCAGGCCTGCCGCTTCAGCTAGGCCCTGGCGGTCCTGCACGCGATCCTTGCGCGAGGCGGCGATCAGCACCTCGACATCGCCCACCGACGTGGGGCTGGGGCCGATGACGCAGAAGTCCAGGCTGACCTCGTCCAGCGAGAACGGGATGTACTGGTTGGCCTCGGCCTCGACCTGCAATTCGAGTTCTTCCTCGCGCAAGCCGGCGGGCAACATGATCTTCTTGGTGATGACGGCCGACTGCGGCATGGCCAGGGCGGCGTCGCGGGTCCTGCTGCCGCTGCGCGCAACGACACGGCGGACCGCGTCGGCTACCTCGTCGAACTTCTCGATCTGGCCGTCAGCAATCCAGCCCTTCTCGAAGGGCTCGCTGGCAAAACGCTCGAGCACGAATTCACCGCTCTTGGTCTGGCTCAGCTCCACCAGCTTGACGCTGGATGAACTGATATCCAGGCCAATCAGGGGGGGGTGCTTGCGACCCAAAAGTGCGTCAAGTATTCCCATGCCCTTTGTTCCCGACACGCGAGTTACGTATCGGACTATTAATAAGTTACTTGAATGCTAGCAGCAAAGCCGTTGACGCCGAACGGAAATTCGGCGCGAGCTGGTAACGCCACGTTGCTAAACATACACGATTCAACCAACTTGCAAGCTACTGAAAAACACATGTGAAGCGGTCGTTTGGCACACGGTTTGATGCGTGCGCGGGTATACAAGGATGCCGAGGCGGCGCTTCCTATAATCCGCCGCCTCCTCCCAACGCGCCCGCGGGCGCGCCCCGCCGGCTCATGATCGACAAGCCCCGCTCTGCTGCACCCAGTCCTTCGCCCGCCGGCACACCCACCTCCCGTCCCGTCTCCGGCCTGAGCTCCCGCCTCGGTCGCTGGGCCTTGTGGGCTCTGGGCGTCGTGGCAGGCGGCATCGCGGCCGTGTGCCTGCTGCTGGCCTTGGGTCTGGCCCTGGCCTATCCCAACCTGCCCGACATCAGTGGTCTGACGGACTATCGACCCAAGCTGCCCATGCGCGTGCTGTCCACTGACGGTGTGCTGCTGGGCGAGTTTGGCGAGGAGCGCCGCAACTACCTGCCAATCCGCGAGATTCCCAAGGTCATGCAGGAGGCCGTGCTAGCTATCGAGGACGCACGCTTCTATCAGCATGGCGGCGTCGACTACCTGGGCATCATCCGCGCGGGCCTGGCCAATGTGGGCGAGTCGCGCAGCCAGGGCGCATCGACCATCACGATGCAGGTGGCGCGCAACTTCTACCTTTCCACGGAAAAGACCTTCACGCGCAAGATCTACGAGATTCTGCTGGCGCTGAAGATCGAGTCGGCGCTGTCCAAGGAAAAGATCCTCGAGATCTACATGAACCAGATCTTCCTGGGCCACCGCGCGCATGGCTTCGCAGCAGCCAGCGAGATCTACTTCGGCAAGACGTTGGACAAGCTCAGCATCGCCGAGGCTGCGATGCTGGCCGGCCTGCCCAAGGCGCCGTCGGCCTACAACCCCATCAACAACCCGCGCCGCGCCAACATCCGCCAGCAATACATCATCGAGCGGATGTATGAGACGGGCTACATCACCGAGGAGCAGCGTGATGAGGCCAAGGCCGAGAAGCTGCGCATCCGCCCGGTGCAGGAGTCGGTATCGCATGCCGAGTTCGTCGCCGAGGCGGCGCGCCAGCTGATCTTCAGCCAGTATGGCGACGAAGCCTATTCGCGAGGGCTGAACGTCTATCTGACGCTGAACAGCGCCGAGCAGAACACGGCCTACCGCGCGCTGCGCCGTGGCATCCTCGACTACGAGAAGCGCCAGGTCTACCGCGGCCCCGAGGCCTATGCCGATCTGCCGAGCGACGCCAAGGAACTGGACGCGCGCATCGCGCTGGTGCTGGCCGACCACCCTGCCAATGACGAGCTGCTTGCCGCCGTCGTGCTGGAGGCCGATCCCAAGAAGGTGACGGCGGTGCTGCAAAGCGGCGACGTGATCGCCATCATCGGCGAAGGTCTCAAGCCTGCCACCTCCGGCCTGTCCGACAAGGGCAATCCCAAGACCCGCATCCGCCGAGGCGCCGTCATCCGCGTCGTCAAGGGCGCCAAGCAGAAGGACGGCGGCGAGTGGACCGTCACCCAACTGCCCGAGGTCGAGGGCGCCTTCGTGTCCCTGGACCCGAAGACCGGCCAGGTGCACGCCATGGTCGGCGGCTTCGACTACAACAAGAACAAGTTCAACCATGTGACCCAGGCCTGGCGTCAACCGGGTTCGAGCTTCAAGCCCTTCATCTACTCGGCGGCGCTGGAGAAGGGCTTCACGCCGGCCACCATCGTCAACGATGCGCCGCTGTTCTTCGACGCCGGCACGACCGGCAGCCAGCCCTGGGAGCCCAAGAACTACGACGGCAAGTTCGAAGGCCCGATGCCGCTGCGCACGGCGCTGGCCAAATCCAAGAACATGGTCTCCATTCGCGTGCTGCACTCCATCGGCGTGCGCTACGCGCAGGACTGGATCACGCGCTTCGGCTTCGAGGCCGAGAAGCACCCCGCCTATCTGACCATGGCCCTGGGCGCCGGCTCGGTGACGCCCATGCAGATGGCCCAGGGCTATGCGGTGTTCGCCAACGGCGGCTATCGCGTCAGCCCGCAGCTCATCGCCAGGATCACCGACAACAAGGGCCGGCTGCTCTACGAAGCCCTGCCCGTCACGCTGAGCGACGACACCCGCGCCATCGAGCCACGCAACGCCTTCCTGATGAGCAGCCTGCTGCAGGAGGTCACGCGCAGCGGCACGGCGGCCCGCGCCCAGGCGACGCTGAAGCGCCCCGACATCTATGGCAAGACCGGCACGACCAATGATTCGATGGATGCCTGGTTCGCCGGTTACCAGAAGGATCTCGTCGCCATCGTGTGGATCGGCTATGACCAGCCGCGCAAGCTCGGCGACCGCGAGACGGGCGGAGGCTTGAGCCTGCCGGTCTGGATCGAGTACATGGGCTTTGCACTGAAGAGCAAGCCAGTCGACGAGATCACGCCGCCGGAAGGCATCGTCAACGTCAATGGCGAGTGGTTCTACGAGGAATACACAACCGGCAACGGCGTGCGTGAACTGTCCAGCGAACCCGCGGCGGTACCTGGCGCGGCGACCGAGGACGAGAAGAAGTCCATCCTGGACCTCTTCAAGAGATAGCGGCTCAGGTGCTGAACGCCAGCGCCTGGCCTGCCTGCTCGCTTGCGCAGCGCGACAGGCGCGCGAGGAATTCCTGGTCTTCGCGGTCCACCCATTGCGAGCCGTCCCACTTGAAGTGATAGCCGCCCGAGCGCGCCGCAAGCCAGATCTCCTGCAGCGGGGGCTGGGTGTTCAGCACGATCTTGCTGCCTCCGGGCATGCTCAGCTCCAGCAGGCCACCGGTGCGATGGGTGTCGATGTCCACCACGTCGGCCTCGAGCCAGGCATCGATCTGCTCCTCGATGCGAGCGAGCAGGGCGTGGGCCTTGGCGTGGTAATCGGCGTCGGACAGGGGCATAAACTGGGCGGATGAAGAAGACTGCCGCCAGTTTAGGTGTCCTGCTGATCACCCTTACCGCCCTCATGGGTTGTGGGCAGAAGGGGCCGCTGACCCTGCCCAAGCCGGCCGGCGCGGCCTCTGCTCCGGCGTCTGGCCCTGCGCGCTAGTCCCGGCCTTCTTCCACCGCGTGGCAGGCCACGCGCACGCCCTTGATCTCCAGCAGCGCCGGCCGCTCGGCCTTGCAGCGCACATTGGCCAGCGGGCAGCGTGGGTGGAAACTGCAGCCGCTCGGCGGATTCAGCGGGTTGGGCACCTCGCCCTGCACCGGCGTGCGGGCGCGGCCAGTCATGTGGATGTCGGGAATCGCGTCCAGCAGCATGCGCGTGTAGGGATGGCGCGGCCGCGCGAACAGCTCGGCCTTGTCGGCCACTTCGACCAGGCGGCCGAGGTACATGACGCCGACCTGGTCGGCCACATGGCGAACCACAGCCAGGTTGTGCGAGATGAAGAGGTAGGTCAGGCCGCGTTCGCGCTGAAGATCCTTCATGATGTTGAGGACCTGAGCCTGCACAGACACGTCCAGCGCAGAAGTCGGCTCATCGCAGACAAGGAATTCCGGTTGCGTCGCGAGCGCACGGGCGATGGAGATGCGCTGACGCTGGCCGCCAGAGAACTGGTGCGGGAATTTCTCGGCATCGGCCGGATTCAAGCCGACCGAACTGAGCAGTTCACCGACGCGCTGCCTGGCCTCCGCGTCGCCCGGGATCAGGCCGTGCTCGCGCAGCGGCTCGGCGACGATATCCAGCACCTTCCAGCGCGGGTTCAGGGACGCATAGGGATCCTGGAAGATCATCTGCATGCGCCGGCGCAGCTTCAGGGCGCCGGCACCGGCCAGCGTCTTGGCGATGTCCTCGCCGTCGAAGCTGACCGCGCCGCGCGTCGTCGCGTACAGCCCAACCAGCAGGCGTGCGACCGTGCTCTTGCCGCAGCCACTCTCGCCGACGAGAGCCAGCGTCTTGCCGCGCTCGATGCTGAAGGACACGCCGTCCACCGCATGCACAAAGGCCCTGGGCTTGCGCTCGACGACGCGGTTCAGCCAGGGAGGTGAAACGTCAAAGATCTTGGCAAGGTCCCGTACCTCGACGAGGGGCGTGCTCATCGCGGCACCTCCACGGTGACAGGCCGCCAGCATGCCGCAGTCGTCGCGCCAACCTGGACCAGTTCGGGCCGCTCGGCACGGCAACGCTCGACAACGCGAGGGCAGCGCGGGTTGAAGGCGCATCCCGGTGGGATTGCTGTGAGACGCGGCATCGAGCCATCGATCTGCAGCAGGCGTTCGCGATCCTCGTCCATCGCCGGGATGGACCCCATCAGCCCGACGGTATAGGGGTGGGCCGGGTGGTGGATGACGTCGGCCACCGGGCCGATCTCGGCGATGCGGCCGGCGTACATGACGGCGACGCGGTCGCAGGTTTCGGCGATGACGCCCATGTCGTGGGTGACCAGCATGACGGCCGCGCCCTGCTCGCGGCAGACCTTCCTCAGCAGCGCAATGATCTGCGCCTGGATTGAGACGTCCAGCGCCGTGGTCGGCTCGTCGGCGACGATGAGCTTGGGGTTGGCCGCCAGGGCCAGCGCGATGACGACACGCTGGCGCATGCCGCCGGAAAACTGGTGCGGGAAGTGATCGACCCGAGCCTCGGGCGCCGGAATGCCGGTGGACGCCAGCAGTTCGACGGCCCGGGCCCGGGCCTGGGCGGCGCTCAAATCAAGGTGGGTCGTGATCGTCTCGGTGAGTTGCCGGCCAACTGTGTAGAGCGGATTCAGCGACGTCAGCGGATCCTGGAAGACAGCGCCGATCTCCTTGCCGCGGATACGGCGCATCTGCTCGTAAGGCAGGTTGTCGATGCGCCGGCCCGCGAGCCTGATCTCGCCGGCGGCGATGCAGCCCGGCGGGTCAAGCAGGCCAATGATGGCCGCACCGGTCAGCGACTTGCCGGCGCCGGATTCGCCGACGACGCCAAGGATCTCACCGGGAGCGATCGAGAAAGAGATGTCGTCCAGCGCCAACAACGTGCCGCGGCGGGTCGGGAACTCCACCCGCAGGTGGCTGACTTCAAGCAAAGGGACAGTCATCGCAGACGGGGGTTGAGCGCGTCACGCAGCCAGTCGCCCAGCAGGTTCACACTGAGCGTGATCAGCACCAGCGTCAGGCTGGGCCAGGCGGTGATCCACCATTCGCCCGAGAACAGGTAGTCATTGCCATTGCGGATCAGCGTACCCAGGGACGGGCTGGTCGCCGGCACGCCGACGCCGAGAAAGGACAGGGTCGCCTCGGTAATGATGGCCGACGCGATCTGGATGGTGGCCAACACCAGCACCGGCCCGAGCACATTGGGCAGCACATGGCGACGCATGATGCGCAGCGAGCCGACGCCGATGACGCGAGCGGCCTGCACGTACTCCTTGTTGCGCTCCACCAGCGTCGAGCCGCGCACGGTGCGTGCGTACTGCACCCAGCCCGTCAGCGCAATCGCCAGCACGAGGACGACGAAGGCCAGCATGTCGGGAGCGTGCGGGAAGAGGCTGCGGCCGACGCC
Source organism: Roseateles sp. P4_D2 (assembly GCF_056401875.1). NCBI lineage: Bacteria > Pseudomonadati > Pseudomonadota > Betaproteobacteria > Burkholderiales > Sphaerotilaceae > Roseateles > Roseateles sp. P4_D2. The sequence goes on along the minus strand of NZ_JBFUIM010000008.1, from coordinate 28,954 downwards.
GCTGATCATCAGCGCGACGAGGATGGACGGGAAGGACAGCATCACATCGCAGATGCGCATGATGAAGGCGTCCGTGCGGCCGCCAACGAAGCCCGCCAGCAGGCCCAGGCTGACGCCGATCAGGATGGACAGCAGCACCGAGGCGATGCCGACGAGCAGCGAGATGCGCGCGCCGTACATCAGCGCGGACAGAATGTCGCGGCCCTGGCCGTCCGTGCCGAGCCGGTACCTGGCTTCGCCGCCATCGACCCAGGCCGGCGGCTTGAGCGAGTCCATCAGTTCCAGCGTCGCCAGGTCGAAAGGGTTGTGCGGCGCCACAAGCTCCGCAAACAGCGCGCAGACAAGGCAGACCAGCGCAATGGCGGCGGCCAGCATCGCGACCGGCGAGTTCCGAAAGGAATGCCAGACGTCGCCGTCGAAGAAGCCGCGCAGCGCGGATGCCGACGGGGTGGAGTTGGGATTGGCGTCGACTGCCATGGTCAATGTGCTTTGCCCTCAACGCGCAGGCGCGGATCGACGGCGAAATAGAGGAGGTCAACGCCCAGATTGATGACGACGAAGATCAGCGAGATCAGGCAGAGATAGGCGGCCATCACGGGGATGTCGGCGAACTGCACGGCCTGGATGAAGAGCAGGCCCATGCCGGGCCACTGGAAGACCTGCTCGGTGATGATGGCAAAGGCAATCAATGAGCCGAGTTGCAGGCCGGTGATCGTGATGACGGGCACCAGCGTGTTCTTCAATGCATGGCCGAAGTAGACGCTGCGGTCCGTCAGGCCGCGGGCGCGGGCAAAGCGGATGTAGTCGGTGCGCAGCACCTCCAACATCTCGGCGCGCACGAGCCGCATGATCAGCGTCAGTTGGAAGGCCGACAGCGTGAAGGCCGGCAAGACGAGGTGCAGCAGGCCGTCGCGCGTCAGCAGGCCCGAAGTCCACGCTCCAAGGGCAACGACTTCGCCGCGGCCGAAGCTCGGCAGCCATTTGAGTTCGACCGCGAAGATCCAGATCAGCACGATGCCGATGACGAAATTGGGCAGGCTGACACCGAACAGCGTGCCCGTCATCAGCAGTTGCGCGCTTGCCTTGCCGCGGCGCAGCGCCGCATAGACGCCCAGCGGAATGCCCAGGCCGAGCGCAATCAGGCCGGCGACGAGAGCGAGCTCCAGCGTCGCCGGGAAGCGTTCGACGATGAGGCTTGAAACCTTGCGGCCCTGGCGCAGGCTGATGCCGAATTCGCCCTGGGCCGCGTTGACCGCGAAGCGCGCGAATTGCACGGGAAAGGGCTGATCCAGGCCCAGATCCTTGCGCAAGGCGATGCGCTGCTCCTCGGTCGCATCCTGGCCCAGCAGATTCGTGACCGGGTCGCCCACGTACTGAAACAGCATGAAGGCGATGAAGGCGACCGTCAGCATGACGACGAGAGCCTGGACAAGGCGGCGAAGGATGAAGACCAGCATGAAGACTTTGAAGCGAGCGCGTCTTTGCGCGGCGCGAAGGCGGGATCATGGCGAAGTGCGGGGGCCGGGGCTTCCCGGGAAAGCCCTAGCTCCGCGAGCCTGAGCCGCCAATGAAAACGGGCCGCTTTCGCGGCCCGTCGAGACGCCTCGCGAGGCCGAAGCCCCGCATCGGCATCAGAAGCGGTGACGCAGACCGACCATCGCGCCGCCACGCTTGCCAGCGCCGTTCAGGAACAGCACCTCGCCCTTGAGCTTGGTGTAGTCCATTTCCAGGTAGGCGTCGGTGCGCTTGGAGAACGCGTAGTCGAGGACGACGGCGAAGAAGTTAGCCTTGGACTTGGTGTTGGCGTTCGTCGAGAAACCGCCAGGCGCCGCTGCAAAGGCCGCACTGAACGGGCCCAGGTTCTGGACCGTGCCGTAGTGCGTTTGTTCGGTCAGCCAGGCATTGGCGCCGATGTTCAGCTGAGGCGTCAACTGATAGGTCGCGCCGAACATGATCATGGTGCGCTTCTTGATGTCAGCCGCATCGCCATTGAAGATGTTCGCGCCCAAGATACCGCCGGTATAGGCTGTACGCGTCGCCAGGGCGATATTGGCCGGGCCGCCGGCGGCGGTCGAGGCCGCGAAAGCTGCGGGGCTGCTCAGGCTCAACAGCGTGAAGGGGTTTTCGAACTTGTTCTCGCCCCACGACGCATGCAGGTAGAGCGGGCCATTCGTGTACGAGCCGCCGAGGACGGTCGCCTTGATCTTCTTGCCGGTCTGCTCGGTCGCTTGCAGATATGCGGCGCCCGCGCCGAACTTACCGTCGTTGTAGCGAACCAAGCCGCCGACGGTCTTGTTCGGGAAAGCCGCGGCAGCGCCCGATTGACCTTCACCGGCGCTCACCTGGACTTCGGCATAGAAGCTGCCAAACTGGGCCAGGTACTTGACCATGTTGTCCTGACGCGCGGCCATGGACATGCCGATTTCGGGCTTGTACGCCTCGATATACGGCGAGTAGCGGAAGGATGCGAAGGTCGACGTGTAGACGTCGAACAGGATGTTGTATTGACGGCCGAGGCGGATCTGGCCCAGGTCACTGGACTGCAGGCCAACCCAGGCTTGACGCCAGAAATCGGAAGTAGAGGCGGCAGCGCCGGTATCCGAACTGAGGCGATGCTCCATGTTCACCAGAGCCTTGAGACCGCCGCCCATGTCTTCCACGACATTCACGCCCAGACGGCTTTGCGACATGCCGCCAGGGATCAACTGCTTTGGTGCAGCTCCAGGATTGACGTTGGTGGTGTAACGCGCGGCAGCGTCCACGATGCCGTACAGGGTCACGGTGGACTGGGCCCAAGCGGAAGAGGTGCAAGCGGCCAGAGCGGCAACTGCCAGAGTGGCTTTTTTCATCAAGGTTGTCTCCTGCGAAGAAAAGTGAACTTTTTGATTCTCAGTGATGCGCCCTGCCATAACGCGAGCTCTGTTGTTGATTTCCCACAGCAATTCCCCTGTCCCGCATGGGACAAAAGAAAAGCCGCCCGAAGGCGGCTTGGCTGATTTCGCTGCGGCCGAGAGGCCGCTCGACATCAGAAGCTGTGACGAACGCCGACGTCGTAGCCGGTGGACTTCAGGCCGTTGGAGGTCGCTGCGGGAGCGCCGCCGACGGCGAAGCGCGCAGCGCCGCTGTTCTTCAGCTGCGAGAACGTCGTGTACAGCGCGGTACGCTTGGACAGGTTGTAGATGTAGCCAGCCGCGAACAGCTTCGCATCGCCGATGGCGGTGTAGCCCGCGACGGCCGTCTCGGCGCCAGCATTGGCCTTGGCGTCCGTGAACGAGGCCCACAGTTGACCCTGGCCAAGCGGTGCCGTCACGGCAGCCGTCAGGATCTGCTGCTTGCGCGACAGGTACTTGGACTCCGTGTAGGACAGCGACGGGCGAATCACGCCGAAGTCGTAGGCTGCACCGATCGAGGTCAGCTTGAACTTGCTGCTGTCACCCGCGTTGGACGTGCTGGCATAGGCGCCCGACACGTGCAGGGGACCCTGCTTATAGCCCAGACGAACGGACTGGCCCTTGTTCGTGTCCACGCCTTCACCAGCCGAGATGTCCACACCGCCGTAGAAGCCGCCGAGATTGGCCGGCAGGGAATACGAGACGAGGTTGTCAGCACGGCCGAAAGACGTACCGTTGCCGCTGCCCAGGTTGCTGTACAGCACGCTGACGCTGCCCAGGCCGGTGAATGCGGACGGGTCGAAGTCTTCGACGTGCAGGCGCGAGACGGTCTTGTTGCGGCCGAGGCGCACTTCACCGAAGTCGCCGCTCAGGCTGACCGTGGCGCGGCGACCCCAGAAGGCGCTACCGCCACCAGCGACACCGGTGTCGGTATCGACTTGGGATTCCAGCCAGAAGCCAGCCTTCAGGCCGCCGCCCAGATCTTCGGTGCCACGCACGCCGAAACGGCTGGTGTTCAGACCGCTGGAGTCCAACTTCTTCACCGTGAGACCGCCGGTCTTGACGTACTTCAGGTCGGCATCAATGACGCCAAACAGAGTGACGGACGATTGCGCGACGGCAGCGCCGCCGGTCAGACCGAGGACGGCCAAGGCAATCAGAGCTTTCTTCATTCGATACTCCTAGGTATTCATCCGAGTCGCCGAGCGAACAGGCCACAGCGACTTACCTCCTATGAGGAAGTGCGCGTATTCCACTACAGGTTTGAGATGCTGGGGAATTCACGGATATGAAATTATGTGTTGTCGTTGCCGATCCACAACGCCGCCCCAGATTCACCATTTCTTCATCGAAACATTGCTTAACTGAATGCAACCTCGAGCAAGCAATTCACATCGTCGTGATCTGGACTTTCGGGACAGGTTGATCAGCGCGCTCGACGCCGGGCTTCGCACCGTGTTCGTGCCCACCCGCGCCACCCGCCAGTCGCCGTCGGCGGCCCAGTCGCCGGTCGAGTTGGATGCGGCAGACCAGCAGCACGCGGCAGCGCTGATGCGCGTCAATCACGTCGGTGAAATCTGCGCCCAGGCGCTTTACCAGTCACAGGCGCTGTTCAGCCGCAACGAGCAGCTGCGGCGGCACTTCGAACAAGCCGCCCAGGAAGAACTGGATCACCTCGCCTGGACGGCCGACCGGATCGCCGAACTGGATGGCCATACCAGCCACCTCGCGCCGCTCTGGTGGGCCGGTGCCTTCGCCTGGGGCAGCCTGGCTGGGCTGGCCGGCGATCAATGGAGCCTTGGCTTCGTCGTCGAAACGGAGCGCCAGGTCGAAGCCCACTTGGCCTCGCATCTTCAACGCCTGCCTGAGGCCGACGCGCCATCCCGCGCCATCGTCGACCAAATGCGGCGCGAGGAAGCCGAGCATGCCGACGCGGCCGTTGCCGCCGGCGCGCGGCCATTGCCCGCGCCCATTGCGGAGCTGATGCGCGCGGCAGCCAAGGTCATGACGACCGTGGCTCACCACATCTGATCAGACCTGGCTCAAACTTCAGTGACCTCGAAAGAGGTACTGATGGCCGAGGTCTTGGCCAGCATGGCTGTCGCCGAGCAGTATTTCTCGTGCGACAGCGCCACTGCGCGCTCGACGATCTCAGGCTTCAGCCCCTTGCCGCTGACGATGAAGTGAAAGTGGATGGCCGTGAAGACCTTGGGATCGCTGGTGGCGCGCTCGGCCTTCAGCGCGACCTTGCAGCCACGCACATCATGGCGGCCGCGCTTGAGGATGAGCACCACGTCATAGGCCGTGCAGCCGCCCGTACCCGCCAGCACGGTTTCCATGGGCCGCGGCGCCAGGTTGCGCCCGCCACCGTCCGGCGCGCCGTCCATGCTCAGCACATGACCGCTACCGGTCTCGGCCACGAAGCTCATGCCACTCGGGCCCTCAGGACCCAGCCAACTGACGGTGCATTCCATGGTCATCTAGAGTCAAAGCTCCAATTCGTTCACGAAAAATATTGCAGCGCAGCATAACTCGGCGCTAAACTGCCACTCAAGCGAAAACGTTTTCGCACCGATTGTCTCCTCCACCGCCTCCATGGTGGATTCAACCCGAGCTTGCAAAAGCTCGGGTTTTTTTTCGCCGAAGGCAGGCAAGCGGCGCCGCATGAGGGTCTCCCCTATCATGCGGCGCCGCAACAAGACACCATGGAGAGACGATGAGCGCCCCCTCGCGCCGACGCCAGCCCCCCGCCAAGGCGCCGTCCAGCACGTCATCTCAGGTGCCCGCGATGCTGCCGCCCGGCAGCAGCTATCTGCAGCGAATCCTGAACGCCCGGGTCTACGAAGTCGCCCGCGAGACCCATCTCCACGCCGCCGCCAAGCTATCCAAGCGTCTGTCCAACAAGGTCTGGCTCAAGCGCGAGGACGAGCAGGACGTCTTCAGCTTCAAGCTGCGCGGTGCCTATAACAAGATGGCGCATCTGTCGGCCGAACAACGCGCGGCCGGCGTCATCTGCGCTTCGGCAGGCAACCACGCCCAGGGCGTGGCGCTGTCGGCGAAAAAGCTCGGCTGCCGCGCCGTCATCGTGATGCCGGTGACCACGCCCCAGGTCAAGGTCGAGGCAGTGCGCGGCCACGGCGGCGAAGTCGTGCTGTTCGGCGAGAGCTTCACCGACGCCTATGGTCACGCCAAGGAACTGGAGAGCGCGCAAGGCCTGACCTTCGTCCACCCCTTTGACGACCCCGACGTCATCGCCGGCCAGGGCACCATCGCCATGGAGCTGCTGCGCCAGCATCCCGGCCCCATCGACGCGATCTTCGTCGCCATCGGCGGCGGCGGCCTCATCTCCGGCGTTGCTGCCTACGTCAAAGCGCTGCGTCCGGAGATCAAGATCATCGGCGTGCAGACCACCGACTCTGACGCCATGCTGCGCTCGGTGAAGGCCGGCAAGCGCGTGACGCTCAGTGACGTCGGCCTGTTCGCCGACGGTACCGCCGTCAAGCTGGTGGGCGAGGAAACCTTCCGCATCGCCCGCGAGCTGGTTGACGACTACATCGTCGTCGACACCGACGCCGTTTGCGCGGCCATCAAGGATGTCTTCGAGGACACGCGTTCCATTCTTGAGCCCTCAGGGGCGATGAGCGTCGCCGCCGTCAAGCAATACGCCGCGACGACTGGCGCCAAGGGCGAAACGCTGGTCGCCATCACCTGCGGCGCCAACATGAACTTCGACCGCCTGCGCTTCGTCGCCGAGCGGGCCGAGGTCGGCGAGCACCGCGAGGCGTTGTTTGCCGTCACCATCCCCGAGGCGCGCGGCAGCTTCAAGCGCTTCTGCGAGTTGCTCGGCCCGCGCAGCGTCACCGAGTTCAACTACCGCATCGCCGGCGCGGACGTCGCCCATATCTTCGTCGGCATCGCCATCTCCAAGCCCGACGACGCTGCCAAGCTGGCCCGAACCTTCAGCAAGGCCGGCTTCGAGACGCTGGACCTGACCAACGACGAACTCGCGAAGCAGCACATCCGCCACATGGTGGGTGGGCGCAGCGAACTGGCACGCGACGAGCGCCTCTATCGCTTCGTCTTTCCAGAACGGCCGGGCGCGCTGATGCGCTTCCTGTCCAGCATGCACCCCGACTGGAACATCAGCCTTTTCCACTACCGCAACCAGGGTGCGGACTACGGCCGCATCCTTGTCGGCATCCAGGTTCCCAGGGGCGATGCGGCGGCTTTGCGAGAGTTCCTCAACGGCTTGAACTACCCCTTCGAAGACGAAACCTCCAATCCGGTCTATCGCTTGTTCCTCGGTTGAGTTGAAATGCGGGGTCTGACAACGCCTGCGCCATGACCGTTGCCCAACAGTCGCTGATCTCCCCCACCGCCAATCCCGAGCTGGAAAAAGCCCTGCGTGACCGCGTCGATCGACGCTCGGCCATCGCTGGCGGCCTCGGCGAACTGGAACCACTGGCCGTCCGCCTCGGGCTCGTGCAGAACAGCCTGACGCCGCGCTTTCGCGACCCGGTGCTCGGTCTTTTCGCTTCCGATCACGGCATCGTCGTCGACGGCGTCGGCGCCCAATGGGGCCGTGCCACCAGGGACCAGGTGCAGATGGCCCTGCATGCCCAGTTGCCGGTGTCAGTCTTTGCCCGGCTGCAGGGCCTGCACCTGACCGTCGTCGACTGCGGCGTCGCCGAGAACCTGCCCCCTCACGCCCGGCTGCTGGCGCGCAAGGTCGCCCATGGCACGCGCAACGCGCGCACCGCGCATGCGATGAGCGTCGAGCAGGCCCACGCCGGCGTGCGCGTCGGCATGGAGATCGCCGACAACCTGCCCGGCAATGTGCTGGCCTGCGCCTCCATGGGCCAGGGCTCGCCCGAATGCGCCGCCCTGGTGCTGGCGCGGCTGTCCGACCAACCGGTGCGCGACTTCATCGTCTCTGGCCCGACCATGCGCCAGGACGATCTCGTCCATCTGCTCGACGTGCTGCAAGGCGCCCTGGCCCGCCATCGCGACGCCAAGGACCCCATGGACATCATCGCGGCCTTCGGTGGCCACGAGATCGCCGTCATGGTTGGCGCCATGCTCGTCGCGGCCAGCAAGCGCAGCCTCATCATCGTGGACGGCATCGCCGCCTGCGCGGCCCTCAAGCTCGCGTCGCTGATCTGCGCGCCGGTGACCGACTACGCGGTGTTCTGCCGCAGCCATGTGCACCGCGGCCTGGATGAAGCGCTGGCCCTGTTCCATGCCTCCGCCTTGCTTGAACTGGGCATGGACAGCGCCGACGGCACCGGCGCGGCCCTGGCCTGGCCGATGATCCGCGCCGCCGCCGCTCTGCTGACCGATCTGCACGAGGTCGCCGAAGCCCGCGTCGCGGCCCGCCCCGACCCCGGCGCCCACGTCCCGACGCTGGGCGCCTAACGCCAGGTCAGCGCTGCTGCTCCTCGCGCGTCGGCGGCGAGGCCTGATTTGCCGGCGCCGCGCCATAGGTGGCCGGCACGGGCGGCGGCACATTGGCGCGCCGCGGCAGGCCCCGTTCATTGGGCGCGGCATTGGGATTGCCGTTCGGATTGCCGCCCAGCACCACCGGAGATGGCGCAGCCGGCGGCAGCGCGCCCGTGGCCGCAGCGGCCGGCGGGCTGATCTGCAAGACCTGGCTGGGCGCCTGGCCGATGCGGCCCAGGCTGGCGCTGCGCACGTCCACGCGCAGCAGGCGCAACTCGCCGTCGACCACTGCGCCGACGCGCACCGTGCGCGCCACGCCGTCCACCTCGATCAGCGCGACGCCCTCGCCGGCCTCGGCCGCCTTCGCGTTCTTGGGCGCAACGACACCGAGCAGGCGCAACCGCGTCGATGCCGCGACCTCGGGCTCGGGCACGGCCTCGGGCGCCGTCACGCCGAGCAGCCGGCTCAGGTCGACCGCCCCCCCACGACCCTCACCGGCCGGCAGCACCGAAGCCGGCATGGGCAGCGGCCGTGCGAGCAGTTGCAGGCTCCAGTAAGCCACCGAGCCGCCGAGCAGCAGCCACACCGTAAACGCCATCGTTCGAGCAAGCATGGCCCATTATGATGGCCCGCTCACCGCAGCTCAGCGCTTCCACGCCCCCAGACATGCGTCGCTCCTCCCTCACCGGCTCCGTTGCCCGCGGCTTCACGCTGATCGAACTGTTGGTCGTGCTCGTCATCATCGGCGTGCTCGCGGCCCTCGTCGTGCCCAACGTGCTGGACCGCGCCGAAGACGCCCGCGTCACCGCCGCCCGCACCGACGTCAACAACCTGATGCAGGCGCTCAAGATCTACAAGCTGGACAACCAGCGCTATCCGAGCTCGGAGCAGGGCCTGGACGCCCTCGTGCACAAGCCCACGGCCGGCAACCCGCCGCCGAACTGGAAGCCCTATCTCGACAAGCTGCCCAACGACCCCTGGGGCCACCCCTACCAGTACGCCAATCCCGGCGTGAAGGGCGAGGTTGATATCTACAGCTTTGGCGCCGACGGCCGCGCCGGCGGCGAGGGCCGTGACGCGGACATCGGTTCCTGGCAGTAAGCCCAGGGGCTTCACGCTCATCGAGCTGCTGGTCGTCGTCGCACTGATCGCGATCACCAGCGCCACGATCACGCTGGCCCTGCGCGACCCCGCCGAGTTGCAGCTGCAGCGCGAAGCCCAGCGCCTGGCCGCGCTGCTTGAGACGGCGCGTGCCGAGAGCCGCGCGTCGGGCCTGGACGTGCGCTGGATCCCCAAGGGCATCAAGACCGGTGACGACTTCCGCTTCGAAGGCCTGCCCCGCACCATCCAGCTGCCGACGCGCTGGCTCGGCGAGCCGGTGGCCGTGCTGATCGAGAACGCGACCGCCACCAACCCTGGCCTGAGGCTCGGCCCCGAACCCGTCATCCCCGCCCAGCGCCTGCGCCTGCAGCTCGGCAGCCAGCAACTCGTGCTGGCCACCGACGGCCTGGCCGCCTTCGACATCGTCACGCCGCAATGAATCCCGTGCATGACCAGCGCGGCTTCACGTTGATCGAGGTCCTCGTCGCCCTGGTCATCGTCGCCATTGCGCTGGGCGCCGGCATCAAGGCTGCCGGGGCATTGACCAACAACGCCGAGCGCCTGGCCCAGGTCAGCGCTGGCCAATGGTGCGCCGAGAACCTGTTGACCGAATTGCGCTTGACCCAGCAGTTTCCCGACATCGGCGAATCGCCCTTCAGCTGCGAGCAGCTCGGCCGCAGCTATGGCGGCAAGCTCAGGGTCAGCCCGACGCCCAACCCACTGTTCCGCCGCGTCGACGCCGACGTCACCGACGACCAGGGCCGCCCCGTGCTCAGCCTGAGCACCATCATGGGCAAGTTCTGATGAAGGTGCGCGGCTTCACCCTCGTCGAGGTGCTCGTCGCCCTGGTCGTCATGGCGACCATGGCGGCCATGGCTTGGCGCGGCATCGACGCCCTCGTGAGAAGCCGCGAGATCGCCCAGGCCCACCTGGCCCAGACCGCCCGGCTGCAGACCGTGCTGGCGCAGTGGGAGGTCGACCTGCACGCCTTGCAGGACAGCCACAGCACCGTGCAACCCATCGCTTTCGACGGCGGCAACCTCGTGCTGACCCGCCAGGCGCCGACCGGTTTGCAGGTCGTCGTCTGGACCCTGCGCGAAGGCAGCCTATGGCGATGGGAAAGCCCGGCGCAGCGTACCGTGCAGGACCTCGAAGACCAGCGCCAGCGCGGCCTGCAGCAACTGGACCAGCGCAACCCGGCCCTGCGCGCATTCGACGGCGTGGCCGGCTGGCAGTTCTATTGCTACTGGGGCAATGCCTGGAGCAACTGCCAGTCCACCGGCGGCAACGGCAACGACAACGCCGGCCCCGTCAACCCCAAGACGCCGACCCAGCCGCCCGCCGGCCTGCGCGTGGCCATGCAGTTCGCCGAGGGCAGCGGCCTGACTGGCACGCTGACGCGCGAGCTGGAAGTGACCGTTCGATGAAGACTCGTCAGAGCGGCGCCGCCTTGCTGACGGCCATGATCATCGTCACGCTGATTGCCAGCCTCGCCGCCGGCATGGTCTGGCAGCAGTACCGCGCAGTGCAGATCGAAGCCGCCGACCGCGCCCGCGCGCAGAGCGCCTGGATCCTGCAGGGCGCGCTGGACTGGGCCCGCCTGATTCTGAAAGAGGACGCCCGAGGCAACAGCCAGCAGCGGAAGAAGATCGACCACCTCGGCGAGCCCTGGGCCGTGCCGCTGGCCGAGGCGCGGCTGTCCACCTTCCTGGCTGCCGACCGAACGGCGGCCAGCGACGACGACGGCCCCGAGGCCTTCCTGTCCGGCACCATCGAGGACGCGCAGAGCCGCTACAACCTGCGCGCACTGCTCGGCGGTGCAAAGGTGCCGGAGTTGGAGCAGCGCGTGCTGGAGCGGCTGTGCAGCCAGGTCAACGCGGCGCCCGGCGCGGCTGCCGTCATCGTCACCGGCCTGCGGAGCGCTTTCCCGGCGCCGGCCAGCGCCGCCAGCGGGCCCGGTGCGCCTGCGAGCGATGCGGCCATCAGCGAGTCCGGCCCCCTGCAGCCGGCCGGCCTGGACCAGCTCGCCTGGCTGGGCCTGGACGCCGACACCCTCAAGCGCCTGCAGCCCTATGTGGTGCTGCTGCCCAAGCCCACGCCGGTCAACTTGAACACCGCGCCGCGCGAAGTCATCGCAGCGCTGTTCGAGGGCGTCGACCTCGCCTCGGCCGAGCGCCTGGTGCAGGGCCGCAAGGCCCAGCCGCTACAGAACGTCGACGACGCCAAGAATTTCCTGCCCGCCGCTGTCGACCTCAGCGGCAACCGGGCGTCGGTGGATTCGTCCTACTTCATCGTCACCGGCCGGCTGCGCCTTGACGAGCGTCAGCTCGAACAGCGCTCGCTGATCTTTCGCAACAACCTGAGCATGGACGTCCTCGCCCGCGAGCGCATCAACCAGCTGCTGGATCAGTGATTCCTTGAACTCGAACCCGGCTACAGACTTTCACCGGCGGCTTGGCGCCCGGGCCGGGAAGGCAGCCGCCCCTCCTAGAATGCGCCGCCCCTGATCTCCCAATGAGCACCCTGCTGCTGTTCCTGCCCCCACGGACGCGCCTGCGCGCCCTGGGCAAAGCCGCGTCCGCCGCGGCCGAGCTGCCGCGCGCCAACGCGGTGCGCGAGTACGACTACGCACTGACGCCGGATGGCCGCCAGATCACCGCCGAGGGCCGTGCCGCGCCGGGTGGCTTGCCGGCGGCGGACAGCGTCATCGCCGTCGTCAACGAGTCCGATGTGGCCTGGCGCCGTGTCGAACTGCCGCGCGCCGGCCGCCAGATGCGCGCTGCCCTCGCCGGCAAGCTTGAGGAGGCCCTGCTCGACGAGCCCGACACCCTGCACTTTGCGGTCGAGCCCGACGCCCTGGGCGGCGACACGGCCTGGATCGCCGTCACGTCGCGCCCCTGGCTGGCCGAGCATCTGGCCCAGCTCGAAGCGGCCCATATCTTCATCGATCGCGTCGCACCGCTGTCCTGGCCCGACGAATTGCCGCGCGGCCATTTCTTTGAAGCCAATGGCGCCGGCGTCGCCCTGCGCTGGAGCCATGTCGACGGCGTCGCCACCCTGCCGCTGGAAGGCGGCCTGGCGCGCCAGCTCTTCCCGCCTGGCCTCGTGCATGCCGCGCAGTGGACGGCCACGCCAGCTGTGGCGACAGTGGCCGAGCGCTGGCTGGGCACGACGGTCACCGTGCAGACGCCGACGCAGCGGGGGCTGGCCGTCGTCGACAACGCCTGGGATTTCCGCCAGTTCGACCTCGCGCCCCGCGCCCGTGGCGTGCGCGCCCTGCGCCTTCTCAGCCGCGGGCTGATGCGCAAGCCCTGGCAGCCGGTGCGCTACGGCCTCGCCGGCCTGGCCATCGTTCAGCTGCTGGGCCTCAACCTGTGGGCCTGGCACCAGCATCGCGAGGTGGCGGCGCGACGCGAGGCGGTCACGACAACGCTGACCGGCGCCTTCCCGCAGGTGCGTGCCATCCTCGACGCGCCGGTGCAGATGCAAAAGCAGCTCGACCTGCTGCGCGCCAGCGCCGGCAGCGTCGGCGAGCAGGACCTCGAAGCCCTGCTCGCGGCCGCTGCCATGGCCTGGCCGGCCGACCGCCCGCCAACTGATGCGCTGGCCTTCGAGCCCGGCCGCCTCACCGTGTCGGCACAGGGCTGGGCCCAGCCCCAGATCGACAATTTCCGCAACCAGCTGCGCAGCGAAGGCTGGCAGCTGGACGCCAGCGAGGGCAAGCTGACCATCAGCCGCACCAACGCGCAAGGACGCCCCTGATGGCCCGCTTCAATTCCAGCGCCGGCGACGGCCTCTCCGCCCAACTCGGCCAGGCCAAGGCCCAGGCGCTCGCGCACTGGCAAGCCCTGGGCGAACGCGAACGCTTAGCCGTGGGTGCCATCGGCCTGCTGCTCGGCCTGCTGCTGGCCTGGAGCGTGCTGCTCGCGCCGGCCCTGCGAACGCTGAAGACAGCGCCCGCCGAACTGGACCGGCTGGAGCTGCAACTGCAGCAGATGCAGGCCCAGGCGCAGGAGGCCCAGGCACTGCGCGCGGCGCCGCCGGTGCCGCCCGACCAGGCCCAGGCCGCATTGAAGGCCTCCGTCGAACACCTGGGCGCCGCAGCCCGCCTGAACCTGACGGGCGACCGCGCCGTCGTCACGCTCACCGGCGTCGCACCCGAGCTGCTGCAGGGCTGGCTGGGCGAGGTGCGCTCGGCAGCGCGGGCCCGGCCCGTCGAAGCTCAGTTGACGCGCGGCCCCAAGGGCTATGCCGGCACGCTGGTGCTGAGCCTGGGAGGCGCCTGATGGCCTTGTTCAAGAAGCGCAGCGGCCACACGACGCAGCAAATGTCGGACTCGGTGCTGGGCAGCGGCAGCTATGGCGGCCGTGCGGTGCGCCACCGCACGCCCCGGCGCTGGGCCGTGGGCGGCGCCCTGATCGGCATCCTCGCCGCGCTCATCGTCTTTGCGCCGGCGAGCTGGCTGGCACGCGCGCTGGCCTCGGCCAGCAACGACCACCTGCTCATCGTTGACACGCGCGGCAGCGTCTGGAATGGCTCAGGCGTGCTGGTGCTGACCGGTGGCACCGGCAGCCGTGATGCCTCGGCCCTGCCCGGCCGGCTGTACTGGCGCATGGCCGTCAAAGGCCTGGGCCTGCAGCTCGCGGCGCGCCAGGACTGCTGCATCAACGGCGACCTGCTGCTGGGCGTCAAGCCGGGCCTGGGCCGCATGGAGATCAGCGTCGACAACCAGACCGACTGGCTGGCCCGCCTGCCCGCCGGCCTGCTGGCGGGCCTGGGCACGCCGTGGAACACGCTGCAGTTGGGTGGCTCGCTGCGCCTGTCGGCCCGCGAGCTGAGGCTCGAATCGGTGCAGGGCCGCTGGCGCCAGTTCGGCGAGCTGCAGCTGGACCTGCTCAACCTGTCCTCGCGCGTGTCCACGGTTGCGCCACTGGGCAGCTACCGTTTCACCGTGACGGCCGACACCGCCAATCCCGGCGTCAGCACGCTGCGACTGTCCACGCTGGAGGGCGCGCTGCAGCTTTCGGGCGTCGGCACACTGAACAGCGGTGGCAAGAGCCGCTTCACTGGTGAGGCCGGCGCCGCGCCGGGCCGCGAGGAAGCACTGAACAATCTGCTGAACATCATCGGGCGCCGCCAAGGGGCCCGCTCCGTCCTGACGATCGGATGATCATGAATTTCCAACGCACCGCCGTCGCTTCGGCTACCGCGCTCTCCGTGCTGCTGACGTCCGCAGGCAGCGCGTTCGCCCAGCCCGACAGCGCCACAGTGCAGCGCGGCCGGCCAGGCTCGGGCAAAGGCCCCGCCGTACGCGCCAGCTCGCCGGTCACACTGAACTTCGTCAACGCCGACATCGAGGCCGTCACCCGCGCCATCGGCGTCATGCTGGACCGCCAGATCATCATCGACCCGCGCGTCAAGGGCACGATCACGGTCTACAGCGAGCAGCCGGTGTCGGTGCGCGAGGCTTACCTCAACTACCTCGCAGCGCTGCGCGGCCTGGGCTTCACCGTCGTCGAGACGGCCGGCCTCTTGAAGGTACTGCCCGAGCCCGACGCCAAGCTGCAGGCCGGCTCGGTGGCCGTCGAGACCAGCGCAGTGCGTGGCGACCAGATCCTGACGCAGATCTTCCGCATCCAGCACGAGAACGCGAACAACCTCGTCGCCGTGCTGCGCCCGCTGATCAGCCCCAACAACACCATCAATGCCAACCCGGGCAATAACAGCCTGATCATCACCGACTACGCCGACAACCTGCAGCGCATCGCCAAGATCATCGCGGCGATGGACACGCCGGGCACCAGCGACATCGAGATCGTGCCGCTGAAGAACGCCGTCGCCGCCGACCTGGCACCGCTGGTGCAGCGCCTGGCCGATGGCGGTGCGGCCGTCGGCGGGGCCGTGCCCGGCCAGAGCAGCAGCGCCGTCAACGTGCTGGTCGACCCGCGCTCCAACGGCCTCATCCTGCGCGCCAGCAACCCGGCCCGCCTGGCCGCGGTGCGTTCGATGGTCGACAAGCTCGACCAGCCCAGCGGCGATGGCGGCGGCAACAATATCCGCGTCGTCTACCTGAAGAACGCCGACGCCACCAAGCTGGCCACCGTGCTGCGTGCGGCCTTCGGCGCCGCCTCGTCGGGCAGCAGCAGTGGCGGCAGTTCCTCGGGCACATCCAGCCTCAGCGGCAGCGGCTCGCTGACTGGCGCCTCGCCCTCGCTGACCGGCGGCAACGCCGCCAACAGCAACACCGGCGGCATGAGCTCGACCGCCGCGACGACGCCGCTGACGCAGTCAGCCGGCCCGTCCACCGGCGGCTTCGTGCAGGCCGACCCGTCGACCAACTCGCTGATCATCACGGCTGCCGAGCCGCTGTACCGGCAGGTGCGCGCCGTCATCGAGCAGCTCGATTCGCGCCGCGCCCAGATCTACGTCGAGTCGCTGATCGTCAAGATCGACAACACCAAGGCCGCCCAGTTCGGCGTGCAGTGGCAGAACCTGTTCGGCAACAAGGGCGACAGCACCATCACCGGCGCCGGCACCAATTTCGGCTCGGGCCTGGCCAACATCATCAACGGCACGGTGGCCGTCGCCGGTGGCCGCTCCACCGTGGGTCCGGCGCTGAGTTCAGGCTCGGCGCCCACCGGCCTGAACATCGGCGTTCTGAAAAAGGTCGGCGACTTCTACACCCTCGGCGCCGTGGCCAATTTCTTCGAAAGCCAGAGCGGCGCCAACGTGCTGTCCACGCCCAACCTCGTGGCGCTGGACAACGAGGAAGCGCGCATCGTCATCGGCCAGAACGTGCCCTTCGTGACGGGCTCCTACGCCAGCGGCACGACGACCGGTGGCACCGTCAACCCGTTCACGACCGTGGACCGCAAGGACGTGGGCCTGACGCTGAAGATCAAGAGCCAGATCGGCGAAGGCGGCACGGTGCGCATGGTGGTCTACCAGGAGAATTCTTCCGTGGTGCCCGGCTCCAACAGCACCACCGGCCCGACACTGGACAAGAGCGCCATCGAGACCAGCGTCGTCGTCGACGACGGCGACATCATCGTGCTCGGCGGTCTGCTGAAGGACGAGTACACCGACGGCGACGACGGCGTGCCGGGCCTGTCCAAGATCCCACTGATCGGCAACCTCTTCAGCAGCAAGAGCCGCAAGCGCGTGAAGACCAACCTGATGGTCTTCCTGCGCCCCGTCGTCATGCGCAACGCCGACAGCGCCAACCAGCTGACGCTGGACCGCTACGAAAGCATCCGCGGCGTGCAGCAGCTCAGCCAGCCGCAGAAGAGCCTCGTGCTGCCGGACACCGGCGCGCCGGTGCTGCCCGAGCCCAAGACTTCGCCGCCGAACAAGGCGCTGCCGCAACCGTCGCTGCAGCCACCGCCACAGCAGCAGCAATCGCCGCAGCAATCGCCACAGTAAGCGATCGATCCATGGCCGCCACCCGCCACCCCCTGCCCTACGCCTTCGCCAAGGCCAACACCGTGCTGCTGGAGGACGACGGCAGCACGCTGACGCTGTGGGCGCCGCCCGAGGTCGGCTGGGCCACGCTGTCCGAGGTGCAGCGCCAGTACGCGGTGGACCGGCTCGAATCCGAAGCCGTTACGTCGCTGGCCGAGCGCATCAACGCGGCCTACGCTGGCAGCGAGAGCAGCGCGGCCGTCGTCGTCGGCGAGGTCGAGAGCGCGGTGGACCTGTCGCGCATGATGCAGGACCTGCCGGCGGTGGAAGACCTGCTCGAAGCGGCCAACGACGCGCCCATCATCCGCATGCTGAACGCCCTGCTGACCCAGGCGGCCAAGGACGGCGCGAGCGACATCCACATCGAACCCTATGAGCGCGCCTCGTCGGTGCGCTTTCGCGTCGACGGCACGCTGCGCGAAGTGGTGCAGCCCAACCGTGGCCTGCACGCCGCGCTGATCTCGCGGCTGAAGATCATGGCCGAGCTCGACATCGCCGAGAAGCGCCTGCCGCAGGACGGCCGCATCTCGCTGCGCATCGGCGGCCGCGCCATCGACGTGCGCGTGTCCACCCTGCCCTCGGCGCACGGCGAACGCGCGGTGCTGCGCCTGCTGGACAAGAGCGAATCCAAGTTCACGCTCGAAGGCCTGGGCATGGACGGCAACGTGCTGACCGCCTTCAAGAAGCTGGTGCAGCAGCCCCACGGCATCGTCCTGGTCACCGGCCCGACCGGCTCGGGCAAGACGACCTCGCTGTACGCCTCGCTGCAGACCGTCGACACCAGCACGACCAATGTGCTGACCGTCGAGGACCCGATCGAGTACGAGCTGCCCGGCATCGGCCAGACCCAGGTCAACAGCAAGATCGACCTGACCTTCGCCAAGGCCCTGCGCGCCATCCTGCGCCAGGACCCGGACGTCATCATGATCGGCGAAATCCGCGACTACGAGACCGCGCAGATTGCCATCCAGGCCTCGCTGACCGGCCACTTGGTGCTGGCCACGCTGCACACGAACGACGCGCCCAGCGCCGTCACGCGCCTGACCGACATGGGTGTCGAGCCCTTCCTGCTGAGCAGCTCGCTGCTCGGCGTGCTGGCCCAGCGCCTGGTGCGGCGGCTGTGCCCCGTCTGCAAGCGCCAGGACGACCATGACCGCTGGCACCCCGTCGGCTGCGATGCCTGCGGTCACACGGGCTACAAGGGCCGCACAGGCGTGTATGAGCTGATGGTGGCCGACGAAGCCGTGCGCAGCCTCATCCACAACCGAGCGCCGGAGAGCCAGCTGCAGGCCGCCGCCGAGGCCAACGGCCTGCGCTCCATGCGCGAGGACGGTGAAAGGTTGATCGACGCCGGTGTGACGTCGCTCGAAGAAGTGCTGCGCGTGACGCGCGAATAGGCTGACCCAACGTGCCGGCCTACAAATACGAAGCCCTCACCGACGCCGGCCGCCAGAGCAGCGGCCTGATCGAGGCCGACAACCCGCGTGCGGCGCGTGCCATGGTGCGTGCGCAAGGCCTGACGCCACTGTCGATCGAGATGGTGCAACAGCACGGCACCCAGGAAGGCAGCCGCTTCACCCGCCGCGTCTTCAGCACGACGGCGCTGGCCGTCTGGACGCGCCAGCTCGCCGGCCTGGTCGGCTCCAGCCTGCCCATCGAGCGTGCGCTGACGGCCCTGGCCGACGAGAGCGAGGACACCAAGCAGCGCGAGCTGATCTCGCAATTGAAGGCCGAGGTCAATGCCGGCTCGACTTTCGCGCGGGCGCTGGGCCTGGCGCCGCGCGAGTTCGACGAGGTCTATCGCGGCGTCGTGGCTGCCGGCGAACAGAGCGGCGCGCTGGGCCAGGTGCTGGAGAAGCTCGCCGACGACCTCGAGGAGCGCCAGGACCTGAAGGCCAAGCTCATCGGCGCCATGGCCTACCCGGCCATCGTCTCCTTCATCTCGGTGCTGATCGTCATCTTCCTCGTCACCTACGTGGTGCCGCAGATCGCGACCGTGTTCACCAGCTCTAAGCGCGCCCTGCCCGCGTTGACGGTCGCGATGCTCGCCGTCAGCGACTTCGTGCGCAGCTGGGGCTGGGCCATGCTCGCCGTCCTCGTCGCCGGCGGCGTGGCGCTGCGCTTCGCGTTGAAGGCGCCGGCCTTCCGGCTGCGCTTCGACGCGGGCATCCTCGGCCTGCCCCTGGTCGGGCGACTGGCGCGCGGCTACAACGCCGCTCGCTTTGCCGGCACGCTGGCCATGCTGGCCGGTGCCGGCGTGCCCATCCTGAAGGCGCTGCAGGCGGCGGCCGAGACCCTGTCCAACCGCGCCATGCAGGCCGATGCGCTGGACGCCCTCGTGCAGGTTCGCGAAGGCGCGCCGCTCGGCTCGGCCCTGGCCGGCAAGAAGCGCTTTCCCGGCATCCTGGCGATGTTCGCCCGCCTGGGCGAGCAGACGGGCCAACTGCCCGAGATGCTGAGCCGCGCGGCGCGCCAGTTGGGCGTCGAGGTGCAGCGCCGCTCGATGGCAGCAGCCACGCTGCTGGAGCCGCTGCTCATCGTGGCGATGGGCGCGGTGGTGCTGCTGATCGTGCTGGCGGTGTTGCTGCCGATCATTCAGTTGAACACCTGGGTGAAATAGACCACCCCCTACCGCAGCGAAGCTGCGGCCCCCTCAAGGAGGCTGAGCCCGGACACAAACAGTCCTGAGGACTGTTTGTGCCTGGCGAAGGACAAGGCCTCTGGCCTTGGCAACCGTCAGTGGCCCGGCAAAGCCGGTTCCACGACGGTCGCTGGGTAAGGCACTACACGGCCGCGAGGCGTCGTTCGGCGAGCTTGGCGATGCGCGTCAACCCGAAGCACATGACGAAGTAGCACCCCGCCAGCGTCAGATAGATCTCCACCGGCTTGACCAGCACCTGGGCGTTGATCTGGTTGGCGATGAAGGACAGCTCGGAGAGGCCGATGATGGTGCCCAGCGACGTCTCCTTGATGGTTGCGACGAACTGGTTGATCAGCGAGGGCAGCATGTGGCGCAAGGCCTGGGGCAGCAGCACCGAATGCAGCGCCTGGCCGCGCGTCATGCCCAGCGACATTGACGCCTGCAGCTGGCCCCTCGGCAGGGCCTGCAGGCCGGCGTGGACGATTTCTGCAAGATAGGCGGCGTCGAAGACGATCAGCGCGACCAGCATGGTGCTGAACTGGTCGGTCTTGTGGCCGGTCACCGTGGGCAGGAAGAAATAGGCCCAGAACACCACCATCAGCAGCGGCGTGCCACGCACCACCCAGACCCAGCCGGTCACCGGCAGGCGCAGCCAGCGATTCGGGCTGAAGCGGGCCAGGCCCAGCAGGATGCCCAGCGGCAGCGCGAGCACCAGGCCCAGTGTGGCGAGGATCACGGTCAGCGCCAGGCCGCCCAGCGGCCCGTGCGGGTACTGGCCGACGAGGAAGTAGAGCCAGTAGGTGTCGACGAGTTCACTCATCGCCGTGCCCCCTGCGGCGATACGCGGTGCAGCGCCCATTGCGCCAGGCCGGTCAGCACCAGTGACACCGACAGATAGGCCACCGTGACGAGGGCAAAGGTCTCGAAGCCGCGAAAGCTCGCCGACTCGACGCGCTGGGCCTGCGTCATCAGCTCGGCCGCGCCGATGACGGTGGCGATGCTGGTGTTCTTCCAGAGGTTGAGCGTCTGTGACAGCAGCGGTGGCAGCGTGATGCGCAGGGCCTGCGGCAGCACCACCAGGCGCATGCCGGCCAGGAAGCTGAAGCCCAGGGCCATCGCCGCGTCCAGCTGCGCGCCCGGCACGGCCCGCACGCCGGAGCGGATGTCCTCGCTCATGTAGGCGGCCGTGTACAGCGTCAGCGCGGCCCAGGCGCTGAAGACCTCGATATTGCCGGCGTAGACCTTTTCCTTGATGCCGGCGGGCAGCAGCTCCGGCACGCCAAAGTACCAGAACAGCATGTGTACCAGCAGCGGCACGCAGCGCACGGCCTCGACATAGCCTTCTCCGATGACGCGCAACGCGCGCCACGGTGACAGGCGCAGCAACGCGATGAAGACAGCCAAAGGCAGCGCGGTCAGCAGCGTCAGGCCGGTCAGCAGCAGCGACAGGCGCAGGCCTTGCAGCAGCCAGGTGAGGTAGTCGCCCTGCAGCAGCGGGGCAAAGGAAAGGACGGGCATTGGGGGGCTCACCAGAAACGAGGCAGCCGCCGGCCCTCGTGAGGCGGCGGCTGCAATCAGACAGACCGACGAATCAGCTTTCGACCTTGTCGCTGTCGATCTTGAAGGTGCGCTTGGGGAACTTCAGACGTGTGTCCGGGCCATACCACTTGACGAACAGCTTGTCGGCCTCGCCACCCTTCTCCAGGCCGGTCAGCGCGGCATCGACCTCGGCCTTCAGGCGCTTCTCGCCCTTGCGAATGCCGATGGCCAGGGGCTCGACGCTGATGTTCTGTTCCAGGATGCGGTACTGCGCCGACGCCGCGCCGAGCTTGGCGTGCTGATCCAGCAGCGAGACCTCATCGTTGACAAAGGCCACACCCTTGCCCTGCTGCAGCGCCTGGAAGGCCTGCGGGCCGGTGTCGAAAGTGACGACGTCGACCTGAGGTACGGCCTTGCGAATATTGGGCTCCTGCGTGCCGCCTTTGATGGTGACGACCTTCTTGCCGGCGAGCGCGGCTACGTTCTGGATGCCGCTATCGGCTTTGACGAGCACCTTCTGGCCGGTGACGAAGGTGGTCAGCGAGAAGTCGATGACGGCCTCGCGCTCCTTGTTGTGCGTGAGGGAGGCAGCCAGCAGGTCGACATGGCCTTGCTGTAGCTCGGGGATGCGCGCAGCGACGGCGAGCTGCTTGATCTGCAGCTTCACGCCCAGCCGGGTGGCGATGGCGCGGGCCAGATCGACCTCGTAGCCAATGATTTCGCGCGTCTTGGGGTCGATGAAGCTGTTGGGCTCGTCGGTGCCGAGCACGCCGACCACGAGCTCGCCCTTCTTCTTGATGTCGTCGAGCTGGTCGGCGTGGGCGACCTGCACTGCAAAGAGGCCGGCAGCGACCAAGGCCTGGGTGATTACGCGGCGGGAGAGAGTCATCTGGATTCCTGGAGAACAAGTGGTCGCATGCTAGGAATTACATAAGCCGCCGTGAACGATGCTTTTCGCATTTGCTTGTGCGGCGGGGCGCGGTCGAAAACCGCACAAGCTCATGCGAAAAACGGGATTGCGCGCGAAGCCTCCCTTCGTATCCTGCGAGGTCTAGCCCAAATTGGCCGCGCCCGACCCGCGGCCCGACTCGTCATGAACGCTCGACTCCCGCTCGAGGCCCGGCCCGCCGTGCTGGACCTCATCGGCAACACGCCGCTGTTGCCCGTGCTGCGCCTGGACACCGGCCCCTGCCAGCTCTTCCTCAAGCTCGAATCCCAGAACCCCGGCGGCTCCATCAAGGACCGCATCGGCCTGGCCATGATCGAGACGGCCGAGCGCGAGGGCTTGCTCAAACCCGGTGGCACGGTGGTGGAAGCCACCGCCGGCAATACCGGCCTGGGCCTGGCCCTGGTGGCGCGTGCCAAGGGCTACCAGGTGGCGCTGGTGGTGCCCGACAAGATGTCCGCCGAGAAAGTGCTGCAACTCAAGGCTCTCGGTGCCCGCGTGCATCTGACACGCTCCGACGTCGGCAAGGGCCACCCGGCCTACTACCAGGACGTGGCCGCCCGCCTAGTGCGCGAAATCCCCGGCGCCTGGTATGCCGACCAGTTCAACAACCCCGCCAACCCGCTGGCCCACGAGACGACGACGGCGCCCGAGATCTGGCAGCAGATGGGCCATGACGTCGACGCCATCGTCTGTGGCGTCGGCTCGGGCGGCACCATCACCGGCCTCGGTCGTTTCTTCCAGCGCGTGCGCCCCGGCATCGAGATGGTGCTGGCCGATCCGGTCGGCTCCATCCTGAAGGACTACATCGACACCGGCAAATTCGGTGACGCCGGCTCGTGGGCGGTGGAGGGCATCGGCGAGGACTTCATCCCGCCCATTGCCGACCTGGGGCCCGTGCGCACCGCCTACAGCATCAGCGACACCGACAGCTTCGCCACCGCACGCGAGCTCTACCGCGCCGAAGGCATCCTGGCCGGCTCGTCCACCGGCACGCTGCTGGCCGCTGCGCTGCGCTACTGCCGCGAACAGACCACGCCGAAGCGCGTCGTCACCTTCGTCTGCGACACCGGCACGCGCTACCTGTCCAAGGTCTACAACGACCATTGGATGTTCGACCAGGGCCTGCTGACGCGCCCGCGTCTGGGCGACCTGCGTGACCTGATCTCGCGGCCGGTGACCAGCGGCGGCGTCGTGTCGGTCGGGCCGGACGACACGCTGCAGACCGCCTTCTCGCGCATGCGCCAGGCCGATGTGTCGCAGCTGCCGGTGCTCGATGGCGACCGCCTCGTCGGGCTGCTGGACGAGTCCGACCTGCTGGCGCGCCTGCATGCCGACGCGGCCGCGTTTGGCGCCCTGGTGCAGAGCGCGATGAACACCGACGTCATCACGCTGGCGCCCAGTGCGTCGCTCACCGAGCTGAACGAGCAACTGCGCCGCGGCCTCGTCGCCGTCATCGCCGACGACGCCGGCTTCCACGGCCTGGTCACCCGCTTCGATCTCATCAACCATCTGCGCAAGGAGGTCGCGCGATGAGCGACCAACAACTGGACTTCAACACCCGCGTCATCCACGCCGGTCAGTCACCCGACGCCGTCACCGGCGCCGTCATGCCGCCCATCTCGGTCAGCTCCACCTACCGCCAACATGGCCCCGGCGAGCACACCGGCTATGAGTACGGCCGCACCCACAACCCGACCCGCCAGGCCTGGGAGCGCGCCGTCGCCGACCTCGAAGGCGGCGCCCAGGCCTATGCCTTCGCATCCGGGCTGGCGGCCATGGCCACGGTGCTCGACACCCTGCCCGCTGGCGCCCATATCGTCGCCGGTGACGACCTCTACGGCGGCAGCTATCGCCTGTTCGAGCGGGTGCGCAAGCACAGCGCCGGCCTGCGCGTGACCTATGTGGACAGCCGCGACACCGAGGCCGTGCGCGCTGCGTTGCAGCCTGACACCCAGCTGATCTGGATCGAGACGCCCAGCAACCCGCTGCTGCGCCTGAGCGACCTGGCAGCCATAGCCCGCGTCGCCCGCGAGCACGGCGCGCTGGCCGTGGCGGACAACACTTTCGCCAGCCCCTGGGCCCAGCGCCCGCTGGAACTGGGCTTCGACCTCGTCGTGCACTCGGCGACCAAATACCTCAACGGCCACAGCGACGTCATCGGCGGCATTGCGGTCGTGGGTGGAGAGCCGCGCCAGGCCGAGCTGCGCGAGAAGCTCGAGTTTCTGCACAACGCCGTCGGCTCGGTGGCCGGGCCCTTCGACAGCTTCCTCGCGCTGCGTGGCCTCAAGACGCTGGCATTGCGCATGGAGAGGCACAACGCCAGCGCCGCCGAATTGGCGACCTGGCTGGCCGCGCAGCCCCAGGTCGAGCGTGTGCTCTACCCCGGCCTGGAAAGCCACCCGCAGCACGCCCTGGCCAAGCGCCAGATGCGCGGCGGCGGCGGCATGATCAGCGTCGCGCTGAAGGCCGACCTGGCCGGTGCGCGCCGCTTTCTGCAGCGCGTAGAGCTGTTCACGCTGGCCGAGAGCCTGGGTGGCGTAGAGAGCCTGATCTCGCTGCCCGCCTTGATGACCCACGCCTCCATTCCGCCCGAGACGCGGGCGCGGCTGGGCATCACGGACTCGCTGGTGCGCCTGTCCGTAGGCATCGAGGCCACGGACGACCTGCGGCGCGACCTCGCCACCGCGCTGGCCGTGATCTAGCGGTAGAAGTAGTAGGTCGCCGTGTAGGTGACGCGCACGACCTGGCCTGGCGCCGTGCAGGCCTCGGCGGGCGCGACGCCACCGACCGTCGTGACGCGCTGGACGCTCTTCGTCGTGCTGAAGACGCCGCTGCCGCCATTGCTCTTGGCCGCGAGCAGCAGCCAGGGGATGGCCTTCGCGTCCGGGCCCGGGTCGCGGGCCTTGACCTCGCCGACGACCGTGCTGCCATCCAGCCCCTCCCAGGTCGGACCGGCGTAATGCTTGCCCAGCGGCCGCCCCGCGCGGTCGGCCAGCGTGGCCTCGGGCGCCTTGAAGACCCAGGCGGTGCCGCTGCCATCGGCCTTGGCCTGGCATTCGTAGATCTGCCAGCCCTGGGCCAACGCCTCGAGCTGCAGCACCTGCCCGGCAGGGGGCTGCAACGCGGCAGGCACTTGAGGCGGCACCGGCTTGCTGGCGCAGGCGGCGAGGATGGGCAGCATGGCAAGGGCAGCAGCGCGCATGGGCAAGTCTTTCGAGTTGAAAACGCGGCGAGTCTAGGAAGGCGTGGCCCGGGCGTCGAGCCCTATCATCGACCGCCATGCCAGCCACGCTCTCCGGTCAACTCGTCGTCGCTATCTCGTCACGCGCCCTCTTCGACTTCGAGGCCGAGAACGAGGTCTTCGAGGCCGGCGACGACCATGCCTACATGGCCCTGCAGCAGCAGCGCCTGGACGAACCGGCGCCGCCCGGCGTGGCCTTCTCGCTGGTGGAGAAACTGCTGGCCTTCAACGCCGGCGGTACGCCCCAGGTGGAGGTCGTCGTGCTGTCGCGCAACGACCCGATCTCGGGCATGCGCGTGTTCCGCTCGGCCAAGCACTACGGCCTGCCCATCGAGCGCGGCGTGTTCACGCGTGGCGCCTCGCCCTGGCGCTACCTGAAGCCGCTGTCGGCCCAGCTCTTTTTGTCCACCAACGAGGCCGATGTGCGCCAAGCCCTCGGCGCCGGCGTGGCCGCAGCGCGCGTGATGCCGCTGGCGGCGCGGGCCTCGGCAGCGCATCCCAAGGAATTGCGCATTGCCTTCGACGGCGACGCGGTGCTGTTCTCCGACGAAGCGGAGCAGGTGTTCCAGCGCGACGGCCTGGCGGCCTTTCGCGAGCATGAACTGCAGCGCGCCCACCTGCCGCTACAGGCCGGGCCCTTCAAGCCGATGCTGGAGGCGCTGCACCGGCTGCAGCATTCACACGCCAACGGCATGAAGGTACGCACGGCCCTCGTCACTGCGCGCAGCGCACCGGCTCACGAGCGCGCCATCCGCACGCTGATGGATTGGCAGATCGAGGTCGACGAGGCCATGTTTCTCGGCGGCCTGGCCAAGGGGGAATTCCTGCGCGAGTTCGAGCCCGACTTCTTCTTCGACGATCAGGTCGGCCATGTCACGAGTGCGGCCGCCCACGTGCCCGCGGGTCACGTGACCGCCGGCATCGCCGCAGGCTGACCTCCTCCCCCTAGCTTGTGCATGCCGGCGTGACCGGGTCGCGCGGATTTGCGCGTCTGTGCATGTAGGGGCCGCTTGTGTGTGCCCCGGGGAGCATGCCGTGCCAAATCTTTGGATTCCTCATGCGAGCCGCCCGGCTTGCGGCCTGCCGCGTCTGCGGCGCCAGCCGCCACAGGTCTTCGGCTTCTACTGGGAGATGCTGCACGACCGCTCCGGCGACGTCGTGGGCGATGGCTTCAGCCGCTGCGCCTTCCCGCAGTTGCTGATGCGCCCGGGCTACAGCTACCGCATCACACCGCTGCGCAGCGACCTGCGCCAGGAGGCTGTATGGCCGTCCTGATCAGCGCACTGCTGGACACCGACGCGATGGCCTTTGCCACCGAGCCTGCCATGCTGGGCGTCAGCGCGCGGCTGGAGCAGGCACTGACCACGCACCTGGACGACGCCGCCGGCAGTGTCGACATCCCGCTCCAAGCCCTCGTCGGCGATGCCGACAGCCTCATCATGGCCCAGATGCTGTTGGCCCAGCTGCCGCCCGGGCTGGCTTGCCTGGGTGCGCGGGATACGGCTGACGGGATGCACGAAGGCGACGATGCGCTGTCGACTTGCGCATCGGGCCGCGGCATACAGGCGGTGTTCTACCGCTTCGACCTGGCGTTGCTGCGCAGCCGCCTGCGGCCGCTCAAGGCAGCAGGCTGAGCCCGAAGCTGCGCTCGACACACCAGAGCAGGGCCAGCGCGGCGACAGCGCTGGATCCACCGGGCACGATCCAGCGCCGGTAGATGGTCGCCGAGCGCAGCATCAGGGCCAGTGGCAGCAGCAGCGCGACGACGGCAAGCTGTCCCAGCTCGACGCCGAGGTTGAAGCCCAGCAGCGGCAGCACCAGTTCGCTGCCGCGCAGGCCCAGGTCCTTCAGCGGCCCGGCAAAGCCGACGCCGTGCACGAGGCCGAAGAGGCCGACCATGCTCCAGCGCGGCCCAGGCACAAAGGGCCGCAGGTTGTCGAGCGCGGCGAGCAGCACGGTCAGCGCGATCAGCGATTCGACGACGGTGGTCGGCGGGTCGATGGCGCCGCTGGCCGCCAGCGCCAGGGTGATGGAGTGGGCCAGAGTGAAGGCGGTGACAAGCTTGAGCGTCTCGGCCAGCGCGGCGCGGCCGCTGGCACGGGGCGCCCAGCCCTTGCCCTCGCGCCGCCAGACGGCGACCAGCAGCAGCGTGACGAGGAAAAGCACATGGTCCAGCCCGCTGGCGATATGGACCATGCCCTCGACGACGAAGCCACCGAAGCCGCGGCTGTCCAGTGCCAGACGTTGTGGGCCGGCGCCGGGCGTCAGCACCAGCGGCTCGCCCGCCGCGCCGACGAGGCGGGCCAGGCCACGGTGGGCGGTGTCGGTGCTGGCAAAGAGGCTGTAGTCGATGTCGAGCTCATGCACGGCGGCGCGGCAGAGCCAGTGGCTGATGAGCACGGCGTGCATGCCGTCGCTGTGCTGGTCAAGCTGGGGCTTGGGACGGTCCTGCGGCGTGCAGGCCGCGCCATCGGCGGTGAAGCGCAGGCCGGCCATGGCCAGCGCTTCGATGTCGGGCCAGCGCTGGCGCACCTCGCCCCAGCTCAAGTTGCCGTCGCCATCGGCGTCCAGCGCCAGGTCGCGGTCCAGGTCGCGCAAGGCGATGTCCAGGCGCTGTTCGACCGCCGCACCTTCGACGCGGTAGACGAGATAGGCCTCGCTGGCCTGGTGGGCCTGGGCCACACCGCACAGCAGCAGCGCCAGCCACAACAAACAACGGATCACGGCGCGAAGCTCCGGTCAAAACGCCGATCAAGAGCGGCAAGGCGTGCATCCTGCCAGCCCTTGCCGCGCAGCACGCGCGCCAGTTCCTCACGCGTCGCATCGCCATCGCGCCCAGCGGCGAGGGCAGCGCGCAGCAGCAGCACCGCAT
This sequence comes from Roseateles sp. P4_D2, assembly GCF_056401875.1. Taxonomy (NCBI): domain Bacteria; kingdom Pseudomonadati; phylum Pseudomonadota; class Betaproteobacteria; order Burkholderiales; family Sphaerotilaceae; genus Roseateles; species Roseateles sp. P4_D2. The sequence goes on along the minus strand of NZ_JBFUIM010000008.1, from coordinate 820 downwards.
CAACAGGCTCGCGTTGCATGGCCCAGTTCAGCTGAGCCAGGCGCAGGGCCTCGCGTGGCTGCTGCTCGACATCGAGGGCAAAGCGGGCCTGCTCGCGCGCATGCTTGCCCGATTCGCGGCGGTCGGCGGCGGCAAGGCGCTCGCGCATCAGGGCGGTCCGCGCCGACGCATCGCGGCCGAGCTGGCGCAAGGCGATGACCTGGCGCAACAGCAATGCATCGGCCTCGGCATCGGGGCTGCGTTCGACCAGCACGAGGGCCTCGGCCGCGCGCTGGCGGGCCAGCAGCCAGTCGGCCAGCGCGGCGCGCGTGTAGACCTCGTCCTCGCCGGCCAGCGCGGCACGGTAAAGGGCAGGCGCGGTGGCTTCGTTGCCGAGGCGTTCCGCCAGCTCGGCACGCATCAGTGCAAGCCAGGGCGCGATGGACCGGCCCGGGCTGAGCTGGGCCAGCGTTTGTGCCGCCGCTTGGCCCTGTCCCGACAGGCTGGCCAGCTCGGCCAGACAGGCAGTTGCCGGCAGTGCGGCCAGGGGTTGAAGCTGTTCGCACAAGGCGCGAGCCTCGGTTAGTTCGGCGCGCAGCTGATGCAACGCGGCCGCGTCGAGCAGGGCCTGGGCGCGATGCTCCGGCGCGAGATCTTCGCGCGCCAACAGGCGGTGCAGCTCGGCCAGGGCAGGCTCGAACTCGTGCCGCGCCTGCAGAACGCGGGCGCGCAGCAGCACGGCATCGGCGGGTGCATCGGCCTGGCGCCACCACGGCGCCAGCGCGGCCTGTGCCGCGCCGAGCTCGCGCGGGTCGCCATGCACGCGGGCGCGCTGCAGCGC